>DATCMT010000004.1:0-29854 GCA_036563155.1 Rhodanobacter sp.
GTCGCCGCACCGTAGGGCGGGCACTGCCCGCCAGTTCTTCTGCGTCAATGCAAGATGTGATCAAGCGACCGCCCCGTCGGGCGGGCACTGCCCGCCGATTCTTCTGCGTCAATGCAGGGTGTGATCAAGGCACCGCCAGCAAAGCAGGGCCCGGGAGGGTAGGCTTCTGGTCTGATCTCCCAACGTCGAAAGCGAATTCCTTTCCATCCTCCAGCTGTATTGCAGCGGAGGGGCCAACACTTTCCATACATCCGAGTCTCCAGCGTCCATGACCCAAAAACCCAACGCACTCGCCTGGCTGTGGCTGTCCGCTGCCCTTCTCGCGCTCGACCAACTGACCAAGTGGTGGGCGCTGCACGCGCTGCAACCGGCAGGCGTGCCGCATCCAGTGATTCCCGGCTTCCTCAACTGGACCTTGGCATTCAACAGCGGAGCCGCGTTCAGCTTCCTGGCGCACGGCGCTGCCTGGCAGCGCTGGTTTTTCGTACTGCTGGCCGTGGCCATTACCACGGTACTGGTGGTCTGGCTGGGGCGCACGTCGCGGCGCGATTGGCGCACCAGCCTGCCACTGGCGCTGATCGTGGGTGGCGCGGTCGGCAACCTGATCGACCGGCTGCACGCGGCGCAGGTTACCGACTTCATCCACGTGTATTTCCGGCAGTGGAACTACCCAGTGTTCAATCTCGCCGATTGCGGCATCACCGTGGGCGCCGTGATGCTGATCGTGTTCGGCATGTTCACCGGCAAGTCCGGGGACGGCGTGCGATAATCGGCAATCACGCCCTGTCCTTGCGTGCAAGGGAGGGCAGCTGAGGGGCAGACCCCCTCCACCTTTCCCCCGCCGGCGGGGGAGGGACCAGGTCACGAGACTGCGTATGGACATCCTGCTCGCCAATCCCCGTGGGTTCTGTGCCGGCGTCGACCGTGCCATTGCCATCGTCGAGCGGGCGCTCGAATCCTACGGCGCGCCGATCTACGTGCGGCACGAGGTGGTACACAACCGTTACGTAGTCGACAAGCTGCGTGCCGACGGTGCGGTGTTCGTCGAGGAGCTGGATGAAGTGCCCGACGGCGCCACGGTGATCTTCAGCGCCCATGGCGTGGCGCAGGCCGTGCGCGAAGAGGCCGACCGGCGACACCTCAAGGTGTTTGATGCGACCTGTCCACTGGTCACCAAGGTGCACATGGAAGTGGCGCGACTGGGTCGCGTCGGCCGCAGCGTGATACTGATCGGACACGCCGGGCATCCGGAAGTCGAAGGCACCATGGGACAGTGGAACCCTGACAACAGCGGCGAGATCCTGTTGGTGGAGTCGCTGGAGGATGTCGCGGTGTTGGCGCCGGCGTACCCGCAGGCGCTGTCCTACGTTACCCAGACCACGCTGTCGGTGGACGACACCAAGGCGATCATCGGGGCGCTGCGCGCCAGATTTCCCGCCATCGAGGGCCCACGCAAGGATGACATCTGCTACGCCACGCAGAACCGCCAGGATGCCGTGCGCCGGCTCGCCGACGCGGTGGACCTGATGCTGGTGGTCGGCTCGGTGAACAGCTCCAACTCCAACCGGCTGCGCGAACTGGCCGAAAAGCAGGGTGTGCGCTCGTTCCTGATCGACGGCGCCGAGCACATCGAGCGGAGCTGGCTCGACGGGGTGAGTCGGATCGGCGTCACCGCCGGTGCCTCCGCTCCGGAAAAGCTGGTGCGCGACGTGATCGCACGCCTGCAGTCGTGGGGTGCCGGCGAAGTGCGTGACATGGATGGGGAGCCGGAAAACATCACTTTTGCCCTGCCCAAGGAATTGCGCGTGGTCGGCGGCAACGGCTCGGCCAGCCTCTAGCCTGGATTTGTACGGCGGCGACCGTCCGATCAGCCCGTCATCTGGAATCGTAGGGCGGGCACTGCCCGCCGGCCTTTGCTGCGAGATCGCGCCGAGCGGCGGGCGGTGCCCGCCCTACGAGGATGGATGTTGTCGGCGCAACACCATGGGTGCCGTCAGCGTCACGGCGTGGGCCACATCGCCGCAACACAGTGGGTGCCCTCAGCGCAACGAAAAGCCCCGGACAGCATGGCTATCCGGGGCTTCGGGTGCAGCGTGATCTGGTGCCGGAAAGAGGAGTCGAACCTCCGACCTACGCATTACGAATGCGCCGCTCTACCAACTGAGCTATTCCGGCAAAGAGCCGATGATTCTACGGTCCGGGACGCGCTGGCGCAAGCGATGCTTGCGGAGGCGGTGAGTCCCGGCGATCATGGCGGGTTGGGGCGCCCGACTTGGTGGATCGCAAGCGGGCACATGGGATACGGGGCGGTCGCGCTTGCTCAAAGGTTTTTCGGCGCGCGGCCGATAACGAGGCGACGGCGTGGGCCGTGCGGCCAGGGAGGGTCTTGTTGACTTTCTACGGGGGCGTGTTGGCCGGATTATTTCGTGTTGTGCCGGGATTGCTGGCGTTGCTGCTGGCGGCCGCGTCGTGCGTCCATGCCGGACCGCTGGCGCAGGATTCCGGGCGCGATACCGCGGCGTTCGATCAGCTCATCCGTCAACTGGACAACGGCGAAGTCGCCCTCAACAGCCGCGCTTCGGTCGATCAGGCCCTCGATCAGCTGCGCCGGCTGCTGCCCTCTGATGATCCCTACCGGCAGCGGCGCTATGAATACATGTTCTGCTTTCTTGCGTTCAGCGACGACGTCAATGGCGGTTACGCCTACGCAGGCCGCGGCATTGAGCGGGCCCGTCAGGCAGGCGACCTGGAGGCGGAATCCAACTTTCATATTTGCCATGGGCTCTATCAGAGCCAGATCACCTCCGAACGCGATGCCTTGCCGTCCTACGACGCTGGCATCCAGATTGCCCGAAAACTGGAAAACGCCCGCCTGATCGCAGATGGCCTGACCTGGCGCGCGAGTGCCCAGTCGCTGATGGGCGAGCAAGCGAAAGCGCTGTTCGACTTGCTGGAAGCACAACGTCTGTACGAGACCGTGGGCAATACGTCGGCGGCGCAATCCAACCTTATCAGCATTGCCACGATCTACAGGCGATTGGGCGAGTACGACAAGGCCGCCAACTATTTGAAGCAGTCGATGGAGTCTGCTCACGACAAGCAGGACAAGCGAGAGCAGATGGTGGTGAACGCGGAATTCGGCTTTCTGGCGATTGAACGGGGTGACCCCGCTGGAGCCGTGGCGCCCCTGCAGCAGGCGCTGGCGCTGGCGCGTGAGATCGGTTCCCGGCAAGGCGCGGGCTCGGCCCTGCTGGCACTGGCCGAAAGCAGCAATGCGCAGCAGCGTTTCGCCGAGGCCCTGCAGCACGTGGATGCCGCCGCCAAGGAGTTCCGAGCAGTCGCGAACCAGTCCAACACGGGCATGCTGGCATTGCAGTCGGCCAAAGCACACGCGGGCATGGGCCAGCATGAACTGGCCGCGGGCGAGTTCGAGATTGCCGAGGCAAGCGTCAAACGCAGCCACAACATGCGTTACCTCGCCGAGTTGTACGACGACCGGTCGAAAAATCAGGAGGCACTGGGCAAACCCGTGGCCGCGCTCGCCGATCTCCGACTGAAGATGAAGGCCGACGATGCCTTGGCACGTATGGCCAAGACCCAGCTGACCACGTTGATGAGCTACCAGTTCGATACCGAGCGGCGCGAGCTGGAAAATCGCAAGCTTGCTGCCGACCAGAAGCTCAGCGAACAGCAGCTGGCCGCGCTGGAACGGGTCCGACGCTGGCAGTCCGTGGCCATCGTGCTGGCCGGTGTCGTGCTGCTGATGATGCTGTGGCTGGGGTGGCGGCAGTTGCGCCATAGCCGCACCCTGCGCCGGCTTGCATTGACCGACGCACTGACCGGCATCTCCAATCGCCGCCATATCGAGTTCGTCTTGCGCGCAGCGGTCGACGAGGCTCGTCATGCCAACCGCGATCTGGCCGTGATCATGTTCGACATCGATCACTTCAAGCGCGTCAACGATACGTATGGGCACCCTGTGGGTGACCAGGTGCTTGAGCACGTCGTCCACGTCTGCCAAAGCGCCCTGCGCCAGCATGACCGGATCGGTCGCCTGGGCGGCGAAGAGTTTCTGGTGGTGCTGCCGGACGCTGATCTCGAGCACGCCTTGCAGGTCGCCGAACGTCTGCGTGCGAATGTGGAATCCGCACGGCCCGCGGTGGGAGGCGCTGACTTGCAGGTGTCGATCAGCCTGGGTGCGACCCAGCTGAAGTCCACCGACACCGGGGCGGTCTCGCTGGTTCGTCGCGCCGACGCGGCGCTGTACCACGCCAAGGACAACGGCAGAAACCGGGTCGAGGCAGCACCATAGCGGTTCGGAATCCCCGTTGCGACCATCACCGCGTGCGTGGCTACGGGTGACGCAGTTCACCATTTCTGCCATTCAACTGCCCGCTTGTCGGGCGATTTCTACCGCTCGTCGGCTGGGGGCTGGCCACGGCAAAGCAGGTGGGTACAGTGCAGACAGGGGTATCCAGGGAGAATTCCATGCAATTGACGTTGCGCCAGCGGGGCAGCTCGGTGATCGAGCCCAGCCAGCCCGAATGCGCCGACCTGCACCGGCTCGCGCCGAGTCACGCTGTCGCGCGTCCGCGCCAGCGCGGTTTTACGCTGATCGAGCTGATGATCACGGTAACCATCGCGGTGGTGCTGATCATGATCGCGGTGCCGAGTTTCAAGACGCTGACGCTGTCGAACAAGCTCACTACCACGGCCAACGACATGATCGGCGCGATCAACACGGCGCGGATGGAGGCGATCAAGCGTAACGCCAACACCCAGTTCTGCAGCAACTCGGCCACAAGCAATACCGGTGACACCCTGGGTGCGGGCTGTGGCACGCAGACGGGTGCCGTGGTCGCGTTGACTGGCGGCGCCGCCTCGGTGGTGCGTGCCGGGCCGACCGGCATCGCGGATCCGCTTCAGCTGAAAGGCAACGTCACGGCCTTGCGCTTTTCGGGCCAGGGATTGGGACACACCGTCGCCAGCACGGCGCCGTACGAAGGCACGGTGGTCGACATCTGCACCGCGTCGATCAGCAAGGACAATCATCGCGTCATCAAGATGATCGCCGGATCCATCCTCGAAACCACCACCTCGTCGGGAGCCTGCCCATGACCAGCAGCACCAGCCCAAGCTTGTCCTGGCGCGCTCGTCGCCTGCATGCGCGGCAGTCCGGCGTTGGCCTGATCGAAGTGCTCATTGCGGTATTGGTGCTGTCCATCGGCTTCCTGGGCATTGCCGCGCTGCAGGCGATGTCGATGTCGACCAACAACAGTGCGATGGCGCGCAGCATGGCGACGGTCGCCAGCTATTCGATCATGGATGCCATGCGGGCCGACATCTTGAGTGCCAGGGGTGGCAACTACAACGGCAAGGTGACCGCCAATGCGTGCGGGTCGGCGTCGACCACGCTGGCTGACAACCAGCTGCGCCAATGGTGCAACCAGTTGGGCGCCACGCTCGGTGCGGCGGCCACCACCACCGGCGAGATCCAGTGCCAGGGCACCGGCGACTGCACTGTCACCATCCAGTTCGATGACAGTCGCGCGGGCGTGGGTGGCAGCAATGCCCAGAAAGTCATCACCAAGGCCATGCTATGAGCACGCGTTCCCTTTTCCGCACCATGGCCCGGCGAGTGTTGCCGCGCTCAGGGTCGACAGCCGGGTTTACCCTGATCGAATTGATGGTGGCCATGTTGCTGGGCCTGATCGTGATTGCCGGGGTGGTCAGTGTGTTCCTGGCCAACCAGCGCTCGTACCGCACCAATCAGGCGCTGGGCGATGTGCAGGACGGCTCGCGCATCGCGTTCGAAATGCTGGCGCGCGACATCCGTGATGCGGGCGCGACCGGTTGCGACAACAGCGGCCGCGTGGCCAATGTGCTCAACAACGGCGCCACGGATTGGTGGGCCAACTGGGGTAATGCGCTGCGCGGATACGGCGGCAGCGAGACCGATCCGGCCGTGGCCACCGGCACGTCGGCAGGAACCCGGGTGAGTGGTACCGACTCGCTGACCCTGATCGGTGGTGGTGCTACAGGCTTGAGTGTGGCAAGCCACAATCCGACGTCGGCGCAGTTCAAGCTCAACCAGACCAGTTCCGACCTGCAGAGCGGCGACGTGGTCCTGGTCTGCGATCCGAATCATGCGTCACTGATGCAGATCACCAACTACAACAACAGCAATGTCACGTTGGTGCACAACACGGGCACGGGAACGCCGGGCAATTGCTCCAAGGGTCTTGGTTTTCCCACCGACTGCAGCAGTGTCAATGGCAATGGTTACGAGTTTGGCCCGAATTCGCAGCTGTTCAAGTTGTCTGCGGTCGATTGGTTCATAGGTAACAACCCGCCGGGTGGCCGCTCGCTGTATCGCATGAATGTGTCAACCGTCGGCGGCGTTCCCACGGCGCAGGCGCAGGAAATGGTGCGTGACGTCACCGCCATGGGTATTACCTACCATCAGGCTGGCAGTGCCGCCTTCGTGGCTCCCACTGCAGTGACCAACTGGGCAGTTGTCGACGCCGTGCGGGTCACCCTGACCTTGCAGAGTGTGGACAAACGCGCAGGCACCGACGTCCAGCCCATCCAGCGAACTTTCACGGCCACCACCACTGTGCGCAACCGGGTGAAATGATATGAACCAGTCTCACGCATCCCGCCTCCTGTCGTGTCGCGCCGCGTCGGCTCGCGACTGTGCGCCGTCGCGCGCTGGGCAGCGCGGCGTGGCGTTGGTCGTGGCGCTGATTCTGCTGGTGGTGATCGCGCTGGTCGGTATTGCCGCCGTTCGCGGGACCATCATGCAGCAGAAGATGGCGGCCAACATGTACGACCGCCAGGTCGCGTTCCAGAATGCCGAAGCGGCGATGCGGGCTGCTGTCGCGCGCATTCCAACGAATCCCACCGAGGTGTCCCGCAACTGCCAGACCACCAGCGTGGTCTGCCTGAACAACCCGTTTGACGATGCGGGGCTGCCGTCAGGCAGCATCTACAGCGTGGTTGCGGGGTCTGCAGCCGGGCAGTACACGAAGGGTAGCCTGGCCGCCAGCCAGCCTCAGTACGTCATTGAAAACATGGGCCAGTGGGCCAATCCCACGGCCAGCACAGGGTATGGCCAGAGTGCCAACAGCAAGCAATACGGTGGCGGCGCACCGCCCATCACGTCGATCTACTACCGCGTGACCGCCCGCAGCGGCGATCCGGCTGTGGTCGGTGATCGCGCAGTGGTCGTGCTGCAGGCCATGGTCAAGCAGGGTTGAGTATCCAGCCACACGTCGACATCGGTGCATGGGCGTTCCCATGCGTACCATTCGAGAGTGCCACAGTCATGAATATCAAATCCCCATCGCGCCGCAACCCAGGCCGCTTCTTCGGCAAGCTGCTCTCCGCGAGCCTGTCGGTCTGGCTGCTGGGTGTGGCATTCACGCCGGCCTTGGCGGCCACCGTCCCGGTCGACCAGCAGCCGTTGATCATCCAGAAGCCGTTGCCGCCGAATATCGTGCTGATGCTGGACGATTCCGGCTCGATGGACTGGAATTACATGCCGGACAAGGGCTACCTGACCAGCACGACCACGGATGGGTATCGCAATTCGAACAACAACGGGGTGTATTACGACCCGAGTCTCACGTATTCACCGCCACCCAAAGCCAATGGCACGGATTTCTACCCGAACTCGCCGGCTCTCGATGGCGCCTATAAAGATGGTTTTCGCGATTCGTCACTGGTGGATATAACACGCTTCACGGATGTGTTCGATCACTTCACGAAGTTCAGTGTTCCTACCAGTGCCACGTATGCGCCGACGCCTTATTGCAACTCCGGTGACAACCTGGAAACGTCTGGATCCAACGCCGGGATGTGCAGTCATCAGAGAAAAAATGGAACCTACAGCTATTACAACCCCAGCCTGGCCTGCAATTCCGGCGATCAGTTGAATTCCAGCAATCAGTGCGTGGTGTATGCCGATAAGTATTTCTTCACGTATACCACGGGACCTGCGGCCGGCCCTTACGTCAGGAATTACGTTGGCAAGGCTGGAGATTGTGCGTTTTTGTCATCGGGCAATCAGGCCGTCTGCAAAGACGACGCCACAACCCGACAGAATGTGGCGAATTGGTTTTCGTACTACCGCACGCGCATGCAGATGGCCAAGAGCGGCCTGATGGATGCCTTCGTGGCAATTGACCCTTCGTTCCGGGTCGGCTTTGGCTCGATCAACGGCAACAATGACAGTGGCCTGCCGTCACCCAAGGCTCAATACGGCAGCAACAATAATTACATCGCCCAGGTGGCACCGTTTGGTGACGGGTCAGCGGGCACTCAGAAGGCCAATTTCTGGAGCTGGGTCAATGACGGAAGGCCCAGCAGCAGTACACCGCTGCGCAGGTCGCTGGATGCTGTTGGCCGCTACTACAAGACCGCCCAGCCGTGGACCACGATGTCGTCGGATTCGGTCCCGTCCAACACGCCGGAATTGGCTTGCCGCCAGTCCTACACGATCCTGACCACGGACGGCTTCTGGAATGGCAGTTCGCCCAACGTAGGGGAAGTGGACAACGTCAACGGGACCCAGATCCAGGGCCCCAATGGACAGAGCTATACGTACATCGCGGCGTCGCCGTATCTGGGCAGCACTTCCAATACGCTGGCCGACGTGGCGATGAAGTACTGGATGACGGACCTGCGGCCTACCGACAACGAGGTACCCACCAGTACCGAGGACCCCGCGTTCTGGCAGCACATGACCACGTTTACCCTGGGCCTTGGGTTTACACCGGTAAACATTTCGCCCAGTGGTACCACGGTCGATCAGATCTTCAGCTGGGCCAATGGCGGCGCAGCGATCAAGAATTTCAGCTGGCCAGCACCGTCGTCGGACAGTATCAACAACATCGCTGACATGGCACATGCTGCCGTCAATGGCCACGGTGGCTTCTACTCCGCCACCACCCCCGATGCATTTGCCAGCGGTTTGAAAGATGCACTGAAGCGTGCAGCCGAGCGTGTGGGTACCGGCGCCAGCCTGGCGGCCAACTCCACCCAGCTGAAGACCGGCACGTTCGCCTATCAGGCCAACTACTACACGGCCAAGTGGAAGGGTGACCTGAAGGCCATCTCGGTGGACCCCAACACCGGCGCGTTGGCGACGACGCCCTCGTGGAACGCTGCGAGCAAACTGCCCGCATTCGGCAGCCGCAAGATCTATACCTACAATGCCTCGGCCAGTCCGGCTGCGGTGACGTTCAGTGCCCCGAGTTCGCTCTCTGCCGGTCAGAAGTCGGCGCTGGGCAGCGATACGACCGCGCAGCAGGCCATGATCAATTACCTGCGTGGCGATGCGACGAACGAGCAGAAGAATGGCGGCACGTTCCGCAATCGTGATACACCGCTGGGCGACATCGTCGACTCGCAGCCGATCTACATCGGCGCGCCCGATGCGAACCAGTTTGTCGGTTCGACCTTTGCCGGATCGTCGTCGTACATCACGTTTGCCAGCAACCAGGCCTCTTCGCGTACGCCACAGGTATTGGTCGCGGCCAATGACGGCATGCTGCACATGTTCAACGCCGACACGGGCGTAGAGACATTTGCGTACCTGCCGGGGGCCGTCATCACCAATGGGCTGAAAACCCTGGCCGACCCGGATTACGGCACCACGTTGACGGTGCCGCATCAGTATTTCAACGATGGCGAGCTGACCGTTGCGGACGTCTATTTCGGGTCGGCCTGGCACACCGTCGCGGTGGGTACGACGGGTCGCGGCAGTGCCAAGACGATTTATGCGCTCGACGTCACCGATCCCACGACGTTCAAGCTCTTGTGGGAGCGTTCCGCAGGCGATGGCCTGAGCGGCAGTGGCTACATCGGCCAGATGACCGGCAAGCCGGTGATTGCGCAAACGGCGGATGGCAACTGGTCCGTACTGATGGGCAATGGCTACAACAGCGCGCAGGGCAGGTCCGCCCTGCTGGACTTTGCCATCACTGACGGCACCCTCTCGGTGCACACCACGACCGATACCAGCACGGGCAATGGCCTGGCTGGACCGGCCGTGTGGATTGGCAGCCTGGTCGACGGAATCAGCACGGTGGCCTATGCCGGTGACCGGCTTGGCCAGGTGTGGTCGTTCGTCCTGAATGACGGCTCGGCGGCCACGCCGACCAGTTCCGGCACCTTGCTGTTCACCGCCAAGGATGCCAGCAACAACGTGCAGCCGATCACCGGCGGCATGATTGCCGGCAAGGACCCGGACACCGGCAATCTGTGGGTGTTCTTCGGCACCGGCCAGTATCTGTCGACGGCTGACCTGGTCACCACGAGCACGCAGTCCTGGTATGGCCTGATCGTGCAGTCGGGCACCACGGGGTTGGCGGTCGACTCGAGCAAGGGCCTCAGCGACCTGGTGAAGCGCTCGATCGTGGCGGAAACTCCCGGAACGGCGGCGGTGGTGGACCCCGATACCGGTTTGGTGACAACTCCGGCAATCGCCCCGGCACGAGCGGTGACGCAGGCGCCGACAACACCCGACATGTCCGGCAAGTCAGGCTGGTACATGAACCTGCTGTCGCCCAGTTCCACGACGGACCCCGATACGGGAGCAGTCACCTACACGCCGAACGCGGTTGCCCAGGGCGAACGGATGGTTACTCCGAACCAGTTCCAGGGCAACCAGTTGATTGCCACGACGCGCATCCCGCAGGCCGTGGACATCTGCAATCCGTCCGGACGCGGCTGGATCATGGCGGTGGATCCGTTCACCGGCACCAGCCCGAAGTCGAGCTTCTTCGATCTCAATGGCGACGGCCTGATCAATCAGCCCGCCGACTGGATCACGGTGGGTGGACAGCAGGTTCCGGCCAGCGGCATCGGCTTCAATTCGCTGCCGAACAACCCGATCTTCGTCGGCAGCACGATGCTGGTGAGCTTCGACAACGGCAGCACCGGCAGCATCAAGACCTCGGGCTCCGGCGGAATCATGCAGCGTGTTTCCTGGCGTGAGCTGATCGCCCAGTAAAGGAATGAATGATGAAATTGCTCATGTCGAATGAATGCAGGATGGCAACGCCGGGCGCCGAAGCTGAGGTGTCGGCCCGGCGTATGCCCTTTGCCACCCGGCGGCCGGTGGGCGCGGCGGGATTCACCCTGATCGAGTTGATGATCGTGGTGGCGATCATCGCGGTGCTGGCGGCGATCGCGCTGCCGACGTACACCAACTACATCACCAAGACCAAGCGGGTGGCCGCCCAGGGTTGCCTGTCGGAATACGCCAACTATATGGAGCGTTACTACACGACCAACCTGAGCTACAAGGAAGACGCTGCAGGCACCGCCAACACCTTGCCCGCGCTGGACTGCGCCAGCAACCAGCAGACCGGCAGCAGCTACGCCTACGACCTGCCGTCGTCGTCCCTGAGCGTTTCAACCTACAAGTTGACGGCCGCTCCCAAGAGCGCGCAGGCAACCCGTGATGCGAAATGCGGCACGCTCAGCCTCGATCAGACGGGCAAGCGGGACGTCACGGGTTCCGCCGGCGTGTCCGGCTGTTGGTGATGGCTTGCCGCTTGCCTGGTTGCGGCCAGGCAACGGCGTGATGAAAGGTGCACCTCATGCTGGCGGTCCTCCGCCGCTGGCGGGAGACACGGAAGTCTCCGGCGAAGAGGTGCGAGGGCGCATCCCCCATCTCGGTCGCGGGTCAGTCAGCGGCCAGCCGTTCGGCCAGCCCTGAATAGCGTCGGGTGCGTCGGGCGGAGGCCTCCGCGATGATTGCTGCACTGCCGAGTAGGCTGAACCAGCGGCGGGCGCGGGTGATCCCGGTGTAGAGCAGTTCCCGGGTCAGCACGGGATTCATCGCGTTCGGCAGGACCAGTGCGGTGTGTTCGAATTCGGAGCCTTGCGACTTGTGCACCGTCATGGCGAAGGTGGTGGCCACCTCGCCCAACCGCGAGGGCAACACGTGGCGGATGCGGGTAGGCGTGCCGGTGGGTGTTGCCGCATCGGCGAGAAAGGCGACGGCCAGCCGCAGGCGGCCGTTGGCGTCGGGCGTACGCAGGCAGATGCCGACATCGCCATTGGCCAGTCCGAGGCTGTAGTCGTTGCGCGTGACCATGACCGGGCGGCCCTCGTACCAGACGGAGCTGCTGTCGATCAATCCAGCACTGTGCAGGGCCTCGGTGATCAACTGGTTGAGGCCGTCCACACCGTATGGCCCTCGGCGCAGGGCGCATAACAGTTGAAAGCGATTGAATGCCTGCAAGACGCCACGGGCCCAGTCGTCGTGTGCCGCAGCGTCTGCTGCGGGATCGGGGCGCGATTGCTGCAGGTGTTCCAGATAGTGGCGGTAGCCGCATGCCCAGTCGGGCGGTTCGTGATGGCTGAAGCGTCCGCCGCCGTTGATGGCCAATGCGGCCAGCTGCGCGCTGCTGGCTGACGGGCTCCACGACAGGTCGTCGGACGGCGTACCCAGCAGGCCCTGCACACGTTCGATGTCGCCAGCGTTGACGGCATGGGCGAGTTGGCCAATGCCGCTTGTGGCACCGAATCGATGGCTGTGCCGCAGCATCGCCACCTGCTGGTCGATTGGTTGCGCATCACCCCGCACGAACGCCCGGATGTCGTCGCCGAGGGTGGATTGCAGCCAGTGGGCGGTGTCCGCGCTGTAATGCCCCGCCTCGGCGCGCTCGCAAAGATCGCCGAGTACGGCGCCGGCTTCGACCGAGGACAACTGGTCCTTGTCGCCGAGCAGAACCAATCGCGCCGCGGCAGGCAATGCCGACAGCACGGCCGACATCATTTCCAGGTCGATCATCGAGGCTTCGTCCACCACCAGCACGTCGACATGCATCGGGTTGGCGCGGTCGTGGCGAAAGCGCCGCGTGTCGGGCCGCGCTCCCAGCAGGCGATGCAGGGTTTCGACCTGGGCGGGGATCGCGGCGCGGGTGGCGTCGTCCACGTCGAGCTGAGCCAGCTGCGCCGCAATGGATGCATTCAGTCGTGCGGCGGCCTTGCCGGTCGGCGCCGCCAGGCGGATGCGCAGGGGGCGTGCGTGTTGGCGCAGGTGCAGCGACTGCAGCAGCCCCAGCAAGCGGACCACGGTCGTGGTCTTGCCGGTACCAGGCCCGCCGGTGATCACGGTGAACGCGCCGCGCGCGGCCAGCGCGCAGGCAATGCGTGGCCAGTCGGGTTGACCGGATGCGTGATGGGGAAACAGGCGCTGCAGTTCGTCGGCGAGCTGGTCGGGCACCGGCTGTGCCTGCTGCAGGCGTTCGCGGATGGCCAGGGCCACGTGTCGTTCGTGGTTCCAATAGCGACGCAGGTACAGACGTGGGCCGTCGAGGACGAGCGGCGCATTCGCGGGCATGCCATCACGGCCGTCGGCTAGCAGCGGTGAAGCGGACAGCGGTCGACGGTCATGCGTGGCGGCCAACTGCTTGCGCCAGTGTGGAGGCCAGTCCTGCTCGTCGGCCAGCGCGTCCAGCGCATCGAGATCGAGGCACAGGTGGCCGTCGGCGAGTTGGCGGCTGAGCACGGCGGCCAGCCACAGCAGGGTGGCTGGCGACTTCGCGTCGCGTTCGGCAAGGAATCGCGCCAGCGCCACGTCCAGCGCGCGCAGGCGGTGCTGGGCCAGATCCCGCTGCAGCATGTCGAGCATGGCCTCAGCCAACATCGCGGGATTCCCCCTCGGCAAACAGCTCGTCCATGGCCTGGATCAGGTCGAGCGGCAGACGTTCGTGGTGCACGCCATGGCCTTCGCCGTCGACTCCGCGCAGGTACAGATAGAGCACGCCACCGACGTGCTGCTCGTAGTCGTAGCCCGGCAGGCGGGCGCGCAAATGCCGGTGCAGTGCCAGGGTGTAGATCGCATATTGCAGGTCGTAGCGGCTGTGGCGCACGGAAGCATCCATCGCCTCGACGGTGTAGGCGAGCGAGTCCACGCCAAGCCAGTTGGACTTGTAGTCGACGACGTAGAAGCGGCCCGCGTGTTCGATCACCAGGTCGATGAAGCCCTTGAGCATGCCGTTGATGCGGTCGGCCAGCAGCGCAGGTCGCGGTCGACCGGCCAGCGTCTGCGCGGTGACCAGTCGGTCCAGTGCCATGGTGTCGACGTGCCGGGCTTCGAACCAGAACTCCAGTTCGGCGCGATAGTCGTCGGCGTCGGCCAGGCTTGCACGACTGCCGTCGGGCAACGCCAACGGTGTGCGCAGAAAGGTGGGCAGCCACGCCGAGAGCGTCGGTACAAAATCCTTCCAGCCGCGCCGCTGGCAACCGCGGGCGATCAGCTGCTGCAGCGCCTGGGGCACCTTGGCGGTGGCGGCAAAGCCTTCATTGGCGGCCCATTCCAGCAGCCCGTGCAGGAAGGTACCCGGGTCAGCGCCGCGCGGGAACCCATGGATGCCGGTCACTGGATGGCCCGTCGGTGGCTGATCGGTCGGCGCGGTCGCCAGGTCTTCGGTCAGGACATCCTGCTGCGCGGTTTCCGGTGCGGCCGGTCGCGGCGCGTGCGCGTCGCCTGTGACACGCAGCGCGCTGTAGCTGGCGATCCACCAGGGCTCGACGGGTGCGCCATGATAGCTGCGGGCTGGCTGGATGGCTGGCTCGTCGTGGCTGGGGCGGTGGTGGTCCGATGACGGTTCGGCCGGAAGCGGGACAACCTGCACGTCAGCGCAGCCGTGGCTGAGCGCGTCCAGTTGTTCGCCAAGCGAACCGTCGGCAAACGGCTGGTCACCGTTCACGACATAACCAAAAGCGGATTTGTGCAGGCCGGAAGCCTTCTTCTGGCCGTCCTTCAGGTTGGCGACGCCCAGCCAGCATGCGTGCCGCGCGCGGGTGATCGCCACGTAGAACAGGCGCAGGTCTTCCTGCAATCGTTCGCGATCGGCCATTGCGCGGTCGGTTTCGCTCGCGTCCAGGTCGAGCGTTGCGGTGCCGTCTTGGTCGTGCAGCACGAAGCGATCGGTACTCTTCGTTTCACGCGCGGCACAGACAAACGGCAGCAGCACCAGCGGATACTCCAGGCCCTTGGATTTGTGGATGGTGATCACCTGGATCAGCGCCGACTCGCTTTCCAGACGCACGATTTTCTCCTCGGCTGGTTCGGACTGTGCGTCGCCCGCTTGCGCGATCTGGGTGGCGAGATGGCGCAGCAGGGCGTGTTCGCCGTCCAGCGTGGCGGCGGCTTGCTGCAGCAGTTCGGCCAGATGCAGCAGGTTGGTCAAGACCCGCTCGCCGTGATCGCGGGCCAGCAGCCGAGCGGGCAGATCGAACAGGTGCAGCAGTTCGTGCAGCATCGTCAGCACGCCGTGTTTCAGCCAGTGCTCGTGCAATCGACGGAATCGCTCGCTCATCGATTCCCAACGGATTTCGTCCCGGTTGAGGCTGTCCAGCGTGGCGTAATCCTGGTCCAGCGTGGCGGTGGCCAGCGCGGCGCGCAGTGCGCGATCGGAACTCGGCTGGGCGCAGGCGTGCAGCCACAGCAGTAGGTCGCCTGCTTCGGGCGAGGCATAGACGGAGTCGCGGTCCGACAGGTAGACGCTGGCCAGACCGCGCACTTGCAGCGCGTGGCGTACGCTGTCCGCCTCGGTGCCGTTGCGCACCAGGATCGCGATATCACCCGGCTTCAGTGGGCGCGACCAATCGCTGCCATCGTCGAAACCACAGACGCCGCGCTGTGCCGCATCGAGCAGGCTGACCAGCCACGCGGCAGCCTGTCCGGCCATCTGCGTCAGGTAGGCGCTCTTGCTGATTGGTTCGAGATCGGCCGCCCGTGCCAGTTGCAGCGCGGGCAGCGGCTTGCCATTCAACAACAGGCGTTCAGCGCGCCCGTGCGCATGCACCGGCAGGAATGGCAGCGCGCTGGCGCCCTTGCCGAACGCGAACGCACCCGCGGGGTGCTGCTCGGCATGTTCGAACACATGGTTCACGGCGCCGACCAGTGAATGGGTGGAGCGGTAGTTGGTGTCCAGCGTCCAGGTTGGGCGTTCGGCGCACTGGCGCGCTTGCAGGTAGGTGTGGATATCGGCGCCGCGAAAGCCGTAGATGGCCTGCTTGGGGTCACCGATCAGCAGCAGGCCGGTGTCGGTGCGATCGGCGTGGATGCGCTGGAATATCTGCCACTGCAGCGGATCGGTGTCCTGGAACTCGTCAATCAGTGTCACCGGATACTGGTTTGCGATGGTCCGGGCCAGGCGCGCCCCGCTGGCGCTGCGCAGGGCTTGGTCGAGCCGCTTGAGCATGTCGTCGTAACCCATCTGCGCCAGCCGTTGCTTGGCGGCGTCCAGCCGTGCGGCGATCCACGGGAGCGCATGGGCGAGAATCAGCGGGCGCAGGGGTGGCGTGCCTGCCAGCGTTTCGAGCAGTTGATCCATCAGCGCGAAGGCCGGGTGGACGGGTGCCACGCCGCCCTTGTTGATCGACCGGCCGAGTTTGCCCTGGCTGACCCGTTCGAGCACCGCGTGACTCGGCCGCAAGCCACCCGAGGCCCAGGCATCGAGTTCGGCTCGGTCGCCTGCCAGTTTTTCCACGGAATAGGTTTTGCCGTTCAGCGCCCTTGACCGCACGGCCTCCTGCAGTAGCGCGATCACGGTGTCGGCATGCTCGCGCCAGCCTTGACGTGCCAACCGTTCGGCCTCGCGAACGGGGGCGAAGTTCTGCACCAACGTGTCGGCGATGTTGTCGATCGGTGGCAGTGGCTGGCCTTGCACGCGCAGTCGCTCCAGCGATTGCCGCAGCAACGGCGCCACTTGCTGCTGGAGGGCCGCCGGCCCGGACCACAGCGCGCTGATTTCGCGCGAGATGCTTTGCTCCAGTCCGAAGAAATAGTGCCGCCAGTAGTCGCGCACGGCCTCGCCCAGCAATTCGCTTTCGTCGCTGCTGACTTCCTGCACGAACGGGTGGCCGCTGTCGAAAGCATGCTGGCCCAGCATGCGCTGGCTCCAGCCGTGAATGGTGTGTACGGCTGCTTCGTCCATCCACTGGGCGGCCAACTCCAGCTGACGTGCGGCGACGGCGCGGTCATCGGGATCGGGATATTGGTCGATCAGATCACGCAGAAAATCGTCGGATACCAGGTGTCCACGGAACGCTTCGGCCGCCTCGGCCAATCGCACGCGGATGCGTTCGCGCAACTCGGCCGTGGCGGCCTTGGTGAAGGTGAGCACCAGGATTTGGGGCGGCAGCAGCGGTTGGCCCAGCTCGTAACGGCCCAGCACGAGTCGCAGGTACAGCGCCGCGATGGTCCAGGTCTTGCCGGTGCCGGCACTGGCTTCGATCAGGCGGATGCCCTGCAGCGGCATGGTCAGAGGTTGCAGGGGAGCCGTGCGCGTCATGACGCGTCCTCAGCCGGCGCCAAGGCCAGGTTCATCGGCGCGTACAGCGACAGCCAGGTTTCGAATCCGGCGGCGTGCATGGCAGCGAAGCTGGGCCACGCGCGCGCCAGGCAGGCATCTTGTTGGCTCTCACCCGGCGAACCGCCGAAGTCGCTGCCTTCGTAGCAAAGCTGGGCGGGCTTGGCCGGGTCCCGGTTATTGTCGGCTGCCTTGAACCAGGCGAACGCGGTCCGTCGCGCCATCGGCAATGGCTCGTCCATGCCGTGACGCAGCGCGTCGAGCAGGCTGTCGAGCAGCGCACTGGCCTGCTCACGCGACAGCGCCAAGAACACGGGCTGCGCGTCGATGCCGATCACCTGTGTCTGCATCGCCAGCCCGCAAGCATTGGCCAGCAAGTGAGCAGGCCAAACGCGGACGAGCTTGTCCACGCGCAGCGCCTGCGTCTTGTCGAGCAGGCTGCCGTTGACCAGTTCCAATCGTCGGTGCCGGCCGTGCACGTCGCGACGCAGGTCCGTGAGCCAGTCTTCCACCAGCATGTCGCCATGGATGTGCTGAAGCTCGAATTTTTCCTCGTGGGGTTGCCAGCGCTGGCTGGCTTCCTGCCACAACGCGGCCAAACTGCGGGCCTGCTCGGCGATGCCTTCCTGCAGCTCGATGCCAAACCCGCCCGGTGGCAACGTCCCCTCATCGCCGAGTTGGCGCACGGCGGCCGCCACGGCGTGATCCCGGGCGGCGCCGGGCTCGGCCTCCAACGCGGCATGCACGACACGTCGAATCGCGTCGTAGCGCTGCAGCGGATCGAGGCCAAACGGCTCCTCGTCCAGTACGTCGTCGGTGGCTTCGGGGAAATGGACCTTGAGCCGCTGGTTGAAGAAGTACGCGACCGGCTTGGCCAGGAAGCGCTGCAGCTGGCCCAGGCCCAACGCCGTGTCAGGCACCCAGGGTTCCAAGCCGGCAGCTACCGGCTGGGCCTGCCGCTCGCGGTGCGCTTGTTGCCACTCGCGTGCATAGGTGAACACGCGCGGATCATGGCCGGCCTCGAAGTAGCGCCTGCTGAAGGGTTGCAGCGGGTACTCGGTGGTCAGCGCATCAAGCAGGTGCTGGCCCGCTTCCGGGGCATCGCCCGGCTCATCGGCGCGATGCCAGCCGGTGGCCAGGTAGTCACGCAGCTGGCCGACCAGCACCGACGGGGGCAGTTCGCTGTTGTCGCGCGCGCTGCGCCCGACCCAGCTGACGTGCAACACGTCACGAGCCGACAGCAAGGCTTCGAGAAACAGGTAGCGATCGTCCTCGCGGCGGGAGCGATCACCGGGGCGACCGTGGCCGGCCTGGGCCATCAGGTCGAAATCCGGTGGGGTTTGCCGACGCGGGTAGTCGCCATCGTTCATGCCCAGCAGGCAGACCACGCGAAAGGGGATCGCACGCATCGGCATCAGCGTGCCGAAACTCACCGCGCCGCCCATGAAGCGTTGTGACAGGCGGCTTTCGTCGATTGCCTGCAGCCAGTGCTCGCGCACCACTGCGAGCGGGATCGGTTCGTCGAAGGTCGCCTCGGTGCAGGCTTCCAGCCAGGCGTCGAGCGCGTCATGCAAGTGGTTCAGGCGCACCGCGTCGTCGCTGTCATCGCGGTCGAAAAAGTCCTCGAGCAGGGCGTGCAGGCGTTCGGCCCAGGCATCGGGCGTGGTGGCCGTGTCGAGCAGTTTGCGGGTTTCCTCCAGCTGGTCGAGCAGGGCGCTCAGCGGGCCGAGCAGGGCCGCGTCGAGGCCGCCGATTTCGGGGTAGGGCACAATGCCATCCAGCGATTCGCCATCGCCCACGGCGTAGCCCAGCAACATGCGACGCAGGCCGAAGCGCCAGCTGTTCTGTTCCAGCGGCGGCAGGTCCAGAGTGGTTTTTTGCGCGCCGTCCAGACCCCAACGAATGCCGGCATCGGTGATCCAGCGCCGCAGCAGGGGCAAATCGTCGTCGGCCAGCCCGAAGCGACGACGCAGCGCCGGCACGTCCAGCAGATCAAGCACGTCGCTGACCGCGAAACGCGATTCGGGCAGGGTCAGCAAGTTGGACAGCGCCACCACCAGGGGGGCGCTGCCGCGTGCGGATTGGTCGGCCACGCTGTAGGGCAAGTGGCGTGGGTCGCTGATCGCCAGCCGGCCGAATACCGCCTGCACATGCGGCGCATAGGTCTGGATATCGGGCACCATCACAATGACGTCGCGAGGCGCCAACAACCTGCCGTCGCGAGCGGCCTGTTCAAACAGCGCCAGCAATTGGTCGTGCAGAATTTCCACTTCGCGCTGCGGGCTGTGCGCGACATGGAAGCGCAGCGTGGTGTCGCCGGGGTGCCACGGTTGGCGTTGCGCAGCCGAGGGCGGCGACGGCTGCAGGTCCAGTACGGCCTGCTGCACTTGTTGCAGCAGGCCGTCGCCTGCAATGTCCTGGAACAGGTCGATGCTGCGGCCGATCGCGGCAAACTGCGGGCGGTAACGATCCGGCTGGTCAAAACTGTCGAGCAGGCGGATGTAGTCGCGACCCTGCTTGCCCCAGGCCGCGAGCAGGGGATTGGCGTGCAGATGCAGGTCCTCGTAGCGCGGTTGCGCAGGCAGCCCTGGCTTGCCGCGCTGACGGCGATGTTCGGCGCGCAGCAATTCGCGGTCCTCGATGATGTCGGCCCAGTAATGCCGGCACGGATTGGCCACCACCAGCAGCACCTGGCTGAAGCGCGCCATCGCGGTCAGTGCCTCCAGCGTCTGCTGTGGCAACGAGGAAATGCCGAAGACCACGATGCGCCGCGGCAGTGCGGCTGGTCGTTGGGACAGCTGCGCAATGCGCGCCAGGAAGGCGCGATGAACCGCGGCACGATGGTGTTCGCGTTCGGTGGCGCCAATGTCGGCCAGCAACAGACGCCACAGCCGTGGTTGCCAGCGCTGGTTTGCGTCGATCGGAATGGATTGGCCACGAAGTTCGTCGCGCAGCACGTCGTCGCCGCGTTCCCAATCGTCAAGCCAGTCGGCGCGGTAGACCTGATACTGGTCCAGCAAGTCGGCGACTTGCGCGGCGAGCTGATAGCGGCGCAGCCAGTCGATACCGCCGCAGCCTGCCTGGCTTCCGGCTTGCAGAAAATCGCGCAGCGGGGCGAAGCCTTCGTCGTGCAGATGTTGCGGGATCAGGCGCAGCAGCCGCCAGGTCAGTCGTGACTTGTCGAACGGCGATGTCGGAGCCACCGCCTCGCGGCCCAGCACGGCCCGATACGCCGTCCACAGGAAGCGCCCCGGCAGTTGCACCTCGATGGCCGCACTGATGCCCAGTCCGGCGTCGGCGGGCGCACGCGCCAGGGCCATCTTCAGCCACTGGGCGATGCCGTTGCTCTGCACCAGCATGAGCTCGTCCTCCAACGGCCGCAGCGGCGTCCGGGCCAGCCAGGCAGTCAGCAGGTCGCGCAGGTCTTCGAGACGGTTGCCATGCAGCACCATCAGGCCCGGCTCGATTGGTATGGCGGGTTCGGTCGCGGAAAGTGGGGCGGAGTTCACGAATGTCAAAGCTGGTGGATGCTCATACGGGAATTGTGTCCGACTGCGCCCGGATTGTCGCCGTGAATGGGCGCAATGTGACCCGGCACCGCCGCGCGGACTGTGCCGGCACGGCGTCTCGGGCACTGAGATTGCCTGGTTGCGGCAAGTACGGCGGCGAACCCGACGGCCTTGGGCAAGGCTGGCCTGGATCGTCGCAGCGGGCCAGCTTCGTCAGGTCGGGGCGCCTGCGGGCCGCGCCCGCCAACCGGCGCGGAGTGAGCTGGGCCCGACCGGCCACGTCGAGCGCCGTATCCGCCGGGCTGACAAGGGAATTTTCGGTTGGCCTGATGCTTGCTTATTGGGTTTGGGATGGGCTGGATTGGGAATTGTTCCAAGTCGGTTCCAGGCTCGATGAACGGGGCTGTGCCTTGGTCGGGCTGTTGCAGACATACGTGGCAAGTGTGCACGGAACCCATGAAAATGTTCCGGGCGCTGCCTGACCATGCGCCGCCGGCTGGTTGTGGGAGCGGCGGGGAATGGTCGTACTGGAGGATGGGCAGGGGATGGAATCGGGCGAGCAGGGACAACCAGGAGATCTTCGCGAACGCTTTTACCAAAGCGTGGCGGAGACGTTGACTCTGCTGCATCCGGCGCCCGGCCACGACAGCCGCCGGGCGCTGCTGGACGTTGCGCGGACCCTGGCGAGCACAATGGAGTTGCCGCTGGTCTGGATCGGGCGCCGGTGCCTGGGGCAGTCACGGCTCGAGATCTTCGCCGCCGGACCGGAGGCGGAGTATGCCTCCTCGCTGCGGGTCAGTGACGACCCGAATGAGCTGGCGGGGCAGGGGCCCGCCGGTATGGTCTTGCGCGAGGGACGCGCCAGGTTGGCCATGGTGGATGCGCCCGAGTATGCGTTGACCCTTGAGGGCGCGCGCAATCGCGGCTTTGGCTCGATCATTCTGGCGGCGTCCGGCACCGGTGACGGCGGCCAACTGGCGCTGGCCGTCTATTCGCGCCGGGGCGGTCCCGCATTGTCTGACGAACTGCTCGACTGGGCCCAGCGTCTGGCCGACGAGCTGGGTCGATTCTGGGACGACCAGGCGCTGCTCCAGCGCAATTTGCGGGTGGGGCGATATCGGGATGCGCACCGCACGATCCAGCGCGCGATGCTGGGCCAGCTCGAACCGGTGGCGATCTACGAGGCGCTGGCCAATACGCTGGGCGAGATCACCGATGCGGCCGCGGTGGTCGTCTACGTCCCCGAAGATGACGTGTTGCGCCGTGTGGTGCTGGTGGGGGAGCTTGCGCTGGCGATGGACGCCATTTCGGAGCCGCCCGTACAAGCCGACGGCCCGTCGATACGCACGCCCACGCTGGCTTTCATGGAGGGGGTACCGGTAGTGCGGCTGCGGCCCGCCACGCATCCCGATGTGTCCCAGGCATGGCATAGCGAGCCGCTGGCTAACGTGGGCGCTATCGGTGCATGGCCAATATTTTCCGCGCTGGACATCGAAACGTCGCCAGCGCGCCGGCCCGCCGCGGTACTGCTGGTGGCGGCAGCGGACATCGATGCATTCGACGCGGACATGCGCCAGTTGCTCGACGAGATTGCCGACACGGTGGGGCTTGCGTTGCGTCAGCACGGCCATCGCCAGGCCCTGCTGCTCGAGCAGGAGCGTCAGACCTATCTGGCCTTGCACGATTCACTGACCGATCTGCCCAACCGCCGCGCCCTCGACTACCACCTCGAACGCGCATTGGCACGGGCCACACGACATCAGCGCGTGGTCGCGGTCGGCATGCTCGATCTGGATGACCTGAAGCCGATCAACGACCGCTACGGGCATGCGACCGGTGACCGCGTGCTGATCGAGGTGGCGGGGCGGCTGCATCGCGCGCTTCGTTCCGAGGATTCGGTCGCCCGCTTGGGCGGTGACGAATTCGTGTTGGTGTTCGAGGACCTGGTGGGCGAAGGTGACCTGGATGCCTTGCTGGAGCGCTTGTGGCAGTCCTTGAGCGAGCCGATCGTGATTGGCGATTCGACCATCCAGATCGGAGTCAGTCTGGGCATCGCCTTGTACCCGACCCACGCCCATGCCAGCGGCGAGCAACTGTTGCGACTGGCAGACCAGGCCATGTACCGGGTCAAATCGCACAAACTCAATCGCTCCAGCTGGTGGGCGATGGCCCGGTCGGAAATGGCGGCAGAGGCGAGCGCCGGGACCGCCGACACCATTGAGCCCCACGGAATGCAGGCCAGCGAGATGCTGCAACCGTGCGTCGACGCGTGGCGCGCGCAGCTGCCTGGCGCGGTGGAACGCACGGGCACTGCCTTGCGGATGCATCAGGGCATTGCCGCCATACTGGGCAGCTTCCCGCCGGAAGCGCCAGGGGCCCTTGAATCACGCGTGTCCCGTCTGCTGCAAACCCTGATCTATCCCGATCTCAAGCTGGATGACCAGCAGGCCGGGGCGATCAGGGCCGGCGTCTGCCAGGCGGCCTGCGGGGTGGACGAGGTGTGGCTTCCCGGAGCATTCGATTCGCTGCGCGACATCCTGATGGACGCGTTCGGCCAAGGGGCCCGTGCGCACCGGCCGGCGATGGCGATCGTGCTGCAGCGGCTCGCGCTGGAGCGGCAGTGGCAACTCGATGGCATGCGTGATCTGCAGCGTCGCCGCAGTGCGGTTGCCGCCACGGTGAACGCGGTGGCTTGGTCGTCGGACGATTACCTGCAATTGCTCGAGGGTGTGGTCAAGGCGTTGTCGGCACACGAGGAGGTCGCGCTGTGCGCCGTCGGCCGTCCCGACGCCGCGGGCGAACTCATTCATGAGCTGGTCGCGGGTGCCGTGCCGATTGAGCAGTTGCGCATGACCAATCGTGGGGTGATCCCACCCATTCTGATCAAAGACGCCGGCGCGGAGCCGGATGATCCCGTCAGGCGGGCCTGGCGCACGGGCGAGATCCAGCGTTGCGCGCACTATGGCAGTGACCCAGCCATGGCGTTGTGGCGCGACGCGGCGCTGCGTCACGGAGTCGCGTCGCTGGTCGCCATTCCGCTGTGTCGCGCACCGGGCCAGCCGCTGGCGATCCTCAGTCTGTACAGCCCTTATGCGGGCGCGTTCCAGGGTGAGAGCCAGCAGAATTTCGTTGGACAGATCAAGTCGGTGCTGGAGTTTGCGCTGCGGCGACTCGCTCCCCGTCGTCAACTTGCGACGCTGATGCCGGCGTATGTGCGTGAGCGCTGGCGCGCGATCATTGCGGGTGGCGCGCTGCGCATGCACTACCAGCCGATGGTCCGGCTTGCCGATCGCCAGGTCGCCGGGTTCGAGGCGCTGGCGCGCTTGCGCGACGATGTCGGAACCATGCTGCTGCCCGCGAACTTCCTGCCGGCGCTGGGTGCTCCCGGCCTCATGCGGCTGTTTCGCGACGGCATGATCCAGGCGGTCGCATGTCGGCAATCGCTGGCACGCACCGGTTTGATCCTGGGCATGTCGGTCAACGTTCCGGTTGTGGCATTGCAGGATCCCCGTTACGCGCGAACCGCCGAGGCGGTTCTCCAGGCAAGCGGCTGCCCGGTCGGCGCGCTGCGTTTTGAGGCGCTCGACTCGACGCTGGGCGCTGGCGGCTGGTCGCTGCTGGCGCAGTCGGGTGTGCAGTCATTCACGTCGCTGGATCTGCGTCCGGTCGAGGACGAGGTGGCGCTCAGTCGCAGCCTGCTGGCACGTCTCTGCCAGTCGCCGTTCGATCGCATCAAGATCGACCCGGCCATCATCTCCCAGGTCAGGCAGGACCCGCTGGGTACGCTGCGCTTCATGCGTCAATTGATTCGGGTCGGGCACGATCTGGATCTGGAGGTCGTGGTCGAGGGTCTAGAGTCCCGCGGCATGCTCGAGTCGGCCGCGATTCTCGGTGCGGATTTCGGGCAGGGTTTCGCCCTCGCCCGTCCAATGCCCGCCGAAGCCCTGCCCCGTTGGTTGGCGGACTTTGATCAGGCCGCCCAGCTGGCATTTCCGGGTACCGCGCTTGGCGCCCTCGCCGGCGCCTTGCGCTGGGACGAGCGGTTTGTCGGGCTGTGCGATGAACCCTATTCCCGTGACCGGCACGCGCAGAGCCCTGGTCTCGCCGGCGAGTACCTGCGCCGTTCAAGCCACATTCCGGCGGCTCTACGTGACAGCCACGACGCCATGCATGCGGCCGCCGCTGGTGGACCCTTCGACCGGGAGTATGGCCGGCAGCGCGACCTGTTTTTCTCCTTGCTGGTCGAGCGTGCGCTGGCCGAGGAGCAGCATCGTCACGAGGCTGGATGACATCATCGAAGCGGCTTCAGTGGCCTCGTGTTGCGCCGATAAAATTGACATGTGGATCGCGGGAAATTCCGGTAGGCTAGATTGTCATGGCGTGTCGGATCCCGTGCATGGGGGCGTTGCTCATGACTGCAGATGGGGAAGACTGCAGGACAATGTGAGTCGGCAGCAGGCGACTTGATGGAAGGAGGACAGCAATTTCACGTTAGGCGCGGGTCGGGTGAGAAGGGTGATTTCAAGTCGACAACTTGCACCAGGCGAACTGCGCGAACGCTTTTACCAGAGCGTTGCTGAAACGCTGGCTTTGCTCCATGCGGCACCTGGCCATGATCGTCGGCAGGCCTTGACTGAGGTTGCCCGGATTCTCGCCCGCACCATGGACCTTCCACTGGTGTGGATCGGGCGGCGGGAGCCGGGCACGGCCCGGGTGGAAGTGCTGGCGGCGGCGGGTTCTGCTGCCGAATACACCGCGAAATTGCATCTGAGCAACGACGAACGCGAGCCCGGAGGACAAGGCCCGGTCGGAATCGTGCTGCGTGAGGAGAGGGCGCGCTTGATGCCGGTGGAAGCGCCGGAATTTTCGCATTGGCGTGATGCTGCTCGCCGGTATGGTTTTGGCGCCTGCATCGTGGCGGCGGCGCGCACCCGGGATGATGGCCAGCTTTTGTTGGCGGCCTATTCGCGTACCGGAGGCCCGGCTCTGAGCGAGGAATTGCTTGATTGGGCCCAGCGTCTGGTCGACGAATTGAGTCGATTCTGGGATCACCAGATCCTGCTCGAGCGCAGCATGCGGATGAGTCGTTACCGCGATGCCCAGCGCACGATCCAGCGGGCGCTGCTTGAACAGCCCGATCCGGAAGCGGTCTATCTCACGCTGGCGCAGGCGCTGGTTGACATCGCCGGTGCCGCCGCGGTTGATGTGTTCGCTTCGGACGGCGACGACGGCATGCTGCGTCGCGTGGCCGTGGTAGGTCCGATCGCCGACGTTCTGCGTAGCTTGCCGATGCCGCCGAGGCGGAGCGAGAGTCTGGAGGTTCTCGCACCCACCCAGGCTTTCATGCAGGGCGCACCGGTGATCCGGCGACACCCACAAAGTGGGCCCAATGCTGGCGGCGTGTGGCGCAAGGAGCTGCTTGATTGCGCCGGTGCTGTTGGCTGCTGGCCATTGTTTGCCTCGTCGAAAGGGCACGCAGGTTCGTCGCCCGAGCCGGCTGGCGTGGTCGTGGTGGTAACCGTCGAGGCGGATGCCTTCGACGGCGAAATGTGTCGTTTGCTGGATGAAATTGCCGATGCTGCCGGGCTCGCCTTGTGGCAGCACTCGCAGCGCCGTGCCTTGCTGCAGGAGCAGGAGCGCCAAACCTACCTGGCGCTGCACGATGATCTGACCGGCTTGCCGAATCGACGCGCGCTCGATCGATATCTCGAAAACGTGCTTGCCCGGGCGGAACGGCGGGGACGCAAGGTTGCCGTGGGACTGCTCGACCTGGACGACCTGAAGCCGATCAATGACCGCCACGGCCACGCCGTTGGGGACCTGCTCTTGATCGAGGTGGCGAACCGGTTTCGACAGGTCTTGCGCACCGACGATTATGTTGCACGCCTGGGTGGCGATGAGTTTGTGCTGGTGTTCGAGGATCTTGAACACGAATCGGATATTGATGACCTCCTGCAGCGCGTGGGGGAATCGTTGCGGTACCCGATGGTGATCGGCGACGAGTCGATTTCGGTGGGCGCCAGCCTGGGTATCGCGATGTATTCGAACGAAAGTCCGGCGACCGGCGAACAGCTGGTCCGTCGCGCGGACCAGGCCATGTATCAGGTGAAATCGCTCAAGCGGAGCCGGTCGCGTTGGTGGGTGTTGGCGCGTGGTGACGAGCCGGTCGATCCATTTGGCGAGTCGACGGCCGCGGTTCCACCCTACGGTGAGCCGGCCGCTGCCATCCTGGGTGCGTGCCGCGATTCCTGGGAACCCCACCTGCCGGAAATGGTGAAGTCGTTTCACGCCGGGCTGCACCTGCATGAGGGAGTTGTCCGGTTGCTTGGCATGTTGCCGGAGTCGGACGCGAAGGCGTTCGAAGGTCATTTGCTGCGCCACCTGGAATATCTGTTGCTCCCGGACCTCACGCAATCCCGTCACCACGCACGGGCATCCCGCAGCGGTTTTTTCCATGCTGGCTGCGGGCTGGAGGAAGTCTGGTTGCTGGAGGCAGTCGAGCAACTGCGCGATATCCTCGCCAGCGTGCTGGGTGGCGTCGGCCAGGGCGACAGTCGGGCGCTGGCCATTGTGTTGCAGCGGCTTGGCATGGAGCGTCAGTGGCAGTTGGAGAGCATGCGGGAACTGCAGCGTTGCCGGGTAGCCTTGCTGGCCAGGTTGAACGCGCTGGCCTGGTCGGCCGACGGTTATCTGGAGCTCATCCAGGGCGTGGTTGACATTTTGGCCTCGCATCAGGAGGTCATTGCCTGCGCCGTGGGTCGGCCGGACGCATCGGGCCAGCTGACCTATGAGGCGGTGGCGGGCACAGCGTTTTCCGTGTACTTGCGCGCATTGGATACCGGTCAGGCTGTGCCGATCCGGGTGGATTCGGACCAGCCGGAAGGCTTGGGGCCCAGTGGGCGCGCGTGGCGCACGGCGACCATCCAGCGTTGCGAACACTACGGCAACGACCCACTGATGGCGGCGTGGCGGGATATCGCGATGGGCCTGGGCGTGGTCTCCAATATTGCGATTCCGCTGTGCCCTTCGCGGTCCACGCCGGCGGTCATCCTGACGCTGTACAGCCCCTACGCCGGAGCTTTCCAGAGCGAGGATCAACGGGCCTTCGTGGACCAGATCAAGACGGTGCTTGATCTGGCCCTGGCGCGACTGGCACCGCCCCGACAGGGTGCCGAACTGCTGCCCTTCTTCGTGCGTGAGCGCTGGCGCGCCCTGGTCGCCACCGAAGCGCTGGAAATGCACTACCAACCGTTGGTGCGACTGGCCGATGGTCAGGTTGCAGAGTTTGAGGCCCTGGCACGACTGCGTGACGACGGTGAGCTGTTGACACCTTATCGATTCCTGCCCGCGTTGGGTGAGGAGGATCTGCTCGCCCTTTTTCGCCAGGCGCTGCTCCAGGCGACTGCGCACAGGGCGACCTTGGGGCGTGCGGGCTTCGCGTTGGACATGTCCGTGAATGCGCCCGCGGTGGCCCTGGAGGACGCGCGTTACGCCGAAGTGGCCGCGTCCGTGATTGCGGCCAGCGATTGCCCGCCGCAGGCGCTGCTGTTCGAGATCCTGGAGTCGCCACTTGGCACTGAACACGCCGCCGCGCCGGAAAGCATGGGGATATCGTCCATCAAGACCCTGGGCGTACGTCTGGTCGAGGACGACCTGGGCGCTGGCTACAGCTCGCTGATCCGCCTGCGTCAGTGGCCATTCGACCGGATCAAGATCGACCAGGCCATCGTGGCGCAGGTTCGCGAGGACCCGCTGGGCACCCTGCGCTTCATTCGCCAGTTGATCCGGATCGGGCACGATCTGTGTTTGGAGGTCGTGGTCGAAGGGCTGGAGCTGCCTGACCTGATTGAGGCGGCGACGATCCTCGGGGCAGATTTCGGCCAGGGTTATGCGCTGGCGCGACCGATGCCGGCCGACGCCATGGCGGCGTGGCTATCCGGTTACCGGCCGCGGCCGTGCAATCCCGAGTTGCCGCAAACCGGCCTGGGCGCACTGGCCGGCGAGCTGCGCTGGGAAGAGCAATTCATCGCCTTGCCCGCTGATCCCGCCTTCTGGGCCGCGCATGCGGCGACCAGCTGTGGACCGGGAATCTATCTTGAGCGTGAAGCAACTGACCCGATTCTGGGCGAGAGTCACCAGGCCATGCACGATGCCGCCTTGTCTGGTCCGTCCGACCCAGAATATCGACGCAGGCGCCAGGCGTTTCTGGCGCTGCTGGTCGAGCACGTGCTGGCCGCAAAGCGTGACTGACGCGCAGGCAGGATCGTCGAAACGACAAAAGGCCCGGCATTGCCGGGCCTTTTGTCGTCGAAATCGATGGTGGGCGGTACAAGGATCGAACTTGTGACACCTGCCGTGTGAAGGCAGTGCTCTACCGCTGAGCTAACCGCCCACTGCGAGCGCGCAATTTTAGGGGCAGCGGTCAGTCTGGTCAATGCCTGCCGGTGGTACCCAGGTCACCATGGCATCGGCGAGGTGTGTGCACCGTCCTTGCTAGACTCGCGCTCTATTTCCGCGAAAGTACACACTCTTATGGACTTCATCAGCAGTCATCTGGCTTCCATTCTGCACGCCCTGCAGCAGTTCGAACTGACACCGTGGAAGATGGTGGGCTTCGCAGGCACCTTGCTGTTCACCAGCCGCTGGTTCGTCCAGTTGTACTACACGCGCAAGTACAAGCGTGTTGTGATGCCGCTGGCGTTCTGGTGGCTGTCGGTGTGCGGCAGCATGCTGTTGCTGGCCTATTTCACCGTGGGCAAGAACGACTCGGTAGGCATCATCTCGAACTTCTTCCCCGTCTTCGTCTCGGTCTACAACCTGGTGGTGCACCTGCGCCACCGCAAATACGACGTTGCCGGTGATGCCAGCGCCTGACCGGATCGTGTGTAGGGCGGGCATTGCCCGCCGCAGTTCCCGCAAGAGCAGGCGGGCAGTGCCCGCCCTACGGGTCAGGGGTCACCGTGGGACTCGGTAGGCATCATCTCGAACTTCTTCCCCGTCTTC
>DATCMT010000022.1:0-9662 GCA_036563155.1 Rhodanobacter sp.
GAGCGACCGGTGTCGAACCGGTCGCTCGACGACAAGTTGAACCAGTGGGCCTGTTGAAAGCCGTCGCCCACGGATGGGCGATCAAACGGACCTTTGCCATGACTGCCGGCAGACTTTGAGTCTGCCGGCCTTTTTTTGTACGTGCGCCAGCGCAAGCTGACGGCCCAGCTCCAGTCGACTGGCGCGTACGCCACCGACACGCCGGCGTGCTGCCCGCGCTACAGTGAACGCGCCTTGCCACGCGGCAGGGTGGCCGGTACAAAGGCGATGGAGCCGCCGCGCCACCTCGGTCGTGCCATAGCGGGAGTAACGCAGGCTGCTGGGTTGGGTGCCGGACCGGGCCGCCATTGCGCGCGGAACGTCCGCGTTGGCCGCGCAATCGACGGTGGCAAAAAAAGCGCATCAGGGGAACCCATGAGCCAATTTGCACTGCTGGGCAAGCAACGGTTCGCGCCGTTCTTCTGGACCCAGGCGCTGGGGGCGTTCAACGACAACGCGTTCCGCAACGCGCTGGTGATGCTGGTGGCGTTCCAGATGGGGCTGGGCGACCGTACCGTGTCGCTGTACACCAACTTGGCACCGGCGCTGTTCATCCTGCCGTTCTTCTTGTTCTCCGCCACCGCCGGCCAGCTCGCCGAAAAGTACGAGAAGAGCCGGATCATCCGCTACGTGAAGCTGTTCGAGATCGGCGCCATGTTGCTGGCGGCCTACGGCTTCTACACGCACCACACCTCGCTGCTGCTGGTGGTCTTGTTCATGATGGGCATGCACTCGGCCATGTTCGGGCCGATCAAGTACGCGATCCTGCCGCAGGCGCTGAAGCGGGAAGAACTGGTTGGCGGCAACGGCCTGGTCGAGATGGGCACCCAGATGGCGATGCTGGTGGGCATGATCGCCGGCAATTCGCTGATGCTGGTGGCCGGGGTGGGGCCGCTGCTGGCATCGGGCGCGACCATCGCGGTGGCGACCGCCGGTTACCTCGCCAGCCGCCGGATACCTCCGGCACCGGCCACTGCACCGACGCTGAAATTCAACTGGAATCCGTTCAGCGAGACCGCGCGGGTGCTGGCCATTACCCGGGCCGATCGCCCGGTGTTCAACGCGGTGCTGGGCATCTCGTGGTTCTGGTTTTTCGGCACCGTGCTGATCGCGCAGTTGCCGATCTACACCCGCGAGACCCTGGGAGGCGACGGCTCGGTCAACACGCTGGTGCTGACCCTGTTCTCGATCGGTACGGGTGTGGGTGCGCTGTTGTGCGAAAAAATGTCCGGTCGGCGGGTGGAAATTGGCCTGGTCCCGTTGGGCGCGTTCGGGCTCACCGCGTTTGGCGTGGATCTGTATTTCGCGCGCCACGGCATGGCCACGGTGCGCGGCGTGGACTGGTTGACGTTCCTGCATGGCGCGGGCAGCTGGCGCGTGGTCGCCGACCTGGTGCTGATTGGCGTATTCGCGGGCTTCTACGTGGTGCCGCTGTTCGCGTTCGTGCAGGCCCGTTCGCCCCGCGAAAAACTGTCACGAATCATCGCCGGTACCAACATCCTCAATGCGTTGTTGATTGTGCTGGCCGCCGGCTTTGGTCTGGGGCTGGGCGCGCTGGGATGGAGTGCGCCCGAGATCTTCCTGGCGGCCGCCCTGCTCAACGTGCTGGTGGCCTGGTACATCTTTACCCTGGTGCCCGAGTTCCTGATGCGCTTCATCACCTGGGTGCTGGTGAACACGCTGTATCGGGTGCGCGCCGATGGCAGCGAACAAGTTCCCGACGAGGGCCCGGTGCTGCTGGTGTGCAACCACGTCAGCTTCATGGACCCGCTCCTGCTGATGGCGAACCTGCGACGGCCGGTGCGCTTCGTGATGTATTACAAGATCTTCAACGCCCCACTGCTACGCTTCGTATTCCGCACGGCCAAGGCGATCCCGATCGCCGGTTACAAAGAGGATCCTGACGTCTTGCAGCGCGCGTACGACGCCATTGACGAGGCGCTGGCGGATGGCGAGGTGGTCTGCATCTTTCCCGAAGGCGGACTGACGGCCGACGGCGAGATTGCCCCGTTCCGGCCCGGCGTGGACAAGATCCTGGCCCGGCGGCCCGTGCCGGTGGTGCCGCTGGCGCTGCGCGGCTTGTGGGGTAGCGTGTGGAGCCGGCGCGACACGATGCTGCATCGCTCCCGCTTGCCGCGACGGTTTCGGGCTCGCGTGGAGCTGGTCGTCGACGCGCCACTGGCCGCTGCCGATGCAAACGCTGCGACGCTGGAGGCGCGCGTGCGTGAACTGCGTGGCGACCGGCCGTAGGCGGTCGGATATCAGCCGGCCAAACCGCCGATCACGATCAGCGCCACCACGCTCAGCCAGGCCAGCAGCGCGCGCAACAACGCGCTGCGCAAGCGGCGCAATTCGGCCAGCGGATCGCTGTGCTCTTCGGCGTAACCGTCGCCGCCTTCGATGTCGATGCGCACATCGGCCCGCGCCGCCTCACCCAGAAAGCCCGGGCCGGTGCGCCACCAACTGGTCGGCGTGGCCTGCGTGTGCCAGCGTCGCCACGCATCGATGACGGCCTCCCAATGGCCCACGACGGCCAGGGTGAAGGTCAGCAGTTGCGCCGGCAGCCAGTCCAGCGCGTTGGCCACGTAGCCGGCGACCCGTTGCGCGGCTGCATCAAGCCGCAGCGTGTCATCGCGGCCCAGGGTCTGCGCCAACCGGTAGAGCAGGGCACCGACGGGGCCGAGGGCGAAAAACCACAGCAGCACCGCAAAACGCCGACGCAAGGCGGCATAGGCGATCGCCTCACCCAGTGCCGTGGCGTTCCACCCAACCGGTTGGCCGTCGTCCGCCAAGGCCTGCGCCGCCGCCTCGCGCCCGCTGTCGTCGCCCGCCGCCAGGATGCGCTCCAGGTCCGCCTCGAATTCGCGCGGGCCCAGGCAATACAGCAGCACCGCCAGCCCAAACAGCAGTTGCACCAATTCGCCCAGCGGCGATCGACCGAGCAACCAGACGACAAGTACGCAGAGCGCGCCGGGCACCAGCAAGGCCAACGCTACCCGACCAGCACCACTGGTGTCGCTCAGCTGGTCAACCCAGCGTCGGAACAGCCCGTCGCCACGCCAGCGTGCCAGTTGCGGCAGGACATGGAGCAGGCCAAGAACGATCAGGACGACGAGCAGACGAATAGCCATGGGGAACAGCTTCGCAGAAGTTGGTGACCATTGTATGCGACCGCTCGGCCGCGTCGCGCGCTGGCGGGAAAGCACGCCGCCTTCGCCGCTCAACCGCCGAAATTCGCCCGCTGCGAGATTGCCTCGACCGCTTCGGCGGCCGCTTCCTGCTTCCGCGCGCCATCACCAAATTCGTGTTGGGGTGCCACAAATCAGGTCGTGGCATGACGCGAAGTTCGCGTCGCGCGCGCTCAGCTCGCGGCGGCGGCGTCCACCAGCGCGCCCAGGTCGACGTCTGCCCGTTGTTGCAACCAGGCCGCCAGCAACTGAAACGACACCGACAGCCGGGTCGACGGCACGAAGCTGCCGTCGGCGATGCCTGCTGCGATTTGCTCGGGCGTGAACCAGCGTGCATCTTCCAGTTCGTGGTCGCGCTTGGCGATCAGCCGGGACCGCGCCGTGGCGAAGAAGCCGACCATCAGCGAGGCGGGCATGGGCCAGGGTTGCGAGGAGTGATAGCGCACTTCGTCGACGATCACGCCGGATTCTTCGGCGACCTCGCGGCGCACCGCATCTTCCAGTGCCTCACCGGGTTCGATGAAACCGGCCAGGGTCGAGTAGCGGCCCGGCGGCCAGCCGGCCTGGCGACCGAGCAGGCAGGCGCCGTCGTGTTCGACCAGCATGATCACCGCCGCATCGGTGCGCGGAAAGTGCAGCCGCGCGCACGATGGGTTGGTGCACTGCGCGCGGTGGCCGGCGGCGACCAGCAACACCGGCGCGCCACAATGCGCGCAGAAGTGCGTCTCGCGCTGCCAGTGCGACAAGCCCTTGGCGTAGGCAAACAGGCCCGCTTCGTCGGCGGCCAATTGCAATCCGGCGCCGCGCAGCCCAACACGGCGTGCGTCGAGCGCCGTTTCCAGTTCATTGACCCGCGCGCTCTCATCGAGCACCAGCAGGAAGTGTGGTCGCCCGTATGCCGTGCCCAGCAAGCTGGCGCGAACCTCACCGAACCAGCGCTCGCGCTCGGCGACGTCGAGCCAGCGCAGCGCGTAGCCGTCGCGACGCAGAAACGCATCGCCAGCGGCGTCCAGCACCAGGTAGCGAGCCTGCGGCGAGCGCGCTTGCTCGAGGATCCATTGGGATTCGTCGCGCCACTCGGAGACCCGGTTCAGCACCAGGCTCAGACCGGCGAATGTGTTGGTGGGTGCCAGGCGTAGCCGGTCCATCGGCAGCGTCCTCAGGCGGAGAACGAGGAGCCACAGCCGCAGGTCGTTTTCGCGTTTGGATTGCTGATCACGAATTGCGCGCCGCTGAGGTTCTCGGCGTAGTCGATCTGTGCGCCGGTGAGGTATTGCAACGACAGCGGATCGCACAACAGCGTCACGCCATCGCGCTCGACCGCGAGGTCGTCTTCGGCCTGGGCGTCGTCGAAGGTAAAGCCGTACTGGAAGCCTGAGCAGCCGCCGCCGGAAATGTACACGCGCAGCTTCAGCTCGGGATTGCCTTCCTCGGCAATCAGCTCATGCACCTTGTGCGCGGCGGCCGCGGTGAACACCAAGGCTGAGCCGCTGCTGCGGTAATCGGGAATCGGGACGAATGTTTCCATGGTCATACAGATGCGGGCGTGACGGACTGTATCCAAGCATACCCTGTCAGGCCGGTACAGCCTCGTCCAGCTCCGTTTCCGGCGCGGGCAGTTCACGTTGCGCTTCCTCGACCTGACGCGCAATGCGCCCGTTGACCTGGGCACCGGCCGCCATTTCCAGCGTGTGATAGCGCAGATCGCCGTCGATGCGGGCCTGCGCCGCCAGCTCCAGCCGCACGCTGACGCTGACATCGCCAGTCACGTGGCCGTTCAGCACCGCTTGCGGCACGTGGATCTCGCCGTGCACCTGGCCGTGCTCGCTGAGCGTGAACATCGCATCGTCGCCTTCGCCCACCACGCTGCCCTCGATGCGTCCGTCCACATGCAGCGCGCCGCTGAAGCGCAGGTCGCCGCGGATCAGCGTGCCGCGGGCGATCAGGCTGGTTTCGCTGCAGGCAACGTCGGCATTTCGGTTGTTTCGTCTACGGTTGAGCATCATGTTCCCCTTCGGCAGTAGTGATGTTGCCATTGAGTGCGGCGCCCCAGGCGACGGTGCGATCGATCGGCTCGCCGCGAGTCGGGCTGACCCTGATCCGCAGTCGGGTCGGGCGGAAGTTCTCCGGCAACACAATGGTGCCGTGCAATTGCTGGAAATACGTGAAGCGGAAAGGCAGACCGTCTTTCTGTACGGTGTCGCCCAGCGCCGGCCATTCCAGCCGCGCCACCTTGTCGCCGCGCAGGCCTTCGACGCTGACCACGGCCGTGCCGGCCACCTCGTCGCCGCGCTTGGCGTTCTGGGTCAGGCTGAGACTGAGGTTCCAGCCGCGCGAGCCCACGATGGGCTGCAATTTGACTTCCTGCAGCTTCAGGCCCTGCCGCTGCGCATCGCCGCCGACCAGGCGCGAGTAGAAGCCCAGGTCGGCGCGCAGGCCGCTGATCTCCTCCTCGCGCTGGGCCAGGGTGCCGCGCAATGAGCGGGTGGCCACTTCATTGACTTGTGCGTCGCGCTCGAGGTTGGCGATCTGCTGCTTCAGGTCATTGATCTGGGCCAGTACGGCGCGCTGCTGGCGGGTGTCCGTGGCTGTCGGCGACGCGGGCAGCCGCGCCAGCGATGCGACCACCAGGCCCACGGCCAGCAGGCTGCCGAGCCAGATCAGGCCCAGCAGCAACCAGCGTCGGCGGTGACTGACGTCGTCATGGCGCCGCACGATGAAGCGCGGTGGTGGTCGAGAAGCCATGCGGCTGCTCCGGGGAAAACCCAAGGTATAGCCGCGCTGTGACGAAAGCGTCAAGGAACGGGCGCACGAAATGTGCGCCCATCAGGGTCGCCAAATGCTGTTCAGCTGGCCATCTTGCTTTGCAAATAGCGCTCTGCGCCGATGTCCTTGACCAGGCTGAACTGGGTTTCCAGCCAGTCGATGTGCTCTTCTTCGTCGTGCAGGATATTCCTGAACAGGTCGCGGCTGATGTAGTCGGCCACGCTTTCGCTGTGGGCGACCGCCTCGCGCAAATCCTTCACCGCCGCCAGCTCCAGATCCAGATCGCCCTGCATCACTTCGAGCGGATTCTCACCGATGCGCAGCTTGCCCAGGTGCTGCAGGTTCGGCAGGCCCTCGAGGAACAGGATGCGCTCGATCAGGTGATCGGCGTGCTTCATCTCCTCGATCGACTCCTTGTACTCATGCTCGGCCAGCTCGCTGTAGCCCCAGTTCTTCAGCATGCGGCAATGCAAAAAGTACTGGTTGATCGCGGTCAGCTCGTTGTAGAGCACCTTGTTGAGGAACTCGATGACTTTGGCATCGCCTTTCATGACATTCGCTCCGGTCAGGGGACAACCGGCACTATACGAATTCCACGTGATAAAGAGCGGAATGAGAACGGCAACAGTTCGCCGGCGGCCGATCGACGCCGCCGCGGGCAGGAAGGAACCGGTGGGGCTCAGGCGGCGGCGAGCGGCAGCTGGCAGTTGATCTGCAACAGGGCGTTGTCGAGCGCGGCGCGGGCCTCGGTCTCGCAGCAACCGCAGCAGTCGGCGCAGCCCGTTCGGGCCTGCAGTTCGGCAAACGACTGCACGCCATCGGCCGCTTCGCGGCGGATGTCGTGGTCGGTGACGGCGTTGCAGAGGCAGATGTACATGGCGCGTATAAGAACGCGAATGCGAATGATTGTCAACAACCAATTTCTCGCCGATGCCGTCCGTTCAGGCAACCGCCCGTCCGTTGCGTGGCCCGGTGGGCGGCGCGCCGGCCCCGTCACGGGGAGGCATCGTGCCAATTTCCACCCCCAGCAACTCTTCAACCAGCGGCGCAAAGTTGCGCAGCGCCCGCGCATACACGTCCCGCTTGAAGCTCACCACGTGGGCCGCGGGGTACCAGAAATCCACCCAGCGCCACAGGTCGAACTCCGGCTTTTCGTTCGCATCCAGCCGCAACGCATCTTCACCACCAACCAGCTTGAGCAGGAACCACACCTGCTTCTGGCCGATGCAGGTCGGCCGCTGGTGGCGGCGGACATAGCGGTCGGGCAGGCGATAGCGCAGCCAGCCGTGCGTGGCGGTAACCACTTCCACGTGGTGTGCCGCCAGCCCGGTTTCCTCCTCCAGCTCGCGGTACATCGCCTCCAGCGGGGTCTCATCCGTGCGCATGCCGCCCTGCGGGAACTGCCAGCCGTCACGATTGACCCGGCGCGCCCAGAACAGCTGGCCGTCTGCATTCAGCAGCACAATGCCCACGTTCGGACGGTAGCCATCTACATCAATCATGTCGTCTCCTGGGGTCTAACCCCGTGACTTTGCGGCCAAATTGGCCGTGCGGTCCTGTCCCCGATTCAACCACGGCAAGCACCCAGCAGCAAGCCGTCGACTTGAACCAAAACGCCCAGCCCACTACACTTCCGCGCCCCGCCTGTGATCGTCCCGATCACCCCGCGGCGGGTTCCCAATGGCTATGTAGCTCAGCTGGTTAGAGCACAGCACTCATAATGCTGGGGTCGGTGGTTCGAGTCCACCCATAGCCACCACACGCGCGCTCGTGCGTTTTGTAATCCCCAGGAATTCGCCAGACCCGCGTGAAAGCGCGTTTTTCTGTGCGCGCATCATGGGAATTGATGACTGAATTGGTCGTAACACGCGCCCAGGTCTGCGCTCGCGTTCGAGCGGAAGTAAAGTACCGGGGTGAATCAGGGGCAGGCATGACCAACGAAGAGTTCAAGAAGACGCTGTGGGACACGGCCAACAAGCTGCGCGGGTCGGTGTCGGCGGCGGAGTACAAGTACCCCGTGCTGGGCATGGTGTTCCTGAAGTACGTGTCGGACATGTTCCAGGCGCAAGGCGATGTGATCCGCCATCGCATCGCCGATCCGGCCTCGGAATACTTCATTGGCGACGCGGCCATCCGCAAGGACAGCGAAGCCGCCTTCGTCGACGACAAGACCTTCTACGATCAGGACAACGTGTTTTGGGTGCCGCGCACGGCGCGCTTCGGGGCTCTGCTGGAGCAGGCCAGCGCGCCGGATCTGGCGCAGCGGCTGGATCGGGCGATGGGCGAGATCGAGGCCGAGAATCCGACCCTGAAAGGGATGCTGTACCGCGAGTTTTCGCGCCTCGCGCTGGAGCCGGGCAAGCTGGGTGATTTGATGGGGTTGATCGCGCGGCTCAGCTTCGACCCGGCGCGGCACGGAAGTCGTGACGTGTTCGGCGAGGTGTACGAATACTTCCTCGGCCAGTTCGCCATGAACGAGGGTGCCAAGGCTGGCGAGTTCTACACGCCCAAGAACGTGGTCAAGTTGCTGGTGGCCATCCTTGCCCCGTTCAAGGGCAAGATCTACGACCCCGCCTGCGGCTCCGGTGGCATGTTCGTGCAGTCGGCCAAGTTCAAGGACGCCCATCAAAAGCAGCTCGGCAAGAAGGGTGACCTGGCCATCTACGGGCAGGAGCTGATGGCGCAGACGCGCCGGCTGTGCCTGATGAACCTGGCCGTGCACGGCATCGATGGTGATCTGGGCGGCAGCTACGGTTCCAGCTTCACCAACGACCAGCACAAGACCCTGCGCGCCGATTACATCCTGGCCAATCCGCCGTTCAACATCTCCGACTGGGACGGCGACAAGCTCACCGACGATCCGCGCTGGGTTCACGGCATCCCGCCCAAGGGCAACGCCAACTTCGCCTGGCTGCAACACATGCTGGCGCGACTGTCCTCGCGCGGCCGCGCCGGTATCGTGCTGGCCAACGGCTCCATGAGCTCGCAGCAATCCGGCGAAGGCCAGATCCGTACCGATATGGTGCGCAAGGACGTGGTCGAATGCATGGTGGCGCTGCCCGGCCAGCTGTTCTCCAACACACAGATTCCGGTGTGCCTGTGGTTCCTGTCGCGCAACAAGGCGGCGGGTGAAAACGGCCGCATCGACCGCCGCGGGCAGATCCTGTTCATCGACGCGCGCAAGGCCGCCAGCGGCCGCCTCTCGCGCACCCAGATCGAAATCACCGACGAGGATATGGAACGCCTCAGCCAGACCTACCACCGCTGGCGCGCCACCGACTTCAGCGACGGCGGCGAGTACGCCGACGAACCCGGCTTCTGCCATTCCGCCGCACTGGACGAAGTGGAAAAGCACGGCTGCGTGCTGACCCCGGGGCGCTATGTCGGCGCCGTGGTCGAGGACGATGACGACGAGGTGTTTGCCGAGAAGATGGATCGGCTGACGACGTTGCTGGTCGAGCAGATGGCGAAAGGTAGCGAGCTGGACGCAGTGATTCGAGAGAAGTTGGGGGCGCTGGGTTATGGCGTCTAAGGATGCTCTGATTTATTCCCGATCTGCGGCATCATAGCGACAGTCCCCAGGAAGCGCTCGTCGATGAAGCAACGTTCCTTCGCCTCGTTGAGTTTTGAGTCCAAGAAGAAGCCGACACGTCGGGAGAAGTTTCTTGG
>DATCMT010000021.1:0-50395 GCA_036563155.1 Rhodanobacter sp.
AGTCCGTGAGCCGGGGCCGGGCTTTTCGAACGGGCATCCTGCCCGTGCGAAAAGGAGCCGACATCCCTGTCGACTCCCGCTACGCGGCCTGTCGTCCCCGACTCACCGCCGCACAGGGGCCCCGGGTAGAGCAGCGGGCCACCCTGGCCCGCACTTTTCAGAAAAGCCGAGTCAACAGCAAAAGCTCCCCGCAGCGGCGCTATTCTTCATCTGGATGAAGGGCCGAGCACAAGCGAGGCAGATAGTCTGCTATCGACCCTTTGCTGACATCACAACAACGCGCTAGCCTTCAGGCAACAACATTTACGTGTAGCACCCGAGGTGGCGTGGAGCCTATGCTGGCAACTGAGATTCACACGCTGGATATTCCCCGGCTCTTCACCGACTTCGCGCAAGAGATCAACGAAAAGCATTGGCTCCGCCAAGTTAGTGAAAGCAAGGCCGCTATACGCGGCAATCCGCTCCTTAAGAAACTCTTGGAAGGCGAATATGAGATCGCATACCAACTCTCTCGCATGAGCGAGTTGGCGCATCGGTACGGCAGCATTCCCTCTGCACTCTGCGCTGACCGTTCGGCTTATCCGGCCGTAGCCTTTATGGCGCAGGCGCTGTCGGTCATCCGCGGATTGGCGCCAGCCGAAGCAAATCAGGTCCGGGGGCGCGTGACAGGCGCCTTCAAGAATCCAGAGGACATGCGGGCACTTCGTATGGAGTTAACCACTGCAACTCACTTCATTCGCAGAGGTAACAAGGTTAGCTGGCCGGAAATAACAGGTGCCGGTACGTTCGATCTTTTGGTCGAAGATGTGGGAATTGGCGGCCTCGAGGTCGAGTGCAAGTCGATTTCGAATGACAAGGGCCGGAAAATCCATCGGAGGGAAGTTCTCGATTTTTATGCATTGGTAAAACCGATGGTGACACGTGCCATTGCGGAGCTCTCACGGGGTCTGTTTGTTGTGCTCAGCCTGCCAGATCGACTCCCCAAAACGCATGATGCCCGCGTGAACTTAGCCAAGTGCTGTTGCACGGCGATCTTTAGTCATGCGAGCCACGTCTTCCCGGAAGGAATGAGTTTTCGGGTTGGAGAATTTGACCCCGCAGAGCTTGGAATCTCAACCAGGGACGTGATCGAGGCTGGAAGTCGCAGCGCGATCGATCGCATTACCGGAACGCAAAACCGGGAAGTTATAATTCTCGGTACGCAGGCTGGGGGAGTGTTCGTTTTGGTCGTGCAAAGCGAGAAAGACGATACGTTCCTAGAAGCGATGTTCGATAGCTTACGCAAGGCCGCTCGCGATCAGGTAAGTGGCCGACGAGCGGCTCTACTTGTATCAGGCCTCGATGGAGTGGATGGAAGCGACCTGCGATCAATTGCCATGGAGGAAGACGATCCCAGAAAACCACCAACAGCGATACGAGTAAAGGTAAGTCGATTCTTAGAGTCTGACGCGCGGCGCCACCTGATGGGAGTCGCGTTCTTCAGTGGCTCTAGCATGGTGCCGCAAGAGCGTAACGTAATCAGTATGGCCGGTAGTTCGTACTTTTTCGCTCAGCGAAATTCTAACTTTTGGCATGGGGATTTCGACCGAATTTTCAATTCCGAGTAGTACCGCAGCGAGAGTCTGCTTTTGGCCGAATTCGGACATTTATGATCTCGGAAAGTCCGGCTCGAAGCGGGACTTCGTGCTCTCGGCTCTTCCGCTCTCGCCACCGCGCAGCGGTGGCGTACGGAGTGCGCGCCAGGATGGCGCGCTGCTCTAACCGAGGCCCCTGTGCGGCGGTGAGGTGGGGACGACAGGCCCCGCAGGGGGAATCGGCACGATGCCGATTCCTTTTCGCCAGCACAGGGATGTGCTGTCGAAAAGCCCGGCCCCGCCTCACGGACTTGCCGGGCAGGGATGCCCGGCAAGCGCCAAGCGGGGTGGCCTTTCTCTTTGGTTATCTTTCTCTTTGGCCACGCAAAGAGAAAGTAACTCGGGCGCCGCAGGCGCACGAAAGCTCTTGATTCGCGCCACACATTAAGAGCGACGCGGACCGGATTCGCACTACCAGATCAAATCATCCGGTACTTCAAACTGCTTGTAGTACTCGTCGTCGGCATCATTGCCACTGCCCGCTTCAGCACGATCATGATCAAGCACGATCATCGCTCCGTCCCGTTCGCGCACCTTGTCGGCAGCAACCCGCGGCAACAATTCGTAACCGTCGCCGTGACGCACGATCACCAGCGTGCCCGCCGCCAGCTGCGCGCGTAGTGACTCGTTGACCAGTACGTCCCGGATCCGGTCACCGTCGGTGAAGCGGTAGGCGATTTCGCCTTCGCGCTTGATCTTGTGCGCCTCGACGATCTGGCGAATCTGGGCATGCGCCTCGTGGGCCCGTGCCTGCGCGTTGCGTTCGCCCGCGATGGCGCGATCGTGCTCGGCTTTCTCCGCCTGCAGTCGCTGTACCTCCAACTGTTCGGCACTGGGCGCGGCCGGGCCCTTGCCCTTGTGCTTCTTGGCCTGCTCGCGCACCACTTGCGCCGCCTTGGCCTTGTTGACCAGGCCGGCCTTGAGTAATTGTTCCTGCAGGGGATTGCGCATGGATCTGGCTATTCGCTGTGGGGGAGGGCGGGGTGGGTCGTCCGGTGCCGGCCAGGATTGATCAAGTTGCGTGGTCGGGTTCGCCAAGACTTCAGCGGACGTCGGTGAAGGTGGCCTTCGTCTGTGCCTCGACGGTGTTGATCGCCACCAGCACCGCGGCGACGATCAGCGGCGCGCCGGTTGCGATGGTGCTGGCCGCGTCGAACATCAGGTTGCCGCTGAGCATGGTGGCATCCACGGCGAGGGCGGACCCCCAGGCGTCAGCGGATGCCCACGCCAACACCCACGCCGAAGCGGACGTTGTTGCGGCCTCTGCTCATTTCCGCGGCTGTCCACACGTGTGATTGCGCGGTGCTGACCAACGGGAAAACGTAGTCGGCCTCGCCAACCTTGCCGGCGCGGCTGCCGCTGAGTTTGCCGCTGACCGTCATGAGCGCGCCGGCCGGGTAGTCCAGCGGTTCGACGTAACCGGGCATCACGGCGATGAATCGGCCGTTGCCGCTGTCGTTTGCCTTCGGACGCTGGGAGGAGTCCAGTGGGTAGGCGAGCAGCTCGATCTCGCTGTGATCGCTCAGCACCTTGACCTGCACGATGCGGCCGCCCCAGATCACGTCGCTGTTGCTGAAGCGCTCCGGCGTTTGTGCCACCTGGGCGGGCGTGGCGGCGACGGTGGCACCAGCGGACTTGTAGATCGGCGCTGGCGCACAGGCAACCAGTCCGATCACGGCGACGGGCACGGCGAGACGGATCAGGATGGACGCGGGTCGGATACGCATGGGTGGCACTCCTGCGGGAAACCGGGATTTGCACCCGAGCTTAGCGGCGACCGGGTGGTCGTGGAAGTCGCGAGGCGGGCAACGGGCTGGGTGTGTTCAGCTGGCTGCCCGCTTCGTCCAGCAGCCAGTCCAGCTTCCACGTCGCCGGTTGATCCTGGGCCAGCAGGCTGGCCAAGGTCCGCAGCGGCTCGCGCAGGGTCTCGTCCAGGTTCCAGGGTGCGTTGAGGATCACCATGCCCGACCCATTGAGGCGCAGCGGCGAGTCATCCGGGTGCACCAGCAGTTCGGCGCGCAGCACGCGCTTGACGCCGCTGTGCTGCAGCCGGCGCAGGAACGGCTGCACCTGGCTGCGCAGCTTGATCGGATACCACACCGCGTAGATGCCCGTGGGCCAGCGCAGCAGGGCGGACTTCAGCGCCTGCTCGATCAGCTTGTACTCGGCGTCCTGGGCCTCGTACGGCGGATCGATCAGCACCAGGCCACGTTTCTCCGCCGGCGGCAACAGCGCCTTCAGTGCTTCGTAGCCATCGCGCTGATGGACGTGCACCTGCGCATTGCCGCGAAACAGGTCACGCAGTTTGGCTGCTTCCTCGGTGTGCAGCTCGCACAGCTGGGCGCTGTCATGCGGGCGCAGCAGGCGCGCGACCTGCAGCGGCGAACCGGGGTAACGCAGCAAGCCCTGCTGGTTGCCGTCGCCGCCGTAGATGCCGGCGAGCCAGCGTTTGAGCAGCGGCGGCACCTTCTCGGCCGGGTGCAGCCGCGCAATGCCGTCCCTGTGTTCGCTGGTCTTGCGCGCCTCGAAACCGTCCAGGGCGTAGCTGCCGCTGCCGGCGTGGGTGTCGATGTAACAAAACGGCGTCGGCTTGACCTGCAGCGCCTCGATCAGCGCGTGCAGCACGGTGTGCTTCAGCACGTCGGCAAAGTTGCCGGCGTGGTAGGCGTGGCGGTAATTCATGGCAGTCACGATGGGCGGGGAGATCCAGTATAGAGGCGCCAGCGCCGGGCCCTGCCGCGCCCGGGCTGCGGCGTGACCTGGCGTGCACATTCGCTATTGCATGCTTTGCCTGTTGCGCCGTGCAACCGGTCGGGCAGGCACTGTCGATCGTTCACCTACGCGGAGAATCACCATGAATTTTTCATCCAGAGTTCTCATCGCCACGGTTGCCCTCGGATTGTCCGTTGCGGCCTCCACGGTCATGGCGCGAGACGGCGCCAGCACTGCGCCAGCCCCGGCAAGCACCAGCATGGGGCATATGGACAAAGGGATGAGTCACGACAAGATGCACGACAAGATGCGTCACAAGGGCAATGGCAGCATGCACAAGATGCCGGCCACAGTCACCATGGTCGACGCCGGTACTGGCAAAGTCGGAGTGAATTCCGGTGGCATGGCGCTGACCGTGCATTTTCCACCCAAGACGGTCGCCGGGCTGAAGGTTGGCGACAAGATCACGCTGCACATGGGTTACAGCCAGTAATCCCAACCGCGGAGCCGGGCGGGGTGCGTCCGGGTGGCCGGCTGCGGCTGGCCGCCGGGGTGGCGGCTGGACCTTGGTCCAGAGTTGAGTGCGGATACGCGACCATCTAGGCTCCCCCGAATGCGCCCATTCCTGAGCCATCTGATCCACTCGCGTCCCGGCCGGGCCATGGCCTGGCTGGCGTGGCTCGTGCTGGTGGCCAGCCCGGTGCATGGCGGGCCCTCGGCGCTGCTCGGTGGCTCCGCTCATGGCGCGCACGTGGCTTCCCTCGTCAGCGATGTGGGGCACGCGGGGCAGCATGCGGCGGTGGAGACGGCAGATCACTGCTGCATGGACATGCATCCGGACGGGCACGCCGCCAGTGGCGGCTGTCAGTGCGCATCGCTATGCGCCAGCACGCTGCCGGCGGTAGCGGCCTTGATCCCGGGGCGCATGGCCGCCTCGGATCCTCCGGCTTCGCCCGGTCCCGTCAGCGCGCCGCCAGGCGCGCATGTCCGCCTGCTGCGACCGCCCGCAGCCTGACTTTCCCGCGCGTCGAACACCTGTTGACGACCCATTGCATGATCGTGGGCGTGGCGGGTAACCGTAACCGGCGTCGATCCTGATGCCGTGCTGGAGAGTTCCATGAGATCCCTTTCTTCCCCCGCCGATCTGTCCCGGCGGCGCTTCGTGCAAGGTGTTGCCCTGGGCAGTGCCGCGCTGGGCCTGGGTCTGCTGCGCCCGTCGAACGCCTGGGCGTTGACCAGCCCTGGCCAGGCCGTTGCCCTGAGCGGCACCGACTTCGCCTTGGACATTGCCGAAACCGCAGTCAACTTCACCGGCACGCCCCGGCCGGCGATCACCGCGAACGGCGGCGTGCCCGGACCGCTGCTGCGCATGCGCGAAGGCAGCACGGTCAATCTGCGCGTCACCAACCGGTTGCATGTGCCTACCTCGATCCACTGGCACGGCATCCTGCTGCCATTCCAGATGGACGGGGTGCCCGGCATCAGCTTCGACGGCATCGCGCCGGGCGAAAGTTTTTTGTACCAGTTCCAGCTGCGCCAGAGCGGCACCTACTGGTATCACTCGCATTCCAGGTTCCAGGAACAGAATGCGCTGTACGGCCCGATGGTGATTGAACCGGCCGGGCCCGAGCGCTACCCCGCGGACCGCGATTACGTGGTGATGCTCAACGACTGGACCGACGAGGACCCGGAGCGGATCTACGCCAAGCTGAAGAAGCAAAGCGACTACTACAACTTCGCTCAGCCGACGGTGCCGAAGTTTTTCCGCGACGTGCGCAACAAGGGCCTGGGTCAGGCGCTGGCGATGCGCAAGATGTGGAACGAGATGCGGATGAGTCCGACCGACCTGGGCGACGTCTCCGCCTACACCTACACCTTCCTGATGAATGGCGCGCCGCCGGCGGGTAACTGGACCGGCATTTTCCGGCCCGGCGAGAAGGTGCGGCTGCGTTTCATCAACGGCTCGGCGTCCACCTTCTTCGACGTGCGCATTCCCGGCCTGAAAATGACGGTCATCTCGGCCGATGGACAGGATGTCGAGCCGGTGCCGGTGGACGAGTTCCGCATCGCGGTAGCTGAAACCTATGACGTGATCGTCGAGCCGCAGGAGGATCGTGCCTACACCGTGTTCGCCCAGTCGATCGACCGCGGCGGTTATGCGCGAGGCACGCTGGCTCCCCGCCCGGGCATGTCGGCCGAGGTGCCGGCGCTGGACCGTCGGGTGTGGCTGGACATGCGCGACATGATGGGTGCCATGCCCATGGGCGACATGGACCACGGACACGGGGCTGCTGGCGGCATGGATCATGGTTCCATGGCTCACGCCGGCATGGATCATGCGTCGATGCCGGCCGTGCACCACGCGCGCACCGAGTACGGCCCGGGCGTGGACATGCGCGTGGACATGCCGCGGACCAATCTTGATGATCCGGGCGTTGGCCTGCGCGACAACGGTCGGCGCGTGCTGACTTATGCCGACTTGCACACGGTCGGCGGCTCGGCAGATTTGCGCGAGCCGGGTCGCGAGATCGAACTGCACCTGACCGGCAACATGGAACGCTTCATGTGGTCATTCGACGGCATCAAGTTCTCCGATGCCAAGCCCGTGCATTTCAATACCGGCGAGCGTCTGCGCATTGTGCTGGTCAATGACACCATGATGAACCACCCGATCCACTTGCACGGCATGTGGAGCGATCTTGAGAGCCCCGAGGGGCAATTCCAGGTGCGCAAGCACACGGTCAACGTGCAGCCCGCGCAACGTATCAGCTACGCCGTGACCGCCGATGCGCCCGGGCGCTGGGCGTATCACTGCCATCTGCTGTATCACATGGAGGCGGGCATGTTCCGCGAGGTGGTGGTGTCATGAGCCGGCTTTGTCGAAGCACCTCGATCGTGATCCGGCGACCGACCCTGCTGCTGGCCCTTTCACTGGCATGGCCGCTGCTGGCGTCGGCACAGACTGCTGCGCCGGCATCGAGCAGCACGGCACCGATCGACATGGGCAGCATGGCGGGCGTGGACCACGGCACGATGTCAGGCATGGACCGCGCCACCCCGGCGTCGGAGCCAGACCACGCAGGCCACGACATGTCGCACGGGGAGCATCAACCCGTGCCAGGCTTGAGCCATGCTGCGGCCCCGGACGGGCACGCGATGCCGGGCGTGACGATGGGGCGGATGCAGGGCGGCAAGGCGCCGGCGGATGCACGCAGCGGTGATTATTCGGACGGCATCGCGCCCAGTCCCGCGCACCGGCTGCACCTGCACGGAAGTGCGCCGTCGGGCATGCTGTTGATCAATCAGCTGGAAGCAATCCGCGGTCGCGACGCCAACGGGCAAGGTTGGGAACTGCAGGCCTGGTACGGCGGCGACAGTGACAAACTGTGGCTGCGCAGTGAGGGCGGACACCGTCGCGGCAAGCTCGAAGACGGCAACCTTGAAGTGCTGTGGAATCACAGCATCAGCACGTTCTGGGGTAGCCAGCTGGGTGTGCGCCACGACTTCGGCGAAGGGCCAGCGCGCGACTGGGTTGCATTTGGCTTGCAGGGACTGGCGCCATACTGGTTCGAAGTCGAGGCTACCGGTTATGTTGGGACCTCGGGACGGACCGCGGCGCGCCTGCGTGCCGAGTACGAGATGCTGTTCACCCAACGACTGATCCTGCAACCGGGGGTTGAAGTCAATCTGTATGGCAGGAACGACCCGCAACGACGCGTTGGCAATGGCGTATCCGACGTCCAGTTCGGTCTGCGTTTGCGCTATGAAATCCGGCGCCAGTTCGCACCGTACATCGGGGTGAATTGGGTGCGTCGCGTCGGTGCCAGCGCCGACTACGCGCGCCAGGATCAGCAACCTGTTCTGGACCGGCAAATCGTTGCCGGCGTCCGCATCTGGTTTTGAGGGGGGATCACCATGAAACAGCAAATCAAGCATCACGCCATCTCCGTCGTCGCCGTGCTCGGCGTGCTCGCCGTCGGCGCTGGGGCATTCGTCTATTCCGGCGTCTACAACATCGGTGCCGACGACCATCACACCAAGCCGGTTTCTTCCGCGCTGCAAATGCTGCGTGAGAGATCGATCGAGGTGCGCTCCCGCGACATCGTCGTGCCAGACCTCAGCGACCCCGAGTTGATTCTCAAGGGTGCCGGTCAGTACGCGGAGATGTGCACTGCGTGTCATCTCAAGCCCGGCATGAAGGATTCGGAAATCCGCCCGGGCCTGTACCCGCAGCCGCCAAATCTGTCACAGGCGCGGGTGGATCCCAGGGAGGCCTTCTGGGTGATCAAGCACGGCATCAAGATGAGCGGTATGCCGGCATGGGGTTCCAACCACGATGACCCCACAATCTGGAGCATGGTCGCCTTTCTGCAGAAGCTGCCCGACATGACTGCCGAGCAGTACAAGGACCTCGTGGCCAGGGCGCCGGCGCACCATGACATGGCGGGTGGCCACAGCCACGACCACGGCGATGCCCATGACGCCACCGAGATGAACGACAGCGACACGTCCGAGGCTGAGGATCACAGCCATGACGCTGCCGGCGACGGGCACGAACACGAGCATGCGGAGGCCGCCCCGAAAGTCAACGCACCGATTTCGTTCGAGGGTTTGCAGCCCAAGGCGGCGCCCGCAGCCGAGTCGGTGGCGCGTGCATTCCAGTCCGCCTTGCATCGCGGTGACCGCGCCGCGGTGTTGGCCCTGCTGGCAGCGGACGTCAGCATCAGCGAAGGCGGGCATGTGGAAACGCGCGACGAATATGCCAGCGGGCACCTGGATGGAGACATTGCGTTCCTGAAGGATGCCCAGATCACGCCCGTGTCGATCGCATCCATGGCGATGGGCGACAGCGCCATGGTTGGCAGTGAGAGCGAGATCAAGACCTCGGTCAAGGGCAAGCCGCTCACGCTGCGCAGCCGCGAGATGCTGAAACTGCGGCAGGACGGCGCAGAGTGGAAGATCGTGTCCGTGCAGTGGGAAGCCGCACCGCAGGCGGGAGAGTGAAAATGAAACGTTGGTTTTCTCGTTGGGCCACGGCGCTGATCCTGGCCGTGGCGTTCGTGCCGGCGGCGATGGCGGCCAATGCCATGACCGTGTTCAGTGACCCGTCGTGCGGTTGCTGTGGCGCGTGGGTGAACTATGTCCGCGCCCACGATTTCGCCGTCACGGTGCATCAGGACCAGCCGATGGGCGCGGTGAAGGCGCACCATGGTGTGCCTGCTGCCGCCGTGTCTTGTCACACCGCGCTGATCGACGGTTACGTGATCGAAGGGCACGTGCCGGTCGAGGACATCCGCCGCCTGCTGGCTGAGCGTCCCGATGCGCGCGGACTGGCCGCGCCGGGCATGCCGATCGGCTCGCCCGGCATGGAGGTGGGCCCGCCGGAGCGCTACGACGTACTGCTGATCTTGCGTGACGGCTCGACTCGCGTGTTCGCCAGTCACGGGCCGAACGCCTGACCGTGAAGGGTTGAACGGGGCGGCGAGATCTTATGCGCCGCTCCGCTCGATCGTCTGCAGTCGCGTCGCACACAGCTGATGGCGGCGATTGAACAACCGCCGGTACGCCAGCAGGATGACCGCCAGCGTTCCCAGCGCGGTGGTGGCCGCGATCATGAACATGATCACGATCTGGTAGCGCACCGCGGCCGTCGGCGCCGCACCGGCCAGCATCTGGCCGGTCATCATGCCGGGCAGGCTGACCACGCCCATCACCATCATCGCGTTGATGGTCGGGATCATGCCGGTGCGCAGCGCTTCGCTGATCAGTGGGCGCGCCGCTTCCCAACGCGTGGCGCCCAGCGCTAGATCGCTCTCGATCACGCCGGACTCGCGGGCGACGCCCTGCATGAACCGATCCAGCGCCAGCGAAATACCAGTCAACAGATTGCCCAGCACCATGCCCAGCAGCGGAATCGCGTACTGCGGCGCGAACCACGGTTGCACATTGATGATGCCGGCCAACGCCGCGCCAGTGACCACGAAGGCGGCACCCAGCGTCGACAGCAGACTGTTCCAGTAGATCCCCGGGAAGCGGCGACGCGTGCGCTGCACGGCGGCCAGGCTGGCCAGTGCCGCCATCACTACGCCGATGCCGATCACCGGCAGCGGCGTGGTCAGCGCGAACACCGAATCGAGTATGAAACCGACCAGCAGCAACTGCACCACCATGCGCACGCTGGCCACCAACAGGTTGCGCGCCAGCCCGAGACGCAGCCACACCGAGATCGCCAGATTGAGCACGATCAGCAGCGCCGCAAAGCCGAGCTGCCAGTTGTCCAGATTGATGTAGCCGGTGTTCATGCGACTGCCTCCAGCGACAGCACGCGGTCGCTGATACGCTGCAGTTGATTGCGATCGTGACTGGTCCACACGCAGGCGCGCTGTGGATGCGCTTGCAGCCAGCTTTCGACCAGGGTCTCGATGGCGCCGACGGCGCGTGCGTCCAGCGACGCGGTCGGTTCATCCAGCAGCAACACGTCGGGGCCGATCAGCAACGCGCGCAGCATCGCCACGATTTGTCCCTCGCCGCCGGAAAGGCGTTCCGTGTGTTGCTGCAGAAACTTTTCGTCACGGCCCAGCATCGCCAGCAATTCCTGCGCGCGGTCCAAGGGAAATGGCTGCTGCCTGTGCACGCGAAATTGAAATGGCACGCGTAGCGCAGTTTCCACCAGTCCTTCGGGCAGAGCCGGGCGCTGCGGTATGTACACCACGCGAGCGCGGTAGGCCGGCATCGACCAGTCCGTCAACGGGCGATCCTGAAATATCAGCTCGCCGCACTGCACCGGTTCCAGTCCGGCCAGGGTTCGCAGCAGCAGGGTCTTGCCGCTGCCGGACGCGCCGGCCACGGCCAGGCGTTCGCCCGCGCGCAGGGTCAGGTCAAGACCGCGCCACAGCGTGCGGCCGTCCACCGCGAATCCCAGCTGCCGCGCCTGCAGCAGCACCGTCGTCGCCCGTGGTTGGTCGCCGACAGGGATCGCGCTTGCCGAATTTTCGGGAGAAGGCATGGTCACCCTGGTAGTAGGGAACAGGCTGCCGCGTGGCGGGATGGAATCGTTGCACATATTGATTCGTGCGGGGGTCACGAAATGCATCGCCGGTGGTTGTCGGCCCGAATGTGGTCTGGCTGCGGCGTATTGCCGCCAGCGCCGATTTTGCGCGCGAATGCCGCTTGCCGCGTACTACCGCCAGTACGGTCGCCGCGATGGAGATCGGGCAGCTCGAGCAAGCCCCCGCTTGCTTGACCGAAATCAATCCACCACGCCCCGCGTTTGCACTACAGTGGCGTTCGTATGAGACGCACTTTCCGCCTGCATAAAGACCCCCGCCGCCGTCTGGTGTGGCTGGTTACCGCGATGCTGCTTTGGCAGCAGGTGGCGGTGGCGGCGTACGCCTGCGTTGTCCCCGTGTCCACGCCTGCCGTCGCAACGCCGGTGCAGACCTCGTCGATGATGGCGATGGGGGACGATTGTGAGCACATGAAGGCCGTATCGGCCGATCCGCTGTGCAGCAAACACTGCCAGCCTGATCATGCCACCCAGGTTGAGGCGCGCGTCACCTCGGTGCCGCTCAGTGCTCTGGCGGCATTGCCACCAGCGCCATTGTCCGTGGCGACCATGTTGCCACCGTCGAATCGGGCGCTGGCGCGCCTCGATCGCCTGATTGCGCCACCGCCTACGCCAAGATTGTTGTTCTGTTCACTCCTGATTTGATCTGACCCGTCGCGGTATCCACCGACGTGGCGTCGCGCCCTTGTGGCCCGGCGCAATGGGCAGATCGACGGAGTATTCACTCATGTTTTCCATACGTATCGCCCGGCACCGGATGGTGGCGGGTCTGGCTGCGCTACTGTGCAGCGTGGTGTTCGGGACAACGCATGCGGCCGAGCCGCCGCTGACGCTGGAAGCCGCCGTGCAGCAGGGCCTGGCGCGGGCACCACAACTTGAAGCGCGCGCCGCCGACGTGACGGCGATGCGCGAGGAGGCTGCGCGTGCTGGGCGCTTGCCCGATCCTGCGCTGACTTTCGGTTTGTCGAACTACCCGGTCACCGGCCCGGGCGCGTTCAGCTTGCGCTCGGACATGATGACCTCACGCACGATTGGCGTGAAGCAGACGATCCCGTCGCGCACCGCACGTCGTGCAGAGCGCGCCCTGGCTGGTGCCCGCATCGACGCGGCCGAGGCCGACAGTGTGGCTACCGCGCAGACGGTGCGCGAACGCATCGCCGATGCCTGGATCGAGCTCTGGGTGGTCGAGCAGCAGCGTGCGCTGCTGGGCGACTTGCAGAACGAAGCCAAGCTCGCGGCGCAAGTCGCGCAGGCCCGCTTGCGCGGTGGCGAAGGCAGCGCCGTCGATGCATTGGCGACGCGGTCCGAGATCGCCACGCTGGACAATCGACTGGACGCACTCGAGGCCGACCATGCCGCAGCCCAGGCGGGTCTGCAACGCTGGCTGGGGACGCCGACGCGCATGCTTGCCGCAGCGCAAGACTTCAACCAATTGCCGGTGGGTGCCGATCAGCTGGCCTCACACATCGATCAGCAGGCGCCGTTGCAGGCGTGGGCTGCACGCGAACAGGTGGCGCAAGCGGCCCTGGAGCAGGCGCGCGCGGCCAGACATCCGGACTGGAGCGTGGGGATCAACTACGGCAGGCGCGCGCCGGGCCTGTCGGACATGGTGATGCTCGAGGTGGGCGTGAGCCTGCCGCTGTTCACCCGCAACCGGCAGGATCGCGGCATCAGCGCCAGGCAGGCGCAGTGGGATGCCGTGCAGGCGGATCACGAGGACGCGCGTCGCGGCCAGCGCGAAGCGGTGGCCCGGGCGGTGGCCAGCTGGGAAGGTTGGGGGCGGCAGATTGCGCGCTATCAGCAGGCCTTGCTGCCGCTGGCGCGTGACCGGGCGCAAACCGCACTGGCCGGTTATCGCGGCGGCGCTTCGCTGCAACCGTGGCTGGACGCCCGTCGCGACGAAATCGAGTTGCGCCTGAACTACACCGATGCGTTGGCCTCGCACGCGCGGTTGTGGGCGTCACTGGCCTATCTGCTTCCTCCGGAGGTGACGCCATGAAGCGTCCATTGCTGATTCTTGCTGTCGCCGCCGTGGTGGCAGCCTTGCTGGCCGTTGGTTTCCTCGGTGGGCGCCGTCATGCAACCCACACATCCATGACGATGGGCTCGTCGATTGCTGCGCCAGACGCCGCGGGCAAGGTGCTGTACTGGTACGACCCGATGATGCCCGAACAGCATTTCGACAAGCCCGGCCTGTCGCCGATGGGCATGGAAATGGTGCCCAAATATGCCTCTTCCGGCGTGGCTGCGGATGTCGTGCGGATTGATCCGGCGACCGTGCAGAATCTGGGCGTGCGTACCGCACTGGTTGAGCGTCGGACACTGTCGCGCACGGTCACCGTACCCGGCACGGTGAGCTGGGACTTGCGCGAGGCCAGCACGATCAGCGCCCGCGTCGACGCCGTCATCACCCGATTGCAGGTGCGCGCGCCGTACACCATGGTCACGGCGGGTGAGCCGCTGGCCGAGCTGCTGGCACCGCAGTGGAACAGTGCGCTGGCCGAGTACGAGGCTTTGCAGGGCGCGCAATCCGTCGACGCGAAGGCACTGCGTGGCGCCGCGCGACAGCGCCTGGAAGTACTCGGATTGAGTGCGGCCGATATCCGTTCGGCACGTAGTGGCCGCGGCTCCGCGATTACCTTGCATGCACCGCAGACGGGCATGATCACCGCGCTGGAGGTACGTGAAGGGCAGCGGGTGAGCGCCGGCCAGGCCCTGATGACGGTCAATGGGCTGGACTCGGTCTGGATCGAGGCGGCGTTGCCGCAAGCCGTTGCCGGTACGGTGCAGCGTGGTACGCCCGTCACCGTGCATGTCGATGCGCTGCCAGGGCAGACGTTTGACGGCACGGTGGAGACACTGTTGCCGGATATCGACAGCGCCACCCGCACTCAGCCGGCGCGCATCGTGCTGGCCAACCCGCAGCACCGCTTGAGTCCGGGCATGTTCGCCACCGTGCAACTGAGCCCGGCCGATGGCGAGGCGTTGCCGCTGGTGCCGGATGACGCGTTGATAGCCACCGGTCAGCAGACGCGGGTGATCGTGGCCGAAGCGGATGGTCATTTCCGCCCGCTGGCGGTGCGTACGGGTCGTTCGGCGGACGGCTATACGGAAATCCTGGAGGGCTTGCATGGGGGCGAGAAGATCGTCGTCTCGGGCCAGTTCCTGATCGATTCGGAAGCCAGCCTGTCTGGTGCACTGGAGCGTGTGGGTGAGATGGATGCGCCCGCACCGGCGGCCAGCACAGCGGAACACGCGGGACACGCCATGCCGCAGCCGATGCCTGCTGGAGATCACCCATGATCGCCGCGCTTATCCGCACTGCGATCGCGAACCGCGTGTTCGTGTTGCTGGCCGCACTGGTGTTGGCCGGAGTCGGCGTGTTCTCGGTCATGCGCACGCCACTGGATGCGCTGCCGGATCTGTCGGACACCCAGGTGATCATCCGCACCAGCTGGGCCGGACAGTCGCCGCAGGTGGTCGAGGATCAGCTCACTTATCCGCTGGCCACCACCATGTTGTCGGTGCCCGGTGCTCACACGGTGCGCGGGTATTCGTTTTTCGGTGATTCGTACGTCTACGTGCTGTTCAACGACAGCACCGATTTGTACTGGGCCCGCTCGCGCGTGCTGGAGTACCTGAGCCAGGCGCGCGAGCAGCTGCCGGCCGGAGTCAATCCCACGCTGGGTCCCGACGCGACCGGGCTGGGTTGGGTCTACGAATACGCCTTGGTCGACCGTACCGGCAAGCACGATCTGGGCGAGTTGCGTGCACTGCAGGACTGGTTCCTGCGCTACCAGCTCAAGACCGTGCCGGACGTGGCCGAGGTCGCCAGCCTGGGCGGCATGGAACGCGCCTGGCAGATCGTGCCGGACCCACAGGCATTGACTGCGCGCGGGATCACCGTGGCACAAGTGGTGGATGCGGTGCGCGCGGCCAACGGGGCCAACGGCGGTTCGGTGATCGAGCAGGGCGAGGCCGAATTGATGGTGCGCAGCGAAGGCTATCTGCGTAGCCGCGCCGACTTCGAGAACGTGCCGATCGCCACCAACGCGAACGGTGTATCGGTGTTGTTGCACGAGATCGCTACCGTGCAGCGCGGGCCGAGCTTCCGCCGTGGCATCGCCGAGCTGGATGGCCAGGGCGAAGTGGTGGGTGGCATCGTGGTGCTGCGTTCGGGCAAGAACGCCAAGGCGGCGATCACGGCGGTCAAGCTGAAACTTGAACAACTCAAACGCAGCCTTCCGGCCGGCGTCGAGATCGTGCCGACCTACGACCGCGCGCAACTGATCGACGCGGCAGTGAGCAATTTGTGGACCAAGCTGTTCGAAGAGTTCCTGGTGGTGGCGCTGGTTTGCGTGTTGTTCCTGGGCCACCTGCGCTCGGCCCTGGTGGCCGTGGTTACGCTGCCATTGGGTGTGCTGGTGGCGTTCATTGCGCTGCATCTGCAGGGTGTGACGGCGAACCTGATGTCGCTGGGTGGCATCGCCATCGCGATCGGTGCGATGGTCGATGCGGCGGTGGTGATGATCGAGAACGCGCACAAGCATCTGGAACACTGGCGCGACGCCCACGATGGCGCGGAGCCGCCGGGCAAGACGCGCTGGTCGCTGATCGCCGACGCCACGTCCGAGGTGGGCCCGGCGTTGTTTGTCAGCCTGCTGATCATCGCGCTGTCCTTTATCCCGGTGTTCGCGCTGGAAGGGCAGGAGGGCAAGCTGTTCAGGCCGCTGGCGTTCACCAAGACCTACGCGATGGCGGCCGCAGCTGGTCTGGCGGTGACCCTGGTGCCGGTGCTGATGGGTTATCTGATCCGTGGGCGGATCCGGCCGGAGCATGCCAATCCGCTCAATCGCGGGCTGATCGCGTTGTACCGGCCGATACTGGAGGCTGTGCTGCGTTATCCGAAAATGACCCTGGCCTTGGCCGGGCTGCTGCTGCTCACCGCGCTGCTACCGCTCAGCCGGCTCGGCAGCGAATTCATGCCGGCGATGGACGAAGGCAGCTTGCTGTACATGCCTACCGCGTTGCCGGGACTGTCGGCAGGCAAGGCGGCGCAATTGCTGCAGCTTACCGATCGCATGATCAAGACCGTGCCCGAAGTCGATCACGTCTTCGGCAAGGCCGGTCGTGCCGAGACGGCCACCGACCCGGCACCGCTGGAGATGTTCGAGACCACGATCACCTTCAAGCCGAAGGATCAGTGGCGGCCCGGCATGACGATGGACAAGATCAAGCAGGAGCTGGACAAGGCCGTGCACGTGCCGGGCCTGACCAACCTGTTCGTGCCGCCGCTGCGCAATCGCATCGACATGCTCGCCACCGGCATCAAGAGCCCGATCGGCATCAAGGTGCTCGGCAGCAATGTGGACAATCTGCAGGCAACGGCCGATCGAATTGAGGCAGTGGCGCGCAAGGTGCCGGGCGTCAGTTCGGCGATTGCCGAGCGGGCCGCCAACGGGCGCTATGTCGATGTGCGCGTCCGCCGGGTGGACGCGGCGCGCTACGGACTGACCCAGCAGCAGGTGCAATCGCTGCTGGCGACCGTGGTTGGCGGCGAACCGATCGACCAGGTGGTCGACGGACGCGAGCGCTATCCGATCGTGCTGCGCTACCCGCGAGAGGCACGCGATTCGCTGGCCGCACTGACCCGCTTGCCTCTCATCGCCGCCAACGGCGCCCAGCTGACCCTTGGCCAGGTGGCCGATATTCGGGTGGTAGCCGGACCGCCGATGCTGAAAAGCGAGAACGGCCAGCTGGCTACCTATGTCTACGTCGATACCGCCGGGCGCGACTTGGGCGCGGTGGTGGCGGACCTGCAGCGTGCGGTCGCCAGCGAAGTCGAACTGCCGGCCGGCGTGACGGTGGCGTGGTCAGGCCAGTTCGAATACCTGGCGCAGGCGATGCAGCGGCTGACCCTGGTGATACCGGTGGTGCTGCTGATCGTGTTCGTGTTGATCTTCGCGGTGTTCCGCCGGGTCAGCGAGGCCGCGCTGATCATGGCCAGCGTGCCGTTGGCGCTGGTTGGCGGTCTGTGGCTGATCTGGCTGCTGGGTCACTCGGTGTCGGTGGCGACGATGATCGGCTTCATTGCGCTGGCCGGCGTCGCTGCCGAGTTCGGTGTGGTCATGATGCTTTATCTGCGACATGCGTGGGACAGGCAGCTGGAGGTCAACCCCCGCTCCGGTCCGGCCGAACTGGATGAGGCGATCCGTGAAGGCGCTGTGCAGCGTGTGCGCCCGAAGGCGATGACCGTCGCGGTGATTCTCGCCGGTCTGTTCCCGATCCTGCTCGGCCAGGGCGCCGGCTCCGAAGTCATGCAGCGCATCGCCGCGCCGATGATCGGCGGCATGCTCACCGCGCCGCTGCTGTCGATGCTGGTGATTCCTGCGGCGTTCCACCTGATGGTGGCGCGCCGGCTGCGCCGGGCGGGGCCAGCGTAACGGCCATGGCGACTGAACCGATCCTGCGGGGTACGCTCGCCTGCTCGCCTTGCGGCCATCAAGCCAGGCGACTGTTGCGAATCTTGTTGCGGGGGAGGCGTGCCGAGCGTGCCGATCCGGCAGCAGAGGACCTGCGTGATCAATGACCCGGGTTGCCTCAGGCGAGTGTCGATTCAGGTCCGCGGTTGCCTTTCCCGCGCGTCCTGAGCATAGTCGGCTGACCATGCCAGCCCTTCGCACTCTCCGTCGCTTGCCAAGACGCCACCCCGTCGTGGTGCGTGGGGTGCTGCTGTTCATGCTGGCGATCATGACCTTTGCTTCGATGCCGAAGTGGATCGCCCACGGTCATGACGGCGCTCACCAGACGGCGTCCTTGTTCGCTGTCGGTGTGCCCGACAATCATCATCATCACGATGTTGCCGTCGAGCCGATCGTGCCGCTGCCGGATGGATCGCACGTGCATTCGCATTTCGTGGCTGGGGCAGCGGCCGCGTTGCCGGCGACACTTGATGGCCTGTGCCTGCAGGCGGCACCTGGTGACGTCTGTCCACCGTGGCGGGGTGTATCGGCGTCCGATGGTCCACTGACACGCTTGCACCGACCTCCCATCGTTTGACACCAACGCCCCGTGGCCGCTCTGCGGTCTGAGTTCGTTGACTGTGCATTCGATGGGAGAACGTCGTGCTTTCTTTACGTTGTTGGTGCCTGCTGCTTTTGGCAGGTGGGTTTGCTGCGCCAGCGTTCGCAGGCGAGGCGCTTTCGTTGCCGCAGGCGGTAGCCCGTACGCTGGCGCACAACCCGGCCATCCGCGCCGGTGATCAAACCATTGTCGCCGCCGAGCGGCGGGCGGATCTGACCGGCTTGCCTCCAGCCTGGGTAGTGGGCGCGGACGTCGAGAACTTCTCGGGTACCGGTGCGACAGGTGGTGTCCAGTCTGCCGAAACCACGTTGCGATTGGGCCGGGTCATCGAACGCGGCGGCAAGCGTGACGCACGCCGCGCAGTGGGCGGCATCGACATCGAGCGGTCGCGCAACGCGCTGGCGCAGACGCGGCTGGAGCTGACCACCGAGACGGCCCGACGTTTTGTCGAGGTGCTCGCCGATCAGGCGCGCACCACAGTGGCCGCGCAGGATCGCGCGCTTGCGCACGAGCTGACCGCCACCGTGCATCGCTGGGTGCAGGCCGGCCGCAGTCCAGAGTCGGATCTCAGCCTGATGCAGATCGCCGAAGAGCGGGCCGAGATCGAGGTGGAGCACGCGTCACATGAGCTGGCCAGTGCCAGGGTCTCGCTGGCCGCGTTGTGGAATGCCATCGAACTGGATGCCGACACGGTCGCCGGCAATCTGTTCGAGCTCCCCCCGGTGCCGTCGTACGAGGTGCTGTTGTCGCGCTTGCCCGACAATCCGCTCCTGCGTGGGTTGGCGCTGGACACGCGCGCAGCGCAGGCGCGTGAGCGCATGGCCGCCACCAACGCGAAGTCCGATATCACCCTGCATGTCGGCGTACGGCGGCTGTCGGCCTTCAACGATACGGCGTTGGTTGCTGGCGTCTCGCTACCCTTGGGCAGTGCCCAGCGCTCGGCGCTCAGCGTGGCCCAGTCCGTGGCTGAGACCGAAGCGACCGACGCACGCGCGCAAGCGCAACAGATGGACGTGCGCCAGCGGTTGTTCTCGACCTATCAGGAACTGCTGCACGCTCGCACCGCGTTCGAAGCGCATCGCGACCGCATGATCCCGAAAGCCGAAAGCGCATTGGCACTGACCCGCAAGGGATTCAATGCCGGGCGTTTCAGCTTCATCGCGCTGTCGCAGGCCCAGCGCACGCTGCTCGAACTGCGCAATGCGCAGATCGACGCAGCCGTCCGATACCACATTTTGTTGACCGACATCGAACGGATGACGGTCGCTGCCGGAGTTTTGTCCCCATGAAGACCATGTACCTCAAGCGCGCCGTACTGGCACTGCTGATTGTCACTTCCTTCACGCTTGGTGCCTGCAGCGATCATGGCGCACAGGCCCCGGCTGAAAGCGCGCACGCGGCTGCCGAAGCCTTCGAGCGCGGTCCGCATAACGGTCGCTTGCTGCGCGACGGGTCGTTTGCACTCGAAGTCACCGTGTATGAAACCGGCGTGCCGCCGGAGTTTCGTCTGTATGGCTATCGCGACGGCAAGCCGTTGCCGCCGGCTGCGCTGCAGCCGGTGGTCGAGATCAAGCGTCTGGACGGCGAAACGACCCGCTTCACCTTCCGCGCCGAGGGCGATGCGCTGATCGCCAACGGCACGGTGGTCGAGCCGCACTCGTTCGACGTCAAGGTCAGCGCCACCTACGACGGCAAGACACACGCGTGGAGCTACGCATCGTACGAAGGGCGCGTCACGATTCCCGCTGCAACGGCCGCCGCTTCGGGAGTGAAAACCTCGACCGCGGGTCCGGCCACGATCCGTGACGTGCTGCCGTTGATGGGACACGTGGCGATTGATCGCAGCCGCTATGCCCAGGTGCGCGCGCGCTTCCCCGGGATCGTCCGGGCGGTGCCGGTGAAGCTGGGCGATCAGGTGCGCCGCGGGCAGACGCTGGCGACGGTGGAAGGCAACGACAGCATGCGTCGCTACGCCGTCACGTCACCGCTGGACGGTGTGGTGCTGGCCCGCAACACGAATGTCGGCGATGTCGCCGGTGAGGCGCCGCTGTTCGAGATCGGCGACCTGTCTTCGGTCTGGATCGAGCTGCATGCGGTCGGCCGCGATATCGACCGCGTGCGCCCGGGGCAGGTGGTGACGGTGCGACCGTCCAGTGGCGGGAAAGCGTTGACCACCCGGATCGACACCCTGGTGCCGGTTACCAACGCGGGTATCAGCGTGATCGCCCGTGCGCAGATGCCGAACCGGGATAGCGCCTGGCGCCCGGGCATGGCGGTGGTGGGTGACGTCACTGTCGCCGAGCGGGAGGTGCCGCTGGCGGTGAAGATTTCGGGCTTGCAGCGTTTCCGCGACTTCACTGTGGTGTTTGCCCAGGTTGGCGAGACCTATGAAGTGCGCATGCTGGAGCTGGGTGAGCGCGACGACACCACGGTCGAAGTGCTCGGCGGCATCATGCCCGGGACGACCTATGTGAGCGAGCAGGGCTTCCTCATTCGCGCGGACATCGAAAAGTCCGGCGCCAGCCACGACCACTGAGGACGCCGGCATGCTTGAACGGATCGTACGAGCCGCGATTGCGCATCGCTTCCTGGTGCTCCTGCTCGCGCTGGGCCTGGGTGCGCTGGGCGTGTGGAGCTATTCGAAGTTGCCGATCGACGCCGTGCCGGACATCACCAATGTCCAGGTGCAGATCAACACCGAGGCGCCCGGCTATTCGCCGCTGGAAGCGGAGCAGCGCCTGAGTTACCCGATCGAGACCGCGCTGGCCGGGCTGCCGCACCTGGTGCAGACGCGCTCGATTGCCCGGTACGGTTTGTCCCAGACCACGGCCGTGTTCGAGGACGGCACCGATGTGTACTTCGCGCGGCAGCAGGTGACCGAACGATTGAAGGAAGTCAGCTCGCAGCTGCCCGCCGGGGTTGAGCCGACGCTGGGGCCGGTGGCAACGGGCCTGGGCGAAATCTTCATGTACATGGTCGAGGCCGATCCAGAGGCGCGGCGCGCCGATGGCCAGCCGTGGACGCCGACCGACCTGCGTTCGCTGCAGGATTGGGTGATCCGGCCGCAGCTGCGCAATCTGCCCGGTGTCACCGAGGTCAACACGGTGGGCGGCTTCGTGCGCCAGTTCCACGTCACGCCGGACCCGGCCAAACTGGCCGCGTACGGACTGAGCCTGGTCGAGGTGCAACGCGCGCTGGAGCGCAACAATGCCAACGTCGGCGCCGGCTACATCGAGCGCTTCGGTGAGCAGTACCTGATCCGCGTACCCGGGCAGATCACCGATCTCGATGGCTTGCGCGAGGTCGTGGTCAAGCAGCGCAACGGCGTGGTGCTGCGCGTGCGCGATGTGGCGGACGTGATCGAGGGCCAGGAATTGCGCACCGGCGCGGCGACCGAGAACGGTCATGAGGCCGTGCTCGGCACCGTCTTCATGCTGATCGGCCAGAACAGCCGCGCCGTCGCGCAGCGTGCCGCGGCCGAGCTGAAGCACATCAACCAGAGCCTGCCCGCCGGAGTGACTGCGCGCGCGGTGTATGACCGCACGCAGCTGGTCGATCGTGCCATCGCCACCGTGCAGAAAAACCTGATCGAAGGCGCGCTGCTGGTGATCCTGGTGCTGTTCCTGCTGCTCGGCAATCTGCGCGCGGCATTGATCACGGCGGCGGTCATTCCGCTGGCCATGCTGATGACGATCAGCGGCATGGTCGGCAACGGCATCTCCGGCAACCTGATGAGCCTGGGCGCACTCGACTTCGGCCTGATCGTCGATGGCGCGGTGATCATCGTGGAGAACTGCCTGCGCCGCTTCGGCGAAGCGCAGCAGCGACTGGGCCGGATGCTGAGTCGCGACGAGCGCTTCGCCCTGGCGACCAGTGCCACCACCGAAGTGATCAAGCCGAGCTTGTTCGGCCTGTTCATCATCGCCGCCGTGTATCTGCCGATCTTCAGCCTCTCCGGCGTCGAAGGAAAAATGTTCCATCCGATGGCATTCACCGTGGTGATCGCGATCACCGCGGCGATGATGCTCTCGCTGACGTTCGTGCCCGCTGCGGTGGCGATGTTCGTGACGGGCCGGGTGGCCGAGCAGGAAAATCGCGTGATGCGGGGATTCCGTCGCGCGTACGCGCCGCTGCTGAAGCGTGTGCTCGCCTGGCGGGTGGCGGTGGTCGCAGTCGCTGCCGTGCTGGTGGTCGCCGCCGGTCTGCTGGCCGGTCGGCTCGGTGCGGAGTTCATCCCCAACCTGGACGAAGGCGACATTGCGCTGCACGCGCTGCGCATCCCCGGCACCAGCCTGAGCCAGGCGATCGGCATGCAGCTGCACCTCGAGGCGCGGATCAAGCAGTTTCCCGAGGTGGATCGCGTGTTCGCCAAGATCGGCACGGGCGAGATCGCCACCGACCCGATGCCGCCCTCCGTCGCCGACACCTTCATCATGATGAAGGACCGCAAGGATTGGCCCGATCCGCGCAAGACCAAGGCCGAGCTGGTGCGTGAGATGGACGTGGCGGTACGCGCCATCCCCGGCAACAACTACGAGTTCACCCAGCCGGTGCAGATGCGCATGAACGAATTGATTGCCGGCGTACGCGCCGAGGTGGCGATCAAGGTCTTCGGTGACGATCTCGACCAGTTGGCCGCGCTGGGTGAACAAGTGGAGCGAGTGGCCGCGCGCGTGGCGGGTGCGGTCGACGTCCAGTTGGAACAATCCACTGGTCTGCCGTTGTTGACGATCTTGCCCGATCGCACCGCGCTGGCCCGTTATGGCCTGGCGGTGGCCGACCTGCAGGACACGGTGTCCATCGCAATGGGCGGCGGATTCGCCGGCCAGGTGTTCGAGGGCGATCGGCGCATCGACATCGTGGTGCGCTTGCCGGAGGCACAGCGCAGCCGGCTGGAGGCGCTGGGCGCGTTGCCGATACCGCTGCCAGCGCGCAGCGATCCATCGCCGCCAACCACCGTGCCGCTGGGTGAGGTGGCGCATATCGAGCTGTCGACCGGGCCAAACCAGATCAGCCGCGAGAGTGGCAAGCGGCGGGTGGTGGTCACCGCCAATGTACGTGGTCGCGACCTCGGTTCGTTCGTCGAGGAACTGCGTGACACCGTGGCCGCCGAGGTCGCGTTGCCGACCGGCTACTGGATCAATTATGGCGGCACCTTCGAGCAGCTGATGTCGGCCAGCCAGCGGCTGCAGATCGTGGTGCCGATCACCCTGCTGATGATCTTCGGCCTGCTGTTCATGGCCTTTGGCTCGGCCCGGGATGCAGCCGTGATCTTCACCAGCGTACCGTTGGCGCTGACCGGCGGCGTTCTTGCGCTGTGGCTGCGCGACATCCCGTTCTCCATTTCCGCCGGCGTAGGCTTCATCGCGCTGTCAGGCGTGGCGGTGCTCAACGGTGTGGTGCTGGTGTCGTTCATCCGGCACCTGCTGGATGAGGGCCGCGATCTGGATAGCGCCATCACCGAAGGCGCCTTGACCCGCCTGCGGCCGGTGCTGATGACCGCGCTGGTGGCGTCGCTGGGTTTCGTGCCGATGGCGCTGAACGTCGGTACCGGCGCCGAAGTGCAACGTCCGCTGGCCACGGTGGTGATCGGCGGCATCCTGTCGTCGACGCTGCTGACCTTGCTGGTGTTGCCGGCGCTGTACCGGTTGGCGCATGGCCGCACTGTTGGCAGGGTCCGGCGAGTGGCGTCAGCCGACTGAACAGGCTGACGCTCGATGGAGCCATGCAGGCCTGAACGTGTTTGCGCAAATGCTGCGCAAGGCGTCTCGGGTCTGTGTTTCGGCGGAGTCAGCGAGGTGACTCACGGCGCCCATGTCGTCAATCCACCATGCTGTGACTTTCGGTGGTGCCCATCAATTCCGGCTGTTGCGTGCTGCGACGCTTGCGGTGCAGCAGCGGGTGAACGAATACCGCCGCCAGGATCACCGCCACGCCGATATAGAACCAGCGGTCCAGTTCGTGCTGCTCACCGAGCAGCACGATCGCCAGTACGATCGCATAGACCGGTTCCAGGTTGGTCACCATCTGGGTGCCGAAGGCGCTCATGTGACGCAGGGCAACCAACGCCAGTGAGAACGGCAATAGCGTGCAGCCGAACGACAACACCAGCAGCAGCAGCGCGTCGTGCAAGTCGGGAAGTGCGAACAACGGGCCTTGGTGCGGCAACAGCGGCGCCAGCAAGGTGAGGAAGGCGGTGCCGGTGCCCAGCTCGATGAAAGTCACCGTGAGCGGATCGCCCGATTCCACCATGCGTTTGTTGAGTGAGCCGAACAACGCCACGAACAAGGCCGACAGCACGCCGACCGCGATGCCGATGCGCATGTCGGTGGGCACGCCGCCGACCACCATCACCACGCCCGGTACCACCGCGGCACCGATCAGCAATTCGCGCGGATCAAACTTGCGCTTGGTCAGCCACGGCTCGACGAAGGCAAGAAACACCGGCCCCAGCGCGATGCAGGTGGCGCCAACCGAAGCGTTGGACAGCTTGATCGCGGCGTAGAAGGTCAGCCAGTGCAGCGACACCAGCACGCCGATGCCGGCATAGGCACCAATCAGCCGCCACGACATCGCCCGCAGATTGCGCCATACCTTCGGCACCAGCAGCAGGGCAGCCGCCACCAGCAACATGCGCCACCACACCAGTGGCAGCGCCGGCAGCGTGATCAGCTTGCCGAGGATAGCCGTGAAGCCCCACAACAACACGCAGAAGTGAATCTGCAGACGGGCCTGGTTGACGGGTTGCATGGGGGGTTCGCAAGAAAGGGTGCACGGTATTCTAACGCTCGCGATGTTCCATGCGGTGTGCACCCTGGCTGGCGAGGTGCGGGCGGAGCGGGCGTCACGGCCGCGAGTCGTGCAGCCACGCTCGCACGAACCTCATGACCTTCGCAGGCGGTGTAAGGCGCCCCACACCGTGCGGCACCGACTCGGTAGCCGGTGCCGGTGAGCAGGGCGTCTGGGGCGCGCGCTGCCGCGTCAGTGAGCCTGCTTTCCCATGCGAACCGGCACGTCGATACCGCACAGGTCGAGCTTGCCCACGGGGCGGGGATAGAACTCACTGTGACCGTTACGCCTGGCGTCCACCAGCGCAGCAAAGGTGGCGCTGTCGCTGCGCAGAACCTTGATCTCAGGGCGATCCTTCAACGGCAGGTCGGCGGCCAGGCGCACCGATTCAATGCTCGTTCGCTTGCCCGGGTCGGTGTAGAAGCCCATCGGTTCGGGACCCCGCGGTAACCCGGACAGCAACGGCATGCCATCCAGCACGCGGCCGGCGACGGCCAGGTTGCCATCCAGGCGCCGCGGTGCCTGACCAATCACGGCATACAACGAGCTGCCGCTGCCGGTCTCTGGACCCACGTCGCGGGCGACACCGACCATGCCATAGCAGTGAGCCAGCCACTCCTGCCCACGCGCCGGATCGCGGGCGACCGGAAAGCCCTCGGAGAATCCCACCTCCGGCGCATAGACATCGCCGTCCGGCAGCGGCGTCCACGGCAGCTTCGGGTCGATCGCACGGGTAAACTCCGGCGGCAGCGTCTTGTGTGCCTTGCCCAGCGAACGGATCTTGCTCTTGTCGCCGTTCTCGTCGTCGTTCGGGTCGCCCCACTGGGTGACGAAATTGTCCTGCACCCGGATGATCGCCAGCCCGTCGAAATAGTGTTCACGCACCAGGGTGCGGATATTCGCCGCGTGCAGCGGGGTGAAGTCCGGTGCCAGCTCGATCAGCACGCGTCCGGTTGGCAGTTGCATGACGAGCAGGTTCTGCGGGTCGGGCGCGCGCCATTCGGCTGGCGTGGATTTGGCCAGGATTTCCTTCGCCGTTGGCGTGGGTTTGTCCTGCTCGGTGGCAAAGCCTGGCAGCGCCAGCAGGCTGCCGGCAAGCGCGAGTGCAGTGATGAGATGGCGGCGGCGCATGGCATTCCCCTCGATGACGATCGGACCAGGACTGCAAGTTAGCAGAAGCATGGCCGAGCCCGGCAGGAAGGTGACTCGCTGTGATCAGTGAATATTGGCGCGTCCTGGATTGGCGACTGACTGTACCGTGGCGGCGGACGCCGCCAGCATGACCACGACGAGGGCGAGGCAACGTCGCCCCCGGCATCGTGGCTGCGTGCCGGACAGGCCGTATGGGAATGCAAAAGGCCTTGCGGTCCCAGTCGCGCCAACAGGCGACATCGCATGCTTGGACGTGGCAGGTTGATTGTGGATGACACAGTGACCGGCCACCCGGGGGTCAAAACTCGTCGGTGAATTCGATGCCGGCGCCAAACTCGTGCGCAATCGCATCGGCATCGCCACGCACGATATCGGCCCGCTGGTCGTTGAAAACCTCGACTTCAATGCAGTACACATGGCCGACCGCGTCACTGGGAGATTCACAAGAACTGGAGTCATCGCGCATACCGGTAGCGAGGTCGTCGACCTCCTCCACGTGTTCGATGCCGTCGAGGCCATGCAAGTCGGCGATCACCGCATCGGCGTCGCTGCGGCTGCCAGTGAGGCGGAAACGGACCATGGACATTGACACAACCCTCGCGCCGGGAATCGACGAAACGAGTCTGTCATTGGACGCGCATGCACAAGGTGACGCGAAATCCTGCAGCGGGTTGGACTGCGGGCTACCATGGCGCCTTGTTCACGTTGGAGCTCCCGGCATATGCCCAAGCCCTACGATCGTGCCTATTTCGACAAGTGGTATCGCGATCCGCAACATGCGGTGGTATCCGGGGCCGAGCTGCGGCGCAAGCTGGCCATGGTGGTGGCGCAGACCGAGTACTACCTTGGTCGGTCGATACGCAACGTGCTCGATGTGGGTTGCGGAGAGGCGACGTGGCGTGCGCCGTTGCGGGCGCTGCGTCCGGGAGTCGACTATCGCGGGCTGGATGCCAGTGAGTACGTGGTGGGGCGCTACGGGCGCAGCCGCAACATCGGTCTCGCGCGCTTTGGCCAGCTGGAGCACCTGCGTTTCGACGCACGCTTCGACCTGATTGTGTGCACCGACGTCATGCACTACCTCAAGCCGTCCGAGATCCGTGCCGGCCTGCAGGGAGTCGTCGACATGCTCGAAGGCGTGGCATTCCTTGAGGTATTCACCAGTCATGATGACGTGGTTGGCGACCGGCAGGGTTTTGTTGCACGTACGCCGGCGTGGTATCTGCGCGAGTTCAACAAGGCGGGACTGTTGCCGTGCGGCTCGCACTGCTATCTCGGGCCACGGCTGAGGCACCACGTCGCGGCGTTGGAGCGGGCACAGCTGCCGGCTTGAGTGGGCAGCAGCGGGCGGTCGGACCAGGGAACCGGAAGCGGCGCGAAAACCGAAATGCCTTGCGGTATCGCGTGCCCTAGTCGACGGTCTTGTCCTTGAACCGGCACAGATCGCGAATGACGCAGTTCGGGCAGGCCGGCTTGCGCGCCTTGCACACATAGCGGCCGTGCAGGATCAGCCAATGATGCGCGTCCTGCTTGAACTCTGGCGGTACCACCTTCTCAAGTTTGTCTTCGACGGCGCGCACAGTCTTGCCAGCAGCCAACCCGGTGCGATTGGCGACCCGGAATATGTGCGTGTCGACCGCGATGGTGGGCACGCCAAACGCGGTATTGAGCACCACGTTGGCGGTCTTGCGGCCCACGCCAGGCAGCGCCTCCAGCGCCTCGCGGGTGCGTGGCACCTGGCCTTGATGCTGCTCGATCAACAGCCGACACAGCGCGATGACGTTCTTGGCCTTGGCATTGAACAAGCCGATCGTGCTGATGTAGCGCTTCAGCCCATCTTCGCCCAGCGCGAGAATCGCCTGCGGTGTATTCGCCAGCCGATAAAGTTTTTTCGTGGCCTTGTTGACGCCCACATCGGTGGCTTGCGCCGACAACACCACGGCCACCAGCAGTTCGAACGGCGTGCTGTAGACCAGTTCGGTGGTGGGATGTGGATTGAGCTCGCGCAGGAGTGAGAACAGTTCGATCACGTCGGCACGCTTCACGGTTTCGGCCCTTGTTGCTTGGTCCTTGCGCGAGCCAGTGCGGCCAGCACGGGATTGACCGGACCGCTGCCGGTGTCGACGGCCGCCTTGCGCGCGGCCAGCTCGGCTGCGCGTTCGGCACGCAGGCGCGTCAGCCGCGTTTCGCGGCGCTGGAAGTTGGCGCGTGCCGCATCGGCGTGGGCCGCGTCGATCTGCGCCAAGGGCATCGGTTCCAGCACGATGCAGTCGACCGGGCAAGCCGGCACGCACAGTTCGCAGCCGGTGCAGTCGTCGGCCAGCACCGTGTGCATCAGTTTCGATGCGCCCACGATGGCGTCGACCGGGCAGGCCTGGATGCACTTGGTGCAGCCAATGCAATCGGCCTCGATGATGCGCGCCAGCATGCGTGGTTTTTCGACCCCGTGCGTGGAATCCAGCGGCAACACCGGTTGTTGCAGCAGCGCGGCAAGCTTTTCGATGCCGGCCATGCCACCGGGCGGACACTGGTTGATGGCCGCTTCGCCCCGCGCGATGGCTTCCGCATACGGTCGGCAGCCGTGGTAGCCGCACTGCTCGCATTGCGTTTGCGGCAGCAGGGCGTCAATGCGGTCGGCGAGGCTGGTGATGGGGTCACTCATGCGCAGGTGCGGGACAGACGAGAATCGGAGGTCATTGTCTCGCAATTGCTCGCTACGTGTCGGCGCCACGCTGCGCGTGCGCGATGAGGTGTGACGGACTGGCCGCCAGGTCGCCTTCCAGTAGCGCCAGCGCGAAAGAGCGGCGGGCAGTGCCCGCCCTACGGGGACTCGCGCTGACTTGGCGGTGCGGGGTGGCCGTGACGTGGGCGCGTGGGACTTGCGCGTAACCCTGATGCTGTCCGGTCTTGTAGTGTCGTAGGGCGGGCATGGCCCGCCGGTAGCTGCGACGCCGATGCGCGGCGGGCGGTGCCCGCCCTACGGGGTGGTTGGATCAGCGGACGGTGGCGCCTGGTTTGGCGCCCTGGTCGGCGTCGAGCAGGAACAGGTCGCTGCCGCCGTCGCCGGCTGACAGGATCATGCCTTCGGACAGGCCGAAACGCATTTTGCGCGGGGCCAGGTTGGCGATGAACACGACATTTCGACCGACCAGCTTCTCCGGTTCGGCGTAGGCGGCGCGGATGCCGGAGAAAATCTGTCGCTTGCCCAGCGCACCGGCATCCAGCTCGAAACGCAACAGCTTGTCGGAGCCTTCCACCCATTCGCAAAGAGTGACCTTGCCAATGCGCAGGTCGAGTTTGGCGAAGTCGTCGATCGAGATCGTGGCGGCTTCGGAAGCGGGGGCGTCGTTCATGGGCTTGCGGGATTCCTTGGATTTCTTGGCGGGGGCTGCTGGTGCTTCGGCAGGGGTAGCGAGCGAATCCTTCGATGCTTCGACCATCGCAGCGATGCGCTTGGGATCGATCCGGACCAACAGCGGCTCGAACGCCTCGATGGCGTGGTTGCGCAAGCTGGCGCGTGCGTCGTCGAAGTCGGCAATGGGCGCGCCCAGGAAGCGTTCGGCGGCCGCCGCAGTGGTTGGCAGGATGGGTTTGAGCATGCCGGTGAGCAGGCGGAACGCGGTCAGCGCGAACGAACATACCTGGTGCAGTTCGTCGCGGCGGCTCTCGTCCTTGGCCATGGTCCACGGCGCCTTGGCGGCAATGTGGCTGTTCACCAGGTCGGCCATCAGCACGAAGCGGCGGGTGATTTCGGCGAAGTCGCCGCTGTCGTACAGTGCGGCTGTGCCGTCGTAGTGTTCCAGCAAGGTATTCCACAGCGCCATTTCCTCGGCGCAGAAATTCGGGGCCAACCGGCCTTCGAAGTACTTGTGCACGAAGCCGGCGGTGCGACTGGCGATGTTCACCCACTTGCCGATCAGGTGCGAGTTGACGCGCTCCTCGAAGGCCTTGAGATCGAGGTCCACGTCAACCGGTGTTTCGTTCAGCATGCTGGCAAAGTAGTAGCGCAGAAACTCCGGGTGGATGCCCGCGTCCAGGTAGGTGCGTGCCTGGATGAAGGTGCCGCGCGATTTGGACATCTTGGCGCCATTCACGGTCAGGTAGCCGTTGACGTGCAGTGCCGTTGGCGTGCGGAATCCCGCGCCATGCAACATCGCCGGCCAGAACAGACCGTGGAAATTGATGATGTCCTTGCCGATGAAGTGATGCATTTCGGCGGTGCTGCCCACGGCGAGGTAGTCGTCGAAGTTCAGTCGCGTGCGGTCGCACAGCGCCTTGAAGCTGGCCAGGTAGCCGATCGGCGCGTCCAGCCACACGTACAGGAACTTGCCTGGCGCGTCGGGAATCGGGAAGCCGAAGTAAGGCGCATCGCGCGAGATGTCCCAGTCTTTCAAGCCGCCGTCCAGCCACTCGCGCAACTTGGCCGCCACACCGCTGTTGGCGACCGGCTTGCCATGGGTGAACTTGCCGGCGAACCAGTCGCGCAGCAGGCCCTCGAACTTGCCCAGCTCGAAGAAATAATGTTCCGAGTCGCGCAGCACGGGCGTAGCCCCGGACATCACCGAGTACGGGTTGATCAGGTCGGTGGGTGCATAGGTGGCGCCGCAGTGTTCGCAATTGTCGCCGTACTGATCCGGCGTGCCGCACTTCGGGCATACGCCCTTGATGTAGCGGTCCGGCAGAAACATCTGTTTTTCCGGATCGAACAATTGCTGGATGTTGCGCTTGGCGATGTAACCGGCGTCGCGCAGGCGGGTGTAGATCAGCGTCGCCAGCTCGCGATTTTCTTCCGAATGGGTGGTGTGATAATGGTCGAACGCCACGCCAAATGCGGCGAAATCGGCTTCGTGCCCCTCACGAATGCCGGCGATGAAGGTCTCGGGCGTCATGCCGGCCTTTTCGGCGGCCAGCATGATCGGCGTGCCGTGGGCGTCGTCGGCGCATACGTAGGCTACCTTGTTGCCACTCATCCGTTGCGCGCGCACCCAGATGTCGGCCTGGATGTAGCCCAGCAGGTGGCCCATGTGCAGCGGCCCATTGGCGTAGGGCAGGGCGTTGGTGACGAGGAGGCGACGGCTCATGGCAGGCAGTTATTCAAAATGACTGCGCATTATGGCATGGCCGTCCAAACCCACGCCCGGTGTGGCTGAGCGGGGCTTATAGAAATCAGGGCGCGCCGATGGCGCGCCCTGTTCCATGCAACAGACGCCAGGGTCTTACGGTTGGCGTTCCCAAACCTGACTGCGACCGAGCAGGGCAAAGCCGATATAGCCGTGCACGTCGAGCTTCTGGCCTGCGTCCATCAGCTTGAGCTTCACTTTGTAGATCTTGCCAGTCTTCGGGTCGAGGATTCTGCCGCCGCTCCAGGTGTCGCCGTTGCGGGTGACGCCCCACATGATGGTCATGCCCTCGATCGGCTTGTCCTTGCGGGCGCCGTCGCATTCGGTGCAGACAGGGTGTTCGCCGTCTTTCGCGATGGCCTCGGGCGTGCGGTTCAGCAGCTTCACGATCCTGGCCTGGAATTCACCATTCTGCTCGGTGATCTCGACTATGGATTTCGCCTGGTTGGTGGCATCGTCGATGGTCTTCCAGGTGCCGGCTGGGGTGTCGCTGGCGGCCAGCGCGGCACCGGCGGCGAATAGCAGGCCGGCGGCGATGGTGAGGCGGAACGCATGCTTCATTGGTAATCCTCCCGTACGAAAGCGTATGGACGCCAGACTGGCGAGGTTCGATGGGGCCGTCAAGCTGCATTGCGCCATGGCGGCGACCCGGGCTTGTGCCACTGACCCACGTCAACCGGCGGGCCTCACGCGGCTGGCATAATGGGCGTCTCCACCCTCACCCGAGCCAACATGACACAGGTAGATGAAGCGCTGGTCCGCCAGATTCTCGGCGAACTGATTGACGGGCACACCGGTGCGCCGCTGGCCGCTGCGGTACGTGCGATCGGTGTGGATGGCAGCAAGGTTTCGGTTGACCTGCAGCTGGGTTATCCCGCCGCCGGCGCGGTCGAAAGCATGACCGCGCGCGTGCGTCAGGCGCTGGAGGCCGATTCGGCGATCACGGCGGCAGCCGTGTCGATCACCAGCCGCATCCACGTGCACAAGGTGCAAGGCACCTTGGGGCCGTTGCCGAATGTGAAGAACATCATCGTGGTGGCGTCGGGCAAGGGGGGCGTGGGCAAGTCCACGGTGTCCGCCAATCTGGCGCTGGCACTGCAGGCCGAGGGCGCCCGGGTCGGCGTGATGGACGCGGACATCTATGGTCCCAGCCAACCCACCATGCTGGGCGTGCACGGCAAGCCGGCCTCGCCCGACGGCAAGAGCATCATCCCGATGCAGGCGCACGGCATGCCAGTGATGTCGATCGGCTTCCTGGTGGAAGCCGACACGCCGATGATCTGGCGCGGTCCGATGGTGACCCAGGCGATGATGCAGCTGCTGACCGACACCCGCTGGGAGCCATTGGACTATCTGATCGTCGACCTGCCGCCGGGCACCGGCGACATCCAGCTGACCCTGTCGCAGAAGGTGCCGGTGGCGGGTGCGGTGATCGTCACCACACCGCAGGACATTGCGCTGCTGGATGCGCGCAAGGCACTGAAGATGTTCGAGAAAGTCGAGGTGCCGGTGCTGGGCGTGGTGGAGAACATGGCGACCCATGTGTGCACGAACTGCGGCCACGAGGAACACATCTTCGGCGCCGGCGGCGGCGAGCGCATGGCCAGTCAGTACGCGGTTCCCTATCTGGGTTCGCTGCCACTGGACATCCGCATTCGCGAACAGGCCGACGGCGGCAATCCGACCGTGGCGGCGATGCCCGACTCCGATCTCGCGGCGCGCTACCGCGAGATCGCCCGCAACGCGGCGGGGCGACTGTCATTGCAACCGCGCAACAAGTCGCTGGGGCTGGGCAAGATCGTGGTGCAGGGCGCTCCGGCGGCGTGACTCCGGCGCGACGTAGCGCGGTGTGACTCGGCGTCCCGGCGAGGCACTGGCCGGGCGCGCTGGCGCGATAGCGGCCTGACCATGTATTTTTGTCGCTTTGCGCCCGGTCGTTTCGGGCCATTCCGCTACCCACCGGAGACCGCGTGAGCATCAAACCCGACAAGTGGATCCGCCGCATGGCCGAAAGCCAGGGCATGATCGAGCCGTTCGAGCCGGGCCAGATCAAGCTGCGTGACGGCGAAAAGCTGATCTCCTATGGCACGTCCAGCTACGGCTACGACGTGCGCTGCGCCCGCGAGTTCAAGATCTTCACCAACATCAATTCCACCATCGTCGACCCGAAGTCGTTCGATCCGTCCAGCTTCGTCGACGTGGAGGCCGATGTCTGCATCATCCCGCCCAACTCGTTCGCGCTGGCGCGCACGGTCGAGTACTTTCGCATTCCGCGCAAGGTGCTGACGATCTGCCTGGGCAAGAGCACGTATGCCCGCTGCGGCATCATCGTCAACGTGACCCCGTTGGAGCCGGAATGGGAAGGCCACGTGACGCTGGAGTTCTCCAACACCACGCCGTTGCCCGCGAAAATCTACGCCAACGAAGGTGTGGCACAGATGCTGTTCCTGGAATCTGACGAGGAATGCGAGACCAGCTACAAGGACCGCGGCGGCAAGTACCAGGGCCAGCAGGGCGTGACGTTGCCGCGCACCTGAACACCCGGTCTGCTCGAGGGAATCTTGCGATCCCGATTGCGTCAGGCCGCGTTACACTTCCACCGTTCCCGCCCTTTGCTCGCCAGGAGACCTGCATGATCCGATTTTCCACTTTGCTGACCCGCATCGCGGCTGCGGTCGTGCTGGGCGGGTCGCTCGCACTCGCCGGGTGCCATTCCGGAGGTACGCGAAGCGAAATAGCCACGGCTTCGATGCAAAGCCAATTCGATACCACGCTGAAGGCGTACAAGGATGGTCAGTTCCTGCTCAATGGCGCGGTACTCTCGGCGCTGGATGTGGGAAGTCATTTCGCCTACCTGAAGGACCAGGGCAAGTTGCCCAAGAGAGTCCTGTTGCTCAGCAGTGACGACTCAAAGATTCGCAAGCGGCACCTGCAGTACATGGCACGCATGCAGATGGATTACGGCTTCACGGTGTTCTACGACGACAAGGGCGTGTTGGCCCGAATCAATCCGGTTGAAACGAAGGCGCGCGACCTGGAAGAGCATCACAATCGCGCTCCGCTGCCCGACTCGCAGAAGGGCAAGAACGCGAGCGATGGCGGGTACGATCCGACCCAGCAAGGGTATTGACTTCCGGGTCATGCGAAGGGCCGCGATGTGAGTCGCGGCCCTTCGTCTTGTTGAAACACCGGGTGCGCGGTACTGGCATCGACCAGGGCCGCCGGCGCACGCTCGAGTCAGGGTGTGAGGGCGCCTTGCAGCATGCTGATCAACGCTGCTGAGCGCTCATTTGTGTAAGGCGCCGGCCCGCCATTCCCCCAAACCGGGCCAGGCCAGGCGTGGTCGTCAATGCGCCGCACCACAACATGTACGTGCAGTTGCCGCACGATGTTGCCAAGGGCTCCCACATTCAACTTGTCGCATGGCCCGGCGGTGCGCAGCGCCGCGCCGGCGCGGTTCACTTCCTGCCAGAGCACGGCTTGCTCATGCTCGTCCAGATCGGCGATTTCGACCACGGCGTGGCGCCGCGGCACCAGGATCAGCCACGGGTAGCGCGAGTCGTTCATCAGGAGCACGTCGCACAGCGGCAGCGAGGCGACTGGAAGTGTGTCGGCCGCCAATCGGGGATCGAGTGCGAAGCCGGGAGTACTCACGCCGCGGACAGATGCCGGCCGAAGAAGGCCAGCGTCCGCTCCAGTGCCAGCTCGGCACTGGCCTGATGGTAAGCAGGTCCGCCGTCGCGGTTGAACGCGTGGTCGGCCGGGTAGCTGAAGGTTTCCATTTGCGGCAGCGCTTTCCGGTGCTTGGCGACCGCGTCCGGCGGGATGCTCGCGTCCTTTTCGCCGAAGTGGAACATGACCGGTGCCTTCGGTGTTTCGTGGATGAAGGGCAGGTTGCGGGCGCCGTAGTAGCTGACCGAGGGCAGGCCCAGACGCATGGCCGACAACAGTGCCACTGTACCGCCCCAGCAGTAGCCGACGGTGCCGATCCGGCCTGCCGATGAGATGGCGTCGGCGGCGCTGGCGACATCCTCCAGCGCACGTTCCAGCCCCACTTCGGCGACCAGCTGTTTGCCTTTGTTCACGCCCACCCGGTCGTAGCCCAGCTCCACGTCCGATTCCAGGTGGTCGAAGAAGGCCGGGGCAATGGCCATATAGCCCAGTTCGGCGAAGCGGTCGACCACGCTGCGGATGTGGGCATTCACGCCGAAGATTTCCTGGATCACCACCAGGCCGCCCTTGGGCGTGCCCGTCGGCCGCGCGAGGTAAGCGCCGATGCAGCGGGTACCTCTGGTGGGGATATTGATCTGCTGACCCATGGTGGGACTCCCGGGTTGTGAATGCTCAATTCTAGAGGATTGGCGTGTGGCCGGAGTGTCGATTGCGGGGCGTGGATTCACCGCAGTTGTTCACCACGTGCCATTGCGCGCTCCCCGTATACTCCCCGCTTCGGCACGCCTTTCACGGTAATCCACCATGACCCTCGCCGCGCCCAAGATCGGCTTCGTCAGCCTCGGCTGCCCCAAGGCGCTGGTGGATTCCGAGCGTATCCTGACCCAGCTCAAGGTCGAGGGTTACCAGATCGTGGACAGCTACTGCGCGGCGGACGCGGTGGTGGTCAACACCTGTGGCTTCATCGACGCGGCGGTGCAGGAATCGCTGGACTCGATCGGCACCGCACTCAACGAGAACGGCAAGGTGATCGTCACCGGTTGCCTGGGCAAGCGTGAGGCGCTGATCCGCGAAGCCTACCCCGACGTGCTGTCGATCAGCGGTCCGCAGGACTATGCCAGCGTGATGACTGCCGTGCACGCCGCGTTGCCGCCCACCCGCAACAAATTCATCGACATCGTTCCCGACACCGGCGTGAAGCTGACGCCAAAACACTACGCCTATCTGAAAATTTCCGAGGGCTGCAATCACCGCTGCAGCTTCTGCATCATTCCGTCCATGCGCGGCAATCTGGCTTCGCGCCCGATCGACGAGGTGTTGCTGGAGGCCGAACGATTGGTCAAAGGCGGCGTGAAGGAATTGCTGGTGATCTCGCAGGACACCAGCGCCTACGGCGTGGACATCAAGTACGCCGAGCGGCAGTGGCGTGGCAAGACGTATCGCACGCGCATGACGGAACTGTGTGAGGGCCTGTCCGAACTCGGTGCATGGACGCGGCTGCACTACGTCTATCCGTATCCACACGTGGACGAGGTGATGCCGCTGATGGCCGATGGCAAGCTGCTGCCGTATCTGGATATTCCCTTCCAGCACGCGAGTCCGCGCATTCTGAAACTGATGAAGCGCCCCGGCAACATCGACAGGACGCTGGAGCGAATCCAGCACTGGCGCAGCCAGGTACCCGATCTCGCCATTCGCAGCACCTTCATTGTGGGGTTTCCCGGCGAGACGGATGCGGAGTTTGAACAGCTGCTGGACTTCCTGCGCGAGGCCAAGCTTGATCGCGTCGGCGCTTTCACCTATTCACCCGTCGACGGCGCGAAGGCAAACGAATTGCCCGACCCGGTGCCGGAGGAATTGAAAGAGGACCGCCTCGAGCAGTTCATGGCGGTGTAGGCACAAATCTCGGCCGCGAAGTTGCGGTGCAAGGTCGGGCGCACGCTGAAGGTGCTGGTTGACGAGGCGGGCGCCGATGGCGCCGTCGCACGTTCCTCCGCCGACGCGCCGGAGATCGACGGTACGGTACGAATCGCGGACGGTCACGCCTTGCGGCCGGGGCAGTTTGTCGAGGTCCTGGTGCAGTCTGCCGGCGAGCACGACCTGCACGCACGTCTGAACCGGCCCCAGCCCGGCGTGGTGTAGGCGGCGCATGCGTTTCCAGGCGCCGGCTCGCGCTGCGGTGGATCCGGCGGTATTTGGCCGCCAACCGCTGGTCGACTGGCGTGGCTTCGCCGATCTGCTCGAAGGGGTGGCGTGGCCTACGGTCGATGCATTGAACAGTCGTGTGCCGCCGGGGATGAGCCAGCGATTCGTGGCGCAGACTCCCGCGTTGCTGGCCGACGGCCTGCACTACGAACAGCGCATTGCCGAACGCGGGCAGATCGCCACCCGTGAAGGCAATTGGCACGACCTGTTCAATGCCCTGATCTGGTTGCGCCATCGGTCGCTGAAACAGGCATTGAATCGCCGGCAGGTCGCCGAGATAGCCACTATGGGGCCGAAGCGACGGTCACGTGCGCAATATGCACTAACCCATTTCGACGAGGCCGGGGTGATCGTCACAGTGCGCGACCCTGCGTTGCTGGCACTGTGGGACGCGCACGACTGGTACGGCCTGTTCTGGCAGAGGCGTCAAGCGTGGCTGGATGGAACCATTCGGCTGGAACTGTTCGGGCATGCCTTGCTGGAACTGGCGCTGGATCCGGATCGCCTTCCCGTAGGCAAGGCACTTGTCTTCCAGGCTGGTCGCGAGATCGATCACCGTGCTTTATGCGCTGCAACCATTGGTGCGGGGCAGTGGTTGCGCGATCCGCTTGAGCTGCGCCCGCTGCCGTTGTCGGGTATTCCCGGCTGGCACCCGGGCAATGCCGATGAATCCTTTCATCGTGTCGCTGCCTGTTATCAACCGCGCCGCGCAGGGCGGCGCTACCCGCCAGCGGTGGAGGTCGACTGAGGGCAGCAAGTATCTGTTGGTCACTGGGTACACCGCGCCGGAGGTCGGCGGGTTCGCACCCGTAACCCGTCGCTTACTCCCTCGCTTGTCGACATGCCGTTCACGTTGCTGCGACTACAGGCACGCGATGACCCGTGGGCTTCCCGGTGAGCCCGTCAGGCACGATTGGCCGACATCAGCGGGGACAATCAACGTGGCATGGGCCACTGCAGAAGCCTCGGCACCTGCGGCAGGAGAATCCGGGGCGGACCCGCATGGCTCCGCCCCGGGGGGTGCTCAGGGATTGCCCATTTCGGCCGAGAGTTCGGTGGCAGTCATCGGCCCCGCGCTCAGCGTGTCGGTGTGCGACGCGATGAACTGGCGAATCTCGATGGACGCCTTTGGCCCCACGGTCAGGCCCTTGGCCATGGCCGCGTCGTTGACCCTCTTTTGCTGTGCGTCAGTCAGATGGGGTCCGATCATCAGGTAGTCCCAGGAGTCCCCATCAATGTGCGCGTACCAGTGTGCCCGTGGCAAGTTGAGCTGCGCGTCGATGGCGTCACGTGCAGCCATCCATTTCAGGAACGCGAGATGTTTGCCGGGCGCAATGTGGTAAAGGGAAACCATCGCCTGGCTTGGTTGCGGCGCCGGCTTCATGTCCTGCGCCAACACCGCAGGTGCCGCCAAGGCAAAGCCCAGCAGCACGCATTTGCTCACAAAACGAAACATAGATCCTCCCAAGGCACCGAGGTGCCTGTCATGCCGGCCCAAAGGGCGACCGGAATACGCCGGCAACGCATTCCAGTGGGGCGGTAAGTCTTTCCTGGAAGAAGGGAGAGACGTCACGCACGCTACACCCATGCTGAAGCGGTCTGCAATGCGGGCTGTGTGGGGGGCAACCGCGCGTCGCTTGCGGCCGGGTCGCTGCTAGTCGTAGTTGACGGCCAGCACCGCGAATTGCGTGATCGCGCCGGGCAGCTCGGCGGAGAACTCCTCGTCGACCCGTTTCTTCATCACGGCCCGTGCCAACGGCGAATCGATGCTGATCCAGCCGCGACCGGCGTCCGTCTCATCGGGCCCCACGATGCGGTAATGGTGAATGTCGCCCGTGTCGATGTTTTCCACTTCGATGCGTGCGCCGAAAAACACCATGCTCCGGTCCGCCGGCGCGCCTTCGGCCACCTGCAGCGCCGGAATCCGCTTGCTGAGGTAGCGCGCGCGTCGATCGATTTCGCCAAGCTGTTTCTTGCGGTAGGTGTACTCCGCGTTTTCCGAGCGATCACCTTCAGCCGCCGCTGCAGCAAGCGCCTTCACCACCTCGGGGCGCCGCACATGCCACAGGTGGTCAAGCTCGGCCTTGAGCCGTTCGAAACCATCACGCGTAATGATGGCGGTGGAGCGGGCGGCGGGCGGGCGCCAGCGACTCATGGCTGATTCACCAGACCCTGCCGCTGCGCATCGATCCGGGCGCGCAGCGGGTGGTCGGGCCATGCGTTGGCGAGGCCGTCCAGCAACCGGAGCGCCTCGGCACGCTGATCGGAATGCTCGGCCAGGATGCGCGATGCGATCAAGCCAAAGTGTGGTGCTTGCACGTCCCTCGGCCAATGCTGCAGATAACCGCGGCACAGACTCAGCGCGATTCGGCTAATGCCCAGCCGGGCGGCCAGATCGGCCAGTTCGCCGCAGGTGCGCGGATCGTCGGGGATGAATTGGTCGTCCAGATCGATGCACTCCTGCAACAATCCCAGCGCACGGCGCGATTTGCCCTGGGCAATCAGGGCGGCGATCCAGATCTGCCCATGCACCAGCAGGGCCTCACGCAGATCCAGCCGCTGGAGCAACTGGCGATACGCCAGATGCACCGTCGCCGGCGCCGCGTGATCACGCAATCGGGGGACCAACAGGTCAAGCGCTGCCTGCGGCTCCCGGGAAGCCAGCAGTTCGACCTGATCCAGCAGCTGCCGGTCATCGTCCTGATGGTTTTGCGCGACCAGCTGATGCGCTTTGGGCTGGATGCCGAAGTGCGCGTGGCGCTGGTGGAGCAACAGGCCCATCAGCCGGAAGTTGGACAAGGTGGCGTGGATCGCCACGAAGTAGAACAGCGGCAGCGCGACGAAATGAGGCAGCGCATGCTCGAAACCATGTTGCGCCTGCGTGACGACCAGCGCGACGAGACACTGCACGCCGATCAGGACCAGATACGTTGGGCCGAAGCGCGCCATCACCCGCAGCCAGTTGGCCGGGTTCAGCGCGTGCGCCACACCGCCATCCAGCGCCAGCGACATGGCGATCGCGGGCAGGGTTGCGGCCATCAGGCCGCTGACCAGCCACGTGCCGCCACCAAAGTTGAGCTTCACGGCCACGGTCAGCAAAGTCGACCACAAGGCGATGGCGACCAGTGCCCAGCCACCAACGCCCGGCTCGGCGAATTCCGGTGGCTGGGCAAATCCGTCGGCGCTGTGGCGCAGACATTCCAGCGCGTACAGATAGGTGGCTGCCCAGATCACCAGTTCCAGCACCCAGCCAACGACCGGCAACAAAGCCAGATAGTGTGCCAGCGTGAAGGCGATCAGCCCGGGCAGGGCGCTGGCGCGCAGCGGGTACAGCAGCGCATCGGCCAGCTGCTGCGGCAGTGTTTGATCCGGAGCGACCAGTTCGACTGTTGACATGGCGATCCCGCTCAGCGCCTGCAGCCGAAGCTCGCGCCAGCTTGGCTGCGGAGGACTGGACTGCCCAGCTGGCTGGTGGCCCTATGCACCATCCACGTGGCCGTTGGTTCGATCTTGCCCCGTCGGCGGTTCGTCCCTGACTTGGCATCATGCGCGGGGCGATCCGAGCCGCTGGGTCGTTGGCTCGACACTCCTGCGGCACGTTTGCCGGTGCGGACGGTCAGGATCTCGGTCATGGTGCATCGTTCTCAGCTGTTCGGGCGATTGTAGCCATGACACCACAGATGCCGGAACGTCTCGTGCGTTGAGTCAAAACCGGGTGCCGGCTATGGTGGTCGTTTTCAGCAGGTGATGTTTCTGATGTCGTCGTTTTCGGTGATGCGTCGCGCGCGCGCGGCGTCGATTTTCTTGTTGGTCGGTGTCCTGGGTGGGTGCGCCAGTGCGGCCGGCAACAAACCCTCCGCGTCGACGAATGCGTTGTACGGCCAACTTGACGAGGCGAGCAAGGGCTACGAGACCGCGCTGCAGCAGGCTCGCGAGGGCGACAGTCAGGCGTCGCGCGCCAGCTTGACCCGGTCGCTGGACCAGCTGAAGCATGCGTCCGCGCTTTGCACTTCGACAGATGGCTGCGATCCGCAGCGTTTTTTCTCCGCCATGGATCATCTGCTGCGCCTGAAAGACGGCGACTTCGGCGGCGCGAGTCTGGAAAGCGATGTCGACCCGTCACAGGCCGCGTTGGCGGCGTCCAGGACCAGCTTGGGCAGCTTGCCCCAGGCCCAGCGAAGCGTGACCTTGCTGAAGGGCGAGCAACTGCCGCAGTTGGTTGCGATGAGCGAGCCGGTCAAGGCGGCGCTCGAGATGTGGTTGACGCAGTGGCGCCCGCAGCTGATGGCGGCGTACGTCAATTACCAGTACATGCGCTTCGAGATGTGGCCACCGTATGAAAAGGCCGGCCTGCCCGAGGCGCTGCTGTTCGGCATCATGGCGAAGGAATCGGGCGGCAAGGTGCATGCGATATCCCGGGCAGGCGCCGCCGGACCGTTGCAGTTCATGTACGCCACCGGTTTGCGATTCGGCCTGGTCAATGACGAGGGATTCGATTTGCGCTTCGACCCCGGGGCGTCGGCGCGGGCGAATGCCGAGTACATCAACGAGCAACTGCGGGCCTTCAACGACAACCTTGAGCTGACCCTGGCCGCCTACAACGGTGGCGAAGGCCGCATGCGTCGGATGGTGGGGGATGCTCCGTCGGCCGGCTTTTACGATCCGCGCATGTACAGCCAGCTGTCGCAGGAGACCCGTGACTACGTTCCGGCGGTGCTTGCCGCGGCCTGGTTGTTCCAGCATCCGGCCAGCTACAACCTGCGATTCCCCAAGGTTGATGGCGTGCCGGCCACGATCACCTTGAAACGGCCCGCTTCGTTGTCGGAGCTGACCGTCTGCCTGGGATCCGCCGCCGGCATGGGCGACGGCTGGTTCCGCACCTTGCGCAATCTCAATCCGAGATTGGACCCGCAGGTCAGCCAGCCCGTGGGTACGCGCCTGAAAGTGCCAAAGCTGCTGGAAAGGGCTTATGCGTCGCGCTGCGTCGAAGGGCCGTGGCCGGTGCTTGCCGCCGACCTGCATCGCGCCGCGGTGCCCGCGCCGCAGGCACCGAGAATTGCGTCCGCGGCGCCGACCAGAACCACGCACTACATGGTGCGCCGGGGTGACACGCTGGTCAGCATCGTGCGCAAGCTGCAGTGCTCGAGTGTGCAGGAAGTGGCCGAGATGAACGGGCTGACAGGCCATCACCTGGGCATTGGGCAGTCCCTGAAGGTGCCCGCCTGCCGCTGAGCGATTCCGCGTGGCCGGACGATCAGGCCGCCGCCGTTTCCTGCATCCAGGTGACCACCGGGTCGCTGGCGCCGTGCATGTCCTTCAGTTCGCGCAGGATTTGCATCAGCTGCCGATGCCGTACTTGCAGGCTGCGGTGCGTCGAGTTTCTGGTTTCGTGGTAGGCCACGGCCAGCCACAAGGCAATGCCGCGGAGGGCAACTTCGGGGTTGTTCGAGCGGGCGCGCTCGTAACCTACGTCGGTGCCTTGCCCCCAAGGCTCGTAGCGCGCTTCCACAGGGGTGCCATGCAGGTGGGGAAAGTCGCTGCGCGATGCCTGCCCGATTTCTCGCAGGGTCAGTTCGCTGAGGCGTTCCCGGTTGCGTCTGGGCAGTGCGCGCACTTGGCGCTCGATGTCGCGAAACTGGCGACCCAGTTGACGTGCGCGCATCACCACGAGCAAAGGTGTGAGTATTTGCATGAGATTCCCTCGGCGCAGAAACTTCAGCCGTACGCGCAAACTCGCGTGACGACGTGATGAGGTTAGCGGGCTGCGAGCGGAAATTGCGCCGAGGGCGTCACAGAACGACGAGCCGCATCGGCCTGCCCGGATCGGGCGGGTGACTGATTCAGAGCCGCCCGATCCGCTGTCCGACCTGGACGGCCTGCTGAGGCACCAAGGCGTCCAGCTCGGCTGTTCCTTCGGGCAGCAGCACGATCACGGTGGAGCCCATATTGAAGCGCGCCATCTCGGCGAACCGGTCGAGCGTAATGTTTTGGCCGGCGAATGATTTGCGCCGGATGGATGACGCGTACGGCGGGATCACCAGCCCGTTCCAGACGGTGGCCACCGAAGAGACCAGGATGGCGCCCACCATCACCACCACGAACGGCCCATGCTCCCCGTCGAAATGGCAGACCAGCCGCTCATTGCGGGCGAACAGCCGTGGAATGGCCTCGACCGCGAATGGGGCCACGCTGAAAATGCGCCCCGGTACGTGCACTGTTTCTCGCAGCGTGCCTTTGAGGGGCATGTGCACGCGGTGGTAATCACGCGGCGACAGGTAAACGGTGAGAAAACGACCGTTGCGATATGGCGAGGCCGCCGCTTCGTCGCTGCCGAGCAATTCGGCCGCGCTGTATTCCTGTCCTTTGGCCTGGAAGATACGCCCCTCGACGATGGGACCGGCCTGGCTGACGCGGCCGTCGGCCGGACAGAGCAGGGCCGCCGGATCGGTGTCGGCCGCGCGCGCGTCGGCGCGGAGCTTGCGGGTGAAGAAGGCGTTGAAGTGTTGGTATGCCAACGGATCGGGCTGGGCCGCCTCGGCCATGTTGACGTGGTAGTTCCGCACGATGCTGCCGATCAGCCAGTTCTTCCACGGCGCGAAGGTCCAGCGGGTGGCCCAATACACCACGCGCGACAGCGCTCGGTGCGGCAGGATGAACTGAAGGAGGATGCGAAAAGTCATCCGGGCAGTATACGGGGTGAATCGCGGCGCAGGCCTTATAATGCCCGGCCAATTGCCGCACCCCTGGATCGCCGTGACCGCCGAGCTTGCCACCATCATCGACTTCATCCGCTACGGTGCCAGCCGCTTTTCGGCCGCCGGCTTGACGTTCGGCCACAGTCACGACAACCCGATCGACGAAGCCACCCATCTGGTGCTCGCCAGCTTGCACCTGCCGCCTGACATTCCGCCCGCGTATGGCGCTGGCAGGCTGACGAAAATCGAGCGGGAAGGCGTGCTGGCCCTGATCGAACGTCGCGTCAGCGAGCGTTTGCCCGTGGCTTATCTGGTTGGTGAGACCTGGTTCGCCGGATTGAAATTCAAGAGCGACCGCCGCGCCCTGGTGCCGCGGTCTCCGATTGCCGAGTTGATCGAATCGGGTTTTGCGCCATGGCTGGACGAGCGACCCATCGAGCACGCGCTGGATCTGTGCACGGGTTCTGGCTGCATCGGTATTGCGATGGCGGAGTACAACCCCGACTGGCAGGTCGACATCGTCGACATCAGCGGGGAAGCCCTGTCCTTGGCGCGCGAGAACATCGTGTTTCAGGGCGTCGGTGATCGGGTCACGGCGATCGAATCCGATCTGTTCGCTGGCTTGCAGGGACGGCGTTATGACCTGATCGTTTCCAACCCGCCATACGTCACCGAAGACGAATATGCAGCGTTGCCCGGCGAGTACGCCCACGAGCCAAAGCTCGGCTTGACCTCGGGCGCTGACGGCCTGGACCTGTGTCTGCGCATGCTGGATGAGGCGGCCGATCACCTCGCCGACGATGGCCTGCTGATTGTCGAAGTGGGCGAAAGCGAGCAGGCGCTCGTTGCGTTGCTGCCCGAGGTACCGTTTATCTGGATCGAGTTCAAGGTCGGCCCGATGGGCGTGTTCGCGCTCGAGCGTCGCGACCTGGTCGAGCATGCCGCGGCGATCCGTGCGGTGGCCACCGCGCGTCGCGCGGGGTAACGGCGGACTCGTCACCGCCCGACTGCAGAAGAGTGGCCGGCTGATTGCCGACCTGGGCATTCACTGGCCGGGGCAGGCCGAGGATTCGCTGGCTGATCCGCGGATCGCGCCATCTTGCTAAGCTGCGGTGACTGCAGGCACGCTGAGGCGTTTCGCAGTGCATGCAACGTCATCCCCGACTCTCCCCGTCCCGGACCCCAGCTTTCCATGTCCAGCAATTCGTTCGGAAAATTGTTCACCGTCACCACCTTTGGCGAAAGCCACGGGCCGGCAATCGGCTGCGTAATCGACGGTTGTCCGCCGGGCCTGGCGATTGCCGCCGAAGAGTTTCGCGCTGATCTGGAGCGGCGCGCCACCGGGCGCAGCCGCTTCACCTCGCAACGGCACGAGGCGGACGAGGTGGAGATCCTCTCCGGGGTGTATGAGGGGAAAACCACCGGAACCCCGATCGCGCTATTGATCCGCAATACCGATCAACGCAGCAAGGACTACGGCAACATCGTCGAGACGTTCCGTCCCGGTCATGCCGACTACACCTACTGGCAGAAGTACGGCATTCGCGATCCGCGCGGTGGCGGGCGTTCGTCGGCCCGGGAAACCACGATGAGAGTGGCTGCCGGCGTGATTGCCAAGAAGTGGCTGGCGGAACACCACAGCATTCGCGTGCGTGGATACCTGGCGCAAATCGGTGAACTGACGCCGGAGGCGTTCGACTGGGAGTCGGTGGAGCAGAACCCGTTCTTCTGGCCGGATCTGGCCCAGGTTGCCGCGCTGGAGAGCTATATCAACGCCTTGCGCAAGGCCGGCGATTCGGTCGGTGCCCGCGTCAACGTGGTCGCCGAAGGCGTGCCGCCCGGCTGGGGCGAACCGATCTACGGCAAGCTTGACGGCGATCTGGCTGGCGCGCTGATGTCGATCAATGCGGTCAAAGGCGTCGAGATTGGCGATGGCTTCGCGGCAGTCAGTCAGCGTGGCAGCCAGCATCGCGATGAAATGAGCATGGCGGGCTTTGCTTCCAATCACGCCGGCGGCATTCTTGGCGGGATCAGCAGCGGCCAGCCGGTGACGGCCTCAATCGTGCTCAAACCCACGTCCAGCATCCTGATTCCTGGGCACAGCGTGAATCTGGCTGGAGAGCCGGTCGACGTGGTGACAAAGGGGCGCCATGATCCCTGCGTCGGCATTCGTGCCACGCCGATTGCGGAAGCCATGGTGGCGCTGGTGCTGATCGACCACGCGCTCCGCCATCGGGCCCAGTGCGCGGACGTGGGGTTGGTCGCGCCGCGCATTCCGTGATGCGCGCATGGTGCGGTCGGAGCCATGCTGGTGGTCAGCAAATTCCGCGGACTGGTTGCGAAGCCGGCCCGTCAGGACGCGGCGATCGTGGGGCTGTGTACCAGATCGGTGCCCTCATCTAATACCCTCAACCCCGGCGTGCTGCTGGCAGCACCCTCAACTCGGGAAGTGACAGGCAAATGAGTCAGAAGAGCAGTTACAAGGTTGCCATGGTCGGCGCCACTGGTGCGGTAGGCGAGACCGTGTTGGCGATCCTCGCCGAGCGCGATTTTCCGGTCAGCGAGCTGGTGCCCTTGGCCAGCGAGCGCTCGGCAGGGGGCAAGATCAGCTTTGGCGGCAAGGAAATCACCATTCAGGACCTTGCCGGTTATGACTTTGCAGACGTCGATATTGCTTTCTTCTCGGCGGGCGGTTCGGTCAGCCGGGAGCATGCACCACGGGCGGTTGCTGCCGGTGCGGTGGTGATCGACAACACGTCGGAGTTTCGTTACCAGGACGACATCCCGCTGGTGGTAAGCGAGGTCAACCCCCATGCGATTGCCCAGTACACGCAGCGCGGCATCATCGCCAACCCGAACTGCTCGACCATGCAGATGCTGGTGGCGCTGGCGCCCATTCACCGTGCGGTGCAGATCGAGCGCATCAACGTGGCGACCTACCAGTCGGTTTCCGGCGCGGGCCGCTCGGGTATGGAGGAGCTGGGCCGGCAGACCGCCGCGCTGCTGAACTTCCAAACCGTGGAGCCGGGCAAGAAATTTCCGGTGCAGATCGCGTTCAATGTGATCCCGCAGATCGATGATTTTCAGCCAAATGGCTACACCAAGGAGGAGATGAAACTGGTGTGGGAGACCCGCAAGATCCTGGAGGACGAGTCGATCCAGGTGAACCCGACCGCCGTGCGGGTGCCGGTGTTCTATGGCCATTCGGAGGCTGTGCACATCGAGACCAGCGAGAAAATCACCGCCGAACAGGCTCGCGAGCTGTTGCGGCAGGCACCCGGCGTGGTGCTGGTCGACGAGCGCAAGCCGGGCGGCTATCCGACTCCGGTGGGCGAGGCAGCGGGTACCGATGGGGTCTTTGTGGGGCGCATCCGCGAGGACATTTCGCACGAGCGTGGTCTGGATCTATGGATCGTGTCGGACAATATCCGCAAGGGGGCGGCGCTCAACGCCGTCCAGATCGCTGAATTGCTGATCGAGGACTACCTGTGATATGAAATTTACGCAATTCCTTGTATTTTATGGGTTTTGTGTATCCTATTCAGCCTTCGCCGAACCGCCTCCGACCGCGTCTCCGGAGGCCTTGTCGCTTGCCGGGTCGGTACAAGCCGCACAGCAGAAGCTGGTTGAGGGCCGGTTGAGCCAGGAGCGGTTGGAGCGAGCGCTCAGCGAGCAGGAGGCGGCCAGCCTGCGTGCCACCGAAAGCCTGCGCGAGCGTGATCGGGCCGTTATCGAGCTGCGCAGGCAACTGTCCGAGTTGCAGGCTGCGCACGCCTCGGATTCGCCCTGAGGGGCGCCGGGCGGGTAAGAACGCACAACAGCAATGTACTGCAAGTGTTCGTCGCAGCTATTGTTGATTGGCCTGCATATAACTAAAGTGGCAACTCATTTGGGGCCGTCGCCGCCATCGTGGCAACACCATGCCTAGTCGCGCCAAGATCGTTCGGGGGAACACGCTAATGAATCGTTCGTTGAAATTGTCGATGCTGATTGCGCTGGCACTTGGCAGCAGCCAGGCGATCGCCGTGGACTTTGGTCAGGTTCAGGTCAAGTCCGCCTTGGGTCAGCCGTTGCTGGCGGAGATTCCGCTGCATCCCGACAATCCGGCGGAATTGCAGGGGATGACGGTGGACCTGGCGTCCAGCGAGCAGTTCGCCCGAGCCGGTATCGTTGGAGGGCGCACCGCGATTCCACTGCGTTTCAGCGTGGCCTCGGCCGGGCCCGGCCAGCCGGTGATCCGCATCACCAGCAGCACCCCCGTCAACGATCCTTTCCTCGAATTGTTGATTGAAGTGCACGGCAAGGCAGGTACCAGCGTGCGTGAGTACGCCATCCTGCTCGACCCGCCCAATACGCCGCCACTGGCGGCCGTTGCCGCCGCCCCGGCACCGAGTCGGGCGGCCCAGCGCACGCCGGCTCCGGCCGCGGCAACAGTTCCGGCGCAGTCCAGGCCCGCAGCAGCGACTCCGGCCCCGGCCCTCAACAACGGCGAGTACGGTCCGGTCGAGCGCGGCCAGACGTTGTCCGGTATCGCAACCAAGGTGGCGCCCAGCGGGGTTGATGTGCGGCAGATGATGCTGGCGTTGCAGCAGGCCAATCCCGACGCGTTCTTCCGCGACAACATCAATGCCCTGAAGAGTGGCGCGGTACTGCGCGTACCGACTTCGGCCGAAGCACAGGCGATGACGATCGCGGCCGCGGTCGCCGAAGTCCGCCGGCAAAACAGTGACTGGCGGGCCGGCGTACCAAGCGCCCCCACGGTCGTGGCCGACGCCGCAAGCCGGGCTTCCGACGCCGGCACGGTGGGCGAGTCGACGGACGCCGGCGACCGCCTGGCCCTGGTGCCAGCCAAACAAGGCAGCGGCGCGGGGAGCCAGGGCAGCGGGTCGGGCGACAAGTCTGTCAACGCCCTGCGGCAGGACCTCCTGCGTACCCAGGAAAGCCTGGCCAGCCTGCAGCAACAGAGTTCCGATCTGAAGACGCGGCTCAAGGACCTGTCCGACATCAATGGCCAAAACGAGCGGCTGTTGGCGATGAAGGATCAGGAGATCGCCCAATTGCAGGCCAGGCTTGCCGCTGCACGCCAAGGCGGCGCACCGGTCGGGGCATCGACTGTGGCGGTAGCAGTACCGGAGCCCGTCACCGAGGCGGGCACCACCGTGGCGACAGCTACTCCGCCCGAACGCACTCAACCAGCCGCTGCGCCCGCCGCCACGGTGGCGACGGCGGCCGTGCCGGCCGGTGCGGCGTCTGTCGGGTCTGCGCCCGAGGTGGCATCGACTCCCGTGAAGCCGGCATCGAAGCCCGCCACCGAGCCGACCCAGCCCAGGCCCGTGAACGAGCAGCCGTGGTACATGCAGACCTGGGCCTGGGCCGCAGGCGGTGGCGCGATCGTGCTGCTGCTTCTGTTGGCCATCCTGGGGCGGCGTGGCAAGTCAGGGGCCAACGCGCCCAGGCCGGGTTCGTCCCTGGCGGACCGGTTCGGCGCACCTGCGGGCGCCGGTGAAGAGCCATTTGACGACGATGTGGATCAGGATGAATTGATTGATCAACTCGCCGAGCATCCGGACGACATTGATCTGCACCTGGAATTGGTGGCCCTGTACTACTCCCGTCGCGACGTCGAGCGCTTCGAGGCGGCTGCCGAAGCGATGCATGCGCACATCACCGATCCGCAACAGGATGAGTGGCAGGACGTGGTGCATATGGGTGAGGACCTCGCGCCGAGTCACCCGCTGTTCGACCAGCACGCCGAGTCGTCCGTCCAGGATGGTGAGGCACAGGGCGATTTCGATATTGACGACTATCACGTGGAGGATGACGCATCCGCGGTTGGTGCCGCTGCGTCGCCGTCGTCCAGCGAGCCCAGGAAGGTCAGCGAGTACAACTTCAACTTTGACCTGACCCGCCGCGAGGCTGACCCGTCGTCCGGTGGGGAGCTGTCGGACGAGGACGTCACCGCCGTTTCACCAGACGTGGCAGACGATTCCGCGCCGGTCGAGACGGAAGCCAGTTGGCATTTCGACGAAAGCACGCAGGGTGAGTCGGCGCCAGGCACCAGCCAGGATGTCGGCGATTTCAGTGACGATCCGGTTGATACGAAACTGGATCTCGCCCGCGCCTACATCGACATGGGCGACGCCGAAGGTGCCCGCGCCATGCTGGGCGAAGTGAGCAAGGAAGGCAGCCAGGTCCAACGTGATACCGCCAAACGGCTGCTCGAAAGCTTGAACTGACCTGGGCGGGACGCGCGAAATGAATCGGGCCGGC
>DATCMT010000017.1:0-93645 GCA_036563155.1 Rhodanobacter sp.
CCTCCTTGCCGACCACCTTGCCCAGCCACTCGCGCATCTGCGGGCTGTTGACGTTGTCGTTGTAGACCCAGCCCTCGTTGCCGGTGTTGTACGGCGGGTCGATGTAGATGCACTTCACCTGGCCGCCGTAGTGCGGCAGCAGTGCTTTCAGCGCCAGCAGGTTGTCGCCCTCGACGATCAGGTTGCCGCTGTCGGCGTCGCCGCAGGCGAGCTCGGGGACATCATGCAGCAGGCGGAACGGCACTTCGGCATCGTGACGAACAACCGCGTCCTTGCCTATCCAGTTCAATACGGGCATGTCAGGAAAAAAGCCTCTCGTTCAGGTCTGCCTTGTCGATGCGCTGATGCGCAGCGACGTCGGCGAGAATGGCGTGCGCGGTGGCGACCTTCAGTGGCGAATGATCGGGCACGGTGAGGGAATGCGGCGTGGGTGTGCTGCCGCTCAGGCGGATCTGGCTGCCACTTTCAAGAGCAGGGCCAGTGTCGACTTCCGAACACGTCGACCTCAGGATCACTGCACTCTGCCGCAGACCTCGAGCCCGCGTCTTGATCCGGCCCCGTGGGTCACGTCGCGGCACAAACATATCCATCATCTGCAAATCATCCCCCGGCACTCAATCCCGCAATCTTAGCCGCAACCGTCTCACATGCCGCGACCAGGTCCATCACGAAGCGCGCGTCCACATCCATGCGGATAGCCCAGACGCCGCAATTCCGCTAGTGATAGTGCATGGGCCGCGTTACAGGCGAGATCGAAGCGGCTTTCGAGCGACAGCGTCTTGTTTCCGGCGTCCTTCAAGCGTGCCATGCCGGACCGCTTGAGCCCCTCGAACTCCGATGCATCCGGCGGCTCGACCTTCAACGGCTTGCCTGGACCAGCCAGCTTATCCAGCGCGGAAATCACTTTCGCCCCCGATCACCCACAATTTGGGCTGCTCCAGCACCCGCGCCACGAACGCGCTCTCCTGTCTTACCCGCTTGGCCAGTTCCGCACGCGAGTACAGGGTCGGATTGATCTCGCGGCCGAATTCTTCGATCAGCGGATGCAAGGCGCCAACGATGTCCGCATAGGTGAGCGAATCGGAAAGCACCATCAGATCGATGTCGCTGCTGGCCGTATCGCCGCGCTTGGCGACGGAGCCGCAGACGAAGGCCGCCGTGATCTTGTCGGCCAGCGGAGCCAGTGCTTCGCGTAACGGCTCGGCCAGCCCGACGGTCTTGCGAATGATGCTGACCAGCTCGCCGTGGATCGGCGCCTCGGCGTTGGCCTGGTAGTGCTTCTGGTTGCCCACCGGACGCACGGTCAGCAAGCCACTGGCCAGGAGTTTGGCGACCTCGCGCTGGGCGGCACCGGAACCGGCACCCGTAGTCGCAATGATGTCGCTGACGGTGAAACTGCGCTGCGGCTGGCCGAACAACAGGCCGAGCACGCGTTGCTGACCGGTGGTGAACAGCGCATCGGCCAAGCCGATGGATGGCGCCATACGTCCGCGGTACGGCGCGCGCGCCTCGCCCACATGCGGCGGCGACCGGTGCCTGGTTGTTGTTTCACGCTTGCCCATATTGGGCACATTAATGCCCTTTATGGGCATATGCAATGCATCGAAACGATCCCGCCTGGGATCTTTCGTCAACGCCCCGCGCGGGCGCTACCCCTCCAAACAATCAAACCGCCGATCCGCCTCCACCTCGGCCTCGTAATCCACATCATCCCGGTCAAAGCCGAATAGCTTCAAAAACTCGTGCTTGTACCCGGCGTAGTCGGTGATTTCGCGCAGGTTTTCGGTGGTGACGGTGGGCCAGAGGGTCTGGCAGGGAATCTGTACGTCGTCGCGCAGTTCCCAGTCGTCCAGGCGCACGCGACCTTCGTCGTCGGTGGCCGGCGCGGCGCCATCGGCGCGGTACAGGCGGTCGTGGAACAGGCGATTGGCCTGCTCGATCGGGTTTTCGTGGATGCCCTTCTCTTTCATGATCTTGAAGGCGATCGACACGTATAGCGGGATCACCGGGATCGCGGCGCTGGCCTGGGTCACTACCGATTTCATCACGCCGACGTAGGCTTGCAGCCCCGGGTGGCGGCTGTTGAGCTCCTTGGCGGTGTTGTCCAGGTGCTGCTTGGCCTGGCCCAGGGTGCCGTGCCAGTACATCGGCCAGGTGATCTCGGTGCCGATGTAGCTGTAGGCAATCGTCTTGGCGTGATCGGCCAGCACGCCGGCCTTGCTCAGCGCGTCGATCCACAGCGCCCAGTCCTCACCGCCCATCACGGTGACGGTGTCCTTGATTTCCTGCTCGGTGGCCGGCTCGACGCTGGCTTCGATCACGGTGTCCTTGTTGGTGTCGACCGAGGTGTTGGTATAGGTCTCGCCGATGGTCTTGAGCGCCGAGCGCACCACTTCGCCGGTATCCGGCAGCTTGCGCACGGGCGAGGCCAGCGAGTAGACGACCAGGTCGATCGGGCCGCCCATTTCGTTCTTGATGATCTCGATCGCCTTGGCCCGGGTTTCGTGGGCGAACGCGTCGGCGTTGATCGACTTGCTGTACAGGCCCGCCGCCTTGGCCGCCTTGTCGAAGGCGGCGGAGTTGTACCAGCCGGCGGTGCCGGTCTTTTCAGGGCTGCTGGGTTTTTCGAAGAACACCCCGAGCGTGGCGGCGCCATAGCCGAAGGCAGCGGTGATGCGCGAAGCCAGCCCGTAGCCGGTGGAGGCGCCGATCACCAGCACCCGCTTCGGGCCCTTGTCGGCCACGTGTCCGGCGGCCTGGGTGATCTGGATCTGCTCGAGCACGTTGCGCTCGCAGCCGACCGGATGGGCGGTGATGCAGATGAATCCACGGACTTTGGGCTTGATGATCACTCGGCTGGCTCCTGCTGATATTCGGGTGCTGGTGTGCGGCAATTCCTCATATTAACCAAGCCGGGTGGCCATGCGCTGCCGTAGGGACGCGGGGCCGACGATTTCGCGCAGGACGCCCATAAAAAAACCCCGCATGTGATGCGGGGTTTCATCATCGGCGCTTACCGGCCGACGACTCAGGAAACTGCTTCGACTGCCGACGCCTGGGCGCCCTTCGGGCCCTGGGTCACTTCGAACTGCACGCGCTGACCTTCCTGCAGGCTGCGGAAACCTTTGGTGTTGATCGCCGAAAAATGGACGAACACATCTGCGCTGCCATCCTCGGGCGCGATAAAACCGAAGCCCTTGGCATCGTTGAACCACTTGACCGTACCGAAACTCATCGCGTGCCCCTCTGGATCCATGGATTGAGTGCGTCAGGTTAGGTGCGACCAACCTCCCCGGTTCGCCGCCCTGACCCGCAGCAAAGTAGCAAGAGGTGAAGGCCGAATGCAATACGAAAATACCCGCCGCACCAAATCGTGCGCGGTAACGGTCAAACTTTCGGCAGCACCGCGAGTATGCGCGGCACCTCGGCGGTTGCCGCCGCCAGGTGCGCAAAGATTTCCTCGATACTGATTTCGGCCTCGTCACCGCAACCGGCCGCGAAGTTTGCCACCAGCGCCAGGCACGCATACGGCAGCTCGAGTTCTCGCGCCAGCACGGCCTCGGGCATGCCCGTCATGCCGACCAGATCGCACCCGTCGCGCCGCATGCGGGCAATCTCGGCGCGGGTTTCCAGCCGTGGCCCCTGGGTGGCACCGTAGCAGCCCCCGTCGATCACGGGAATATTCACTGCACGCGCGGCGGCCAGCAGTTGCTGGCGCAGCGTTTCGGTGTATGGCTCGCTGAAGTCGATGTGCTTGACCTCGGCGCCATCGACATCGCAAAAACTGGTGAAGCGGCCGTGGGTGTAGTCGATCAGCTGATCAGGCACCACGATCACGCGCGGGCCCATGTCGGCACGGATGCCACCCACGGCATTGACGCCGATCACCCGGCGCGCGCCAACATGGTGCAGCGCCCACAGGTTGGCGCGGTAATTGACCCGGTGTGGCGGCAGGCTGTGGTGCTCGCCATGGCGCGCCAGAAAAACCACCCGCCGGCCCGCAAAGTCGCCCAGCACCAACTCGCCCGATGGCGCGCCATAGGGTGTATCCACCGCCCGCCGGGTGGTGTTTTCAAGGCCCGGAAACTTGTACAGGCCACTGCCGCCGATCACGGCAAGGTCAATGGTGGCGGACGGTTCGGTCATGGGTTTACCTGGCGCTGGGAACGGGGAACAGCGGACGGACACGGGACGGGCATCCTGCGCGGCGGACGCGGCGGTGGACGCGCCGACAACCCGCGGATGCAGCGCGCCTATTCTTCCTCGCCTTCCTGCTCCCTCACGGCATAGATCCCGGGCAGGTTGCGCCCCTGCTCGTAGTAATCCATGCCAAAGCCGAATACGTAGCGATCGGGCAACTCCACGCCGTTGAAATCGGCGACCATGCCCTCAACGGCGCGGTCATGCTTCTTGGTGCTCAGGGTCGCAATCAGTACTTTGCGCGCACCCTGTTCGTAGCAATAGTCGCGCACGGCCTTCAGCGTGGGGCCTTCGTCGAGAATGTCGTCGACCAGCAGCACAATGCGGTCTTTCATGGCCACGACCGGCTTGCGCAACCAATACAGTTCGCTGCCCATGACACCACCCTGATAGCGGGTCGCGTGGACATAGTCGAACTCCAGGTCGGTGCGGATCGCCAGGGCCAGCTGGCCGGCGAAGATCAGCGCACCGTTCATCACGGTGAGGAATACGGCGCGCTCGCCATCGAGTGCGGTATCGATGCGCCGGCCCATGTCGGCGATCACCGATTCCAGCGTGCTGCGCTCGAAGATCTTGTCGGCGTGGGCGAGCGCGTCGGACAACGGCGGTGGTGGTGTGGAAGTATTCATGTGATTCCTTGTTCGGCATCGAGTGCCGTGATGCGCGCGACGAATCGATCACGCTGTGGGTTTTGGGTGAGGCCGTCCCAACTGGCACCGAGCGCACCGCGCAGGGCAGCCAGCGGCGATTCCGGCGCATTTTCATCCATCGGCGGCAAGGCGGCGATGGCTTCGTCCACCACCTCGGGAAAACAGGCCAGCACGAGGTCGCAACCGGCGGCCAGGTGCGCGCGTACCCGCTCGCCCACGCTGCCGGCGATGCCGGCGGCGGCCATGCTGATGTCGTCGCTGACGACCAGACCGGCAAAGCCGAGTTCGCCGCGCAGGATCTGCTCGATCCAGACCTGCGAGTAGCCGGCCGGGTGGGCGTCCACCGCGGGATAGGTGACGTGCGCCATCATCACCGCCTCGACGCGCGCCTCGATGCACTGGGCGAATGGCACCAGGTCGTCACGGCGGATCTGCGCCAGCGGGCGCGGATCGACGGCCGCGGCCTTGTGCGTGTCCGCCGCGACCGAGCCGTGCCCGGGAAAATGTTTGAGTACCGCCGCCATGCCGCCCAGATGCATGCCGCGCACGTAGGCCTGGCCCAGCTCGGCGGTGATGGCAGGGTCGGCGTGGAATGCGCGCGGCCCGATCGCCGCGCTGCCGCGGGCCAGGTCCACCACCGGGGCGAAACTGAAATCGACGCCGCAGGCGCGCAGCTCGCTGGCCATCACCCAGGCGTGCTCCTCGGCCAAGCGGACCGCCTCGTCGGGGTCGCGATCGTAGACCGCGCCAATCGCCGCCAGCGCCGGCAGGCGGGTGAAACCTTCGCGGAACCGCTGCACCGGGCCGCCTTCCTGGTCCACCGCGATCAGCATGTCGTCACCGCCAGCCTCGCGGATGGCCTCGCACAGTGTGGTGAGCTGGGTGGGCGACGCGTAGTTGCGCGCAAACAGCAGCACCCCGGCGACGCCCGGCGTCGCCAGCCAGCGCTGCTCGTGTCTGGCCAGCTCCAGTTCGGCCACGCCGATCATCAACATGCGAGATCCTCCGCAGCGCGCTCGGCCGGCGTCCACTGCCGAAACGGATGGGCGATCAGACTGACGTTGTAGTAGCGCATCAGCTTACTCACCTCGCGACCCAACCATGATGGCCGGGGAAACGGCGCATCGACCGCAGGCAGCTCGACTTCGGCGACGATCAAGCCCTGATTGTCGCCCGCGAACTCGTCGATCTCGAACTCTACGCCCTCGACCAGCACATGATGGCGTGTTTTCTCCAGCACGCCGTCACACAGGTCGTCCAGCAGGACGCGCGCGTCGGCCAACGGTACCGGGTAATCGAATTCGGTGCGGGCCACGCCGGCGGTGGCGGCCTTGACGTTGAGCCAGGCCTGCTCGCCGGCGATGCGAACGCGCACCGAGGCGCGGGCGGCGCCGTCATGCAACGCCTGGGCCCCCACCAGGTAGCCCTGGGCCATGGACTGGCTGTGCCCGATCGCGCTGCGCCAGCGGTCGTCGTTCACCAGGAATTTGCGTTCGATCTCGATCGCCATGTTCCCTACCTCTCGAACAGCGCGATGGACTCAACATGCGCCGTATGCGGGAACATGTCCATCACGCCGGCTGCCGCCAGCTTGAAGCCGTGCCGGTTGACCAGGATGCCCGCGTCACGGGCCAGCGAAGCGGGATGGCAGGAGACATACACGATCCGCCGGGTCTGCTTGTGCGGCAGGTACTCCAGCAGCTTGTCGGCGCCGGCGCGCGGCGGGTCCAGCAACAGCTTGTCCCACGGCTGCCGCGCCCATTCGGTGTGGCGCTGATCCTCGAACAGGTTGGCCACGTGGAACTGCGCGTTGCCGATGTCATTGCGCGCAGCGTTCTGCGCCGCGCGCTCGACCAATCCGTGTTCGCCTTCCACACCAACCACTTCGGCCACCCGGCGCGCGATCGGCAAGGTGAAATTGCCCAGGCCGCAGAACAGATCCAGCACCCGGTCGGTTGGCTGCAGCTCCAGCAGGTCCAGCGTGCGCGCCATCATCAGTTGGTTCATGCCCGCGTTGACCTGGATGAAGTCGAGCGGCTGGAACTCCAGCTCGACCCCGGCGAAGCGCGCGTCGTCACTGGCAATCCGGAACGCCAGCCGCGGATTCGCGGGCCACAACGGATGCACGCTGCTGGTGCCACCCGGCTGCAGGTAGATCGCCAAATCGTGTTGCTGGCCGAACGCGGTGAGCGCGGCGAGGTCGCGCTCGCTCAACGGCTGCATATGCCGGAACACCAGCGCCATCTGCTCGTCGCCGGCGGCAAACTCGATCTGCGGAATGGTGTCGATGGCGTCCATCGAGCCAATCAGCTCGGCCAGCAAGCCGACCTTGGGCCCCAGCGACGGATGCATCACTTCGCACCGCTGGATTTCGGTGACGAAGCGCGGATTCTGTTCTTCCCGGAAACCCACCAGCACCCGGCCTTTCTTGGCCACATGGCGCACTGACAATCGTCCCTTGCGGCGATACGCCCACGGCTCGGCCGTGAGCGGCGGCAACCAGGACGCCGGCGTGACCTTGCCGATGCGCTCGAAGTTTTCGCTCAACACACTTTGTTTGGCGGCGATCTGCGAACCGGCATCAAGATGCTGCAAAGAACAACCGCTGCACTGCGCGAAGTGCTGGCAGCGCGGCTCTACCCGATGCGGCGAAGCGGTGATGACCTCGACCACCTCGGCCTCGTCGAAATGCCGGTGGCGCTTGCGCAACCTGGCCAGCACATGCTCGCCCAGCAGCGCACCGCTGACGAAGACCGTCTTGCCGTCGATCCGGGCCACACCGCGACCGTCATGGCCCAGTGCGGTGACGTGGGCTTCGAAAGGTGTAGGCGCGACGGCATTGGATCGGGACATGAGCTCGGCATGGCGAAGGTCGGCCGCCAATTATCCCAGATCGAACCGGTCGGCGCGCCCCGGTGCGTGACCCCGGCGTTTTGACAGCGCGTCGGCGCTCATGATCGGAGGCCTCACCGACAGTTGCACGGCGCGCCCACACCGTGTGGTAGCGATAGTGGGCGCGTCCGCGCTTACTTCTGCAACCACGCGCCCGCGGCGTTCTGGTAATACCAACCCGCGCGCGCCTTTTCGATCCAGCTCTTGGCGAAGGCGCCGCGGATCTGGGCCTCCCACTCCGGATGGTTGTTGGCGTTGGCGATCTCGCGATACAGCGCGGTGCGGTCGCGATTCTCGTCCGCCACCGTGGCATTGGCCTGCGCACGCTGGCTCAGCGGGACCTTGGTCGCGTCACGCACCGTCACCATGCCGTCGTGAGTGAAGCCCACCGCGCCGCTGTCGAGCAGATCGCCCAGCGCGCCCTGGAAGCGGGCCTGCATGCGCCCTCGGATCGCCTCGGTGGTGCTGGTCTGCACGCGGATGTCCGGCACATCACTGGCGTGCGCCGCGGGTATCAGCAGATCGAGCAACATCGCTGATGGCTGCCCGCCGCTGTTCTTCGCTGCCGGCTTGGGCGGTTTCGTGGCAGGGGCGTTGGCGCCCGGTTCGTCGAGCACATTGCCGATGAACTGGTCGGCGGCCTTCTGCGCGGCGGCTTCGGGGAAATACACGTTGATCGTGACGCAACCGACCAACGCCACGGCCAGGGCGGTCAGGAGGACGTGGGCGAATTTGCGCATGGTGTTCTCCAGCAGTGTGGTTGAGAAATGGCGAGCCGGCGACTTGCGCCGAACTCAACGGATTTGTGGCGTTTCGCCATGAATGGCGTCTTGCAGGCGCCGAACCAGCGTTGGCCAGTCGACCCGGGTCTGATGTCCGATGACCTGCAACCGCGGCAGGCCGCTGCCTTCAACAATAGTGTAGCCGTCGCTGGTGGCCTCCACGCCACCCATCTGGCAGACCGAACCTTGCAGCGTGCAGCTCAGCCCGATGCGGTTGTAGCCGAACGTCTTGAACAACTTGAGCACGGCGCCCTGCAGGCCAGCGGCGATTCCGCCGCCACCCACCGCGGTCAGGTTGTTCACGGCGCGCTGACTGATTCGTCCGCCCTGGTCAGCGATCAGACTGGCCTTGAACGCCACCGGGCTCCAGTTGACCAGACGCAGATCCGTGATCGACCCATCCAGCGGCCCCGTAATGCTGCCGAAATCGAACACGCTGGTGATGGCGCCCAGGTCCAGCTGTTTCATTGAAATATCGCCACTGAACACCGGCATGGGTCCGAACGGTTGCTGCAACGAGAGCTGGGTCATGTCGACAAAGCCGCCGAACAGGTTGGCCGACAGCCCACCATCCAGCACGAAGCGATCATCCACCCAGCGCAGCGACGGAATCGCGCCACCGAGCGTACCGGGGAACGCGGGCCAGCCCATGGCCTGGCTGAGCGTCGCCATGTTGATGCCGGTGAGCGCCAGCGATACCGCCAGCCGCTGCCCTTTTGCCGCCGCCGGTTGCCAGTCGAAGTGGTTTACCTGCACCTGGCCCTGGAACAACGGCACTTGCAGCGGTTGTTGCAGGCTGAGCGTGCCGGCGCGGCTGCGCCATGGCGATTGCGCGGCACCCATGGCAATCCGGTAGAACTCCAGGCTGCGCCAACGCAGCGTCGTGGCGGGGCGGTCACCATGGCGGGCCCAGTCCAGTCCACCTTGCAGGCGGTCGACCGCGAGCCGGCCGTCGGCGTCGGCCAGGTCCAGCCCATCGGTGCGGAACGAGAAGCTGCGCGGCCCGTCCGGACGCCAATCCAGGCTGGCGTTGAGCTGGCCCGCGATGCGCATGTCGCGCAGACCGAGCGCGCTCAGCCACGCCTGGCCATAGCGCTCGTACGCAGCCGGGAAAGTCGCCTGCAGGGAATTCACTTGCAACGTCTTCAGCGCACCGTCCGCATCGAATGCCAGGGCGCCGTCCATCTGCAGGGCGTCGGCATCGCTCAAGCGCAACCGGCTCAGCTCGATCGCACCGCCTTGTGCGCTGGCGCGCAGGCCGAGCTGCACCGGATGGCTGGGCAATTTCGCGTAGAGCGGCCCCAGCAGCACTTCACCGCCGCGCAGGTTGGCATCCAGCTCGATCCGCGCCGGGCCGGTCGTGGTGTCGAGGCTGAATCGCCCGCTGCCGCGCAGATCGTCCCCGGCCAGGGTTCCGCTGGGACTGTCAAATCCCAGCTTGTACATCGTGAACTGCCCGGACGACTGCAAACCCGGATCGCGCAGATCCAGCGCCACCTCGGCATCCAGACTTCCACCAGTGGTGCGCCCCGACCATACCGTGCCCAGCAGCCCCTGCAGCCAGCCTGCCGGCAGGCGTTCAAGACTGATCTGTGCATGCGTGAGTTGATCCAGCGGCAGTGCGGTGCTGGCGCGCGCCTTGCCTTGAACGAGATCGACCAACACGGTGTTGGCCGCCTCGCTCATCAGGATATTGACGTGGGCGTCGCTCAAGGCCCCACCCGGCGCCCCGGTCAGTTTCAGCTGGCCATCCAGGGTCCAGCGCAGACGTGGGTCGCGCTGCAGCGTGCCATCCAGGGTCAGGCCCAACCGCCGCCAACCCATCGCCGGCACATCGGCGCGGACCGCGCTCAGCTGCACGCGCAGGCCACCGGCAGGGTCTTCCCCCACGCGCAGGGTGACCGTTCGCAATTCCGCGCCTGGGACCCGAATCGTCTGTGCGGTGAGCAGCACATCCGCCTGCGCAGGCACGGCCCAGCCGATACCGAGCAACAGGCAGCAACACAACAGGAGGTGGCTTGAAGTTGGACGCATGTCAGGCCATTCTGCCAAATCAAGCTGAACGATACGGATTTCGTCATGAACAGCCCCTTTGCAAACAGTGTCGACGACCCTGCCAGCCCAACCCGGGTGCGGGCTCTGGTCGCCGATGACGACCCCGGCAGTTGCCGCTTTCTGTGCGACGGGCTGGCCTCGATGGGCGCCGACGTGGCCACCGCGACCGATGGGCTGTCGGCGCTGCAACTGGCCCGGGCCGAGGTATTCGACCTGCTGATGCTCGATTGCCGGATGCCCGGCGCGGGCGCGCTGGAAATCCTGCTGGCGTTGCGCGACGACGATCAGCCGGGCTCGGCGGAAGGTATCGCGGTGGCCACCACCGCCGAGCTGCGACCGGCCGATCGCCAGCCGTTGTTCGACGCCGGTTTCAGCGAGATCCTGCTCAAGCCCTGCGGCTTGGCCGAGCTGCAGCGCATCATGCTGCTGGTGCAACCGGAACGGCCCGATGCCCACGTGTTTGATGACCAGGCGGCGTTGACCACCACCGGTGACCCGGCCACCATGCACGCGCTGCGGACCCTGCTGCGCGGTGAGCTTGCCCTGCTCCACAACGAGCTGGACACCCTCAGCGGAAACACGGCGCAATTCAGCGAGCGCCTGCACCGACTGCGCTCGTCGTGTGGATTTTGCGGTGCCACCGCGCTGTCGGCACATGTGGTGCTGGTGCAGCGGCAGCTGGCAGGCCGCGGCGCTACACCTGCCCTGTTGGCCCGCTTCCGTCGCGCCCTGCTGGCTACGCTGCGGGCCCTGCCCGCGGGGAACCCGCCAAGCGTCTAACCGGGCCCGCCACGGCGGCCTGACACAGCCATTCCCAGCACCCGCCAGGCGCGCAGTTCAGCACCACCCAGATGGAATCGGACCACCTGCCGCACCAGGTCACGCAGTGATTTCAGACCAGCGTGGTCGGGCATCCGGTCGTTTCCCAACGCCAGCAGATCGCTGCCGCGCAGCGCAAACGGGCTGCCCGCAGCACAACGAACGGCGCCTTGTTCGATTTCGTAGCGATAGCTCGCATCCGGATCCAGTTCCTCGCCGGACTCCGCGTCATGCTGCAACTGCAAGCCATAGCCAATCGCTTCGAGCAGGTCGCGCTCAAAGCGGCGCAGGCTCCACGCCAGGGGTTCTCCGGCCGCCAGCCGGGCCAGGGTTTGCGCGTAGGCGTCGAACAGGCGCGGGTACGGGTCCTGGCGACCGGTCAGGCGCACGACCAGCTCGTTCAGGTACAACCCGGACAGGCCCGTGTCACCGGACAACCGCAGCGGCGTGCCCACGGCCTCGACGGCCGTCAGCGTGGCCAGTTCGCCGCGCAGCAGCAAATCCATCGTCAATGGCTGGAAGGGTTCCAACTGGGCTCGTCGCAAGCGCGAGCGCTCGCCGCGCACACCGCGCGCCACCACGCCGAGACGGCCGTGCTCGCGGGTCAGGCACTCCAACAGCAGTGACGTCTCGCGATACGGTCGCCCGTGCAGCACGTAGGCGGGTTGCTGTTCGATGCGCATGGCGTCAACGGTAAACCGGGGCAAGCACAGAAGACAGGAGGCGGAATACAAAATGGGGCCGGGCGCCTTCCGTCATACCGCCCGAGCCAGAAAACTGAAGCCTGTGCCGATTATATGTTCCCGCTTCCGTGCTCCCGCTTTTCAGTCCGTATAGCCGAACTTCTTCAACATGTTTTCGTCGTCCACCCAGCCTTCGCGCACTTTCACCCACAGCTTCAGGAACACCTTGCGTTCGAACATGCGCTCCATGTGCCGCCGCGCACCGCTGCCGATTGCCTTGAGCTGGGCGCCGCCATTGCCGATCACGATGGCCTTCTGGCCGGCACGCTCGACCCAGATGATTGCGTGGATTTCCGCGATGCCGTCGGGGCGGTCGTTGAACTGCTCGATTTCCACCGTGGTCGCATACGGCAACTCCTGATCCAGCCGCAACATCAGTTGCTCGCGCACCATCTCGGCGGCGAGGAACCGCTCGCTTCGATCGGTCACCTCGTCTTCACCGAACACCGGCGGCTGCACCGGCAGACGCTTGAGGATCGCCTGCTCCAGCTCCTTCAGGCCCTGCCCCTTGAGTGCGCTGACGTAGTGGATCTCGTCGTAGCTGTGCTGGGTCGCCAGGTTGGCCACGAACGGCAGCATCACCGTCTTGTCCTTGTTCAGATCGACCTTGTTGATGACCAGCAGGCGCGGAGACGACTGCTCGACCAAGGCGGCGTACAGCGCCTCGTCTTCGTCGGTGAACCGCCCGGCCTCGATGATCTGCACCACCAGGTCCACTTCACTGATCGCCGAACGGGCGGCCCGATTGAGGCTGCGATTCATCGCCCGCTTGGCGCCACGGTGCAGTCCCGGCGTGTCGATGTACAGGATCTGCCCGGCCGCGCTGGTATTGATCCCCAGGATGCGGTGACGGGTGGTTTGCGGCCGCGGACTGATGATGGACAGGCGGAATCCGATCAGGGCATTGAGCAGGGTCGACTTGCCCACGTTGGGCCGCCCGGTCAGTGCCACCATGCCGCAGCGGAAGTCGTCGTGCGGCAGCTCGCCGTCAGCGGAGTCGGGGAAGTGCTTCATGGGGTCGTGCTCAGCGAGTCGGAGGGCAAGTGTAGTGCTTCACCCGCAACGGCGGTCTGCCGGCAGGCCGATCAGCGACCCGGCGGCCCGGCCGCGGGCAGCAGAAATTGGCAACGGTAACGGCTTGAATTCAGCCTTCGCGCTGCTGATCCAGCAGGTGATTCAACACCGTTTCGGCGGCATCCTGCTCCGCCGCACGCCGGTTGCCAGCCTGCGCCTGGGCGGTAAACGCCACGGGCTCGCTGATCGTGCAACTGACGTCGAAGGTCTTGGCGTGATCCTCGCCGTGACTGGCCACCAGCTCGTAGTGGGGCAAGGCCAGGCCTTTGCCCTGCAACCACTCCTGCAGCCGCGTCTTGGCGTCCTTGGAGGAGCGCCGCAAGGCGGCGATCCGCTCGGCAAACAACCCGCGCACGGTGGCGCGGCAGGCTTCGAAGCCACCATCCAGGTACACCGCGGCGAGGGTCGCCTCGAACGCGTCGGCCAGGATCGAATCGCGCCGAAAACCACCACTTTTCAACTCGCCGGGGCCGAGCTTCAGCTCGTCGCCAAGCGCCAGCTCACGCGCGACCACGGCCAGCGCCTGGCCATTGACCAGTTGCGCGCGCAGGCGCGACAGTTCGCCTTCGCTGGCCTTGGGGTGCGCCTCGTACAGCATTTCGGCGACGACAGCACCCAGCAACGCGTCGCCGAGGAATTCCATCCGCTCGTTGTTGGGCCTGCCGATGCTGCGGTGGGTCAGCGCCAGTTGCGCCAGTGCGGGATCACGAAAACGGTAGTTCAGTTCCAAAAGTTACTCGCCCACATTGCCCTGCAGTTGCACGCTCTTGTCGAAGTGCAACAGGAAGTCGATGTTGTACATGAAGGGAATCTGCTTGTCGTAGGCAACGCGCAGCTGACTGGCGCCACCGCGGTCGCGCACGATGGTGATGTCCCTGGGCTGGATTGTCGCGTCATCGACGTACTGGAAGCCCATCTTGAACAGCAGGTCACGGCGGACCTGGTCCACCGACTTGCCATTGGTTCCTTCCGTGGCGACCTGGTTCATCGCCTTGGCCACACCCATGTACTCGGAATAGGAAGGCACCAGACGCATCGCCATGTAGCCCAGAAAGCCCACGATGGCCATGATGATGAGGAACCCGATCAGCGTGACGCCTGACTGCTTCGATTTCATAGTCCCCTCGCTATGCCGCCTGGGCGGCCTGCCGTTTCGGTGGATGTCCCGTCTGCCGAGCGGATCGCCGCGCTTCTGCGCGGCGGTCGTGCCGGTGGATTCTCGCACTGTTCGCGCTTGCGTGCGCGCCCGAACCGTCTCCGGCCCGCTGCCGCGCCGCAAACGCTTGCCCAATCAGTGGATGACCGTGCCGATACGTGAAAAATCCACGCCACCGGTACCCCAACCCTTCCAGCTCATCCAGATCAGGAATGCCTTGCCGGCGAGGTTCTTCTCGGGCATGCAACCCCACCAGCGGCCGTCCTCGCTGTTTTCGCGGTCGTCGCCCATCACGAAGTAGCAACCAGGCGGCACCACCGCAGGCATGTTCACGTTGGGAACCGAAGGCGTCGGCATGCGGTCAGGCATCCGCGCGATCAGATGATCGACCTTGCCCAACCGCTCTTTCCAGACCGTGGCGCCCCACGACAACAGCTCTTCGTCGGCGGGACGGGCATGATTGCCCACGAACGGGCCGACTTTTTGCGCAGTGACCGGCTCGCCGTTGATCACGATCTGGCTGTTGCGTACCGCGATGGTGTCACCCGGCAAGCCGATGACCCGCTTGATCCAGTTCTGGTTCGGCACCGGCACGCTGCAATCGGGATTACCGCCGTGCACGACTGTGCCGTCGTCCCGGTGGCAGGTGTACCCAGGCCAGCGGAACACCACCACGTCACCGCGTTTGGGCTCGCCGATCGCCAGGAACTTGTTGTTGAAGGCCGGCAGGCGCAGGCCATAGGCAAACTTGTTGACCAGGATGAAGTCGCCCACATCCAGGGTCGGCATCATCGATCCGGAGGGAATCCGAAACGGCTCTGCCACGAAGGACCGCAACAGCAGCACCACCAACACCACCGGAAACAGCGAGCGCGCCCAATCCACTGGCATCGGGTCGCAATATTCCTCACCTTCCGCATCGAGCCGCGCCTTGCGCTTCTTGTACAGGAACAACCGGTCCAGTCCCCACACCACGCCAAACAGCACGGTCAGGGCGAGCAGGATCGCCGAAAAATCAAAATCCATGCAAAGCTCCCATGCGAGCGGCGTACCGGGAATCAGACATCGGCAACCGCCGGAGCCCCTTGTTCCCTGTGCGCTGGCTCGATTCTCTGTTTGCGACCAAGATTATTTGTCCACCCTGAGGACTGCCAGGAAGGCCGCCTGGGGAATTTCCACCCGACCGACCTGCTTCATGCGTTTCTTGCCTTCTTTCTGCTTTTCCAGCAACTTCTTTTTGCGGCTCACATCGCCGCCGTAGCACTTCGCCAGCACGTTCTTGCGCAACGCCTTGACGGTCGAGCGGGCAATGATCTGGGCGCCCACCGCGGCCTGGATCGCGACATCGAACTGCTGGCGCGGGATCAGATCCTTCATGCGCTCCACCAGTTCGCGGCCGCGGCGATCGGCATGACTGCGGTGCACGATCAGCGACAAGGCGTCGACGCGGTCCCCGTTGATCAGCACGTCGGTGCGCACGAATGGGCCGGCCTCGAAGCGGTCAAAATGGTAGTCCATCGACGCGTAGCCACGCGAGACCGACTTCAGCCGGTCGAAGAAATCCATCACCACCTCGGCCAGTGGCATCTCGTAGCTGATCTGCACCTGGGTGGCCAGGTACTGGATCGAGCGCTGGACACCGCGCTTTTCCTCGCACAGGGTGATCACGTTGCCGATGTAGTCCGGCGGCGTGAGGATATTGGCCACGATGATGGGTTCGCGAATTTCCTGGATCAGGCTGGAGTTCGTCGGCAACTTGGCCGGGTTGTCCAGCATCAGTATGCTGCCGTCACTCTTGAGCACTTCGTACACCACGGTCGGTGCCGTGGTGATCAGGTCGAGGTCGTATTCGCGTTCCAGGCGTTCCTGCACGATTTCCATGTGCAGCATGCCGAGGAAGCCACAGCGAAAACCGAATCCCATCGCCTCGGAGGATTCCGGCTCGAAGAACAGGGCGGCGTCGTTCAGGCGCAGCTTGTCCAGCGCCTCGCGCAGCGCCGGGTAGTCATCCGAGGATACGGGGAACAGACCCGCGAATACCCGCGGCTGCATCTGCTGGAACCCGGGCAACGGCTTGTCGGCGGGCTTGCCGGCCAGGGTCAGCGTGTCACCAACCGGCGCACCATGCACGTCCTTGATCGAGGCGTTGATCCAGCCCACTTCGCCGGGACCAAGCCGGCCCGTCTTTTTCCGCTTGGGCGTGAACACGCCAACATCGTCCACCTCGTGCGTGCGCCCGGTGGACATCACCAGCAGCTTGTCGCCGTGCTTGATCTCCCCCTGCATCACGCGCACCAGTGACACCACGCCAAGGTAGTTGTCGAACCACGAGTCGATGATCAGCGCCTGCAGCCGGTCGGTGTCGCGCGGCTTCGGTGGCGGAATCCGCGCCACGATCGCCTCGAGCACCTCGATCACATTGAGGCCGGTCTTGGCGCTGATCGCCACCGCGTCGGTGGCGTCGATGCCGATGACCGCCTCGATCTCGCCCTTGACCTTCTCCACGTCGGCAGTCGGCAGGTCGATCTTGTTGAGCACCGGCACCACTTCCAGCCCCATCTCCACGGCCGTGTAGCAATTGGCCACCGACTGGGCCTCGACGCCCTGCGCCGCATCGACCACCAGCAGCGCGCCCTCGCAGGCCGCCAGCGAGCGGCTGACTTCGTACGAAAAATCCACGTGTCCGGGGGTGTCGATGAAGTTGAGCTGATAGGTCTTGCCATCGCGCGCGGTGTACGGCAGCGACACCGATTGCGCCTTGATGGTGATGCCGCGTTCGCGCTCGATCGGGTTGTTGTCCAGCACCTGCGCTTCCATCTCGCGATCGGCCAGCCCACCGCATAGCTGGATGATGCGGTCGGCCAGGGTCGACTTGCCGTGGTCGATATGGGCAATGATGGAGAAGTTGCGGATCAATTCCATGGAGCGTTGACGGCCTGTCTTGGGGCAGAAGTGTGGTTGCCGCGCACTCTGCGCGGCGGCGCGTCACCCGGCGGTGACGCGAACCTCGCATTATCGCATGGAACCAGCGGCCGCCACGCGCTGGTGACAGCAGACGTGAAGGTCCCGGGCGATGCGCGCCGGGACCATCACACCATGGCGCCGCGGCCAGCCCGCGGCTTCCAGGCTATTTGCCGTCAGGCACCGTCAGACCGACAAAACTGCTCTGCTCGCCACGGCGCACCAGCAGCAATACCGTGCTGCCAGCCTTGACCTCGCCAGTCGCAGCCTCAAACTCCGCCACGCTACCGATCTTGCGCTGGTTGACCATGGTGATCACGTCACCGGCACGCAGGCCGGCTTGCGCCGCGACGGGTCCGGTGACGTCACTGATCACCACGCCCTGCCCGGGCTTGAGCCCCAACTGCCTGCGCGTGTCGCTGTCAATCGACTCCACCACAAGCCCCAGCGCCGCCGAGCCGCTGCGTGGTGTCGGCGACGAGGCTGAGCGGTTGTCGACGGCGTTGCCGTCACGCTTGGCCTCGCCGATGCTGACCTGGAGGGTCTGCTTCTTGCCGTTGCGCAAGATTTCCACTGGCACCTTGGAGCCCGGCTTGGTCATGCCGACCAGCGGCGGCAGATCCGATGCCTGCTGCAACGGCTGACCGTTGTAGCCCAGGATAATGTCGCCCGGCTGCATACCCGCCTTGGCCGCGCCGCTACCGGGCGACACATCAGACACGGCAGCACCTACCCCATTGTCCAGCCCGAAGGCCTTGACCATGTCATCGTCAACTGGCTGCACCATCACGCCCAGCAGGCCGCGCGAGACATAGCCCTTGGTCTTGATCTGCTCAACGGCGTTCATCGCCACGTCGATCGGAATCGAGAACGCCACGCCCGCATAGGCGCCGGTATTGGAATAGATCTGCGAATTGACGCCCACCACGCGGCCATTCAGGTCGAACAGCGGGCCGCCGGAATTGCCCCGATTGATCGGCACGTCAGTCTGGATGAACGACGTGTAGGGCTGGTCGCGCTGGCCCAGGTTTCGGCCGACCGCGCTGACGATGCCCTGGGTCACGGTGTAATCAAAGCCAAACGGCGAGCCGATGGCCAGCACCCACTGGCCCGCCTTGAGGCTGCGCGAATCACCGATTCTCACCGCCGGCAGGTCGCCACCCGCATCCACCTTGAGCAGGGCGATGTCGTAGGTGGGGTCGGTACCAATCACCCTGGCAGTCAACGTGCGCCGGTCCTGCAGCCGCACAGTCACCTTGTCGGCGTTCTCGACCACATGGTTGTTGGTGAGGATGTAACCGTCGCGGGAGATGATGAAACCCGAGCCCAACGAGGTGTGCTGGCGCTGCTGTGGCGACGGCATCATCGGCATGCCGAAGAAGCGACGCAGAATCTCGGCCTGCTGATCATTGGGCATGCCGGGACCTGGCATCATCTGCCCCAGTGAGCCCTGGCGGTCGCCCTGCCGACTCCCACTGTAGCGGGCCTCGACGTGGACCACCGCCGGTGCATTGGCCTGCACGATCCCGGTGAAGTCCGGCAATGCCGGGGTAGCGACGGCGGGCTGGGCTTGTGCCACAGCGACCCCGCCAACACTGAGCAGCGCACAGCACGCCAGGCTGCGCAATATGGAATGACTCATGGCTCCTCCTTGGTTGACGTCAGCCTGGAAGGCTTCGAACAGGTAATTGTTTCGCGGTGCCACCCACACGGCTGCGCCGGGCGCACCGCACCAGCCGACGAATCGACCAGGCAGGCAATCTCAGTGAAGATTGGCGCGGACAATCACGCGCGGGCACGCCTCAATGGGCGACGGCAGACGCCTGACGCGAAGGGGTCTGTCCGACGGGTTGCTCCGGGTCGAGCAGCACCATGTAGCTGCCGTCGTTATTGTCAAACGTGCGGTAGTGGGGCATCGAGGGGTATCCGGACAGGCGCCGTGAATAAACCGGACGCGCCTGGCCAAATGGCGCTCCCAACGTGGCCGAGGCCTGCTGGCTGAGCAATCCGGCCGAATTGCCACTCAGCCAAGGTGGCACTGCGGCTGGAGCAGCCGGCTTGCTGGGCGGCGTTCCGGCGTCCGCCATCCCGGCAGGCTGGATCACCGCGGCGGTCATGCGCTCGGCCTCGCCGACAGGCGGTTGGGCAATCATCAGGGCCGCGGCCGCCACACTGGCCGCGATGGCGCCGCCGGCAGACCAGCGTAGCCAATGATTGCGCCGGCGGGAGGTCAGCGCCGGTTTCGACTCCTGTTCAATCGCCTGCAACACCCGCCGCGCAAAGCCGGGGCCGGCCAGCAAGGGCACCTGGCCCCGTAGCCCGTCACCCGCCACGTGGTAGCGCGACCAAGCCTGCTGCAGTGAAGCATCGTGGCTCAGCCGGCGCAGGAGAAAGCGCAGCTGCTCTTTCGACAACTCGCCATCGATACCGGCCGAAAGAGCTTCGAAAGTGTCTGGATTGGTGCCTGCCTGATTCATGTCTAGTCCTCGCGGTCCGACAACAGTGGCCGCAGCTTCACATCAATTGCTTCGCGCGCCCGGAATATGCGTGAACGCACGGTACCAATTGGGCAGCCCATCGCGTCGGCGATTTCATCGTAGCTGAGACCATCCACTTCGCGCAGCGTAATGGCGGTCCGCAGCTCCTCGGGCAGTGCTTGGACAGTGGCGAACACGGTTTGTTCAATTTCCTGGCGCATCATCTCGTGCTCGGGCGTGGCGTTGTCGCGCATGCGCTCGGCACCCGCCATGAACTCCGCGTCATCGGCATCGACATCACCCGACGGAGGGCGCCGCCCCTGCGCCACCAGATGGTTTTTCGCCGTATTCACGGCGATCTTGTACAGCCAGGTGTAGAACGCACTGTCGCCGCGGAACGAGCCAATCGCGCGCCAGGCACGAATGAAGGATTCCTGGGCGATGTCCTCGCACTCGGCGTGGCTTCTCACATACCGTGAAACCAGCCCGATCACCTTGTGCTCGTACTTGCGCACCAACAGGCCGAAGGCCTGCTTGTCCCCCTGCTGGACTGCCTCGACCAGCGCGCGATCCAGTTCGTTTTCGCCCATCCGGGTCGTATCCGTCGTCAAATGCTTTCTTCCACTGCAGGGCTGGGGTTGGACTGGACGCGGCCCTCAGACCACAGTCTGGCGCCCGAGTTCAGGGGATTCACGGTCTGACGCTCACCATAACGCACCTCCAGCCGGCTGGACGTCATGGACCGCGAGGTGCCGCAGCTCCCATCGGGGGGCCCAGGTCAGTTATGGGGACGCGCGGACATGGCTCAAGCCGGCTCGACCGAGCGTGGCTCCAGCAGACGCTGCCGCTCGGCCAGCAACTTGTCGAAACTGACGGGTTGTAACGGGCGGGCAAACAGGTAGCCCTGCAGCTCATCGCAGCCATGTCCGCGCAGGAACTGCAGGTGTTGCTCGATCTCCACGCCTTCGGCCACAACCGCCCGCTTCAACCGGTGGGCCATTTCGATGGTGGCACGCACGATGGCCTCGTCATCGGGATCGACGCCGATATTGCGCACGAAGCTCTGATCGATCTTGATCCGGTCGGCGGGCAGCCGCCGCAGATAGTCCAGCGAGGCCGCACCGGTGCCAAAGTCGTCGATCGCGATATGGCAGCCCAGCCGGTGCATCGCGTTCAGGTTTTCGACCAGATTCGGGGCGGCCTTGATGCTGATGCTCTCGGTGATTTCGAACTCCAGCAGGGTCGGGTCCAGTCCGGTGTCGCGCAGCACCGAGGTTACCGTGTCCATCAACTGCGGCTCCATCAGCTGGACTGCGGAAAGATTCACGCCCAGCCGCAGGCGCAGGCCGTAGCGCTGCTCCCACTCCCTGGCCTGACGGCAGGCCGTGCGCATGACCCACTCGCCGATGGACACGATCAGGCCAGTCTCCTCGGCCAGCGGAATGAACGCCGCTGGACTGACCAGGCCCAGCTCGGGGTGCTCCCAGCGCACCAGCGCCTCCATCCCCACGATGTCTTCCGTCACCGCATTGACCTGCGGTTGGTAGACCACCCGGAGTTCGCCGTTGCTCTCGGCATGGCGCAGGCGGGTTTTCAGGGCGATGCCGTGCTCGCGCGCGTACTCGGGGCTCACCTCGTAGATCTGGAACGTGTTGCGGCCCTGGTGCTTGGCTGCATACATCGCCTCGTCGGCGTGTTTGAGCAGTGTCGCCGGATCGTTCGCGTCGTCGGGGAAGAAACTCAAGCCCATCGACGCGGTGACTTGCAATTCGGTGCCGTCCTCCAGATACAGCGGTGTCTCCATCACCTGGATGATCTTCTCGGCGACGCGCAGCACGTCGTCGATTTTCACGATGTGGCGCAACACGACGGTGAATTCATCACCGGCATAACGGGCCACCGTATCGGAGGCACGGATGCTGCCGCACAGGCGCTGCGTGACCTTGCGCAGAACCTGGTCGCCAGCGGCGTGACCGTAGGTGTCGTTGACCGCCTTGAACCGGTCCAGATCGACGAACAATACGGCGAAGCACTCGCCGTTGCGGGTCGCCTCGCGGATGATGGTGTCCAACCGGTCGTTGAACAACAGCCGGTTGGGCAGCCCGGTCAGACCATCGACCAGACCCTCGGCGCGACCCTGTTCGCGCGTTCGGCGCAACTCCAGCATCTGCGCAAAACGCGCCGCCGCACAGCGCAACACCGGCTCGATGATCGCCATGTCGCCGAAGCTGCGACGGCTGCCGGCCAGCATCGCGCCGATGACCGTGTGGCGCTCGTCGTACAGCGGAAGTCCGGCAAAACCGAGCAGCTCGATCTGCTGCAACAACGGGTCGATCGTCGCCAGCCGCTTGGCGTCGGTGCGGTACAGGATGGGTTTGCCGCTCAGCACCAGCTGCAGCGACGTCTGAACCTGCGCCCCGGGCCATTCCGGCTCATCGCCGGTGCACAGCTGCAACAGCGGTGCCGGTGCATCGACCCCATCCTGGCGGGCTGGCCACACGGCCAGGTAGTCCAAGCTCAGTTCGTCAAACAACAGTCGACCCGCCGCCGTCTGCGCGTCGATCCCGCTGGCCGACGCGTAGATGCGTGACAACAACGACAATGCAGCCTCGGCCCGCAGATCGGCGCGATCGCTGCAAAACAGCAATGCCAGTGCTTCGCGTCCGCCATGCCGGACGCGCCTGGCACTGGCCTGTCCGATGTCGGCGCCGTGGGCCGACTTGCGCTGACACGGGTACCAGTGCCGGTTGGCTTCCTCCAGGACTTGCTCCAGGGTGATGCCCTCGAAGCGCAGCGCCTCCGCCAACGGCACCCCCTCCCACTGGCTGGCATCCATGCGACTGTGCCGGGTCACGGTCGAACTGACATCGAGCAGGCAACCGGTTTCCGCGTCGGCGATCAGCCATTCGCTGTCGCTTTCCTCGAAGGCGTAGCGATAGTCATCGTGGCTATTGTCTGCCGACTCCGCGATCTGCTGGCGCGGACGCGGGCTGCCGTCGGCCTGCGAGCACCGCCAGCGCGAAACCAATTCGCTGCCAATCTGCGCGGCAGACAACCACGCGACCACGCCGCCCGGCAAGTCCGTCGCGTCGAGCGTGGCCTCTTCAGACAGGACTGCGATGATCGGCGCGTCGGCGCCGCCGGGCAGCCGCCGCAACTGCTCGCACGTGCTGCCGGCCTGCTGCCCGTCCCCGTCCAGCACGGTCACAATCAGCTGCAGCGGGGACTGCGACGGGTGCCCCTCCAGCAGGATGGCCGCATGGGACACGTCGCGTGCACAGTGGATCTGCCGGTACCCGGCCTGATCAAGCGCGTCAAATGTGACCCGCCTCAATTCGCGTTCGGCAGCCACCACAAGAATGCTGGAAGTCATCGTCGTCTGCGCCTCAAACCAGCCAGCGGCCATCACGCAGGCGCAGGCGGCGCGGTCGGTTGTCCATGGCCCCCACTGGCGCTGCCAGATCACCAAGGTGTTCGATCAAGGCCACGGGCGGATCGATCAGCACCACGCGCCGCACGTGTCGCTTGGGCGCGCGGGCGAGCTGTCGCAACAAGGTGGCGTCCATCGCCGCCAACGGCAGCTCCAGCCCAAGCAGGAAGTACACGCCAAAGTGCATGCTTTGCTGCATGTAGCGCAGCGCGTTCCCGAGTCGCTCGCAATCCGGCACACGACCATGCGGATCACGCAGGCTGCTCAGCCCGGTATCGGGTTGCCACAGGTAAACCGCCTGACCCGTGTGCCGGGCGATCGCACGGAACTGGTCGATCAGGGGGGGCGCATCCTTGCTGTCGAGCACCACCAGCCCACTGGGTGCGGCCAGGATTCGCTCGAATATCTCGGTACCGGCTTGCACCGGGGGGGATGCCATGGCGGTGGTCATTTAGTACCCGTCCTGCCGCATCGGTGGCTTCGGTGTGAAGGGGTCGGCCCGTCGCCTGACCAAGCTGATTGAGCAGACGATGCCTGATCGCCTGCGCGGTAGCGCCATCCGACCCGGCATGGAAACTCCCTGACTGGCCCCGATTTCACACCGCCACCCGCGCACGGTCAAGCAAACAGGTCACATCTCGCAATCATGGCCTCGGAACGGTATGGTTCAGAACTCCCCATCACGCTTGAGCCGCCATGTTCGAAGGACTGCGATTCAACCACTGGAAGACCAGCGAAACCGACGACGGCATTGTCACCCTGACCCTCGATCGCGCCAACAGCAGCGTCAACGCGATTTCCCGCGCCGTACTGGATGAACTGGGCCAGATTGTCGAGCGGCTGGCGATCAACCGGCCTGCCGGGGTCATCATTCACTCGGCGAAATCCGCCGGATTTGCGGTGGGCGCAGATATCAAGGAGTTCGTCGAGTTCGCCCGGCACGACACCGTGCTGGAAAACATCGAACACGGCCAGCATGTCTTCGAGGCGCTGGCACGCTTGCCGTGCCCCACCGTGGCCGCGGTACATGGCGCATGCATGGGTGGCGGCACCGAACTCATCCTGGCCTGCAGCCTGCGTATCGCCGACGATGATGTGAAGACCAGGATCGCGCTGCCCGAGGTAATGCTGGGTATCCATCCAGGCTGGGGCGGTACGGCACGCCTGCCGCGCCTGATTGGCGCCACGACGGCGCTGCCATTGATGCTGACTGGCAAGTCGCTGTCGGGCCGGCGCGCGCTGGCCGCGGGCCTGGTGGACCGGGTGGCCCGCCCCGATGAATTGCTCGCCGAAGCACGCCTGTTGCTACGACACGGCGCGTCCCGCCCGTTCGCGCGGCGCGCCAGGGCATGGGCCAGCAATACCTGGCTGGCGCGACAGATTCTGGCCCCGGTGATGGTCCGGCAAACCGCCGCAAAAGTGCGCAAGGAGCACTACCCCGCCCCATTCGCGACGATCAATGTCTGGAAGCGCGGCGGCTCGGCCATCCGGCAGCGGCTGAAGCTTGAAGCACGCTCGGTGGCCAAGCTGGCGACCACCCCCACCGCACGAAACCTGATCCGGATCTTTTTCCTGCAGGAACGGCTCAAGGGCCAGGGCGGCGGGACCGCTCATGGCATCGAGCATGTCCACGTGGTGGGCGCCGGCGTGATGGGCGGCGACATCGCCGCGTGGATCGCGTTCAAGGGCATTGACGTGACCTTGCAGGATCGTGAGATGAAGTACATCCAGCCCGCGCTGGACCGCGCCCGCAACTTGTACGACAAAAAACTCAAGGCGCCCGAAAAAGTCGAGGCAACCATGCGCCGTCTGCGCGCGGACGTCGAGGGCAAGGGCGTGGCGTCGGCCGATCTGTTGATCGAGGCGATCTACGAAAATGCGCGGGCGAAAGAGGCGCTGTACGCCGTCGTCCAACCGCAGATGCCCAGTCATGGCATCCTCGCCAGCAACACATCCAGCATCCCGCTGGACGAACTGCGCCAAGACCTCCCGGCGCCCGGGCGTTTCGTCGGCCTGCACTTCTTCAATCCGGTGGCGCAGATGCCGCTGGTCGAGGTGGTGCGCCACGACCAGCTCGATCCAGCGATCGAGCAGCGCGCGCTGGCGTTCTGCAAAGCCATCGGCAAGCTGCCGGTGGCGGTCAAGGGAACGCCAGGCTTCCTGGTCAACCGCATCCTGATGCCCTACCTGCTCGAAGCGCTGAGGCTGTACAGCGAAGGTGTGCCCGGCCCGGTACTGGATCGCGAGGCAAAGAAATTCGGCATGCCGATGGGTCCGATCGAACTGGCCGACACGGTGGGGCTGGACGTCTGCGTATCCGTCGGCAAGGAGCTGTCGGCGTTCCTGGAGCTGGAACTGCCGCCCGGACTGGACGAACACCTCGACGCGGGCAAACGGGGCAAGAAGGATGGCCAGGGCCTGTACGTCTGGCAGGACGGCAAACCGCAGAAGCCCGAAGTCGACAAGCAGTACGTGGCGCCGCCGGACGTGCAGGACCGCATGATCCTGCCCATGGTGAACGAAGCGATCGCCTGCCTCGCCGATGGCGTCGTCGACGACGCTGACCTGCTCGACGCGGGCGTGATCTTCGGAACAGGATTTGCCCCGTTCCGCGGCGGCCCGATCCAGTACGCGCGCAGCGAGGGAGCGGCCAATCTCAAGGCAAAACTGGAGCAGTTGGCCGAGCGCCATGGCGATCGATTCAAGCCGAAGCGCGGCTGGGATCTGGCGGTATTGGCCGAAGGTACCGAGGAGTGACTGCACAAAGCTGATCCGGCAACCGGGCGCCGTCCGCGGCCATCCCTTCCGCGGGTCACTCCGTCGCGGTTCGACCCATCACCACACCAGGTCGTCAGGTACGCCATCATCCTCGATGCCGGCCGTGGCCGGGTCGACCAGCAAGGCCAGCTGGTGCGGATCGATGTCGCGCACCTGCCTGGCAATTTCCCGCTCGACCAGCAGGTAGCGCCCGCCCTGCTGGACGATGCCGATCTCTCCTGCATTGATCGCCGCCCATTGCGCGGCGTCCACGTGCACGCGGCGAATCTTGCCGCCGTACTCGAAATTCCGCGGCTGTTCCGCCTCGGGCTTGTTCAGCGCCTTGCCAGCCAGCAACTGCTGGATTTTCTGCTTGCGCTCGCGGCGCAATCGAGCCTGCTCGGCAACCTCCTGTTCCAGCCGCTTGCGCTCACGCGCCTCGGTCTGCGCGCGCAAGGCATACGCCCGGGCCAAATCGATCTCGTGCTGACCCTGCCCCTTCGCCGCGACGACGCCAGGCTTGCCACCCTTGCGCCGCTTTCTGTCCGGTGCTGGCACGGTCGCCAGTTGGGGCTCTCGCGCCCGCTCGCGTTGTACCTGTTTGACGATGCCGCTCTTGAGCAGCTGATCGCGCAGGGAATCGGCCATGGCTGGGTTCCGTTATCGGTCGACAGGTTGAATCGAATCAGTAATGCGGCGGTGGCGGTTCGTCGTGCGGATCATCGCTCTGCGCGATGCGCATCGACGCCATCTCACCGCGCAAATCACGCAGCGCGCGCTCCAGCGCCGCGATCCGCAGCGACTGGTCCGCATCGGCGGTCGTCAGAGCCTGCACCGCCTCGTCGACGAAGGTCAATTTCACCTCCATCTCGTCCAGCCGACGGGCAAGCGTATCGTTCGGATTGTTCATCGTGCGCCGCCCAAACTGCGCCCACGACCAATGCCGTAATAAGCCAACCCCGCTTGCTCGACCGTTGCCGGGTCGTACAAGTTGCGCCCATCGAAAATCGCGGGCTCGCCCAGTGCCGCCTTGACCGCCGCCAGGTCCGGGCTGCGAAAAGCTTTCCACTCGGTGACCACCGCCAGCACGTCGGCACCTTGCAGTGCCTGCATCGGGTCGGTGCACAGCACCAGGTCAGCGCGGCTGCCATACAACCGTCGCGCTTCGTCGCCCGCCTGCGGATCGAACGCGCGGACTTTCGCACCGGCTTCCCACAGCATTTCCATCAGTCGCCGACTGGAGGCCTCCCGCATGTCATCCGTGTTCGGCTTGAATGCCAGGCCCCACAGCGCCACCGTCCGACCTGCCAGCTGGCCTTTGAAGTGGCGCGACATGAGTTCGAACAACTTGCCTTTCTGCTGCCGGTTCACGGCTTCGACCGCGCCGAGCAGGCGGGCATCGTAATCGTGGGCCTGCGCGGTGCGTGCCAGCGCCTGCACGTCCTTCGGGAAGCACGAACCGCCATAGCCGGCACCCGGATAGATGAAGCTGTAGCCGATGCGCGGATCCGATCCTATGCCCTGGCGCACGAGTTCGACATCGGCCCCCACGCGCTCGGCGATATTGGCGATCTCGTTCATGAAACTGATCTTGGTGGCCAGCATGGCGTTGGCCGCGTACTTGGTCAGCTCGGCCGAACGTTCGTCCATCACCACCATGCGTTCGTGATTGCGATTGAACGGGGCGTACAGCTTGCGTAACAGCGCCACGGCCCGTTCGCTCGACGCACCAACCACGATGCGATCCGGGCGCAGACAGTCTTCCACCGCGGCGCCTTCCTTGAGGAACTCCGGATTGGACACAACATCGAACTCCACCGTCGACTGCTGCTTGGCCAACTCGGATGCGATCGCTTCACGCACCGTATCGGCCGTCCCGACCGGTACGGTGGATTTGTTGACCACCACCGTGTAGCCCGTCAGATGCCGGCCAATCGTGTGGGCAACTGCCTTTACGTATTGCAGGTCGGCGCTGCCGTCCTCGTCCGGAGGTGTTCCGACGGCGATGAAGATCAACTCGCCGTGGGCGATGGCGGGAGCGGCATCGGTGGTGAATTCGAGCCGCCCGCTCTGATGATTGCGCTGCACGATCGACTCCAATCCCGGCTCGAAGATCGGAATCTCGCCCCGCTTGAGTCGCTCGACCTTGGCCGCGTCGACGTCGACACACAACACGTGGTTGCCCATCTCGGCCAGACACGCGCCGGTGACCAGCCCCACATAACCGGTGCCGAAAATGGTGACCTTCATCATTGCCGCGACGTCTCCGAAAACCTGACCGCCTATTCTAACCGCGGCACGGGCGCCGTATCGACGTCAATCGCCCAACCACGGACAGCAGAAGGGCGCGAATCGCTTCGCGCCCTTCGGTATGACGGCGGCGCTTACGCCGCGCGTGGCGACATTACTTGCCGCCAGGTGCCGCACCAGCCGGCGTCGCACCCGTCTTCAGCAGGTTCACGTCAAAAATCAACGTGGCATTTGGCGGCATCGGCGGCTGCGGTTCGGCACCGTAAGCCAGCGACGCCGGAATGAACAGCTTGTAGTGGCCGCCAACCTGCATCAACTGCAGACCTTCGCGGAAGCCCGGAATCACACCGGCCAGCGGAATCTTCGCTGCGCCCGGCGGATTGTGCTTGGACGAGGCATCGAACACCTGGCCGTCAACGAAGGTACCCGTGTAGTTGATCTCCACGGTGTCGTTCGGACCCGGACGAGCACCGGAGCCCTGGGTGATCACCTGATACTGCAGGCCCGACGCGGTGGTCTTCACGCCCGGGGCCGTCTTGTTCTTGGCCAGGAATGCGTCGCCCTCGGCCTTGTTCTTGGCCGCCAGCTTGGCCATCTCCGCCTGATATTTGGCCTGGATCTTGGCCATGAACGCGTCGTGGACCTGCTTGGCCTCAGCCTCGGTCATCGTCGGCTTCTGGCCGGACAGGGCAGCCTTGACCGCATTGGCCACGGCATTCGGGTCCAATTCGTCGCGCATGATCGGCGGCACCTGGGAAGCAATTTCCCAACCCACCACATAGCTGGCCTTCGCCTTGTCAACGGGTGCAGCGGCGCCGGCCGTCTGGGCGGCAACGCCGGCCGTCATGCCCACCGTAACCGCCAGCGCGAGTGCCGTCAGCGTGGGACGCAGAAAGTGCTTCATTCGTAACTCCCTCATGTATGGATACGCCGGTGTTGCCGGCCGGGCGCCCCCCGGAATGGGAGCAGGCCACGCATTGTGCGGTGCGCGCCCGGTCTTGGCAACGGATTCAGGGGTCAGACCGTCAGGCCGCATAAAGGTTCACGCGATCGACCCGCTCAGACCGGGCCGCCGGCCGGCGGTCCCGGTTTCTCCAGGGTCTCCTTGAGCGCCGCCTGCAGCCTGGCGTGCATTTTCACCAGACTGCGCCACAGCACGATCGCCAGGACTACGCCAGACACGATCAGCGACAGGGCGATGCCCCGCGGCGGCAGGATGGCCGAACCCAGCGCACTGACCAGCACTGCCAGCGCCAGCAACGTGGCCAACGGAATGATCCGCGCCAGCACATTGCGGATGGCACGGGTGTAGGCACCGGCAAACCGCTCACGGATGCCCAGCTCGGCCAGCAGCATGCCCAGCGCTTCGGCCTTGCGGTAGATCGCGATCAGCATCGGCAGGGACAGGAACAACGCACAGGCCCAGATCAGCGTATGGCGCATGTCGCGATGGATGCCGAATCCCGAGAACCAGCTCCAATTGTGCGCGTTGACGTAAGCGCCCACGATGAACAGGCTCACCACCAGCAGCACGTTGATCCCGATATGCCACAGCAGCCGCCGCAGGATCGCCGCCAGGGCGGCGTTCTCGTTGACTGGTTTGAGATTCTCCAGCCACACGCTGTAGCTGGTCGCCAGCAGGCGCAGTGAGTGTGGCGTAGCCCAACGTAGTCCGTTGGCCAGATGATCCGCCGAGCGGTTCAAGTAAGGCGATGCAGCCATGCACAAGACAGACACCGCCACGGCGATCGGGTAGATGAAGCTGCTGATCACGCCCAGCGACAGCCCCAGTGTGGCAATCACGAACGAAAACTCGCCGATCTGTGCCATGCCCAGTCCGGAGCGCAATGCGGTCCGCGGATCGCGCCCGATGAGAAAGATGCCCAGGCTGCAGGCGAGCGTCTTGCCCAGGATCAGGACCACCGCGATGATCAATGCAGGCACCGCGTACTCCAACAGCATCGCCGGATCGATGCGCAGGCCGATGGCCACGAAGAACAGCGCGGCGAACATGTCGCGCAGTGGTTCAACCAGATGGAGCACGCGCCCCACACTGCGCGATTCGGCCACCACGGCGCCAGCCAGGAAGGCACCCAGCGCGACGCTGAAGCCCATCCATGCCGCAAACAGACTGGCGCCAAAACAGATGCCCAGCACACTGACCAGCAGGGTTTCGTCGCGACCGAAGCCGGCGACGTAATCGACCAGCCGCGGCACCAGCAGCAGGCCGAGAATCATCCCCACCACAACGAACAGCCCCAGATGCCCCACCAGCGTGAATGCGGTCTCCGCCTGCACGGAACCGCCGAGCGCTATCGCCGTCAGCAAGGTCAGCATGACGATGGCCAGCACGTCCTCTGCCACCAGCAAGGCAACCACCAGCTGCGCAAACGGTTGATGCCGCTGCCCCGTCTCGGCCAGCGCGCGGCTGGCGACCATCGTCGACGACAGTGAGAGGATGGCGCCCAGAAAAAGCGCGTCGGTCCCGGACCAACCGAACAATCCGCCGATGCCGTAGCCAATCCACAGCATCAGGCCGACCTCGCCTACGGCGACGATCAGCACACCGATGCCGACCTCGCGCAATTTGCGCACACTGAACTCAAGTCCCAGCGTGAACATCAACAGGACGACGCCGAGGTTGGAGATGTCGTCGATCGCGCGCGGGTCGTCCACCAGCATCCCCGGCATGTGCGGACCGATCAGCACGCCCGCCAGGATGTAGCCGAGCAAGACCGGCTGGCGCAGGCGCTGGAACAGGACGGTGGTGGCGCCGGCCACCAGCATGACCACGGCCAGGTCGCGAATGAATCCGATTTCGTGCATACCTCGGCTCGTGGTTTGCGCAGGTCAATGCAGCTTAAACGAAGCGCGCGCGATATCCTTCCGCCATGTCTGTGGAATTGCCGGTGTGCCAGGCCGCTCTCGATCCATTCGTTCAGAAATAAAGCTTGACGGAAATCCGACCGCCACCTATTCTTCTCGGCTTCCAGCGGCGGGGCCATAGCTCAGCTGGGAGAGCGCCTGCATGGCATGCAGGAGGTCGGCGGTTCGATCCCGCCTGGCTCCACCAACTTCAATCTGTCCCCATCGTCTAGAGGCCTAGGACATCACCCTTTCACGGTGGCGACCGGGGTTCGAATCCCCGTGGGGACGCCAAGTTGGCTCGCTGTAGCTGGAAGTTGCAACACATGCGGAGTGGTAGTTCAGTTGGTTAGAATGCTGGCCTGTCACGCCGGAGGTCGCGGGTTCGAGTCCCGTCCACTCCGCCACTATTCAAGCAAAAAGCCCGCCCTGTGCGGGCTTTTTGCTTGCTGCACGGCGCATCCGTCTCAGTCAAGGCGACGCAGCGTGCCCATCGAGTGACCCTGCTCAGCCAGGTATTCAAGCCAGCGCGAGAGGAACCCATTCATGCGCAGGCGATGCTGAAACACGCTGTGGGCTGGCGAGAACGGGCCCAGCACCTGCCACAGGTGTCGGCCCGGGTGACAATGCAGCGCCTCGGCTACGTGGGCATCGGTGTACATGCGCAGCTGCGCCGATGGCGCGCGCTGGCCCGTGTCGGCGTCGACAAACTCGTAGGTAAGCTCGAGCTCCAGCGTGTATGGGTGGCGTTCCTGCACGTGCAGGTGCACGTCGAGTCCGTCGCCGGTTTCAGAGACGAACCGGCCCGCGGCCAGTTGCTGCGGGGCAAACAGCCGACTCAGCCGGTGGTAATTCTCCGCGTACAGCCCCATCAGGAACTCGAAGCGGCCCGGCAGCAGACTTTGACGATTGTCCAGTACAGCGCTCATGGGACTGCGCACAAACTCCGGTTGATGATCAGAACATGGTCCGCTCGATACCGAAGCGGTCGAAGATCTTGCTGGCGATCTCCTCGATCGAAACGTGGGTCGTGTTGAGGCTTGGAATATTGGACTGGCGCATCAGGCGTTCGGCCTGCTTCAGCTCCCAGCGACACTGCTCCATCGTGGCATAGCGACTGCCCGCACGCCGTTGCTCGCGAATCTGGGCCAACCGTACCGGCTCGATCGTGAGGCCATACAAGCGATCACGGTAGGGCACCAGGCGCGCGGGCAGCTCCAGCTTGTCGAGATCCTCGTCAGTCAATGGATAGTTGGCAGCTCGCACACCGTAATGCAAGGCCATGTAGAGGCAGGTTGGCGTCTTGCCCGACCGCGACACGCCAATCAGGATCAGATCGGCTTCCGCATAGTCCACGTCGATGCCGTCGTCGTGGGACAGCGCGTAGTTGGTGGCGTTGATCCGCGCTTCGTACTTGTCGAAGTCAACCATGCCATGCGAGCGGTTGACGGCACCGGAGCGCTTGGTCCGCAGCTCGTCCTCGAGCGGCCCGATGAAAGGGGCAAACACATCCAGCATCAGGGCGCCGCTGGCGGCCACGATATCGCACAGCGACCGGTCGGCCATGGTGTTGACCACGATCGGCCGCTGCCCGGTCTGCGCGTAGTTCGTCTTGATCCGCAGCGCAGCCACCTCGGCCTTGTGCGGATTGTCGGTAAACGGCAGTCGGTGCTTGTCGAATTGCACGCCTTCGAACTGCGCCAGGATGCTGTTGCCGATTGTCTCCGCCGTAATACCAGTGGAGTCGGAGATGAAAAAAACCGTTCGACGCATACAAGATCCAGGTCACCGGGGGCGGTTGTCGACACCTTAGCGCAAGCATGAAATCCACCGCCAGCTGAACTGGTATGGCGTTGGAATGACATCTGCCTGCAATGGTCTTCTTGTGCCACGCACCATTCCCAGCGGACAATACCAGTTCTTGGCAGCCCATCCGCTGGCTGCGCGATGACTTCCTTTTCGTTACTTCAGCCATCCCGAGGAGACACCCTTGAACGATCTGGTGCTGTGGCTCGACCAACTGCGCATGACTGACCTTGGCAAGGTCGGCGGCAAGAATGCCTCGCTTGGCGAGATGATCGGCAATCTGGCAAAACTGGGTGTCTCCGTGCCAGGCGGCTTCGCCACCACGTCCCATGCGTTCCAGCAATATCTGGAAAGGAGCGGCTTGGCGACGCGCATCCAGCAGCGCCTCGCCTCGCTGGACGTGGACGATGTCGACACGCTGGTGGCCGCCGGCAAGGAAATCCGCGGATGGATCGTCGACACCGCCCTGCCCGCCGATCTCGAACAGGCAATCCGCGATGCCTACATCAAGCTGTGCGATGACGCCGGAGCGCCCGACATTGCGGTCGCGGTTCGTTCGTCCGCCACCGCCGAGGATCTCCCCGACGCATCCTTCGCGGGGCAGCAGGAAACGTTTCTCAACGTGGTCGGGATCGACGACGTGCTGCACAAGGTCAAGGAGGTCTTCGCCTCGCTCTACAACGACCGCGCGATCGCCTACCGCGTCCACCAGGGCTTCAAGCACGAAGACGTCTTCCTGTCCGCTGGCGTGCAGCTGATGGTGCGCTCGGATGTGGGCGCCGCCGGCGTGCTGTTCACGCTGGACACCGAATCCGGGTTCCGCGACGTGGTGTTCGTCACCGGTTCCTACGGACTGGGCGAAATGGTTGTGCAGGGCGCGGTCAACCCGGATGAATTCTACGTCTTCAAGCCGACATTGAATGCGGGCAAGCCCGCGATCCTGCGCCGCAACCTCGGCGCCAAGCAGTTGCGGATGGTGTACTCCAGTGCGCCGGGCGAACGCGTTCGTACCGAGGACACGCCGGCCGAGCTGCGGAGCAAGTTCTGCGTGAGCGACGACGATGTGCAGGACCTGTCGCGCCAGGCGCTGATCATCGAGAAACACTACGGTCGCCCCATGGACATCGAGTGGGCGAAGGATGGCCACACCGGCAAGCTCTACATTGTCCAGGCGCGTCCGGAAACCGTGAAATCACGCTCCCACGCGACCCAGCGCGAGCGTTTCCACCTCAGCGAAAAGGGCAAGGTGCTGGCCGAAGGCCGTTCCATCGGCCAGAAAATCGGCGCCGGCAAGGCCCGCGTGATCCGCTCACTGGCCGACATGAACAAGGTGCAGAACGGCGACGTGCTGATCGCCGACATGACCGATCCTGACTGGGAGCCCGTGATGAAACGGGCCTCGGCCATCGTCACCAACCGGGGCGGGCGCACCTGTCACGCGGCCATCATCGCGCGCGAGCTTGGTGTGCCGGCGGTGGTCGGCACCGGAAATGCGCTGGAACTGATTCCGGATGGCGCCAACGTCACCGTGTCGTGCGCCGAGGGTGACACCGGCACCATCTACGAGGGAATCCTGAAGTTCGAGCGGATCACCGCTGACCTTGGCGCAATGCCCGAGGCACCGCTGAAGATCATGATGAACGTTGCCAACCCGGAGCGCGCATTCGACTTCGGCCAGCTGCCGAACGCCGGTATCGGCCTCGCGCGCCTGGAAATGATCATCGCCAGTCACATCGGCGTGCACCCGAAGGCGTTGCTCGAATACGCCAGTCAGGACGCCGAGATGAAGGCGCGGATCGACGAACGCATCGCCGGCTACGCTGGTCCGGTCGAGTTCTACGTCGATCGCCTGGCGGAAGGCATCTCCACCATCGCTGCCTCGGTTTATCCGAAACCGGTGATCGTGCGCATGTCCGACTTCAAGACGAACGAGTATGCCGGGCTGCTTGGCGGTTCCCGCTACGAGCCGCACGAGGAAAATCCGATGCTGGGCTTCCGCGGTGCCAGCCGCTACGTCGACCCCAGCTTCGCCGAGGCCTTTGGCCTGGAGTGCAAGGCGGTCAAGCATGTCCGTGAGGTGATGGGGCTGGACAACGTGTGGGTGATGATCCCGTTCGTGCGCACGCTGGACGAAGGCCGCAAGGTTATCGAGGTGCTGGCCCACAACGGGCTCAAGAAGGGCGAGCACGCGCTGAAGGTCATCATGATGTGCGAAGTGCCGTCAAACGCCCTGCTCGCCGACGAGTTCCTCGATATCTTCGACGGCTTTTCAATCGGATCGAACGACCTTACCCAGCTCACCCTGGGGCTGGACCGTGATTCAAGCACCATCGCCAAGCTGTTCGACGAACGCAACCCCGCGGTGAAGAAACTGCTGTCGATGGCCATCCAGACCGCGCGAGCCAAGGGCAAGTACATCGGCATCTGTGGACAGGGTCCGTCAGATCACCCGGACCTGGCCGAATGGCTGATGGAACAGGGCATCGAGTCGCTGTCATTGAACCCGGACACGGTGGTCGACACCTGGCTGCGGCTGGCCAAGAAGAAGGCCGGCTGAAGCAGCGAGTCGGGCCGGCAGAGGGATCCAAATCAGCAGGGCCGCGAAGGCGGCCCTGCTGATTTGAGCGGCGCCGCTAGTGACCCTGGTGACCCGGATTCAGATCGAGCGCACCAACAGCGCAGTGACATTGTCGTCGCCACCATGGTCGAGCGCGCTCAACAGCAACTTGTCGACGCATTCCTGCGCGGCAAGATCGGTGCGGGCAACCGTACTGGCTATCTGAGCGTCAGCAACTTCCTCGGTCAGGCCGTCGCTGCACAGCAGAAAGCCCATGCCCGGCTCGAGCCGGCCACGTGCCATACCGACATGCAGCTGCTCCAACGCGGTGACGCCCAGGGCCTGGGTCAGCACATTGCGTTGCGGATGCCGCACAGCCTGTGATGGCTCAATTTCACCGGCCTCGAGCAACGCTTGCACGAGGGAGTGGTCGTGGCTGATCTGCCGCAGTTGCTCCTGCCACAGGTAGATCCGGCTGTCCCCGACCCAGGCGACCTCATAGGCGTCACCACAAACCCGCAGCACGGCGATGGTCGTCCCCATTGGCAGCACATCGGACCCCTGCCGCGGTTGCGCAAGGAGCCGTTCGGCAGCTCCGTGCACCGACTCGAGCAGGCTGTGCCCGCGGCTGGCCAGCTCGACCACCGCATCACGCACCAGAGCCGACGCCACTTCGCCATGCTGGTGTCCGCCCATGCCATCGGCGACCAGGAACAGGCCAAGCGAGGCGTCCGCGTAGTAAGTGTCTTCATTGCGCGCGCGGCGTAGGCCGACATGCGTTCCGTGTCCGAATTCGATCATGGGCTTTCACAAGGTGCGAGCCGATGCAGCATGCAGCAAGACCGGGTTATTGTCACGGCAAGTTCGCTCGCGTATGATTCCCGGCTCGCATGCGCCATCATGCACCGCACCGGAGAGGTGGCAGAGTGGTCGAATGTACCTGACTCGAAATCAGGCGTACGTGCAAGCGTACCGTGGGTTCGAATCCCACCCTCTCCGCCAGAAAAGCAAAGCGCCCCCACGTGGGGCGTTCTGCTTTTCTGGCCGTGGCGACCAGGTAGGCCCCCACCGGTCCGACAAATTTGTCTGTAGCGTATCCGGGCACCCACCGCCGCGCCTCGCGGCGCGAGGCGCGGACGGCTTCGGCCCACGGATCAACCGAACCATCCTGCCCGTGGCCTCAAGCCTGTCCCCGTGAAATCCTTTGGCTTCTCGCGAAGGAACTCACTCCGGCCTCCGCCACACGCTCACACCCGCGCCGGCGCTCTTGTCCAACGTGTCCAGCCGATGCTCATGCTGCGCCAACTCGTCCGACGTGGCGCGCAGGACGCGTGGCCTCACCTGCAGTGCCACGGGGGCCGATACAGGTGATTCGCAGCCTTCGGCGGCACCTTCGAAACCCAGATCGAACGCTCCCTGCCCCGACGTCATCGCGAGATAGACGTCGGCGAGCAGTTGTGCATCGATCAAGCCGCCATGCAGATCGCGCCGTGAATTGTCCACACCCAGGCGCTTGCACAGCGCATCCAGGTTGTTGCGCTGGCCGGGATAGCGTTCGCGCGCCAGTGCCAGAGTGTCCAGCACGCTGCAGTGATCGCCGATGCGGCCCACGTCGGCCCGGCTGAGTCGAGCCAGCTCGGCGTCAAGGAAGCCAACGTCGAAGCTGGCGTTGTGGATGACCAGTTCGGCGCCGTCTATGAAAGCGAGGAACTCATCCACTACCTCGCCAAAGCGCGGCTTGTCGAGCAGGAATTCATCCTCGATCCCCGTGACTTGCCGGGCGCCTTCGTCGATCGCACGATCCGGATTCAGATACGTCTGGTAGGTCCGGCCGGTTAGACGGCGCTCAACCAATTCAACGCAGGCAATTTCCACCAACCGATGCCCCTGGCGTACCTCCAGGCCGGTGGTTTCAGTATCCAGAACGACCTGCCTCATGCCTGGTCCCTCAGCAACTCGGCCTGTTCACGGGCAGCCTGGTCGACGCGCTCGTTCTCGGCATGGCCGTTGTGCCCCTTGACCCATTGCCAGCGTACCTGGTGAGAGCCAACGGCCGCGGACAGCCGTTCCCACAGATCCTTGTTCTTCACCGGCTTCCGGTCGGCGGTGCGCCAACCATTGGCCTGCCATTTCGGCATCCACTGCTCGATCCCCTGCATCACGTAGCGCGAGTCGGTGGTCAGGGTCACCTTGCACGGCCGCTTCAGCGCCTCCAGGGCGCCAATCGCCGCCATCAGCTCCATCCGATTGTTGGTGGTGGCCGGCTCGCCCCCGGCAATCAGGCGCTCGGTATCTTTGGCCCGCAACAGGGCCGCCCAGCCTCCCGGCCCCGGGTTGCCCAAACAGGCGCCATCGGTAAATGCTTCCACTTCACTCATGATTGTCCAATTTTCTCAGGGAGGTCACGCCACGGAACTGCGGCGCGCTCCCGGCGACAGCTCTCCGGCGGCGGGCACCGGCACCGGCACTGGTCGGAAGCGCAACGGGGTAGCCTGACTGCGACGCTTGCGTGCCACCAGCACATAGCCACCGCCACAGATTTCCGCCATCACACGCGATGTTCCCGTGAGTCCGGGCCAGATGCTTCCTATCCGTTGCGCCAGCTCGATCTGCACGCCGGCCTGGTCGAGCTGGCGCCGCAACCGCCAGGGCATCTGCAACGACGGCGCCTTCTTGCGCGCATACCAGTGAAGCCACAGCGACCAGCCGCCCACCGGATGGACGCCGGTCAACACCAGGATGGCACCAGGTGCCAGTACGCGGATGGCTTCGTTGAGCAGCACCGCGGGCAACGGCGCCACCTCCAGCGCATGCCGCACCATCACCAGGTCAAACGCTTCGTCAATGAACGGCAGTGGCTCGTCAACTGCCGCACGCACGTCACCCACGTAATGGCCTTGGTGCAGGTGCAGGCTAGTCCAGCAGCCAAGCATGGGCAGCGCCGGTGGCGCATCGCCAGGCGCCGCGCCCAGCAGCAAGGCATGCGAACCAAAGCATCGCTGCAATGCCGGCTTCAACACCTGCGTCTGGTCGTCCAGGAGGCGACGCATTGGCGCACTGGCATAGATGTCGTCCTCGCGTTGATGCATGCAGCGGTTCCGGCCTTTCATGGAAAGCAGCAGTGTAACGGCTGGGGACATTTGTCCGCGCATCACACACGACCCGGAACTGCCGCACGCGGCTGAACAGTGGCCGCGCCGATTAACACAATGATAACGAACCGGGCGCGCTGCCAAATTATAGTCGACCCCCTGATGCGCGCCCCCGATGGCTGCGTTGACGTTCCACCGGGTAGCTGACGGCCTGCCGACTGCTACTCAGACGCAGCGGAGCCCACCTTGCACCTCATCCCGTTACCGGCTCTGGCCGACAACTACATCTGGCTGCTGCACGACGACAATGGCCACGCCATCGTCGTCGATCCCGGTGACGCGGAAGTCGTGGAACAAGCGCTGTCGGCCCATCGGCTGCAACTGTGCGCCATTTTGCTGACCCATCATCATTACGACCATGTCGACGGTGTGGCTGGCCTGCGCGCCCATCACGACGTGCCGGTTTACGCACCGGTCGATCAGCGCATCGAAACCGCCACCCAGCGAGTGCGCGACGGAGATCGGATAGAACTGCCCGCACCTGCCGTCACGTTCGACGTGATCAAGGTGCCCGGACACACGCTCAGCCACGTCGCGTACGTTGGCGCCGGCCTCCTGTTTTGCGGCGACACCTTGTTCAGTCTGGGTTGTGGCCGCCTGTTCGAGGGCACCCCGGAACAGATGCTCGGTTCGCTGGACCGACTCTCCTCGTTGCCCGGCGACACCCTGGTCTGCGGTGGACACGAATACACCGAGGCCAACGGCCGCTTTGCACGAACCATCGAGCCGGACAACCCGGAACTGCGGCAACGGCTGCAGCAGGTCGCCGCGCTGCGCCAGCAGTCGCAACCCACCTTGCCGGTACCGCTGGCCGGCGAACTTGCCACCAATCCATTCCTGCGGGTCGACACCGAGGCTGTGATCCGTTGGAGTGAGCAGCAGGCAATCGCCGGCGACCGCATCGCACGCTTTGCGGCAGTGCGCAGCGCCAAGGACAACTTCCCCGGATGATCGGACCAGCCCGACTCCTGCTGATATTGCCCGCAACGCTGTTGGCTGCCTGTGCGGGATTGCCATCCCAGGCTCCGTCTCGGGCGTCCGACCACAGCCTTCCCGCCGTCGCTGTCGCGACTCCAGCCCACGAGGCGGGCGCATCACCCGCCCGAGAGTCAGGCGCCGCGGCGGCTGACACAGATACCTGGGCTCAGCTGCGCAGCACGTTCGACATGCCCGGTTGTGATGCAGACCCCGCAGTACTGGCACGGGCCACGCGATACACACGCCACCCACGCCAATTTGAACGAGAGATGCGCTCGGTGTTGCCGCGGCTGGTCTACGTGCAGGAAGTGGCCAGGAACTATGACGTTGCCGGCGAATTCGTCCTGCTGCCTTGGGTGGAGAGCAACTTCCGCCCCGTGGGTTCTGGCCCACGGCGCCAATCCGCTGGCATGTGGCAGATCGTCCCGTCGACAGCCGGAGCGATCGGCCTGCATCTGAACAACCAGTACGACGGTCGGTTTGATATACCTGCGGCGACCCATGCGGTCATGAAGTTGCTTGAGCAGTACCACCAGCAGTTCGGCGACTGGCGCGTGGTCGACTACGCATACAACGCCGGTGAATTTGCGGTCAGGCGGGTGATCCGCGCGCACGGGTTGCCTCCGGCGCAACCCACGATTCCCGACTGGCCGATACGCAAGGTGACGCGCGAGCACCTGACCAAGCTGCTGGCGATTGCCTGCGTCGTGCGCGACCCGCAGCGCTTCGCGATCACCCTGCCCACGCTGCCGCCGGACGAGCGCCTGGTGCAGACCGCCCTGCCGCACCCCATGTCATACCAGCAGGCGGCGAGCCGTGCCGGCATGTCCGTGGCCGACCTGAAGCATCTGAATGCGGGATTCAGGGGGCAGACGATGGACCCCGGCGTCGCGTCCTACCTGGTGCTGCCCGCCAGGCATGCGCGTCGATTCCACGACGTGTCGCTGCAGGCGGCCCTCGAAGACAAAACCGAGCTATCGCAGCCGCACTCGACCCAAGTCGCGACCGGGATGGCCACGCCGCCGCCGGCAATGAATCGGACCTACCGCGTGCGTGCTGGTGACAGTCTGTGGAAAATTGCCCGCGATCACGCGGTCCAGGTCCGCCAACTGCAACGCTGGAACAGACTCACCGGCTCGAGCCTCAAGCCCGGACAAACGCTGGTCGTGGCCGCACCGAACTAGACCATCGTTCGCGCACGCAGCGATCCAGAAGGCGGCGGCCCCCGTCGGCGACGATTGATCTCCAAGTGGGCATTCACGCCTCTTCAGCGACACAGGGACGGCCGCACGCCCGAACCCGCCGGCACCCAAGCCCGTTGACCCGCGGATCAATGACCAACGCGACCCCGCAAGCCTGCCGTGCCCGATCCTGCCTGCGGCGGTCCCGGAATACACTCAGGGGCGGCCACTGGCCGCCCCCTGGGTCATCTGCGACGTGGCTCCGGCGCATGCGCCGGCCAACACCTACAGCCGCTGCTGGTTGATCTTGATCTTGGCCTTCGCCTTGAGATGGTCGATCAGCTCACGAGTCGCTTCGTAGCCATAGGCCTGAGCCATCTGTTGACGCAACATCTCACGCTGCTCCGGCAACGCCCTGGATGTATCGCCGTCCTGCACCTTGTCCACTGCAAGCACTGCGTAGCGGCCGTCCTGCATGTCAACCGCCGCATACTGCGGTTGGTCCGACGTCGGATGCGGCAGCAGGAAAGCCTCGGTCAGCAGAGGCGCGGGCAACTGCGCGTGGCGCATCGCCCCGGGCACCGTGACAATGTTGGCCCGGAGCGCTTGCGCCACGGCGTCCATGGATTCGCCCTTCTTCAACCGGGCCAATGCCTCGTTCGCCTGCTTCTTCTCGATGGCGACCACGCGATCGTCAATGATCTTCTGATGGATATCGTCACGCACTTCTGCAAGCGGCTTTGGAGCAGCCGGCACGTGGCGGTCCACGTGCAATACCAGGGAATGGTTGTTGCCAAGATCGATCAGGCCGGAGTTGTTGCCTTGCACCAGCACATCGTCGCTGAAGGCTGCAGCTACCACCTTGGGATTTGCAGCTACACCTTCGCCACCCTTGCGCCCAAACAGACCGGTGGATTTGACCGGCAAATCCAGCGCGACCGAGGCAGGCTCCAGCGAACTGGGATTCTGGTAAGTGTTGTCGGACATCTTGCCCGCAACTTCGTTGTACGTGCGATCACGCTCAGCCGAGCTCGCTTCCTTGGCAAGCTGGTCGCGCACTTCGTCAAATGGCTTGGACTCGCCGCTTCGGATGTCGCGCAACCAGATGATGTGGTAGCCATCGGTCGACAGAACCGGCTTGGATATCTGATTGCTGTGCAGCGCGAACAGTTCCGCGTCGAACGCCTCGTTGGTCACACCCTTTTCCAGCCAGCCAAGATCGCCACCGAGCCGGCGTGAACCCAGATCCTGAGAATCCTGTTCGGCCAGCTTGGCAAAATTCCCGGGCGTCGCTTCGGCCGCGATCTTCTGCGCCTTGGCCAGAGCCTCCTTCTGCTGCTCCGGCGTCGCGTTGGCTGGAACGTCGATCAGAATATGCGACGCGAGCCGCTGTTCGGGCTGCACGAAACGCTGCTTTTCACTCGCGTAACGCTGGCGTAGTTCTTCGTCGCTGGGCTCAGCGGCTACGGGCAGGTCAGCACCGACCACCTCGATGTATTTCACCGAGACCTGTTCGGGATTCATGTAATCGGCTTGATGAGCCTTGTACCAAGCCTCGATCTCGGCATCACTGACCGTGGTGTTGTCCAGCACGGGGCGCGGCAGCTCGAAGTAGCGCAGGTCACGACGTTGATCCAGCAGCTTGAGGAACTGATCTAGCTGCGCGTCCGTAATAATGGTGCTGTCGTTGATCGCGGATGGCAGCAGCTGGATAGCCAAGGACGAGCGGATCTCGCTCTCGAACATGTCCGGGGTCTTGTACTGGCTGGTCAGCCAGGCGCGGTAGCTGGTCGCATCAAACTGCCCATTGACCTGAAAAGCCGGAATCGAGGCGATGTAGTCGCGCATGGCCACATCGGAGACTCGTAGACCCCAGTCCGCGTTGGCCTGCAGCAGCAGCTGTTCGTCGATCATGCCGTCCAGGATCTGCAGCTTCGTCTCGCTCTTCTCGAAGATGCTGGAATCAAAATTTTCGCCCTGTTGTTCAGCAGCCTGCTGCCGCAACTGGTTCACGCGATCCTGGTAAACACGCTGATCAATCTCGTGCTTGCCGACTTTCGCCACGAATGCATCGTCCTGTGCACGGAAGTAACTCTCCATGCCAAACATGGACATCGCGAAAACGCTGACGCCAAGGAGGAGGATGGACGGCCATCCATGCATCTTGTTACGCATTGCCTGCAGCATTGAAATCTTCCCGCAAGATGGTGAAAGCGCGTGACACACGAGCGGCGTGAGTCGCACCGCCAAGGGTTAGTCCGTGCCCTCAACAGTCACATGGACCCCGCATCGCTCAAATGCCAAGGGCGCCACGCGGGCGCCCTTGCGAACTGTGGCGGAGTGGACGGGACTCGAACCCGCGACCTCCGGCGTGACAGGCCAGCATTCTAACCAACTGAACTACCACTCCGCATTATCTGGTGGGTGCTGTAGGGATCGAACCTACGACCATCGCCTTGTAAGGGCGATGCTCTACCGCTGAGCTAAGCACCCAAAACCAAGCGTCAGCCGCTTAGTTTAGGGCATCCTTGAGGGTCTTGCCAGCCTTGAAAGCCGGCACCTTCGAGGCCTTGATCTTGATCGCTTCATTGGTGCGTGGGTTGCGGCCGGTACGGGCTGCGCGCTGGCGCACTGTGAAGGTTCCGAATCCCACCACCGAAACATCCTCGCCTTTCTTCAACGACTTCTGCACCGTCTCGAAAAACGCTTCGAGGGCACGGCCCGCATCAGCCTTGGTCAATTCGGCCCGTTCGGCGATGGCATTGATCAGATCGGTTTTGTTCATTGAATAACTCCTGTTCGGATTTCGTCGGTGCGGACTGTCGCCATGTGCGACAGCACCGGTTTGGATGGTTGGCTCGTGCCAGGGCCGTCACGCAACCCCGCATCGCTGCGCCTGTACTACGCCGGGACTGCGGTATCGCCTTTATACCAGTGCCTTGCCGGAATCCGCAACACAAGCTGCATCAACGCTTTCCGAAGATCGGGCACTCTCGGAACCCCTTGCAAACAAGGCGCCAACAGACTAGGCAAGTAGTTTCGTCGAGCCGTCAGGAACGGCGCAGGCACCCTACCCGGGAGACCCCTGCGCCAGCGAGTACAACTCCGCTAGTGCGTCAGCGAGTGCGACTCCGATGGATCGCCGGCGACCGCCGCCGCGGATGTGCCCTTGGCCGGGTTCGGCTGCAGCGGGCGTTCCAGTGCGATGTCCAGTACTTCGTCGATCCACCGAACCGGGTGAATTTCCAACGACGACGTGATATTCGCCGGCATGTCGATCAGGTCCTTCTTGTTGTCCTCCGGAATGATCACCGTGGTGATGCCGCCGCGGTGGGCTGCCAGCAACTTCTCCTTGAGTCCGCCGATGGGCAGCACGCGGCCGCGCAGGGTTATCTCGCCGGTCATCGCCACTTCGGACCGTACCGCCACCTTGGTCAGGGCGGAAACGAGCGCGGTGCACATCGCGATGCCTGCGCTGGGCCCATCCTTGGGTGTGGCCCCTTCGGGCACATGGATATGAAGATCGAGCTTCTGGTGGAATTCCGGATCGATGCCCAATTGATCCGTGCGGGCACGCACGACCGACAGCGCCGCCTGGATCGATTCCTTCATCACATCGCCAAGCTGGCCGGTGTGCACGAGCTTGCCCTTGCCCGCGACCACTGACGACTCGATGCTGAGCAACTCGCCACCAACCTGGGTCCACGCCAAGCCCGTGACAAGACCGACCTCGTTCTGCAGCTCCTTGCGGCCGAAATCGAAGCGGCGCACGCCGAGATAGTGATCCAGGTTGGCCGAGTCCACCTTCACCGCCGCCGGGCCCGCCTTGAGCTTGGCCTTGGCCTTGGTCGCCTTCGATGTCGACGCCTTGGCCTTGGCCTGCTTCACCTGACCAAGGGTCAACTCCTTGACGACCTTGCGGCAAATCTTGGAGATCTCCCGCTCCAGATTGCGCACGCCCGATTCGCGCGTGTAGTACCGCACGATGTCGCGCAACGCCTCCTCGCTGACGCTGAGTTCTTCCGGCTTCAGCCCGTTCGCCTTGAGCTGCTTCGCCAGCAGGTACTTCTGCGCAATGCCGAGTTTTTCATCCTCGGTATAACCGGGGATCCGGATGACCTCCATGCGGTCAAGCAATGGGCCGGGGATGTTCAGCGAGTTGGCGGTGGCAATCCACATTACCTCGGACAGATCCGTGTCGACTTCCAGGTAATGGTCGTTGAACGCGTGGTTCTGCTCCGGATCAAGCACCTCCAGCAGCGCCGACGACGGATCACCGCGGAAATCCATCGACATCTTGTCGATCTCATCCAGCACGAACAAGGGATTCTTGGTGCCCACCTTGTTGATGTTCTGCACGATCCGGCCCGGCATGGAACCGATATAGGTGCGCCGATGGCCGCGAATCTCGGCCTCGTCACGCACACCACCCAAACTCATGCGCACGAACTTGCGATTGGTGGCCTTGGCAATCGATTGTCCCAGCGACGTCTTGCCCACGCCGGGCGGACCGACCAGACAGAGAATCGGTCCCTTCATCACCGATACGCGCTGCTGCACGGCGAGGTACTCCAGGATGCGGTCCTTGACCTTCTCCAGACCGAAGTGATCCGCATCGAGGACTTCCTGCGCCAACTTCAGGTCCTTGCGGACCTTGCTGCGTTTTTTCCACGGCACGCCGACCAGCCAGTCGAGATAATTGCGCACGACGGTGGCCTCGGCCGACATCGGCGACATCTGCTTGAGCTTGTTGAATTCCTGCCTCGCCTTGGTCAACACAACCTTGGGCATGCCGCAGCCTTCGATCTTCTTCTGCAGTTCCTCGGCTTCGTTCGGGCCGTCTTCGCCGTCGCCGAGTTCCTTCTGGATCGCCTTCATCTGCTCGTTGAGGTAGTACTCGCGCTGGCTCTTCTCCATCTGCGACTTGACCCGGCCGCGAATGCGCTTCTCCACCTGCTGCAAGTCCATCTCGCCATCGACCAGGCCGATCAGCAGCTCCAGCCGCTGGCCGACATCGGCGGTTTCCAGCACCCTCTGCTTGTCCGCCATGCGCACTGACAGGTGGGCGGCGATGGAATCGGCGACCCGCGACGGATCGTCGATGCCGGAAAGGCTGGCCAATACTTCGGGCGGCAGCTTGCGGCTTTGCTTGACCAACTGCTCAAACAGCGAAATCAGCGTGCGCGAAACCACGTCGAGCTCGCGTTCCTTGGCATCGTAGACGGGATCGATCACGCGCGAGCGCGCCGTCAGCATGCCGTCTTCCTCGAGGAAATTTTCCACGCTCACCCGGGACTGCCCCTCGACCAGCACCTTGACCGTGCCGTCGGGAAGTTTCAGCAACTGCAACACACCGGCCAGTGTGCCCACCTGATGCAGATCGGCAATTTCCGGGTCGTCGATATCGGGGCTCTTCTGCGCCACCAGCAGGATCTGCCGCTCGCTCTCCATGGCGCGCTCAAGCGCCCGCATCGACTTGTCACGACCCACGAAAAGCGGGATGACCATGTGCGGATAAACCACCACGTCGCGCAGCGGCAACACGGGCAGAGCGTCCAGCGAAACAGGAAGGGGGGCGTTCTTGGCCATGAGAAAAGATGTCCCTCGGATTCGGATCTGGTTTCATCCCGACACTGCGCCGGGGCTGTCAACTCGTCAAGTGGAGGCGGCGAACCCGCTACTCAAGTCGAGCAGCCAGCAAAAACAGAACGGCTCCGGCGAATTCGCCGGAGCCGTCAACGCGCGAAACGGCAACCGATCAGGCCGCGTCGGTGCCGTCACTGGCAACGCGCTGCTGCAGATTGCCGCGATAGATGAGATAGGGCTCGGCCTGGCCGTCGATCACGGCGTCGTCCACCACTACCTTGCTGACATGCTCCAGCGAAGGCAACTCGTACATCGTGTCCAGCAGCACCTGTTCCAGAATCGTGCGGAGGCCGCGTGCACCAGTCTTGCGCTTGAGCGCCTTCTTGGCAATCGCCTGCAGCGCTTCCGGACGGAACTCCAACTCCACCTCTTCCATCTCGAACAGCTTCTTGAACTGTTTGGTAACGGCATTCTTCGGCTCGGTGAGAATCTTCACCAACGCCTCTTCATCCAGCTCGTCCAGCGTGGCCACCACCGGCAAACGGCCGACGAATTCGGGAATCAGTCCGAACCGCACCAAGTCGGCCGGTTCCACATCGGCCAGCACCTTGCCCAGGTTTTCGGTGCGCTCCTTGCTGCGCACTTCGGCGGAGAAACCAATGCTGGTGTTCTCCGAACGCTGCTGGATGACCTTCTCGAGGCCCGCAAACGCACCGCCACAGATGAACAGGATGTTCTTCGTGTCGACCTGCAGGAACTCCTGCTGCGGATGCTTGCGCCCGCCCTGCGGGGGCACCGAGGCCAACGTGCCTTCAATCAATTTCAGCAGTGCCTGCTGCACGCCCTCGCCGGACACGTCGCGAGTGATCGACGGGTTCTCACTCTTGCGTGAGATCTTGTCGATTTCGTCGATATAGACAATGCCCGACTGCGCCTTGTCCACATCGTAGTCGCACTTCTGCAGCAACTTCTGGATGATGTTCTCGACATCCTCGCCCACGTAACCGGCTTCAGTCAGCGTGGTGGCGTCGGCGATCGTGAACGGCACATTGAGCAGGCGTGCCAGCGTCTCGGCCAGCAGCGTCTTGCCGGAGCCGGTCGGGCCGATCAGCAGGATGTTGGATTTGCCCAGTTCGATATCGTCGCTTTTCTGGCGAGACTCGATGCGCTTGTAGTGGTTGTAGACGGCCACGGCCAGCGCCTTCTTGGCGCGAGTCTGGCCCACCACGTACTGATCCAGCGACTCGCGGATCTCGCGCGGCTTGGGCAGATGGGTACGGCCGGAGGCAGCCTTTTCCTCCAGCTCTTCACGAATGATGTCGTTGCACAGCTCGACGCACTCGTCGCAGATGAACACGGACGGGCCCGCGATCAGCTTGCGCACTTCATGCTGGCTCTTTCCGCAGAAAGAGCAATACAGAATCTTGCCGCTGTCGCTGGAACGCCCCTGTCGGTCGTCGCTCATACTCTCATTCCACTGGTAAATCCGGGTGCGCCGCGAGAATACCACAGGGCCCCGCGCCTGCCTGCAGGTGCGGGGACTTTCTCGCGAGTCTGGGGAAAAACCGGGAAATCAGGCCGATTTCACCGTCTCTCCGGGGCGTTTGTCGAGAACCTCGTCGATGAGACCGTAGGCCTTCGCGTCAACCGCATTCATGAAGCGGTCGCGCTCCATGTCCAGCTCGATTTTCGCCAACGGCTGGCCGGTATGCTCAACGTACAGGTTGTTCAGCCGCTCACGGATGTACAGGATCTCGCGCGCCTGAATTTCGATATCCGTCGCCTGTCCCTGCGCACCGCCGGAAGGCTGGTGAATCATGATGCGCGAGTTGGGCAGGGCAAACCGCTTGCCCTTGGCGCCCGCCATCAGCAGGAACGAGCCCATGCTGCAGGCCTGACCGATGCACATCGTGCTGACGGCCGGCTTGATGAACTGCATGGTGTCATAAATCGCCAGGCCGGCGGTCACCGAGCCACCCGGGCTGTTGATGTAGAAATTGATGTCCTTGTCGGGGTTTTCCGACTCCAGGAACAACATTTGCGCCACGATCAGGTTGGCAACCTGGTCGTTGACCTCGCCCACCAGGAAGATGACCCGCTCCTTCAGCAGGCGCGAGTAGATGTCGTAGGAGCGTTCGCCGCGAGCCGTCTGTTCGACGACCATGGGTACCAAATTGAGGTTCTGGATCGGATCCATGGGCATGATTGCAGCTCTCCGCTTGATGGGCCTGGCGCAATTGCTCAGGCGTTGACCGGGCGCATGACATCGTCGAAGCTGAGATCCAGCGTCGTGGTCGTGGCATGTTCTGCCACCCACTCTGCCACCTGATCCTCCATAACGCGATTCTGCAGCCCAGACATCAGCTGGGGGTCGCCGTTGTACAGTTCAATGACCTTCTCCGGCTCCTCGTAGGTCGAGGCAATCGCCGCCAGCTGCTCGGCCACACGCTTGCGGTCGATCTTGACCTCGTGCTTGCGGGCAATCTCGCTCATCAGCAGCCCGGCAATGACCCGCTTGCGCGCCATCGGCATGGCTGCTTCGATCAACTGGGGTGGCGGCTCCTGGCCCTGCTGCACGCTGCCGGCGGCCATATTGCGGGCCTCCGACTGCACCATGAGGCGCGGGACGTCCAGCGAGCCGTGCGCAATGGACAGCTTCTCGGCCACTTCGGACTTCAGGCGCGCCATCAGGGCTGCACGGAGTTCCCGCTCCAGATTGGCCCGCACTTCCTGGCGGAACTTGTCCAGATCGCCATCGGCGATGCCAAACAGCTTGGCGAACTCGGCATCGATCTCGGGCAGGTTGGGCTCCTGCACCTTCAGGACGTTGAAGCTGACGCGCGCCTTCTTGCCGGCCAGTTCCGTATTGCGGAAATCGTCAGGGAACGCGATTTCAGCGTCGAAGGTCTCGGCCGCCTTGCGGCCAACAAGCACCTCGTCCAGCGCCTTGAACAGCGTGCCGGAACCCAGCACGCTACCGGCGCGCTCCACGCCTTCGGCGGGGAAACGGTAGTCGCCTGCCTCAGCCGAGTACTCGAACATCACGAAGTCGCCGTCGACCGAAGCACGGTCCACCTCGGCGAAGCTGCGACGCTGCTGTCGCAGGGTCTCCAGCATCTTGTCGATGTCGGCCTCGCTGACCTCGGCCACCGGGCGATTGATCTCCAGCGCGGCGACGTCCACCTCAGGCAGCTCCGGCATGATCTCGAAAGTGGCGGTGTACGCAATCTCGCCATTTTCGGGCTTGCCGGTGGTGTCGATGGCCGGATTGGCGATCGGCTGCAGCTTTTCCTGCTGAACAGCCTCGCGCAGCGTGCTGCCGATCAGGTCGGACAGAACTTCACCGCGGACCTGCTCGCCGAACCGCTGCTTGATCACCGTCGCCGGAACCTTGCCCGGGCGGAAACCCTTCAGGCGTACCGTCCGGCCCATTTCCGCGATGCGCGCGCTCACCTGCGTCTCGAACCGCTCCGCGGGAAACCTCACCGTGAGCTTGCGCTCCAGCGTGCCGATGTTTTCAACCGAAACCTGCATGACGTCTCCTGGTACTACCTGCTGTTGTGGCCCTGCAACAGGCGCCATGGCGGCCGTGCCGCCTGCCAATGTGAAGAAAGGATCCCGACGGGACATGGTGCGAAAGGGGGGACTCGAACCCCCACGGGGTTAACCGCCAGAACCTAAATCTGGTGCGTCTACCAATTCCGCCACTCTCGCCTTGCCACGGTCGCCAGACGCAATGCCGCCGGGCTTCCCACCCAACCGCCGAATTCCGGCATGGTCCGCCACGTGCATCGTGCGGCCCACCCATCGCGCCCGCGCAAGCGAATGAATCCCTTGCATCGAAGCAGACCATTTTACGGTTGCCGGCGCTTGCAGCACAAGCGCCAAGGACCACCGGACTGGCTCGTCAGCGTTCACAAGCTGTGCAAAACAAAACGCCGATCGCGGGCGACCGGCGTTTCGTCGATTGGTGGGCCGTGAAGGGTTCGAACCTTCGACCAATTGATTAAGAGTCAACTGCTCTACCAACTGAGCTAACGGCCCAGGAAACCTGGGTTTGAAACTGGGGTGGATGATGGGATTCGAACCCACGACAACCGGAATCACAATCCGGGACTCTAACCAGCTGAGCTACATCCACCATCGTTTGATACTGGTGCGCCAGACAGGACTCGAACCTGCAACCGTCGGCTTAGAAGGCCGATGCTCTATCCGGTTGAGCTACAGGCGCAGTCACTGCTCGTAGAGCGTGTCGCTGGTCGGGGTAGAGGGATTCGAACCCCCGACTTTTGCGTCCCAAACGCAACGCTCTACCAGACTGAGCTATACCCCGTTTTCGCATCCCCGACCATGGCGCCGCCGGAGCCTTGAAATGTTACGGGTGCCGCCTCGCCCAGTCAATCCGTATCGAAGCACACCTTTGGTATTTCCTTGCCTTGTTCGCGCCGGGAAGCAGGCAGACCTCCCGTCGAAAACAAAACGGAGTGCAAGCACTCCGTCTCGCAAAATAAAAATGGTGCGCCCGGAGAGATTCGAACTCCCGACCACCTAGTTCGTAGCCAGGTACTCTATCCAACTGAGCTACGGGCGCACTGAAAAACCATTTGTTCCGTCACCGATGCTGCGTTGACACCACCGCGGCGAAGCAAGAAGCGGAATTATTCAGACTCTGCGTGCTTGCGTCAACCCTTTTCGCAACATTTCCTTCAGCAAGATTCCACAAACCGTGTGCGCGCGCCATACAGGCCCCGCACACGTCACCAAACACACGCCGAAGAAAGCGGCGCGCAGCGGAAGCGCACACGGCAACTTGCAGCGACCGGAGGGTCGCGCGCTTCCCCAACGGTCGATCAACCGTCAAGGCGTGCGCGACTCTGTGCGGCGGGATCGCCAACCTTGCCGACCGTCGATCCGTTGTCGCCTTTGGGCGGAGGTGGTGGTGGTGGCGTGGCGCCTGTGGAAGCGTCCTTGGTCCACTCAGCCGGGGGCCCGGGAACGCGGCCAGCCATGATGTCGTCGATCTGGTGAGCATCAATCGTCTCGTACTGCAGCAGCGCATCGGCCATGGCATGCAGCGTGTCCAGGTTCGCCGTCAACAGCTCCTTGCTGCGCGCATAAGCGCGATCCAGGATGCCGCGAACGACCTCGTCGATCTTGCTGGCGGTCTCATTCGAAATGCTCTTGTGCTGGGTCACCGAACGACCCAGGAACACCTCGTCCTCGTCCTCGCCATAGGTGATAGGACCAAGTTCATCGGACAAGCCCCACTTGGTGGCCATGTTGCGGGCCATCTTGGTGGCGCGCTCGATATCGTTCGACGCGCCGGTGGTGACCTTGTCGGCACCGAAAATCAACTCCTCCGCCACGCGACCACCGTACAGCGAGCACAGCTGCGACTCGATCGCCACGCGATTGATGCTGTACTTGTCGCCCTCTGGCAAATACATCGTGACGCCCAATGCGCGACCGCGCGGGATGATCGTGACTTTGTAGACCGGGTCGTGCTCCGGCACCAGCCGGCCGATGATGGCGTGACCCGCCTCGTGATACGCCGTCAGCTTTTTCTCGTCCTCGCTCATCGCCATGGAGCGGCGCTCGGCGCCCATCAGGATCTTGTCACGGGCCTTGTCCAGATGGACCATGCGCACTTCACGCGCATTTTCACGCGCCGCGAACAGTGCAGCCTCGTTGACCAGATTGGCCAGATCGGCCCCGGAAAAACCCGGGGTACCACGAGCAATCGTCATCGCGTCCACGTCACTGGAAATAGGCACCTTGCGCATGTGGACCTTGAGAATCTGATCGCGCCCGCGCACGTCGGGCAGCCCCACCACCACCTGGCGATCGAACCGGCCCGGGCGCAACAGCGCGGGGTCCAGCACGTCGGGCCGATTGGTGGCTGCGATCACGATGACTCCCTCGGTGCCTTCAAAGCCATCCATCTCGACCAGCAACTGGTTCAGGGTCTGCTCGCGCTCGTCATGCCCGCCACCCAGGCCGGCGCCGCGATGACGGCCGACCGCATCGATTTCGTCGATGAAGATGATGCACGGCGCATGCTTCTTGGCCTGCTCGAACATGTCGCGTACACGACTGGCACCAACGCCGACGAACATTTCGACGAAGTCGGACCCGGAAATCGAGAAGAACGGCACCTTGGCCTCGCCAGCGATTGCCCGTGCCAGCAAGGTCTTGCCGGTGCCGGGTGGGCCGACCATCAACACGCCGCGCGGAATCTTGCCACCGAGCTTCTGGAAGCGGCCCGGATCACGCAGGAAATCGACCAGCTCGCCAACCTCTTCCTTGGCCTCGTCACAGCCGGCGACATCGCTGAAATTGACCTTGATCTGATCCTCACCCTGCAGCTTGGCTCGCGAACGACCGAAACTCATCGCGCCGCGACCACCGCCACCGGACTGCATCTGGCGCATGAACCAGATGAACACGCCCACGATCAGCAGCACCGGTAGCCAGCTGATCAACAGACCGATCAATGAAAAACCTTCGGACGGGTCCTGGCGGACCTCGACGCCCTTGTCTTGCATCTGCTTGACCACCGCGTTGGTGGAAAAGCCCAGCATCGGCGCCACGGTGCGGAACGAACTGCCGTCCTTCAGCTTGCCGCTGATGGTGGCCGGCTGATCGGCGCTGATCGTGGCGGTGGCGACATTGCCGCTGTCCACGCTTTGCACGAACGAGCTGTATGGCAGGTCCGAGGAAGCGACGCCATGCGGATTGAAGCTCTGGAACACGGTGAACAGGACCACCGCAATGATCACCCAGAGCAACACATTTTTCGCTGTTTCATTCATGCACGGTTCTCGCCGGTGACGCGGAGATGGACTTGCGGCCCACCGCCAGCGCGTACACCTCACGCGAACGGGCGCGTGAGGCCTTTGGTTTACGCATCGTTACGCGGGTAAATTCCGCGCGCAAGCTGCGCAAGTATTCGTCGAAGCCGACTCCCTGGAACAACTTGATCAGGAATGAGCCGCCCGGCTTGAGCCAATGCCGACTGAAGTCCAGTGCCAGCTCCGCCAGATCCATCGCCCGGATCTGGTCTGCCAGCGCCACTCCACTCATATTGGGGGCCATGTCCGACAGTACAAGATCGAGCTTCAGGCCGGCCAGATGCGACTCCAGCTGGCGCAACACGCTTTCTTCACGGAAGTCGCCTTCGATGAAATCCACTCCGGCAATGCTCTGCATCGGCAGGATGTCCAGCGCGAAGACCTTGCCGGAGTCACCCAGCCGGTTGCGCACCAGCTGCGACCAGCTGCCCGGTGCAGCACCCAGGTCAACCACATTGATCCCGGGTTTGAGCAGGCGATCACGCTCGATCAGCTCCTCCAGCTTGTAGACGGCGCGCGAACGCAGACCCTCGGCCTGGGCTTTCTTCACGTACTCATCGTTGAAGTGTTCTCGCAGCCAGACGGCGCTGCTCTTGCTGCGGGCCATGTCGTCACGGTCGCCGATTGGGGAACGGGTTCCCCCATGATAACCTTTGCAGTTCACTCACCGCGAATCGAGCCCCGCCGCCATGCCCCTGTCATCCTCGCAGATCCGCTATCTGCGTAGCCTTGCGCACGATTTGAGCCCGGTTGTCATGCTGGGAAACAAGGGCGCGACCGAGGCTGTGACGCGCGAGCTGGGCCAGGCACTGGATATTCACGAGTTGGTCAAGGTGAAGCTCTCCGGCGGCGACAAGGATGAACGGCAGGTTCAGGTTGATGTGCTGACCAAGGCCACCGGCGCCGAAACCATCCATCAGATCGGCCACGTCGTGGTGCTGTTCCGCCGCAACGCCGACGAGCCGAAGATCGCCCTGCCCCGCTGATGGACCTGCAGCTCGAACGCCCTGACGGGCACCTCTTCGTACGCCGGGTTGGCCCCCATGGCGTCACCGTGATCGACCGCGAGATCACCCGCAGTTTCCTGCTGGCGCCCGACCGGACGATCGAGGATTGGCCCGTCGCAGCCGCGGGCGAACTCGAAGCCGGCCATGTTGACGACATGCTGGCCCTGCAGCCTGAAGTGGTGATCCTCGGCACTGGCGAACGCCAGATTTTCCCGGCCGCCGCCTTCATGGCCGGGTTCCTGCGCAAGGGTATCGGCATCGAAGTCATGAACAATGCCGCGGCGGCGCGAACCTACAACCTGCTGGCCGACGAAGGGCGCCATGTGGTCGCCGGATTCATCCTGCCGCCAGCCCAATCCTGAGCGGTGACCGCCGGCGTCAACGCGGCGGAAGATATCCCAACGGATCCACCGGGTTGCCGTCCTTGCGAATCTGGAACTCCAGTTCGTTGCGGGTGGTGCCCGTGGAACCCATCTCGGCAACCTGCTGCCCTGCGGTCACCCGCTGGCCTTCCTTGACCAGGCGCTTGCGATTGTGCCCGTAAGCCGACAGAAAGCTGTCGCTGTGCTTGATGATGACCAACTCGCCGTAGCCCACCAGACCATTGCCGCTGTACACCACCACGCCGTCGGCCGCCGCGCGGATGGGGTCGCCTGACTTGCCGGCAATCTCGATACCGGCCATCGCATCGCCACTCTTGAAGCGTCCGACCAGCTGACCGTCCGCCGGCCAGCGCCATTGCACACCGCTCACTACCCGCGATACACCAGCCGCGGCGGGGGCCGGTGGTGGCAGGGCAGCCGGCGCAGGTACCGGCACGCCGGCGACCGGAATCTCGGTCGTGGCGACGGTCGCCGGCGGCGGGGTACCGCTGGATGCAGGGCTTGCGGGCCGCGGCACCGGTTCAAACGGGGGTGCCACCGCGATTGGGGCCCGTTGCGCGTGGTCGGAAGCGACCACGGGCGCCCTTGCCGTCGCCGACGGTGACAGCACCAGCTGCTGGCCTGGCCAGATCGTGTAAGGACTGGCGATCCCGTTCCACTGTGCCAGGTCACGGAAGTCCACACCGTTGCGGAAGGCAATCGAGTACAGGGTGTCACCCCGGGTAACGACGTAGCTACCGCCCGGCGCCTGCGCGCGCGTCGAAGGGCCCGTGATGGTTTGGTGGCTGCGAACGCTTCCGGCTGCCGGCTCCACCACGATCGCACGTCGCATCGTGCCGCAACCGGTCAGCACCAGGCTGACCAGCGTCAGCATCAGTATCCGTCTTGGGGAAGTCTGCTTCATGGGCCTCAGCATACCGAGGCAGGCGGGCATTTTCATTCGGCGTCGCCCCCCGGCACCCTTGCTCACTTCGGCCAGAGCCACCACGCCAGCAGCGCGGCCAGCGAAACAAGTGCAGCCCAGCCAACCCGCTCGATGTACTTGTTGAGGACCCGTTCGGCGCGCTCACCAAACATGCGAATCAGCAAGGCAAGCAGCCACACGCGCTTGCCGCGACCCAATGCAATGCATGCCAGGAACGGCAGGATCGGCACGCCGATGATGCCGCAAGCCCAGGTCACGAACTTCATCGGAACAATGGGTTGCAGGCCAGCCAGGATCAGCACACCGAACATGCCCCAGTGGTGCTCCGCCATCTGCCTGGTGAGGACGGCCACACCCTGTTCGATGGGCGCCAGCAGATGCAGTGCATCAAGCACTGGACGCAATGCATGGAATGCCCAATGGCCCAGCATGTAGCCCACCAAGGCGCCCAGCAACGAGAACAGCAAGCTGATGTTGGCGTAGTAAAACGCCTTGTGACGCTTGGCCAGCATCATCGGGGCCAGCATCACTTCCGGCGGAATCGGAAAAATGAACGATTCGATGAAACTGAGCCCGGACAGATAGTGCAGCGCCCGGGGCGCGCGTGCCCAGGTCAGCACACGCGCATAAAGTGCTCCAAACAGGCGCATCAGCCAATCCCACCAAGCAGCGGTACGAAACTGACCGCACCCAGTTCCTCCTGGATGAAGTCGCCTTGGCCGTCGCCGTGCATGCGGATGAGCGTCTGCCGGCTGGGCGAACCCACCGGCGCCACCAGTACGCCGGTCGGGCTGAGCTGTTTGAGGATGGCGGATGGGATCGTGTCGCCCGCTGCCGTCAAGATGATGGCATCGAACGGCGCCTCGTCCGGCCACCCAAGCTTGCCGTCGTCGTAGCGCGAACGCACATTGGTGAGACCGAGCTGGCGGAAGCGCCGGCGCGCCTGACGCAGCAGCGCTTCGATCCGCTCCACAGTGAATACCTGGGGCACCAGCCCGGCCAGCACCGCCGCCTGATAACCCGAGCCCGTGCCGATTTCCAGAACGCGCTGGGGCACGCCGAACTCCAGCAACGCTTCGGTCATGCGCGCCACTACCCACGGCTGCGAGATGGTCTGGCCGTGGCCGATGGGCAGTGCGTCGTTTTCGTACGCGTGCGAGTGCAGCGCCTGGTCAATAAAGTGGTGTCGCGGCAGGCTGCGAATCACGTCGATCACCCGCATATCGCGAATGCCGGCATCCTTCAGGGTCTCCGCGAGACGGTCGCGCGCACGTTGCGAAGTCATGCCCTCACCTTTCAAATCCGCAGCGGGGAGTCGGTACACAGTCATTGATCAAACCACCTTGCCATCGCGCAGTCGGTCAGCCGACATGCTGTCACTCAGCGGTTGCATCCAGCTACTGACTTTCTCCAGCGCCTGGAACCGCGTCAGGTCCACATGAATCGGTGTCACCGAGACGAAGCCCCGGCGCACTGCATTGAAATCGGTACCCGGACCGGCGTCGTCGACCTCACCGGCCGGACCAATCCACCACATCGGCCGTCCGCGAGGATCGGTTTGCGCGATCGAAGGTGCCGAACGATGACGCCGCCCCAGGCGGGTGACCTCGAAACCCTTGATGTCGGCCCATGGCCGGTCTGGCACGTTGACGTTGAGGATGGTGTCGGCCGGCAACGGATCGACCAGCAGCCGGTGCATCAGCAACAGGACCGCCTTCGCTGCCGAGTCATAATGCACGCCCTTGTGATCTTCGCTCACCAGCGACACGGCGATCGCCGGAAAGCCAAGGAAGCGACCCTCCATCGCGGCCGAGACCGTGCCCGAGTAAATGACATCATCGCCGAGATTGGCGGCATTGTTGATGCCCGACACAACCATGTCCGGTTGCTCGTCGAGCAGACCAGCCAACGCCAGATGCACGCAATCCGTCGGCGTGCCGGCGACGCGGTAGTAACCATTCTCCAGCTTGAGCACGCGCAACGGCGCATCGAGCGTGAGCGAGTTGCTGGCGCCGGAACGATCGCGATCTGGGGCTACGACCGTGACCTGGGCCACTTCCCCGAGACGCTCTGCCAGGACGCGGATGCCCGGTGCATCCACGCCATCATCGTTGCTTACCAGAACTCGCATGCTGCTCCGCCCAAGGCCGAATGTGGGTGCCACGTTCGCCTCGCGACAGCGCGCCTCCCATCGCTTCAAGTCTACCCGAGCGGGTCCCCGGTTTCACTCGGATATGTCCGCTTTTTATCGACCAGCGCCTGCGCAATGGCAGAATTGGATAGCATGGCTGCATGAAGCGCCGCACACCAGCTGTCACCAGCAGCGACGACAGTCGCCTGTTCCGCGAGGCGATCGGACAGGTACGCCAACTCGATCCAGTCGCACCACCCCCAGCCCGCGCCAGGCCTGCACCGCGCCCACACATGCTGGAGGCCGACGAGGCCGCGGTACCGCGCGAGTTGCTGGAGATGGATTTCGATCCGGCTACGCTCGAGATCGGCGAGGAACTGAGCTTTCTGCGTGACGGCTATCCGCCCAAGCTGCTGCGCCAGCTCAAGCGCGGCCAGTTCAGTGTGCAGGACGACCTGGACCTGCACCAGATGAACGCCGCCGCCGCCCAATCGAGCATCAACACTTTCCTGGCTGATGCCAGACAACAAGGCATGCGCTGCGTACGCATCGTGCACGGCAAGGGGTTGCGCTCGAAAGCAACCGGACCGGTGCTCAAGGGCCTCACCGACCGCATGCTGCGCCGACGCGACGACGTGATCGCCTTCGCGTCAGCCCGGCCGGCACAGGGCGGCACCGGCGCCGTGGTGGTGCTGCTGAAGAGCGCGTAGGCATCGATCACCGCGCGCGACCCGCCGCACCGGGAACGCACTCCACCGTCAAGTTTGTGCCAGTTCCCGCACCACGACGGTGGCGTACGTGCCAGCCGGCAACTCGAAGCTCAACTCCAGTACGTCGTCAGCAAGCCAGCGCCAATGCAGTTCCTGTGGCAACAGGCGCAAGGGTCGGCGTTCATGGTCCATCCGCGCGGCGGTCAGCCCGTCGACGAGGTCACCGTCGCGCGCAGCAACTTCACGTTCCAGCGCACCCACCACGCCCGTCGTCGGCGGTTCACCCTGCCCCCACAGCGGACCGGAAGGGTGGATGTCGCCGCGCGCAAGCCGCTCGGCCAAGGTATCGTCGAACGGTTCCGGACCGAACCAGGAGCGCGATCCGGCCAGCGACCACACCTCGCCGTCCAGCGGCGTGTCCCATGCGCCCTGCTCGACCCGCGTCGCCAGCACTCCATTGAAGATGTGCGAGCGCGCCGCGGAAAGCAGGATCGATCGCTTGTCGCGGTCAACCCGGCGACCCGCGAACATCGCCCGCGCCAGCGCCACGTTGTTGCCCTCGCGGCCAAACCGCTGTTCGCCGAAATAATTGGGCACCCCGCGCGCGGCAATCCTGGCCAGCACCTGATCGGCCATCGCGCGATCGCCGACCACATCGCGCAGGACGAGCACGAAGCGATTGCCCCGCAACGCGCCGCGCTTGAGCTTGCGCGAGTGCCGGGTCGCCGCCAGCACTTTGACTTCCTGATGCGGAAAGGTCGACCAGTCCGGATCAGGCTTGCCGGCCAGCTGTACCGAAAACGTCTGGCGGGTGACCGCGTGGCGGTCCTTCATGCCCGCATAGCCGACAGCCACCTGCGGCACGCCGGCGAACTTGGCCAGTTCACGCGCTACCCAGTCGGTGTTCGCCCCACGCTTCTCAACCCACAGCAACGCGTGCTCACCCGCACCGTCCGCATCATGACCAAGAATCTCCTCAACCTGGAAATCCTCCGGGCTGGCGCGCAGTCGCGCAGTCAGGGGAGGCGTACCACACGCATAGGGCAGCTCGGACATCACAATCCAGAATCGATAGACGAAAGCAGCACATCGTAGCAAGCGACAGGGGGCAACCCGAAGGCGCCGATGGCATGGACGTGACCGTCCGGCGCACCATCACATCAGGAAAAGCGTGGCCAGGCCGAGGAAGATGAAGAAGCCCCCACTGTCGGTCATCGCGGTAATCATGACGCTGGAACCAAGCGCAGGATCACGCCCGAACCTGGTCATCAAGACGGGAATACCAACACCGGCGAACGCCGCCAGCAGCAGGTTCAGCGTCATGGCTGCGGTCATCACCAGGCCCAGCGGCGCGCTGTCGTACAGCAGCCACGCCACGATGCCGATCACGCCGCCCCAGATCAGCCCGTTGAGCAGCGATACCGTCAGCTCCTTGCGCCACAATCGCTTGGCGCTCTCACCACTGATCTGATTCAGGGCCAGCGCACGCACAATCATGGTGATGGTCTGGTTGCCCGAGTTGCCGCCGATGCCGGCCACGATCGGCATCAGCGCGGCGAGCGCCACCAGCCGCTCGATCGAGCCTTCGAACAGGTCGATCACCCGCGAGGCAATGAACGCGGTGACCAGATTGATGGCCAGCCATGCCCAGCGGTTCTTCAGTGATGCCCACACCGAGGCGAACAAGTCCTCTTCCTCGCGCAGGCCGCCGCGGCTGAGCGCGTCGCTTTCGCCCTCTTCGCGGATCACGTCGACCATCGCGTCGATGGTGATGCGGCCGATCAGGTGACCGCGCTCGTCGACCACCGGCGCCGTCACCAGATCGTAGCGTTCGAACGCCTGCGCCACTTCGTAGGAGTCGTCGGTGGGATGGAAGGTGTTGACGTCGGGCGCCATCACCTCGCTGACCATCATTTCGGGCGGATTGACCAGCAACCAGTGCAGCGGCAGCACGCCGGTCAACAGGTTGCCATGGTTGATGACAAACAGCTTGTCGGTTTGCGGCGGCAGTTCGTCCCAGCGGCGCAAGTAGCGAAGCACCACCTCCAACGTGATGTCCTCGCGGATGGTGACCATCTCGAAGTCCATCAACGCGCCAACCTGGTCATCCTCGTACGACAGCGCCGATTGCACCTGCTCGCGCTGCTGCGTATCGAGGCTGGCCATCAACTCCGGCAGCATCGCGGTAGGCAGGTCGTCGACCAGGTCGGCCAGTTCGTCCGCGTCCAGCGGCTCGACGGCGGCGAGGATTTCGTGGCGATCCATGTCCGCGATCAGCGATTCGCGCACCGCGTCGGAGACTTCCAGCAGAATCTCGCCGTCGCGATCAGCCTTGACCAGCTGCCAGACCGCCAGGCGATCGTCCAGCGGCAGCGATTCGAGCACGAAGGCAATATCCGCCGGATGCAGATCGTCCAGTTGATGGCGCAGATCGATCAGCACTGCTTCGGGCAGCCGCCCGTCGTCGTCGTGCCGCCGCAGCAGGCCGACAATCCTGTCCAACTGGTCGTGCAGGCGATTGGCTGCGCTGCGAGCCTCTATTTCGGTCACGCGCGCTCCAGCAGGACGCAGGCTTGCGCCGCAATTCCCTCGCCACGGCCACAAAAGCCGAGCTTCTCGGTGGTGGTGGCCTTGATGCTGATCTGGTCGATCCCGCAGCCCAGATCGGCCGCAAGAATCTCGCACATGGCCGACACGTGCGGTCCTACCTTGGGCATCTCGCAAATCACGGTGATGTCGGCGTTGCCCAGCGTGTGACCGCGCTTGGCCATCAGCATCACGACGTGACGCAGGAACTGGCGGCTGTCGGCATCACGCCAGCGTTGATCGGAGGCTGGAAAATGCTGGCCAATATCGCCCAATGCCAACGCACCGAGAATCGCATCGCACAGTGCATGAATCACCACGTCGCCATCGGAGTGGGCGACCACCCCCTGGCGATGGGGCACGCGCACACCGCCGAGGATCACGTGATCGCCGTCGCCAAACGCATGCACATCGAATCCTTGCCCGATTCTCATGTCATCTCCCTCATGTGACGGTCCGATCCAGCAGGAACTCGGCCAGCGCAAAATCCGCGGCCGTCGTCACCTTGATGTTGTCTTCCGCACCCTCGACCAGCAAGGGCGAGAAACCGGCCAATTCCATCGCCATGGCCTCGTCGCTGACCTGGATCCCCTGACGTGCCGCACCGTGCAGCGCTGCCGACAGTTGACCACGACGGAACATTTGCGGCGTGAAGGCGCGCCAACGCATGTCGCGCGGCTCGGTCCGCTCGCTGCGCCCCGCGATGCTGGCGCGTTTGAGCGTGTCGCGCAGGGGTGCTCCCAGCAAGCCTCCGTCCACTGCGCCCGCAAGCTCGATCAGTCGGCTGATATCGGTAGGACGCACACAGGGCCGCGCCGCGTCATGCACCAGTACGAAATCATCGACACCCACTGTGGCCGGCAAAGCGTCAATGCCTGCCACCACCGAGTCGCTGCGCTCGGCGCCACCTGGGGCTGTCAGGACCGGTTTGCCGTGCAGCGTGTCAATGCCCGGCCAGAGTCCGTCGGCCGCCGCAAGAGTCACCAGCAGGCCAGCAATCCGAGGGTGCCCGGCCAGGCGCTCCAGCGTGTGCATGAGCAAGCTCTGCCCCGCCAGCGGCAGGTACTGTTTGGGACAGTCGCCACCAACCCGGGTACCGCGTCCCGCCGCCGGCACCACGCACCACATCATCCGGGCCGTCATGGGGAGCCCGCGGGCTTGGCGGGGGGCGGCGGTGGCAGGCTGCTCGCGGCCGGGGCGGGTTGGTCCACCACCTGATAAAACACCTCGCCCGGCTTGATCAGACCCAGCTCGGTACGGGCACGTGCTTCAACCGCCTGATCGCCATGCTTGAGATCCTGCACGTCGGCACCCACAGCCTGATTGCGTCGCAACAACTTCGCGTTGTCGTCAGTCTGCTTCTTGACCGCCGCGCGCAGGCTGTCGACTTCATGCATGCTGCCGCTGCCGGTCCACAGCCTCAGCTGCAGCCCGATCAGGATCAGGATCAAGATCACGGCGATCCAGCGCAGCATGACGGCAGCCGGCCCGCTCAGCCAGGCAGGCGGGTCAGGTTCGGGAATGCATCCCGACCAGCGTAGCGAGCGGCCGAACCGATCGCCTCCTCGATCCGCAGCAGCTGGTTGTACTTGGCCACGCGGTCACTGCGACACAGCGAGCCGGTCTTGATCTGGGTCGCCGTGGTCGCCACGGCGATGTCGGCGATGGTGGTGTCCTCAGTCTCGCCGGAACGATGCGAGATCACCGCCGAATACTTCGCTGCGTCAGCCATGGCAATTGCCTCCAGCGTTTCCGACAGCGTACCGATCTGGTTGACCTTGATCAGGATGGAATTGGCGATCTTCCGCTCGATGCCTTCGCGGAAGATCGTCGGATTGGTGACAAACAGGTCATCGCCCACCACTTGCACGCGCTCCCCGATGGCATCGGTCAACAATTTCCAGCCGTCCCAGTCGCCCTCGGCCATGCCATCCTCGATGCTGACGATCGGGTACTGCTTGGTCCAACCGGCCAGCAGCTCGACGAACTGCGCCGAAGTGTACTGCTTGCCCTCACCCGCAAGGTCGTACTTGCCGTCGCGATAGAACTCCGAGCTGGCCGCGTCCAGACCCAGCAGGATCTCGCTGCCAATCTTGTAGCCGGTCTTGTTGATCGCCTCCAGAATCGTGTCGATCGCCTCGACGTTGGAACGCAGGTTCGGCGCGAAACCGCCTTCGTCGCCCACCGCCGTAGCGAGGCCGCGACCATGCAACACACTTTTCAGCGCATGGAAAATCTCCGCCCCGGCGCGCAATGCCTCGGCAAAGCTCGGCATGCCGACCGGCAACACCATGAATTCCTGGACGTCGACATTGTTGTCGGCATGCGCCCCGCCATTGATGATGTTCATCATCGGCACCGGCAATGCACCCGGCTTGCCATTGGACAGGTAACGCCACAAGGGTTCATCGCGCGAGGCAGCCACCGCGTGCGCCGCGGCCATCGACACGCCAAGCAGCGCATTGGCGCCCAGCTTGCCCTTGTTCGCCGTGCCATCCAGCGCGATCAGTTTCGCGTCCAGGCCTTTCTGGTCGGCTGCATCGAAGCCGATCAGCGCCGTGGCGATCGCGCCGTTGACGTTGCCCACGGCATGCCGCACGCCCTTGCCGCCGTAACGCGCCCTGTCACCGTCGCGCAACTCAACCGCTTCGCGTGACCCGGTCGACGCGCCGCTGGGCACGGCGGCCCGACCAAAGCCGCCATTGGCCAGGGTGACTTCGGCCTCCAACGTGGGATTGCCGCGCGAGTCGAGGATTTCACGGGCGTGGATGCGGGTGATCTGGTTGCTCATGCGGTGTCCGTAGCCTTTTTGTTGAAGAATTGAAACGGGCGCATCGCTGCGCCCGGAGAGTTTCAGGAAAAATCTTGCTCCAGGAAGCCACGCCGCTTGGTCACGGCATCGAGCTCCAGCAGCGTCTCCAGCAGCGCTTCCATTCGATCCAGCGGCCACGCATTGGGCCCATCGGACAACGCCTTGCCGGGATCAGGATGGGTCTCGGCAAACAGGCCCGCCACGCCGACTGCCACCGCGGCACGCGCCAGCACCGGTACGAATTCGCGCTGGCCACCCGAACTGGCGCCCTGTCCGCCCGGCAGTTGCACCGAATGGGTGGCATCGAACACCACCGGACAACCGGTCTCGCGCATCACACTCAGCGAGCGCATGTCCGACACCAGATTGTTGTAGCCGAAACTGGCACCGCGCTCGCACACCATGATGTCATCGTTGCCGGTCGCCTTGGCCTTGGCCACCACGTGCTTCATGTCCCACGGCGCCAGGAACTGACCTTTCTTGATGTTCACCGGCTTGCCGGCGCGCGCCACCTTCTGGATGAAATCGGTCTGCCGGCACAGGAAAGCCGGCGTCTGCAGCACGTCGACCACGGCGGCCACCTCGTCCATCGGCGTGTACTCATGCACGTCGGTCAGCAGCGGCACACCGATCTGGCGCTTCACTTCGGCCAGGATGCGCAAGCCTTCGTGCAGGCCCGGCCCGCGAAAACTTTCGCCGGACGAGCGATTTGCCTTGTCGAAGCTGGACTTGAATATGAAACGGACACCGAACCGGTCGGTGATCTCTTTCAGCTTGCCGGCCGTGTCCACCTGCAATTGTTCGGACTCGACCACGCACGGACCCGCGATCAGGAACAGCGGCTGGTCCAGTCCGATCTCGAACCCGCAAAGCTTCATGCCACAGACTCCTGGGCCAGACGCTGGCTGTCGCGAACAGTCTTGAACTCGCGCGCCGCGTGGACGAACCCGCTGAACAGCGGGTGCCCGTCACGGGGCGTGGAAGTGAATTCCGGATGCGCCTGGCAGCCCAGGAACCAGGGATGCTGCTGTCGCGGCAACTCGATGATTTCCACCAGCAGGTCGTCCATGGACTTGCCCGAAATCACCAGACCCAGATCCTCGAAGGATTGCCGGTAGCGGTTGTTGAACTCGTAGCGATGGCGATGCCGCTCCCGCACCACATCCTGGCCGTACATCTCGCGCGCCAGCGTGCCCGCCTTGAGCCGGCACTCCTGCGCACCCAGGCGCATGGTGCCACCGAAGTCCGAATGATCGTTGCGCTGCTCCACTTCGCCGGTCGCCGTGGTCCACTCGGTGATCAGTGCGATCACCGGGTTGGGCGAGTTGCGCTCGTTCTCGCTGGAATCGGCGTCGGTCAGGCCGGCGACATGGCGGGCAAAGTCCACCACGGCCGCATGCATGCCGTAGCAAATGCCGAAGTAAGGCACGCCGCGCTCACGAGCGTACTGCGCAGCCAGAACCTTGCCCTCGAAACCGCGCTTGCCGAAGCCGCCCGGCACCAGGATGGCGTCGGCCTTGCCCAACACCTTGTCGGCGCCCTCGGCCTCGATCTGCTCGGAGTCGATCCAGTCGAGGTTGACCCGTGTCTGCTGCGCGATGCCACCATGCCGCAACGCCTCGCCCAGAGACTTGTAGGCATCCTTGTGCTCGACGTACTTGCCTACGATCGCGACGGTGACCTCACCCTTCGGGTGCTCCACCGAATCCACCGTGCGCTGCCACTCGGAAAGGTCGGCCGGCTTGGCGTCCAGGCCCAACTGCCTGACCACGATGTCGTCCAGACCCTGCTCGTGCAGGTACAGCGGCTGCTTGTAGATCACGTCCACGTCGGCGGCACTGATCACCGCGTTCTCCGGAACGTTGGTGAACAGCGCGATCTTCCGGCGCTCCCCCTCGGGCAGCGCCTGCTCGCAGCGGCACAGCAGGATGTCCGGCTGGATACCGATCGAGCGCAGCTCCTTCACCGAATGCTGGGTCGGCTTGGTCTTGATCTCGCCGGCGGCCTTGATATACGGCACCAGGGTGAGATGCATGAACACCACCTTCTCCGGCCCGTGCTCGATGCGCAACTGGCGGATCGCCTCCAGGAACGGCAGCGACTCGATGTCGCCCACGGTGCCGCCAATCTCGACCAGCGCCACGTCGAAACCGCGCGTCGCCTCGTGGATGCAGTGCTTGATCTCGTCGGTAATGTGCGGAATCACCTGCACGGTGGCGCCCAGGTAGTCGCCGCGGCGTTCCTTGCGAATCACCGACTCATAGATCTTGCCCGTGGTGATCGAGTTCTTCCCGGTCAGCCGCGTGCGCAGGAATCGCTCGTAGTGCCCCAGGTCGAGGTCGGTCTCGGCGCCGTCGTCGGTCACGTAGACCTCGCCGTGCTGGAAGGGACTCATGGTGCCCGGATCCACATTGATATAGGGATCGAGCTTCATCATGGTGACTGAAAGGCCGCGCGCTTCGAGGATGGAAGCGAGCGACGCCGCAGCAATGCCCTTGCCTAGCGAGGACACAACACCGCCAGTGACAAAAATCAGGGGGGTCATGGAAAGCAGCCGTGCTGGAAATTAGGCATTTTAGCTGCAGAAGCGTCGCACTGCGAGATGGAAACCAAAAATTCATCGCGATCGGTTCATTTCCGGCAGTTCGTGAGGAGCAAAATGGCCGCATCGCGGCCTGTTAGCATATTCAGATGAACAATCCCGTCCCCGCCCGCCTCGCCGCCTTGCGCGCAGCCATGCAACAACATGGCGTCACCTTCGTGCTGGTTCCCAGCGCCGACCCGCACCTGTCCGAATACCTGCCAGCGCACTGGGCCGCGCGCGAATGGCTGTCGGGCTTCACCGGTTCGGCGGGCACCCTGGTAGTCGGCCTGGAACAGGCTGGCTTGTGGACCGACTCGCGCTACTTCTCGCAAGCCGAGCAGCAACTGACCGGCAGCGGGATCAGCCTAATGAAGCTGCGCGTGCCGCATACACCCGAACATCTGGATTGGCTGCAGCAACAGCTCCACGACGGCGACGTGCTGGCCGTGTCGGGTGACAGTGTGGCGGTAACCACCGAGCAGCTGATCGCGCGCCGCGTTGCCGACCGCGGCGCAAGCGTGCGCACCGACCTGGATTTGCCCGGTGCGATATGGACCGACCGCCCGATGCTGCCCCAGTCCCCGGTCGTCGAGCACGAACTGACCTGGGCGTGCATTCCGCGTGCCGACAAGTTTGCCCGCGTGCGCAAGACGATGCGCAAGCTGGGTGTCAGCCATCACCTGATTTCCAGCCTCGACGACATCGCCTGGCTGACCAACCTGCGCGGCAGCGACGTCGAGTGCAATCCCGTGTTTCTGGCCCACCTGCTGGTACACGTGGACCAGCGTGCCACGCTGTTCGTGGGACGCGCCAAGCTCAACGACGCCACGGTGGCGCGACTGGCTGCCGACGGCATCGCCATTGCCGATTACGGCTCGATCACCTCGGCGCTGCAGGAACTGGACGCCACAACACGCCTGCTGCTGGACCGCGGGCGTGTGGTCAGCACGATCGCGGCGGCGATCGCCCCAACCGTGACACGCGTCGACGCAGCCACGCCGAGCACGGCGTTCAAGGCGGTCAAGAGCGCCGGCGAGCTGGACCACATCCGCGAGGTCATGCGTCGCGACGGCGCCGCCCTGGTCCGCAGCTTCCGCCGACTCGAGCAGCGTCTGGCCGCCGGCATGACGGTGACCGAACTGGATGTGGACACCGTGCTGCACGAGGAGCGGTCCGCCCAACCCGGCTGGATTGGCGAGAGTTTCGCCACCATTGCCGGCTATCAGGCCAACGGCGCGCTGCCGCATTACCGCGCCACGCCCGAAGCGCACAGCACGCTGCAGCCAAAAGGGCTGTTGCTGATCGATTCGGGCGGCCAGTACCTGGGCGGCACCACCGACATCACCCGCGTGCTGGCGCTGGGCGAGACCACGGCAGAACAGCGTCGTGACGCCACGCTGGTCATGAAAGGCATGATCGGGCTGTCGCGCGCCCGATTCCCCAAGGGCGCCAGTGGTCCGCAACTGGACGCGCTGGCACGTGCGCCCCTATGGGCCGCGGGCATGGACTACGGCCACGGCACGGGCCATGGCGTGGGCTATTTCCTCAACGTGCATGAAGGCCCGCACGGCATTCGCCCGCCCGTCGCCGGCGGCGCGCTGGTGCCGCTGGAGCCGGGCATGATCAGCTCGATCGAGCCAGGCTTGTACAAGGCCGGCCGGCACGGCATTCGCCACGAGAACCTGGCGGTGGTGGTCGCAGCCGAGCAGACCGAATTTGGCGAGTTCCTGGCATTCGAGACCCTGACCATGTGCCCGTTCGACCGCCGCGCGCTGGAACCGAGCCTGCTCAACCCCGAAGAGCGCGCCTGGCTGGATGACTACCACGCAAACGTGCGTGCCGCGCTCAGCCCGCTGCTGGACGACGCCGACCTGGAGTGGCTGAACCGCCACTGCGCGCCGTTGTAGCGGCTGGTCTTCCGCCACGCCACCACCCAGCCGGCGCGGGGCGCAGGGCGGCCAATCCACGAGGTCGCCCCCCGTTCCGCGCTGCGCTGACCGGGCCCGCTGCGGTGGTGAATCAGCGGAAGTGGGTGGCGTCGACGGCGGTGGCGTCGGCTGCCATGAAGTACTCGTGCAGGTACTTTTCGCCCTCGTCACAGAGCACCGTCACCACGGTTTCAAGGTCGGGAAAGTTCTGGCGGATACGCTGGGCTGCCAGCATGTGGGCACCGGAGCTGGGGCCGCAAAACAGCCCGTGGCGAGCGGCAAGCCGCTTCATCTCGGCCACCGCATCGGCGCTGGACACACTCAATACCTCGTTCACCAGTCCGGCGTGGCGCTGGAAAATCCCGGGTACGAAGCCGTCGGAAATGCCTTCAATCGTGTGTGGTGCAATCTCACCGCACAGGATCGTGCGTGACTCCGACGGCTCCATCGCAAACAGACGCACGTCCGGATTGACCGCCCGGAAGGCCTGGCCGACGCCAACCAGGGTGCCGCCGGTGCCCACACCGAGCACCAGCGCATCGGGCAAGCGCCCGGCGGGTAGCTGGGCGAGGATCTCGGGGCCAAGCACCAGCCGGTTCTCCTCCACGTTCCACTCCGACTCGAACTGGCTCGGAGCAAAATAATTCGGCTGCTGGCCAAGTTCACGGGCCCGCGCCAGCGCTTCGTTGACGTGGAAGTTGCCGCAGAACAGCACTTCGGCCCCATACGCCCGCGAGATCGCCACGCGTTCGCTGGACATCCCCTCGGGCATCACCACCAGCATCCGGTAGCCCTTCACCGCCGCGACCATCGACAGCGCATTGCCGGTGTTGCCACTGGTGGCCTCCACGATCGTATCGCCCGGCTTGAGCAAACCCTCCTGCTCGGCCCGCTCGATCATGTACTTGGCGATGCGCGCCTTGATCGAGCCGGACGGGTTGACGAACTCAACCTTGGCGTAGACACCCTCGATTTCCAGCAAGGGGGTGTCGCCCACAGCATCGAGAATGCTGCTCGACACGGTGGTGAACCGCCGGCCCATGTCAATCCGCTCCGTGCGCGTGTTGCATCACGTCCAACGCCAGCGCGGAGTGCGCGTACGCCCCGCCGGCACGCATCTCGGCGGCAACCCAGATCGCTTCCATGATTTGCTGTTCCGTGGCGCCTTGCTTCAGGGCCTCGGCCGTGTGCCCCTTGATGCAGTACGGGCACTGGGTGACATGGGCCACGGCTACCGCGATCAGCTGCTTGGTGACGCCCGTCAGCGCGCCCTCGGCAAACACCGCGGCGCTGAATGCCTTGAACGCCTTCAGTGGTTCCGGCGCCAGTTCACGGCGTTTCCGGGCAATTTCCACCGTCGACTGCGGATACATCGTTGATTCCATGACAACCTCCTGATGAAAAAGTCAAATCACGGGCCACCGGCCAGTGACGACCAAACCAGCGCCTCACCTGCGGTGTTTACCGACGGCAGCAGGAGGTCAGACAGCACCTCCACTCGGCTGTGCGTCCACCACCATACGACAAGGATCACGGGGTAGGTGCACACGGCTGTGCGATGCACCGAATCCGGAGGCCAGCGACTTGACAACGCGTGCTGCAGGGTGCATCCCGCCCGGCGGCGATGCCCTGATCCAGATCAAGGCGCCGGAGGCGGGCGGCACCCTAAACGGTCAGCCGCGTTTCGGCGGCACCAGCTTCAGTCGCCCCGACATGGGCGGCTGGTTTGGGCACAGCAGATGCTGGATCTCTGCGGGATTGAGCGGGTAGGAATACAGATAGCCCTGCCCCTCGATGCAGCCACTACGCAACAAGAAGTCGTGTTGCCCTTCCGTCTCGATGCCCTCGGCAATCGTGATGAGACCCAGACTCTTGGCCATGGCCAGCATCGCTTGAGTAATCGCCGCATCGTTGACATCACCGGGCAATCCGGTAACGAAGGAGCGATCGATCTTCAGATAGGTGACCGCGGGCAGCTTGAGGTAGGCCATTGACGAATAGCCGGTGCCGAAATCGTCAATCGCCACCTCGACGCCCAGGGTATTGAGCGTCTGCATGGTGCGCTCGATTTCGTCGCCGAGCCGCAACATCGCGCTTTCGGTAATTTCCAGCAGCAGGCGACTGGCCGACAACTGCCGCGACTGCAACGCCCGGCTTACCCCATCGACGAATGCCGGATGCCCGAACCAGCGCGCCGAAATGTTCACCGCCACCCGAATCGGTGGCACGCCGGCGAGATCCCACGCCTGGATTTGCGCGCAGGTTTCCTGCATCACCCACTCGTCGATGCGACGGATCAAACCCAGGCTTTCGGCCACCGGGATGAATTCGCCGGGCATCACCTCGCCGCGATCGGGATGCCGCCAGCGCAACAGCGCCTCCACTGCAACGATTCGTCCGGTGCTCAATTCGACACTGGGCTGGAACACCAGGTGGAACTCGTTGCGCACCAAAGCCTGACGCAACTCGGTGGCCAGTTGCAGGCGGCGGCGGGTGTCGGCGTGCATCATCGGCGTGTAGAAGCGGTAGGCGTTGCGCTCCTCGGTCTTGGCCGCGTACATGGCCGCGTCAGCGTTTGCGATAAGCGTCGCCGCACTGTCACCATCCAATGGATAGCCGGCCACGCCGATACTGGCGCTCAGCACAATTTCGTAGTCGTCCACCAGCAGTGGTTCGGACAGGCTCACCAACAGGCGGTTGACGATCGACCTGGCATCCTCGCGCAGGATGAGCCGCGGAATCAGCACGGTGAATTCATCGCCACCAATCCGCCCGGCCACGTCGCCGTCGGACAATTGACGACGGATCCGCTCAGCCACCTTGACCAGCAGCAGGTCGCCGATCGCATGACTGTAGCTGTCATTGACGATCTTGAATGCATCCAGATCGATGAACAAAACCGCGACTGCCAGCCGTTCGCGCTCGGCCACGGCGATCGCCTGGGCGCAGTGCCGCTCGAACTCCGAGCGATTGACCAGGCCGGTGAGAAGATCGTGCCGCGCCATGTGCTCCAGGCGCCGCTGATCCGCCTTGGCCTCATGAATGTCGGTGAAGACCGCCACGTAGTGGATCACCTGGCCTTCGGCGTCGCGGATCGCACTGATGCTCAGGTGCTCCGGATAGGTGCTGCCATCGCGCCGCGTGCTGAGCACCTCGCCAACCCAGTTGTGGCCGGCTGCCACGACCTCCCAAATCGACCGCGGCAGCGGCTTGCCATCGGGCAGACAACGGGTGTCATCGAGACGACGACCGTGCAGGTCGCCAGCCGTGTAGCCGGTCAACTCAATGTGCGCGGCGTTGGCCGACACCACCCGTCTGTCCGCATCCGCGATGACCACACCTTCGGCAATGCTGGCCAGCGCCTCTGCCGCCACCTGCCGCTCGCGCTCCATCGCGACCCGCTCGGAAATATCGCGAATGATCGCCTGGCGCACCGGCTGCTGGCCCCAATTTGCCAGGCTGGTCTGCGTTTCCACCGGTCGCGCCGGCCGGCCCTTGCCCAACAACAGATTGGTGGCGGCGCGCCCTTCCTGCTGCCCGGCCATGGACTGCTTGAACAGGTGCACGAAACGGTCCCCCGCCAACTCCGCAACGCTGCGCCCCGTCCATGCTGCGGCGGTTCGATTGACATCCAGTATCCGCCCGGTGGTTTCATCGATCATGACGATGCCGTCGGCCGCGCTGTCGAACAGCAGGCGGTAGCGCTCCTCGCTGCCACGGATACCGGCGAGGATTCGCCGCGCCATGTCCAACCACAGCAGGACGGCGATCAAGGCCGCCGCCGCCACCCCGCCAAACAGCACCTGCCCCATCCAGACCGCACCATCGGCGATACTGCGCGAAAACACCATGCTGCGCGGCTCGATGTAGTCGTTGATGGCATGGATGCGCTCACGCTGGCGCGCGATTTCCTCGACCGTCAGCGTCCCGGCTTTATAAGCGGACTCCAACTGGTCGGCAACCATATTCAGCTCGTGGATCGGCGCATCGGTTGAACGCCACATCTGCAGCGCCTCGCGCATGTACGGAGCATCGGAGAAATGCTGCAACATGAAGATGACGCCGGGAATCGCAATGTCGACCGTGTTGCTTCGGCGCAGCGCGCTTACCACGTCGTCGTAATTGAACTTGCCCGACGTAACCTGATCGCGCGCCCATTTGTCCGCCATGAGCACGTCGTGATTGAGCCGATAGTTGGCCAGATCTGCCGGAGCGCCTCGAACGGCATAGTTTTCCAGCGCTATGACTGACTGCTTCTGGGCCTTCGACCAGATGCTCTCGCCGTTGAGGAAACCGGCGAGAGCAACCTGAATCTGCAGCGCGCCCCAGGTCAGCGCAAGAATCATCACCAACACACCAACCAGCGCGTAGACGAGAGGCATCAATCGTCGTGACAGCGGTCGTTGCAAAGTGAACGTCGACGTACTCATTGCGTCCCTTGATTCGTGACTAGGGCGTCACGCTCTGGCAAAACACTGCCTGGGAACTCCTTCGTCAGGCGGCAGCTTCACTGGGAACATCCAGTACACGATGCGGCTCGACGCAGCGATCAGCCAGAATCCGCATGCTGGTGTAGCTGCGTCTGATGCATTCACCCACATGGGCTATATCTTCCACGGCCGGGTTCTTGCCCATCAGTGTACAGACTATCTCCAATGCCTCCCATGGGTGGGTATCGTCATACGCGGCATGCAACTGGAGCCAACGCAACGTGCCCGCGCGAATCTTTGACGGAAACCTCTCCGCGTACGCTTCACTCTCGAAGAGCAACTGCGACCACTCGCCAGTAGCACCCTCAACCGCATAGTTGGTGGCTGCGATACTCGCGGCCAGAGTGTCGGACCGGCTGACATCCTCGCACCAGTCGGCCAGCACCCGCGTGCCATGCGGAGCTGTCCCACGAAGCACCTCTTCTCGGGGGATCCCGGCTCCCTCGGCCCAATTGAGCCAGTACTCGGCATGGTTCTGCTCCACGCGGATATTCCGTACCAGCCAGCGCCTTGCCAGATTGTCCCCGGCGCTGCGCCCGAATTGCGTTTTCAGCAGGCTCTGCGCCATATAGGCCGGGAAGCGCTCGATCACGGGCCAGATGCCCACCATGAAATTACTGGTGCCGGTCTGGCCCAGCGTCCCGTCGACCATCGACTCCCACAGCGGGTGCACGATCACGCTGCGCTTGGTGCTCTCGCACTCGGCCACCATGTCCTGTGCCCACTGCGGATAGCTGCCCAGCTCGGTCAGCGGGCCGGTACGTTCGAATTGCTCGTTCATTGCATGCTCCTGGATTCGGGCGGTTCAATTGATGAGTACTTCCCTTGACCGGCGCGCGATGCCCCTGCTGCCGCCGGCATTCCCGCTAGCGCCCACGCGCCAGCGAAAACTCTGAATCCGCCATAGGCGGAAAATTGCCCAGACGCGGCGCACTCGCCGCTTCACCCGTTCCAAGCACCTCAAGCATGCCGTGGTCACGGGCTGCGATGTGGGAACCATGCCGCATTGCAGCCAGGTTTGCCCGCACGAACGCACGCGGACGAGCCAGAACGACGCAACAACGCCAAGCCGTAGCCCCCACACGGCTGCTCGCGCCTAGCGTAGTGGCTAAACCGCGCAATACCGAATGGGCAGGCATAGTGGACGGCCCAGCCGCGCGGGCAACGTCAGGCGTAGATAATCGCGGCCACGCTGGTAGTGAGGCTGGCGACCTGATCTCGACCCACGTCAATGGCGCGGCCGATCACTGTGTGACAAAGACCTTGCACCCCGTCCACGCCGGGCCCAAACCACCGGGCAGCGAAGTCGAACAGGTCTGTAGCCCAGGTGACTGAAGCGACCGATTACGCGCCAGGCACCCCGGAAAGTGGTCCGGCCTGATGCAGATTTGCCGCAACGTGCCCCACTGCAGCCAGCACAGCCCGGCTGGTCGCAGGGTCACTTCGACCAAGGTCGTAGTACGCCGTCACCAGCACCGGCGGACGCCTTGGCGGCCAGAGGATCCCCACGTCGTTGCTTTCGCCCGCCGCGCCGCTACCGGTCTTGTCACCGACATCCCAGTGGGGCGGGACACCCGCACGAAGCTTGTCCAGGCCGGTGCGGCTGGCTCGCAACCAGGCAATCAACTGCCGGCGCGAACCGTCGGAGAGCGCGTCACCAAGCAGCAATGCACGCAAGTCATGCAGCATCGCGCCCGGCGTTGTGGTATCGCGCAGGTCACCCGGTGCGCCCACGTTGAGCTCGGGCTCGAATCGATCAAGCCGGGTCGCCGGGTCGCCCAACGTCCAGGCAAAGCGGGTCAGCGCGACCGGGCCGCCGATGCTGGCCAGCAAAAGATTGGCCGCGGTGTTGTCGCTCACCGTCATGGCGGCGTCGCACAACTCGGCCACCGTCATGCCAGGCGGCCCGGCCCGGCGTTCTGTCCGCGGGGCCCAGTCGAGCACATCGGCCTGCTCGAAAATGATCCGGCGATCCAGGCGTTCCTGGCCACGATCGACGCGCGCCAGCGCCGCTGCCGCCGCCAGCAATTTGAATGTGCTGCACATCAGAAAACGGTCGTCTGTGCGATAACCAGCCCGACGGCCTGTACCCGTGTCCAGGATCGCCACGCCGAGTCGGCCGCCGTGCCGCCGTTCCAGCGCCGCCAGTCGCGCGTCGAAATCAGCGGTACCCGCAGAAAGATGTTTTGCGGGCGCTGCCAACAACAGCTGCAGCGGCGCGGCCAGGACACCCAACGCAAAACCCTGCAACAGGCTTCGACGATTCATCGGCTTTCCCCAGGACGTGAATTGCGCAATCGGCAAGGCACCAGCGTAGCCAGGGGCGATGGCAATTCACTGACCTGCCAGAGGCAGGAATCCGACCACCATCAAGCTTGCGCGGGAATCGCCAGCCCGCGTTGGACCGCCGGCCGCTGCAAGCCCCGCTCGAGCCATGCTGCAACATGGCGGAACTGGCCGAACTGGACCAGGTCGCGCGCCTCGTAGAACGTGATCAGGTTGTTGACCCAGCCCAGCGTGGCGATGTCGGCGATGCTGTAGTCGTCGCCCATGATCCATTTGCGCCCCTTCAGGCGGGCATCGAGCACGCCCAGCAACCGCTTCGATTCGGCGACGTAGCGCATCAGCGGTCGCTTGTCTTCAATCTCCTTGCCGGCGAACCGGTGGAAAAATCCCACCTGGCCGAACATCGGGCCGATCGACGCCATCTGGAAGAACAGCCACTGGATGGTGTGCCAGCGACCGGCCGGGTCCGCTGGAATGAATTGCCCCGTCTTGTCAGCGAGGTACAGCAGGATCGCGCCGGACTCGAACAACGCCAGCGGCTCGCCGCCGGGACCTGCCGGGTCGATGATCGCGGGAATCTTGCCGTTGGGGTTGAGCGACAGAAACTCCGGTGTGTGACTCTCGTGCTTGCTGATGTCCACCCGATGCACTTCGTACGGCAGCCCGGTCTCCTCCAGCATGATCGAGACCTTCACCCCATTGGGGGTGGCCAGCGAATAGAGCTGGATCCGGTCGGGGTAACGCGCAGGCCACCGCGTGGCGATTGGAAAGTCAGCAAGCGTGGTCACATCGCCCTCCTTTGTCCTGGGTCAATCGGACAATGTGGGCGCTGGCTTGCCAGGCTTCAACCTGCGGAGTGCTTTTGCCGCATCGGTATTGGCATTCCGCTTACCAGGTCGCCTTCAGTGCCCGCTCGATTTCCTCCAGCGGCAGGTGGAACAGGGTCTTGTTCAACTCCTCGACCATGCGCTTGGTGGTGGCTTCATGCAGCAGTGGCCGCATCTGGCCCAGCGTCTGCGGGTCAGCCACCAGCACCAGATGGGAAAACTCGCTTTTCAGCGCCGCGGCATTGAGGCGCTTGGCCAACTGCTTGGCAAACGTGGCCTCGTCGATCTCGGTCGAACTGCGCTCCGGCGGCTGGCGGCCCGCCGGCCCCTCGTTTTCCAGCTCATGCGGTTCCACCAGCGCCAATTGCTGCAGCGACACGTTGAGTCCCTTGCCGACATTGAGCAGAATCCGGGCACCGCTGCCAGCAGCCACGACCACCCAGGCACCCGTTGGAATCTTCTTCATGGCGATCTCCTTCGTTTGCGATGACGGCAAGGACTTGTCCTGTGCCAGCGAAGCTATCGCACCCGATGTCATGGCGATGATAACGAGCGGCGGTTGCGCCGACGCCGCGGAGTCCGTGAACGGGCAGCGGACCCGGCAGCCAGCGCCGGCCCCCTGTTTTCCTGTCGGCCGCGGACCCATATCGAGGCGATGATCCCGTTGCAGCAATTTGTCGAGAACCACCCTCGCCTGTTCGTCCTGACCGGTGCCGGCTGCAGCACCGACTCCGGCATTCCGGACTACCGTGACCGCGACGGCCAGTGGAAGCGCCCGCCGCCCGTGAACTACGCCGCCTTCATGCACGAGCCGGCAACCCGGCAGCGCTACTGGGCCCGCAGCATGGTCGGCTGGCGGCGCTTCGGCAGCGCCCTGCCCAATCTTGCCCACCACGCACTGGCCGAGCTCGAGCGGCGCGGGCACGTCGAGCTGCTGGTCACCCAGAACGTGGATCGTCTGCACCAGCAGGCCGGCAGCAAGCGCGTGCTGGACCTGCACGGCCGGCTCGATCAGGTTCGTTGCATGGGTTGTGACTGGCGGCTTGACCGCGTTGCATTCCAGCGCATGCTGGTCGAGCGCAATCCCGACTGGGCGCAGCTCGACGCCGTCGATGCGCCGGACGGTGACGCCGAGCTGGAAGGGCTGGACTTCACGCGATTCGACGCGCCGACTTGCCCGCATTGCGGGGGCATCGTGAAACCTGACGTGGTTTTCTTCGGCGAAGCGGTACCGCGCGAACGGGTGGAAGTGGCCACACAGGCCTGGCAGGCCTCGGATGGCGTGCTCGTCGTGGGCTCGTCGTTGATGGTCTACTCAGGCTACCGGTTCGTCGATGCCGCAGCGCGCGCAGGCAAACCAGTCGCCGCCGTGACGCTTGGACGCACCCGCGCCGACGCCCTGCTGACCCTGAAGGTCGACGCGCCGTGCCAGCAGGCGCTGGCATTTCTGACGCGCCATCCGCTGCTCATGAATTGACGACCACGCCCGATCGTCACGACTGGTCCGTCTGGTCCGTGGACCGCGAAGCCTTGAGTCGTGTCACCCAGAAATCCGCCCGACGGATACCCAGGGCCTCGGGATCGAACTGCGGTTCCTGGCCGGCGCGGCGCTGCCTTTCGTAATCGCGCAGTGCCAGCAAGGCGGGTTTCTGCAGGATCAGGATCGCCACGATATTGAGCCAGGCCATCAGGCCCACGCCGATGTCGCCAAGCTGCCAGGCGGCCGCAGCCGTTCGGATCGTACCGAAACCGACCATCAGCAAGATGCCGATGCGCAGGGCCAGCGTCATCCACGGACGCTGCACCTTGCGATTGACGAAAGCGATGTTGGTTTCGGCCATGTAGTAATAGGCCACGATGGTGGTAAAGGCAAAAAACAGCAACGCCAACGCCACGAAGCCCTGGCCGAAACCCGGGAACACCGCCTCCACCGCGGCCTGCGTGTAACCCGGCCCGATCTCCACCCCCGGCAGATGCTCCACCAGCATGCCGCCTGCCGGGTTGATCACGTTGTAGGTACCGCTGGACAGGATCAGGAACGCGGTCATCGAACAAACCAGCATGGTGTCGACGTAGACCGAGAACGCCTGCACGTAACCCTGCTTGGCCGGGTGCGAGACCTCGGCCGCGGCGGCCGGGTGTGGCGCCGTACCCTGGCCCGCCTCATTCGAGTACACGCCGCGCTTCACGCCCCACTCCACGGCCAGGCCCAGCACCGCGCCGAAGCCGGCCTGCAGGCCGAATGCACTCTTGAAGATCAGGCTGCCAATCACGGCCACCTGACCAAGGTTGGTCGCCATCACCACCGTGCCAATCACCATGTAGGTCAAAGCCATTATTGGCACCACGATCTCGGCAAACCGGGCAATTCGCTTGACCCCGCCAAAGATGATGAAGCCCAGGCTGACGATGATGCACGCCGCGGTGATGCCCGGATCGATGCCCCACGCGCTTTCCATCGCCGACCCGATGCTGTTGGCCTGCACGCCTGGCAACAGAAAGCCGGTGGCCATGACCGTAGCCAACGCGAACAGCCACGCATACCACTTCAGCCCCAGGCCTTTCTCGATGTAGTACGCCGGGCCGCCTCGGTAAAGTCCCTTGTCGTCCTTTTCCTTGTATATCTGCGCCAGCGTGGCCTCGACATAGGCCGTCGACGCACCGAAGAATGCGACGACCCACATCCAGAACACCGCCCCAGGCCCACCAAACGCGATCGCGGTGGCCACACCGGCGATATTGCCCGTGCCAACCCGACCGGACAGCGACATCGTCAGTGCCTGGAACGAGGACACACCGGCGGCCGATTTGCCGCCGCTGAAAATGGCCCGCAGCATTTCAGGCATCGAACGCACCTGCATGAAGCGGGTGCGGATGGAGAAATACAGTCCCGCACCGAGGCACAGCGCAATCAGCGCCTTGCTCCAGATCAGATTGTTGATCACGGTGATGAGGTCGTTCACGGAGCGATCTCCAGATCAGGATTCCCGAGCCCGCCGCACTCCTCCCCTGGCTCGCCAGCAAGCAGGCCCGAGTGCACGGACGTCTAAACAAAAAAGGCTTCGTGAGACGAAGCCGATTCAATGCAATGCGGGTGCAGTGTGTCACATTCGAAAGCGATTCCCCAGCGCGCAGCGGGTGCTATCGGGTGCGATGACATCCGCGCGCCAGCGCGGCCTGACAGACCGCCACGTCAAGCCTTGTCCGTGGACGCGGCCGCCGTACCACCTTGTGGACCCGGCTCCTCCATCGGCTGTTCGAGAGCGGCCAATTCGACCCGCTTTTCTTCGATCGAGGCGGTCAGGCGCTGCCGCTCTTCCCCCTCGACTTCCTTGGCCTGCTCCTCCAGCCCGCGCAATTCCTCCTTCAGGTCGAGGATCGCCTTTTCCCTTCGCTCGGCCTGCTCGGCCTTGTCGAAGACGAGATCCTCGGGACTGGATTGTTCACTGGCAGGGACCTCGATAACCGACGCCGGCACGAACACACGACCCTCGCCGAGCCGCCGCTGATTGATGAAGCCCGGCGACACGATCTCCACGCCATCGCCATGCAGGCTGTCGAGGATCTCCTTGTTCAAATTGGAGCGCGCCGTAAGCATGCTCTTGACGTTGGTGAGCAGGCCACTGACCCGATAGGAGATGGCAAAGTCTCCCAGCTCGATCACCTGCACAAATGGCTCTTCCAGGCCACTGTTGCGGGCCGCAGCAAGCAGCAGCTTCCTGATGCGCGAGTGATGGACGTCATAGCCCAGCGAAATGTTCGCCGAAATGATCGTGCCCGACGAGCGCACCACGGTGACCGGATGGGTGATCAGGTAGGTGTTGGCCAGCGACACCAGCTCGCGTTGTTCGGTCTGGATTTCAGTGTCGAACAGGCCCCGTTCGGCGACCCGCCCGGCGTGCTCGGCCACGCGAATGAAATCGCCCGTACGGAATGATTTGGTGAAGCGCAGCATCACGCCGGCCATCAGATTGGACACGATCGTCGTCGACGAAAAGGCGATCACGCCGGAAAGCAGCAGGCCGATCAACGAGATGACCTGATTGCGCGAGCTGTCGCTGACCGGCAGTGCCAGCGCGATCACCACCGCGCCGACGACGCTCGCCACCAGCATGGTGATCTGGCGCGGAAGGCGGCGCTCATTGCCAAGCCCGGGATACCGTCCCAACAGCAACCAGTGCGCGCCGTAAAGGATCAGGAACACCACGATCGCCGTAACCAGCAGCGGAACCAGCGAAAGGACCACCTCGTAGAAATCATTCATCGCCGACCGTGCCTCCCCTGCAGAAAAACCGGGCCCTTCGCGGGCGACGTACATCTGCCATGAACCCGCACGGGCCAGTAAGGCCAGGCCCGCGCCCGCACACACGGCAAGACACTAACACCGGCCACCCGGCGTTGCCCTTGTCCGGCCTACCGATGCGGCTGCGCCCGGCGCACCGACCAGAACCGGATATCACAACGCAGACGATAGCCGAGTCGCTCATACAATTGTTTTGCCCGACCATTCTGATGGCTCACATGCAGAAACGGCATGCAGCCGTGTTCGAGGTTGTCGTTCGACAATTGCGCCACCAGACGGCGGGCATAACCGCGGCCGACAAAGTCGGGATGGGTGCAGATGGCACTGATCTCGCGGTATGCATCCGTACCCAGCCGTTCCCCCGCCATCGCCGCCAGCCGGCCATCCTGGTAAATCCCGAAGTAGCGCCCCAGCTCCATGGTACGGGCCCGGAAGTAGTGCGGGTACACCAGCGCAATCAGCGCCAGCACATCGGCGCGATGAGCTGCGGTCAACGGCACGATGTCGGGCCCGTCGATCAGCTCGATCGGTGCCGGGCAAATCATCTGCGCCAGCGGCGCAAAGGTCTCGACCGTCCACCCGTCGGGTACCCGGGGCAACACGCCCAGCAGGTACACGGATTCGTCGGCAGCAATCAGGCCGGGCAATGCGTCGCGAACGTCGACCGCTGCCCGTGACACGCCCACGAACGGCGCAATCTCCGCCGGGTAACGTGCCACGTCACCTGCGCACTGCGCCAGGCTCCGATGGCGGCTTTGCAGCGAAGCCCAGAATGGATTGTCCAGTTCGGCGGATGTCATCGATGTCGGCGGTCCGGTAACGACACATGGGAAGGGCACGGTCGGCCCGGACCAGTTCCTGCATGCTCAAATCGCGACGAACTGCTGGTCCTTGAGCGACGCGGCGAAGCCGTCGAACACTTCATGCACCTCGGACCAGTGTTTCAGCGCCTTCATCCGGCCGATCCAGCGGCCGACATTCGGGTAGTCCTGATAGGTGCAGTGCACCAGCTCGCCCAGCGTGACCATCTCCACCCCGACGTAATCGGCCAGGGTGATCCGGTCCCCGCACAGGAAGCTCTGCTGGTTGCCCAGGAAATGCTGGTCAAGAATGCCCAGCCAGTGCCGCGCCTGCTCCCGTCCCCACGCGATGGTGGCGGCGTGGGCTTCATCAGAGGGCCGCTTGTGGTGCGGAAAAAGCTGCGGGTAGACCATGCCATAGGCAAGATCCTTGTAACAGTTGCTGTAGAACCACTCGACCGCCTCGTCCACCCGCGCCCGCGCCTGCAGTTCGGCGGGGTATGCGGCGGAGCCCGTCTTGGCCGCCAGATAGCGGATGATCGCGCCGCTCTCGGTCAGCAGGAAGCCGTCGTCATCCAGGGTCGGCACCAGGCCGTTCGGGTTCAGCGCCAGATAGCCGGGCTGGTGATGCGCGCCCGTCGTCAGGTCGACCGGCTGGTAGTCCAGCGCGATGCCCTCCTCGGCGGCGAACAGCATGACGATGCGACTGACGGTCGAGGCCGGGTGGTAGTACAGCTTCATGATCGGATCTCCAGCGGTGCTTGACGGATAACCCGAAGATGTTGCGCTGCCTCGGACGGGCCCGCAAGCGCTGACCGATCATCAGGACTGATCGTTGCCTGCGTGGCCGGTGCTCAGGCGGCCAGCCGGTGCTCGTAATAAGGCCGCGGGCGATCGTCGAGAATCGCGTACAACGCAGCCAGGTTGCCCGGATCGGGGTTCAACCACGCGTCGACATATTCGGGCTTGATCGGAATGATGCAGCGATCGTGGCCGGCAGCGGCCACCTCGACCGGCGGCTCGTCGGTAATCGCGGCACAGGACCACAGATCCGGCGCGCCTGCCCGCCCCTTGGAGACTGACCACAGGCAGGCGATCAACATGTCCTGTTCGGGCCGGGGCCGAAATTCGAGCACCACGTTCTCTTCGCGCTCACCCGCGGCCAGCGCCCGGTGTTCCATCGCGTGACGACTGACGTTTTCATAAAACGCGTTGACCACCATGATGCCGTGCCGATGACCGAACATCGCGGCCCACGTCGTCTCCAGCTTGTTGCGGCGCGCGTTGTAGGTGCCTGGATACTTGCGCTCGATCGCCTCGGTCCAGCCCGGCAGCCGGCACTGATAGCGCATCGGCACCACCGTGCGCTGACCGTCCTGCACAATCATCAGCGGCGCGTACTGGCCCGGATAAATGCGCGAATCCCGCGCCAACAATTCACGGCGTCGCAAGTCGGCGAGGTTGGCTTGGGCCCGGGCGATCTTGTCGGTGGCAATGCGCTGGTCGTTCTGCGCCCGCTTGGTCGGCTTGTCGGAGGCGAGCACGCGCTGCGCCTGCGTCAGCCGGGTCTTCTGCTGGAACAACTCCGCCTCGAACGCCTGCGCCTGTTCGCGATCAGCCTGCGCCACGATCTCGGCGAGTTCCCGTTCCTGCGCATGGCGCGGAGGCTCACACGCGGCGCGCATGCCCTTGGGGATCTTCTGCCAGCCACCATCCCCCTTCTTCTCCCAGAACACCTCGACATAGCGGCGAAAACTGATGACTGCGCCGAATTCCCGCTCGAACTTGCGGTAGTCCGACCAGACCTGCGCCGAATAGCACATGGACACTCTCCGGAAGGCTTCAGTGGCAGGCTACACCGGCCGCAATGCAGCTGCCACGCACGCCGCGTGGGCCCATCAACTGGTGTGATCCAGGATGATCTTCCAGCCCGCGGGCGTCTTCTCCCACAACAGCGAGAACACGCCGTCGTCCTGAGCAGCCGCGCCACGCACGCTGCGCTCCAGATGGAACCGGCCGGTCACGACGGCATAGCGCACGACACCGTCGGCAGCGGGCAGCAGGCGCACGTCCAACTCCGAGAAGGTCAGCTGGCCCATCTGCGCCTGGTCGGCGTAATGCTTTCGATAACTCTCGAGGATCGCGCGGTAGCCCTTGCGCACGCTGCTGCTGATAAACGTGGTAGCGGGCGAATCCGCATAACCGTTCATGTAGCCGGCAATGTCGCCACGATTCCACGCGTCCACCTGCTGCGCCATCACCTGCCGGATCGCATTGGTATCGGGCGCTTCCGCACGGCAAGGCGTCGCGAACGCCAGGCCCGCCAGCAGCACGGCTGACACGAGTGATATCCATCTGGCCGTCATGTCGCACTCCACATGCTATGCACAAATGCTCACGGGCAACGGTGGAATGCCACCGGCCTGTTCACACTCAAGGTCTCGCAGGATAGAGGAATTGTCTCCAATTTGACCGCTCGTCTGGTGCTCCCCACAGAGGCCACCATCGGCTAAAGTAACTCATGCCTCTCACGTCGGCCGCCAGCCAATCGCCCGCGCGCCATCCCGTCGGCAGTCGCCGACTGGCGTGGTGCTTGCTGTGGGTGATTATCGGGTTGGCCGCCCTGTTCCCGTGGTGGCCGCTGACCTCCGACCAGCGCTGGGGCGTGTACTGCGCCAGCGAGACCGCAGCGATCACGCTGGCCTGGCTGATCACCGCGCGACGCCACGCACCGGTCGCATGGTGGCTGCTGCTGGGCGGCGTGACACTCAACGTGATCGCCGACCTGCTGTACTACCGCGAGACCGTGATCATCGGCATGGGCGCCGAGGCCAGCTTCTCCGACGTGGTCTACCTCGCCGCCTACCTGCCACTGGCCGCGGGTCTGGTCATGCTGGGGCGGCGCGTGGGCCGCAGCACCGGGGCCCTGCTTGACGCCAGCATTTTTGCCGTGGGGCTGGCAGTACCCGTGGTCGCATTCCACATTCTTCCCGCGTCCCACGCAACCGGCTTTGGTGTCGACGGGCTCATGCTGTTGGGCATTTACGCGCTCGGCAGCATCCTGATGTTTGCGTTGTTCATCCACCAGGTCACCGCGCGGCGCGGCCACAACCCTGCATTCCTTGTGCTCGGCTTCGCCCTGCTGATGGGGGCCATCGGCGATTCGCTGTGGAACCTCGAGATGATGGGCACCAGCAGCATGGCGGGCGAACTGCCCAAGATGCTGTGGTTCCTCAGTCGCAGCTTGCCATTGGTAGTCATCCTGCATCCCGCGGCCCAGCAGATCTGGGACTACGAAGCGGTCTCGCCGACCTCTCCGGTACCGCGGTTGCGGCTCGTGGCGCTGACCCTGGGCCTGCTGATGCCAGCCGCCACACTACTGTTGTCCCTGCTCGCCCAGTCCCCGCACCCGTACTGGATCGCGGTGGCCGGCGGCGGCGTGTTGCTACCGGTGCTGGTGCTCATGCGCATGGACGGACTGCTGCTGCAATTGCGCACCCAAGCCCGGCAACTGGACACCCTTTCGCATTTCGACGACCTCACTGGCGCGCCCAACCGACGCCAGTGGAAGCGCGCCGTGGCCGAAGCTGCCACGCACGCGCGCAGCAACGGCACGGTGCCCACCATGGCGCTGCTGGACCTGGATCACTTCAAGGAATTCAACGACGCGAACGGTCACCATGACGGCGATGATCTGCTGCGCGAGGCGTATGCGGCGTGGTCCGCCCTGCTGCCGCCGGGTTGCCTGCTGTCCCGTTACGGCGGCGAGGAATTCGCACTGCTGATTCCGCGCGGCGGCACGTTGCAGGCCGTGCAACTGCTGACCGCCATGCAACAGGTGACGCCCCGCGGACAGACGTTTTCCGCCGGCGTCACCCCATGGGATCCAGCGACTGAACCGGACATCGCCCTCGATCGCGCCGACGCGCTGCTTTACCAGGCCAAGCAAGCCGGCCGCAATCGCGTGCAATTGGCGAACCCGGCGGACGACCCGCGTCACTGACGCGTCATCGGCGCGAACCGGACCCGTCCCTTCCCCCGACGACGCGAGAGCCCGGTCAGCACACCGACTACTCCCAGGGAACCGAATCGGCCAGCAGCTGGCGCAACTCCGACTCCTCCGTCCCGGCCAGTTGCTGTTCGGCAAGCCCCATGTTGTCCACGTCCAGGGCCAACTTGCGGACTTCGCTGTCGCCGGCGCGCGAGAACACCAACCACATGCTTCCGTACGAGCCGGCCAACACCGCAACCTGCCAGCAACCACCCACGGAATCGTCGAAACTGCGCATCAGGCATGCCCTCCGGCCAAAGCTCGTCACATTGTATCGACCGACCGGATGCACCCATGAATCCCGCCTGTCGCGCGCACTGAGGATGAAAGCCATGTGAAAAGCAATCGGATACACAGCTTGTCCACGTGTTCCATGCAGCTTCACACCGCATACTGTTGACGGCCCACCGGCTATCCACCCTGACCGGAGACAACCATGTCCTATATCGACGGATTCGTCATTGCCGTACCCAACACCAATCACGAAAAGTTCGTCAGTCACGCGAATAGCTTCGATTCCATTTTCCTGGAGTTCGGTGCCACCCGGGTGGTCGAGTGCTGGGCCGACGACGTGCCCGAAGGCAAGGTCACCGACTTCCGCCGCGCCGTACAGGCAAAGCCCGATGAATCGGTGGTGTTCTCCTGGATCGAATGGCCCGACAAGACGACCCGCGATACCGGCATGGAAAAATTCATGAAGGACCCGCGCATGGAGGCCGCCGGGGCGATGCCGTTCGATGGCAAGCGGATGATCTTCGGCGGCTTCGTGCCGGTGGTGGAGCTGAATACCAAGTCATGATTCACCCCACGCCGGCTTTCCCACTCCGATCCGGGGAGCCTGGCTGCGTCGTGGCAGGGATACCTTCCTATGACCTCCAACAACGTCATCCGCCTGCACCGCGTGCTGCGCGCCCCGCCCAGCCGGATTTATCGCGCCCTGCTGGACCCTGACGCCTTGGCCAAGTGGTTGCCGCCCCACGGCTTCACCTGCAGGGTCCATCACCTCGACGCGCAGGTCGGCGGTAGCTACCGGATGTCGTTCACCAACTTTTCCACCGGCAATGGCCACAGCTTCAACGGGGAATACCAGGAGTTGGTGCCGCACGAGCGCGTCGTCTGGAGCGACCGCTTCGAGGACCCGCGCCTCCCCGGCGAGATGACGACCACGGTCACCCTGCGCCCGGTCTCCCGCGGCACTGAGCTGCTGGTCGTGCAGGAAAACCTGCCCGACGCCATCGCGATCGAGGAATGCTATCTGGGCTGGCAGGATTCACTGGCCCAACTGGCCCCTCTGGTTGAGCCGGAAATTCCCGACTGACCAAACATCCGCCCACGCGCAAATGCGACGGCCAGATTCGCTCCAGCCGCCGCTTCAATGAAAATTTTCTTGATTGAATGACCGTCAGGGCGATCGCCCCGTGGTCCAACCGGGCCCGACAGGCCCAGCCTTACCGCGATGCGTCAGATGACGCGGAACCTCCGCTGCCGCGCCACGGTACCGCCGCGGCCGGACCGGCTGATGTAGATGCCGGTGGTGTAACTGGTGTCCAGTCGACGACGGCGGCGCGGTGCAGCCTCGGCGCGGGACGGGATGGAAGAGTGGACCTCGTCCAAGACATGCTTGAAGTCGGTCGATGTAACGGGGGATGTGCGAAGCCGCTTGGCCCGCGAACTGCAACGGAACAGTGACATGATTGAGCTCCTGATGTGAAACCTCCTAAAAACTTTATTTTTTACAACAATTTACACAACATATTGTAGCAAATTTCCGACCCGAAAGACAGTAGCCCCCGGGGCGTCAAACCGGATCATGCGATTGCCCGGAATTCTGCTGTGGCGGACACAGGAACGGCCCCTCCAGCCACTTGACGGACCCCGGGCTCATGACCGCTGGCAGGGACTGGTTCGGGCGTGGCCGTGAACGATCGGCACCGCCGGCTCGGGGCGTCAAACCGGGTCGGCTTGGGCTGATCCCGCCTCGCCCGGCTCAGCCCGGCTCAGCCCCGGACCACTTCACGCGCGATCACCTCGACCAACTCGAAATGCAGGGTTACGAGTTCGAAGTGGTCGTGCAGGTCCAGCTGTGGCAGGCAACGGACGTGACACTCGCGGAAGTCGTCCGCGCTGGAAAACCCTTCGCCGCGCCAGACCTCTTCCGGAACATCCCCGAATTCGATCGTGTAGACCTTGGTCGCCCGAATGATGCAGCGAAGCCGCTGTCGCAAATCGTAAACTTCAATGAGATCGCCCGGGGCATAACTGCCGTCGCCGTATTCCCCATACGGCTTGTAGTAATCGGCGACCGTGTCGGCGGTGACCGTCTTGTGCCCGTCCATCACGCTGCGCGGAAGACTGTCATCGTCTTCGTTGGCGCCCCAGAACGTCAATCGCTTTCTCCGGTTCATCCCGTGCCTCGCTGCAGACGGCATCGCGCCTCCGCTGAGCATCATGCTGCCAAGTGACCTGAGCTTGCTCGTGCGCCCCGGCTTCAGGCATCCAGTCGCTTGATCAATTGGGTTCGGCCCAGCCCGGGCATGGTCGGCAGTCTATTGCGCCGCTTGTCCTGGGCAAGGGCGCCCCGCTACCGCGAGCGGTGGCCTCACGCGCCGGAAGCCGCCCCCTTCTCATCCAACTGCTTGAGCACGCTTTCGAAGCGGGCGTTTCCGTGCAGGGACGTGAGGTCGGTGTCGTTGCGCATCCAGGCGGCGCTGACCATGCCATGACCGGCCGCCCGCTCGAGGAATCCGAGGGCCTCTTCTGTCTCACCAAGTGTGGCGAAATTGCAGGCCACGTTATAGAGCAACACCGAATCGTCCGGATTCAACTCGAGCGCGCGCTTGAGCCAGCTTTTGGCCCGCTCGACCTCCCCCAGCACGACCAGCGATCCCGCACCCAGATGCAAGGCACGCGCGTCGTCGGGATTCCATTCGATGTGTTTCTCGAGGACACGAACAGCATCACGCGCCTGCGCGACGGCTTCCTCCATCGGTCCGATCCCGCGCAGGATCTGGACCCGGAGACAACGCGACTGGTAATCGGCTGGCTCAACCTCCGCTGCCTTGCGGAAGAGCTCCGCCGCCATCTTCAAATCACCCTGATGAAAGCGGGCCCGGCCATGGTAGTAGTAGGCCTGGTACAAGCGGGGGTTGAGCTCGATCGCCTTGTTGAATTCGGCCTCGACTGCTTCGAACTCATTGGAGATGAGCAACGCCAGTCCGCGCGCGGCATGTGCTTCGGCAAGATCGGGATCGAGCTTGAGTGCACGATTGCTCGCCTTCCGGGCTTCTTCGCGATAACTGGCGATCGGATCGGCGTACATGATGAGCAGCGAGAAGCAGTCGGCGTAGCCGGCCCAGGCGAGCGCGAAATCGGGGTCCAGATCGATGGCCCGGCGAAACATCTGGCGCGCGTATTCGATGTCCCTCTTGTGAAAGCGATTGATGAACTGCCGCCCGCGCAGATAGTAGTCATAGGCCGTCACGTCGCTGCTGAAAGTCGTCTTGAGCGCGGACTTTTGCACGGGCGTGATCGACTCAAGCAGCGTTTCGGCGATGCTTTTCGCGATCTCATCCTGAATCACGAAGATATCCTTCAGTTCGGTATCGAAGCGTCGGGTCCAGAGGTGGGAGCCGTTGGAAACCGCGATGAGCTGGGCCGTGATGCGCAGGTTGTTGTCTGACTTGCGCACGCTGCCCTCCAGGATGGATTTGACTCCGAGTTCGCCACCAATCTTGCGGATGTCGCCCGCATTGTCCCGGTATTGAAACGAGGAGGATCGCGCCACCACGCGGAGCTGCGGAATCTTGGAGAGCGCATTGAGAATTTCCTCCGTGACGCCCTCGCAAAAATAGCCCTGGTCGCGCTGGGGACTCATGTCGGCAAACGGCAGGATGGCCATGGAAGGTCGATCGTCGTCGTCGGTGGAAGCGGATGGACGTTTCCCGGTCGCGCGAATCCCGGTCAGGGTGAAATCAAAAAACCAGGCAAGCATCAGGAACACCGGAAAGCCGACGATGACCAGCGCGATCAACTCCTGCATGGCCCAACTGGGGAATTGAAGCGGTTCAAACGTGACTTCGCCAACCTGCAGCACAATCCAGCCCACGACTGCGTATCCGGCCACGGCCTGATAGACGCCACGCCGCCTCAGTTCCCGCGAGAAATCAGCCAATCGAGTGAGCTTGCGCATGGTGGCGTGAAACAGGTCGAGCGCCGGACCTTCACCATACCGTAGTTTTTTCCACTGCTGCTGAGACCCGGAGACATGCGTGACACTGGCGTGAAAACAGGGTCGACACATCCATATCGAAGCTGGTGGCTTGCGCAGATTCATCATCATCAGACGGTGGTGGCGATGGAAGGCGCCGTGCGATCCGCCCCATCCCAGTCAGGTCAATTCGCGCCCCGGGCTCACTCGGAACTGTTGGACTTGCTGGACTTGACCGTGGTCGACATCGCCGCCGCCTCGTCCTCGGGATTCGTCAAAAGGATGACCCCGATCTCCTGCATCCCCCTGCCACGAGGCAGGACGATCACTTTCTTGACCCGGTCGCCTTCAATACCAAGGCGTTTGAAGTTGGCCGGCAACCACTGCTTCAATTTCGCCTCATCGGCCGGGCCCATCTTGTCCAACTCGGCCAGAATTGCCTGCGCTTCAGCGGGACTCGCCAGATCGCTGGAATAAGTCAGGCGGTACAAATTGCTTTTGGACGAATTGAGATTTGACGCAGCCCACGCGGTCGCCGCGGTCAGCAGGGACGCAAGCACACAAAGCACGAATCGAGCTTTCATTTCGACTTCCTCTTTCGTTCAACAAGCGCTGACTGACGCTTCAGCGCAGCGGAAGCCAACCGCCGTCCGCGTGAGCACAACCGTGAACAATGAGCGCCACGCGGCTCGCTGCTGGCTATCCGCTTGGGCGATGGGTCAGGCCGTGCCGCGACGCAGCAACGGGCCGGACTACTCGGGAAGTCCACGATATTTCGCTCGGGCGTGTGACGTGCCAGTGAACGGTTTGGAGCCCTTTTGAGGGTTCAGGTCGGCAGCCGCCAAGACGGCGTCAGTGAAGAATGGTGTCAGGGACAATCTGAAGGCGCCTTTGACCACCAACAATTGTCCCTGACACCTTTTCTCAGATCACCAGATCACTACCTGCTTGTCGCCGGTGCGGTTCATCGGGTCGCCAGGCTTGCAGTCGAAAGCCTTGGCGAATGCCGGCAGGTTGGCCGGCGCGCCGATCGCGCGGAACTGGCGCGGCGCGTGCGGATCGGAAGCGAGCTGCACCTTGACCGCATCCGGAGTGCTTGCACCGCGCCACGACGTGCCGAAGTTGAGGAAGAAGCGCTGATCGCGCGTCAGTCCGTCGGTCATCGGGTCGGGCTCGCCCTTGGTGGCAATCTGCATCGCATCGTAGGCGGTCGCCAGGCCGCCAAGGTCGGCGATGTTCTCGCCGAGCGTGAGCTTGCCATTGACGTGCTGGCCGGGCAGCGCTTCGTAGCTGTCGAACTGCTTGACCAGCTTGTCGGTGCGCGACGCGAAACCCTTGGCATCGGCGGGCGTCCACCAATTCTCGAAATTGCCGGTGGATCCGAAGCGACTGCCCTGGTCGTCGTAACCGTGGGTCATCTCGTGGCCGATGACCGCGCCGATGGAGCCATAGTTCATCGCCGGATCGGCATCAGGGTCGAAGAACGGTGCCTGCAGGATCGCAGCCGGGAAGGTGATCTGGTTCGCCAGCGGGTTGTAGTAGGCGTTTACCGTCTGCGGGGTCATGCCCCACTCGGTCTTGTCCACCGGCTTGCCGATCTTGCCCAGTTCCCACTTGTAGTTGAATGCACTGGCGGCCAACGCGTTGCCGATGTAGCTGTCGCGGGAGGTCTCCAAGCCTGACCAGTCGCGCCACTTGTCGGGGTAGCCCACGCGCGGGTCGAACGTCGCCCATTTTTCCAGCGCCTTGACCTTGGTGGCGTCGCTCATCCACGCGAGGTGTTCGATCCGTCCCTTGAGCGCCGTGCCCAGGTTCTTCACCAGGGCTTCCATCTTCGCCTTGGAATCAGGCGGGAACGCGACCTTGACGTAGAGCTCACCCATGGCCATGCCGGCGTTGTCGTTGATCGCGCCGAGCACGCGCTTCCAGCGCGCCTTCTGCTCCATCTGGCCGCTCATGGTCTTGCCATAGAACGCGTATTGCTCCTGCACGAACGGCTCGCTCAGGTAAGGCGACGCGCGGTCGACGGTATGGAAGCGCAGGTAGGCCTTCCACGTCTCGGCCGGCTCGGCGGCGATCATCTTGCTGACTTCCTCGTGAAACTTCGGCATCGCCAGCGAGAAGGTCTTTGGTGTCGCCACGCCCTGCGCCTCGAAGAATTTTTCCCACGAGAAGTTCGGGGTCAACTTGTCAGCGTCGGCCGGCGTCACGGGGTTGTAGTACAGCGATATGTCGCGCGACATTTCTTCGCTGGACTTGGAAGCCTTGGCCAGGCGCGTTTCAAAAGCGACCACGGCCTTGGCCTGTTTTGCCGCCGTATCGGTGGCAATGCCCGACAGCTCCAGCACCTTGGCTACGTGTGCCTGGTACGCAGCGAGCTTGTCGGCCTTGTCCTTGTCAACGTAGTAGCTCTTGTCCGGCAGGCCCAGACCACCCTGGACGGCGTAGGCGATGTTCATCGACGAGTCCTGGAAGTCAGCCTCGGGCCCGAACTGGAAAATGAAACCTTCGCCGCCGGCGGCCGAGGTGCGCAGATAATCAGCAATGCTCGCCGGATCGGTCAGCGCATCGATTTTGGCCAGGCGATCGCTCAGCGGCGTAATGCCCTGCGCATCGATCCTGGCCTTGTCCATGCCAGTAGCCCAGAAATCGCCGACGATCTTCTCGACGCCGCTGACGTTCTTGTCGGCAGCACTCTGTTCGGCCAACTGGTGCTGCACAGCGAGCGAACGTTCCGCCAGTACCGCACCCGGTCCCCAACTGCTGCGGTCAGCGGGGATCGGATTGGCCGCAATCCACTTGTCGTTGACGTAACCGCCAAAGTCCTTGCAGACCAATTTGCTTTTGTCGAGGTCGTCCACCGAGAAGCTGATCACCGGCGGCAGCTTGCTCTGATCCAAGGTCAACGTCTTGACGGCTGTCGTGTCGGGTGTGGCGGCGGACTTGGCGGGCGGCGTATCGGCGGCGGGATTTCCATCGCCCTGACGATTGCAAGCGGACAGGGCCAGACCCACGGCCAGCGACAGGAACAAAATTTGCGGCTTGTTGGCACTCATGCAGGACTCCGGCCCGGACGGGCGGTGATGGCGGGAAGAGTGTTCTGCCGCGCTGCCACGCGGCGACAGGGCCGGTCGACAAGACGCCAGCACGCACCGTGCGGGCAGGTGTCGAACGTCATGCGCAGATACGACGAAAACGCAACGCGAAAACCACGAAAACGGAACGAGTGAACTTACGCGAAAACGGGACCGAGGAAGTTAAGTCACGGTGATTTCCCATCCGTTCTGATCTTGCCAATAACGGATCGGAGAAAGCGGCCTGTCAGGTCCCGCGTGCTTCTACCGAGCACCGTCCCGGACGCTTGAACGCAGCGGCGATGCACTGAAGCAACCTTCCCACCTACCAAGAACGGTGTCAGCGGCAATTTGACGACTCCTGTTGCTGCGCAGAAATTGTCCCTGACACCTTTTTTCAACGGACACCTTTTTTCTTTCCCCTCGGGTACTCTGGCGCCTACTCTACCGCTCAGTTGAATCACAGCCATGAAATCGCCAATTGTCGTTGTACTTTCCAGCCTCCTATTCGTGCCCGCCATCGCACGATCAGACGTCTCGTCGATCCCGTCGCAAGACGCGTTTTTCGAGGCTATCAGCGCGCACTGCGGCAAAGCATATTCCGGAACGGTCACGGTCGATAACGATGCCAGTGACAGTTTCGCGAACAAGGCACTGATCATGCACGTCAGGCGATGTGACAAGACGCAACTACAAATTCCATTTCATGTCGGCGAAGATGCGTCGCGCACCTGGGTGATTACCAAGACGGGCTCCGGACTGACGCTCAAGCACGACCACCGACACAGGGACGGCACCGAGGATATTCTTACGCAGTATGGTGGACATACCGTCGATGCCGGGTGGGCACAGGTTCAGTCATTTCCGGCCGACCAGTTTTCGAAAGAGTTGTTTGTAGAAAACGCCATCCCGCAGTCCGTCGACAATACCTGGCAAATGTATATCTACCCTGAGCGATTTACCTACCGGATGATCCGCCAGGGTCGGGAATTCAGAGTGGACTTCGATTTAACCAAGCCAGTCGATGCACCTCCCGCGCCGTGGGGATATAACGACAAATAACAACGGAACGGGCTCAGGTTCAGTTACCACCCCACCTCGCACAAATTGTCAAAGGATGCTCTGATCAATAATGCTTTAAATGGCCATCCATACGGCCGCATCTAAACTGCCGGCCTTGCCACCTGAAAAGGCGATCTTTGGGACAAATTAACGCCATCGTTGCGCGTCTTCGCGCCAAATCACCACGATTTTCCACCTCACGGGCGCACCTCCCCTGCGGAACTCAGCAGCGTTCGTCGCGCCATCCAAAGATTGGA
>DATCMT010000028.1:0-2070 GCA_036563155.1 Rhodanobacter sp.
TGTTTCCGCGGCGGCCTGCGCTCGCAGATCAGCCAGCAGTGGCTGCGTGAAGCCGGGGTGCCCTATCCGCGGGTGCAGGGCGGCTACAAGGCCATGCGCACCTTCCTGATCGAGGAAATCGAAAGTGCCGTGCGCGACTGCACATTTACCCTGGTGGGCGGTATGACCGGCACCGGCAAAACCGAGGTGCTGGCACAACTGGACAACGCCATCGACCTCGAGGGCCACGCCAATCATCGCGGCTCCAGTTTCGGCAAGCGCGCGACACCGCAGCCCTCACAGATCAGCTTTGAAAATGCCCTGGCCATCGATTTTCTGAAACACCGCGCCGCGGGCCAGCAGCATTTCGTGCTGGAAGACGAAAGCCGCCTGATCGGCCGCTGCTCGGTACCCCTGTCGCTGCACCAGGGCATGCGCGATTACCCGCTGGTGTGGTTGGATGACTCGGTGGAGAGCCGGGTGGAACGCATCCTGAAAGACTACGTGGTAGATCTCTGTGCGGATTTCGTTGCGCAACACGGCGCAGAAGAAGGTCCGCAGATTTTTGCCAGCGCCCTGCGGCAGAATCTCGCCAATATCGTGAGACGCCTGGGCGGTGAACGCTACAGCGCACTCGACACCATCATGCAGGAGGCACTGCAGCGACAACTTGCCGACGGCGATGTCGATCGTCACCGGGACTGGATCCGCATGTTGCTGAACGACTACTACGACCCGATGTACGATTACCAGCTGGAGCAAAAGGCCGGGCGTATTATATTCCGCGGCAATCAGCGGGAAGTGGTGGAGTACCTGCGCACACGCTGAGGTAAGACACCGTTCAATAAATCGGCATGGAAAGCCCCTTATGACACCGGTATCCCAAGCGACGCTTAACCAGCTTTACCAGACCGAGTCGCGCCGGGTGTTGGCAACGCTTATCCGCCTGCTGGGCGATTTCGACCTGGCAGAAGAGGCGATGCACGAAGCCTTCGCCGCCGCACTCGCCCAATGGCCGACGGAAGGCTTACCGGGTAACCCACGTGCCTGGCTGGTATCCACCGGGCGCTTCAAGGCCATAGACCAGCTGCGCCGCAAGGCGCGCTTTAACGTGTCTTTTGAGGACGTTGCCGAACAGCTGGAAGCCGAACTGGCGACGGAAGAGGAAGAAGAACCGGGCATCGAAGACGACCGCCTGCGCCTGATCTTCACCTGCTGCCACCCGAGCCTCGCGCCGGAGGCACAGCTGGCCCTGACCTTGCGCGAAGTCTGCGGCCTGACCACGGAAGAAATTGCCAGCGCCTTTCTCACCACCACTCCGACCCTGGCCCAGCGTATCGTGCGCGCCAAGGCAAAAATCCGCGATGCGCGCATCCCCTACGAAGTCCCCGGGCCAGAACAGCTGCCGGAGCGCCTGCTGTCTGTGCTCCACGCCATCTATCTCATTTTCAATGAAGGCTATTCCGCCTCCGCCGGTGACACGCTGATACGTCACGAGCTGGCGAGCGAAGCCATCCGTCTCGCGCGCCTGCTGTGCGCGCTGTTGCCGGAACCGGAAGCCGAAGGTTTACTGGCACTGTTGCTGTTGCAGGATTCCCGGCGCGCCGCGCGGGTCTCTGCCGATGGCGACCTGATCCTGCTGGAGCAGCAGGACCGTACGCTTTGGGACCAGCAGCAGATCCGTGAAGGCGTCGAACGGGTCCTGCGGGCGCTGGCCAGCCAGCGCTTTGGCCCCTATACCCTGCAGGCCGCGATCGCCGCGGTGCACGCGGAAGCCGCGTCCATCGAAACCACCGACTGGCGGGAAATTGTCGGTCTTTACGATGCCCTGCTCGAGCGGAATCCATCGCCGGTCGTGGAACTCAATCGCGCGGTGGCCGTGGCGATGCGCGACGGTGTCGAACAGGGACTGAAACTGATCGACGCCCTGCTCGCCCGTGGCGCACTCAGCGACTATCACCTGGCCCACGCCGCCCGCGCCGACCTGTGCCGGCGCCTGGGGCGTGTTGAGGAAGCGCGTACCGCCTATCAACGCGCCCTGGAACTCGCCCAGCAGGGACCGGAACAGCGTTTTCTCGCCCGTCGCCTGGC
>DATCMT010000027.1:0-3869 GCA_036563155.1 Rhodanobacter sp.
GAGCCGCTCCATCCCCGGGAAAACCGGTAAGCCATCCACCGCCACCACCCCGGCAACAAGCTCCGGGTGTTCGCCCACAAAGCGCAGCGACAAGGTGCCGCCCAGGCTGTGGCCGACCAGCACGGGCTTGCCAGACTTGTCGTGGGCCTTGATCTGCTGGACCAATTGCAGGAGTGATGCATCGGCGCGGTCGAGCAGACTGCCGTTTCCGGCCGGGGCCGGCACACCGTCAAACCCAGCCAGCGTCACTGCATAAACAACATGGTTTTGCTGTAGTTGCTCGATCGTGCGCTGCCACACCCAACTGCCGCCCTGCAATCCCGGCACGAGGATGACGGGACGGCCCTGGTTGCCATGGCGCTCCACCTTGAGCGTACCGACCGAGGCTGCGGGAGCAGCCGGCTGCGTCACGGCCGCCGCAGCTGTCGAAACGATCAGCAAAAGCGCTGCAAGAACCAGCCGGAAAGTCTTGCGGAGTGAGTGGAGTGATTCGTTCATGGCGCACCTTGGTGAGGAGAATATTGTCAAGTAACCTTGACATCGTGAAGTGTAGGTGCGCCTACAGCTCAATGTCAAGGTGACTTGACACAAGTTGAGAAAGAAAATGAGGTGCCCTTCCCTAAGCGCGATATTTCCGTATTATGTGTGACGCAGTTCACACTCAAAGTGACGCAAACTGTAAGGGGACGCCGACAAGTATCGTCACGAATCCGTCACGCGTCGGAAAAACATCGGCGTGATCGGGCACGGTGTTCACATTCGCCGATGCACCGGAGCGCGTGGCATGTCGATTGCTTGAAGGACCGCAAGTCACGGGGGAATCCGCGACGCGCATGTCATCCGGGGGGAACGGGTCCGACGTATTGATCCGCCGGTATGTGTGAAACGCCAAGGCCGTACCGGGATGTCCCCGTGCCGCCGAATCGAGCTCTGATCAACTTGCCTACGAGGAACAACCGCAATGAAGAAGACCCTGCTTTCCAGTGCCCTGGTGGCCATCATGGCTACGGCTTTCGTCCCAACCACGCAGGCTGCCACCAGCGGCACCATCAACTTCACCGGCAGGGTGCTGGCTGACAGCTGCACCATCAACGTCAACGGTGCGGGTGCCACCGTCGTGCTGCCCAACGTCTCCACGGCAGCGTTTGGCGCCGCCGGCAGTGTGGCGGGTGCCACTCCGTTCACGATTGCGCTGACCGGCTGCGACACCAACACCACCCAGGCGAGCATGACGTTTACGGCCGGCAGCACGATCGATTCCACCACCGGCAACCTGAAGAACACCGCCTCCAGTGGCTCGGACGTGCAGATCCAGCTGTTGAACAGCGGCAACAGTGCGATCAACACCGCCACCAACGCAAATGCCCCGGTCATTGCTGTCACTGGTGGCTCGGGTTCCACCAGCCTCACGGCGCAGTACGTCGCGACTGGAGCGACGACCTCGGCGGGTCTGGTGACGTCGACCGTCGGATTCACCCTCACCTACCAGTAAGCGCAGCACTGGCGCGCTGCAGCCGTGAAGACGGCTGCGGCGCGTGGTTGCCGGAAGCTGCGGCACTCTGACCTGCCACGGGACACTTTGATGAAAAGCCTGCTCGGTGCCATCGCCGGAAGCCTGATAGCGCTTTCCGTCACCGGCGGCGCGGCCAACGCCAGCGTGGTGATCAGCGGCACGCGCGTCGTGTTCCCGGCCGCGGGTGGCGAGGTCACCGTGCGCTTGAACAACAACGGAGATCAACCGGTCTTGGTCGAGGCGTGGATTGACGACGGGGACGCGCAATCCACGCCCGACACCGCGCACGTCCCTTTTCTGACCACGCCGCCGTTGTTCCGCATGAATCCCGGCAAAGGCCAGAGCCTGCGCATCGTGTACACGGGGCAGCCGCTGCCGAAGGATCGCGAATCGCTGTTCTGGCTCAATGTGCTGGAGATTCCGCCCAAGCCCACCTCCCCGACAGGTGAAGCGCAGAACACACTGCAGTTTGCCGTGCGTTCCCGCCTGAAGTTGTTCTTCCGCCCGGCCGAACTGACGGGCAATCCGCTCACGGCGGCACAGCAACTCACCTGGAGCTCCAGCACGGAGGGAACCGGCTACGCGCTGGTCGTACACAACCCGACGCCGTACTACATCACCTTCAGCCAGCTCGCCCTGCGGATTGGCAATACCACCTACACGCCCGACACCGGCATGGTGGCGCCGCTGTCTTCGCTGCGCCTGCCGATCGACAGGCTCGGCCACGCACCGGCCACTGGCACCATCGTGGATTTCACCACGATCAACGACTTTGGCGCCGCCAGCTCCTACAAGGGCACGATCACGCCGTGATTGTGGCACTCGCCAACGCTTCGACCACGAGCGTGCGAGGGCCCCGGCTTCGCCGCCAGCTGATCCTGCGACTGCTCGGCGCGACCCTGTGCGGCGTCACCGGTCACGTGATGGCGAGCGCGGGCGCCGCCGGTCCGACGGCAGATTCCAGCGCCCCGGCGCTCGATGTGATGGATGCAAGTTTCGACCGCAGCCTGTTATCAGGCGCGGGGCAAAACACGACCGATCTATCCCGCTTCGAGCGCGGCGACTTTGTGCCGGCCGGTACCTACAGCGTCGACATCTATCTCAATGAGCGGATAGTTGGCCGCAGCGATGTGCGCTTCGCGGCGCCGACAGTCGGCGCCAGCGCGACCCCGTGCGTCACCCAGTCCCTGTTGGACGAGCTGGGGCTGCATCCGGCCGACCTGTCCGACCAGGTGAGCGCCGCCCTCGCCGACTCTAGCGCGTGCGTCGACATGGCCAGCGTGATCCCCGGCGCCAGCATCACGTTCGAAATGTCCGAGCTGCGGTTGGACACCAGCGTCCCTCAGGCATTTTTGGGGCAAATGGCGCGCGGCTACGTGGACCCAAAGTACTGGGATTCGGGCGTCACCGCCGGCCTGCTCAACTACAACCTCAACAGCTTCCGCACCAGCAGCGGCGGCTTGGCACAGACTTCTTCCTACCTCGGACTGAACGCCGGACTGAATCTGGGGCAGTGGCGCGTGCGCAACAACTCCGCGTTGAACTGGCAGTCGAGGAGCGCCAGCACCCGCGCCACTCACCACTGGCAGAACATCGCCAGCTATGCCCAGCGCGATCTCACGACACTGCGGGCCCAGCTGACCGTGGGCGACTCGTGGACCAGCGGCGAGATCTTCGACAGTTTCGGGCTGCGCGGTATCCAGATTGCCACCGACGATCGTATGCAGCCGCAGTCGCTGCGTGGCTATGCCCCCACTGTACGGGGCGTGGCCGACAGCAACGCCAAAGTGGTGGTGCGCCAGAACGGCATGCAGATCTATCAGACCACGGTGGCACCCGGCCCATTCGTCATCGATGACCTGTATGCCACCGGCTACGGCGGGGACCTCGAAGTCAGTGTCACCGAGGCCAACGGGCGCGTGCACACGTTCACCGTACCGTACGCCTCGGTGCCGCAACTGCTGCGCCCTGGTGTAAGCCGCTTCAGTGTGGCCGCCGGCCAGTTGCGCGGCCAGGGTCTCGAGCACAAGCCGAACGTGGCGCAGGCCACGATGCAGCATGGCTTCACCAACCTGTTGACTGGTTACGCGGGCGCGGTGGGCTCGAACGGCTATGCGGCGCTGCTGCTGGGCAGCGCGCTGAACACCCGTTACGGCGCGTTCGCCATGGATGTCACCACCGCACGCACACGAATCCCGGGCCTCGACACACTGTCCGGCCAGAGCATGCGGCTGAGCTACAGCAAGATCATGGCGCAGACCGGCACATCCTTGACCGTGGCGGCCTACCGCTACTCGACCAGCGGCTATCTCACCCTGAACGATGCGGTGCGGGCGCGCGACTATGCACGTCGCGG
>DATCMT010000005.1:0-222926 GCA_036563155.1 Rhodanobacter sp.
GACGCCCGGGCGGGCATTGCTCGCCGGCCGTGGTTACGAGGCGCTGGTAGGGCGGGCACTGCCCGCCGGCCGTCGCCGCGGACCTCAATCGTGAGTTGATCAAGCAACCACAGGCACGGGACAGGTCAGAAAAAGCGACGGTCCTCACCAGCGCCTTCGATGTTGCCAATGCAGCGGCTGCACAGCTGGGGATGGTCGGCGTGGCTGCCCACGTCGTCACGGCGGTGCCAGCAGCGTACGCACTTGTCCGCCTGGCTGACGCTGGCGGAAATCCATGTCTCGCAGCCGTCCAGCTCCACTTTCACGGCGTCGTCGGAGCTCGGTGCGAGCGGGGCCAGCTCGAGCCCGGACGTGATGAAAAAGAAGCGCAACTCGTCGGCAGCCTCGGCGTAACGTGACTGGATGGCCGCGTCGGCGTGAATCACCACGTCAGCCTCCAGCGCCGCACCGATCTGCTCTGCCTTGCGCATCCCCTCAAGCACGCGCGAAGCCGACTCGCGGATCGTCAGCAGATCGGCCCAGTACCGGCGCTGCACCGGCGAACCCTGCAGCGCGACCAGTCCGTCGTACCAGGTCTCGAACAGCACGCTGTCGCCACGCTCCCCCGGCAGCTGCTGCCAGACCTCCTCGGCAGTGAAGCTCAGCACCGGCGCCAGCCAGCGCACCAGCGCCTCGGCGATGCGGTACATCGCGCTCTGCGCGCTGCGCCGCCCGTGGCTGTCGGTCGGCATGGTGTAGAGCCGGTCCTTGGTGATGTCCAGGTACAGCGCGCCCAGTTCATTGGTGCAGAAATTCTGGATGCGGGCGACCACGTCCGGATAGTCATAACGCTCGTACGCAGCGATCACCGCTTGCTGCACATCAAATGCCTGCTGCACCGCCCACTGGTCGAGCAGCAGGCTGTCTTCGACCGGCAACAGATGCTGCTGCGGATCGAAACCGTCCAGATTGCCGAGCAGGAAGCGGGCCGTGTTGCGAATGCGCCGGTAGCTGTCGGAGACGCGCTTGAGGATCTCGTCGGATACCGTCATCTCGTTGCGGTAGTCGGCCGAGGCCACCCATAGCCGCAACACGTCGGCGCCCAGCGTATCCATCACTTTCTGCGGCGCCACCACGTTGCCCAGCGACTTGGACATCTTGCGGCCATGGGCATCGACCGCGAAGCCGTGGGTGAGCACCTCGTCGTACGGCGCGCGGCCGTGGATTGCGGCCGAGGTCAACAAGGATGACTGGAACCAGCCGCGATGCTGATCGGAACCCTCCAGGTACATCACCTGGTAATGATCCGCCGTGCCCTGTTGCAGCTCCGGCCGCTGGCCGACGACGGCAAAATGAGTGACGCCGGAATCGAACCAGACATCCAGCACATCGGTGACTTTCTCATAATCGTCGGCGTCGTCGCCGAGCAGTTCGGCCGGCTCCAGTTGGAACCACACGTCGATGCCGCCTTGCTCGACGCGCTGCGCCACCCGCTCGAGCAAGGCGACCGAATCGGGGTGCGGTTCCTGCGTGACCTTGTGCACGAACAGCGCGATCGGCACGCCCCACGTCCGCTGCCGCGAGATGCACCAGTCCGGCCGCCCGGCCACCATCCCGGCGATGCGATCTTCACCCCACCCGGGAATCCAGCGCACATTCTTGATCGACGTCAGCGCCGTCTCACGCAAGCGGGCCTGCTCCATCGAGATGAACCACTGCGGCGTGGTGCGGTAGATCACCGGCGTCTTGTGCCGCCAGCAGTTCGGATAGCTGTGCTCGATTTTCGCGAAGGCCAGCAACACGCCGCGCTGACGCAGCACCTCGACGATGGCGTCGTTCGCCTTCCAGATGTGCATGCCGCCCAGCGCCAGCTCGTCGGCCGCCGGCGTGTCGGCGCGATAGGTACCGCGTGGCTCGATGTAGTTGAGCAGACCGATGCCGTACTCGCGCGCCACCACGAAATCCTCGACGCCATGGTCGGGCGAGGTGTGCACCGCACCGGTGCCGTCTTCGGCACTGACGTGATCGCCCAGAATCACCGGCACTTCGCGCGGGTAGAACGGGTGCCGCAGCTTCACGCCCTCCAGCGCCTTGCCTTCGGCGTGACCGAGGACGCGGACAGGCTCAACGCCATAGCGCTGGGCGACCTGCTCGGCCAGCGCACTGGCAACCACCAGCAGCACGCGTCGGCCGCCCCGCGCCGGTCCCTCGATCAGCGCATATTCAAGCGTGGCGCCCAGCGAAACGGCCTGGCTCTCCGGCAGTGTCCACGGCGTGGTGGTCCAGATCGGAATGGCGACGATGGCGTCGCCCGCCTTGACGCCGAAGGCCATGGTCAGCGCCTCGGCATCCACCGCGTCATACGCTACGTCGACGGCCGGCGACGCCTTGTCGCCGTACTCGATCTCCGCCTCGGCCAGCGCCGAGGCGCAATCGAAACACCAGTACACGGGCTTGGCACCGCGCACCACATGCCCGTTGGACACGATGCGCGCCAGGGCGCGCAGCATGTCGGCCTCGAAGCGGAAGTCCATCGAGCGGTACGGGTGGTCCCAGTCACCCAGCACACCCAGTCGCTTGAAACCGGCGCGCTGGGTATCGACCTGTTCGGTGGCGTATTCCCGGCATTTCTGCCGGAATGTCGCCGCATCGAGCTTGTCACCCGGCTTGCCGAACTTCTTCTCGACCGCGATCTCGATCGGTAGTCCATGGCAGTCCCAGCCCGGCACGTAGGGAGCCCGCTGGCCAGCCAGCAGCTTGGACTTGACCACGATGTCCTTCAGGATCTTGTTCACCGCGTGGCCGATGTGAATCGGGCCGTTCGCATACGGCGGGCCATCGTGCAGCACGAACACCCGGTCGCGATCCGCGGTCTTCTGCTGGATCTGCGCGTAGCGGTCGACCCGTGCCCACTCGTCCAGCCACACCGGCTCGCGCTTGGGCAAATCGCCGCGCATCGGGAACGCCGTATGCGGCAGGTTGATCGTGCTCTTGTAATCGTGGGTCATTGAAAAGCTGCCATTACTGATTGCTGGCGCCTGCCAGCCGGCAGGCAAAGGATGCAACGTTAAACGATATGCGGCCGCACCGGAATGCGCCTCATGCGTCGGTGAGCCGCGGATTCATGCCCAGCGCCGTACGCGCCATGCGCGAATCGAGCGCCATTTGCGCTCTCAGTGGCTCCAGCCCGTCGAATTTTTGCTCATCGCGCAGCTTCGCCACAAACTCCACGGCCATGCGCTGACCGTACAAATCGCCCGCGAAATCGAACAGATGTACTTCCAGCAGCGGCTCGCTGACCTGGTTGACGGTCGGCCGCACGCCCAGGCTGGCCACGCCCGGCCAGCTGCACTCGCCCTGACCCAGGCCCACCCGCACGGCGAAAATACCCTGCACCGGGCTGATGCGCTGCCGCAGCGGGATGTTGGCCGTGGGATAACCCAGCGTCCGGCCCAACTGGTTGCCACGCTGCACCCGGCCCTCGATGACGAATGGCCGTCCGAGCAGCTGCCCCGCACCGGCAAACTCGCCGGCGGCCAGCAAGGCGCGCACGCGACTGGCCGAGACCCGCGCCCCATCGAGCTGCACCGCAGACAGCGTGCAGGCACGAAAACCGAGTTCGCCGCCCATCTGCTCCAGCAACGCCACGTCACCACCACGTTTGTGGCCGAAGCGGAAATCGGCGCCGACCCAGACCTCACGCGCCGCCACGCGCTCGACCAGCACCCGGCGCGCGAAGTCCTCGGCCGGCAGCCGGGTCAAGGCGCAGTTGAAGCGCAGCAACAAGGTGTGCTCCATGCCTGCCGCAGCGAATCCACACAACTTTTCGCGCACACCGGACAAGCGCGGGACCGGCACGGGCGAGAAAAATGCGCGCGGTAGCGGCTCGAAACTCACCACCACAGGGCTGCAACCGAGCGCCTGCGCCCGCTCACGCACCTGCGCCAGCAGGGCCTGGTGCCCCCGGTGCAACCCGTCAAACGCGCCGACCGCAATGACGCTGCCACGCGGCGCCAGACAAGGGCCTGCGACATCCCTGGAGAGTCTCATCATCGCGCGAGTATAACGGCCCGATGGCTCGTCACAGGGCTGCCGGACGGCCTCACGCGCCACGCAGGTCACGCAAGCGGAAGCCGCCGGCAAACAGGATCGCGACGTAACTGGCACCGCCGGCAAACACCATCACGGCCAGGCGCCACAGCCGCGTCAACACCGGCACGCCCTCGGTCCAGTTCGGCCACAGCCAGCGACCCGCCAGCAACACCACGACCATTACCGCGCAGGCTGCCGCCAACCGCCCCAGGTGTCGCGCCCACCCGGGCTGGCGCTGGTACACGCCCGCCTTTTTCAACCAATGCCAAAGCAGCCAAAGGTTGACGTACCCAGCGGTGGCGCTGGCCATGCCCAAGGCCATGTGCAGGCCCGGCAACCGGGTCAGACCGTCCAGCCACGGCAGCCGTTTCAACTCAGCCGGCGCCCACGCCTCGAACAGCAGGGCCAGGAACACCACGTTCAACACCATATTGGTCAGCAGCGAGGCCACCGCCGCGCGCACCGGCGTGCGCGTGTCCTGCCGTGCGTAAAAGGCCGGCAGCAACACCTTCACCAGCGCAAACGCCGGCAGGCCGAAGCTCAGTGCTGTGATCGACAAGGTCGCCATGGCGGTGTCGTGGGCATTCCAGCGGCCATGCTGGAACAGCGTGGCAACCATCGGCTCGGCCAGCAGCAGCAGCGCGAACATCGCAGGCACCGCGATCAGCAGGGTAATCCGCAAGCCCCAGTCCAGTGCGCGCGAAAAGCCCACCGTGTCGGTGGTCACGTGATGGCGCGACAGCGAGGGCAGGATCACCGTGCCGAGCGCCACGCCGAACACCCCCAGCGGCAACTCCAGGAATCGATCCGCCTGGGACAGCCAGCTTTGCGATCCAACCACCAGCAGCGACGCAATCACCGTATCGAACAGCAGGTTGATCTGCGCCACCGAGGAGCCAAACAGCGTCGGCACCATCAACCGCATGATTCGCCGCACATCCGGGTGATTCCAGCCCCAGCGCGGCAGCGTCAGCAGATTCAGGCCGCGCAGCGCGGGCAACTGGAACAGCAGTTGCAAGATTCCGGCCGCCAGGATCGCCCACCCCATCGCCATGATCGGCGTATGCAGATGCCGCGACAGCCATAGGGCACCGGCGATCATGCACAGATTCAGGATCACCGGGGTCAACGCCGGCAAGGCGAAGCGGTTGAAACTGTTCAGCGCCCCACCAGACAGGGCCGTCAGCGACACAAACAGCAGGAACGGAAAGGTCAGCCGCAGCAGATCCACGGTCAGGTCGAACTTGGGCGGGTCCGCCAGCGCGCCGGGCGTGAACAGCACCGTCACCTGCGGCGCAAAAATGATGCCCAGCGCCGTGATCAGCAGCAGGACGCCGCCCAGCGTGCCCGCCACCCGCGACATCAGCTCGCGCAACTCCGCATGCGTGCGGCGCTCCTTCACTTCCGTGAAGACCGGCACGAAGGCGGTCGAGAACGAGCCCTCCGCAAACAGCCGGCGCATGAAATTGGGAACGCGGAACGCCACCCAGAACGCATCGGTGGCGCTGTTGGCACCGAAGGCGGCGTTGATCGAGATGTCGCGCACCAGGCCAAGCACCCGCGAGATCATTGTCATGCTGCTGAACGAGAGCAGCCCGCGGAGCATGCTGGGGGACTTCATGGGTGGTTGTTCTGGCCTTCGGCGTCACTGCACTCGGCGCGTAGTTTGACAGCCCGTGCGGGCAGGATGACAGCCCGGATGTGGCAAAATACCGGCGCGGCGGCGTTATCGAGACCTCACGGCTCCAGCCATCGTCACCTGAATGATTGACGATGCGGCGAATCGACCGCATAATTGGCGTCTTTTTCCAACCACAACACTGCATTCCGGAGTTCTACCTTGGCCAACATCAAGTCCGCGAAGAAGCGCGCGCGCCAGTCCGAACAGCGCCGCCTGCGCAACATCAGCGCACGTTCCATGGTCCGTACCGCCCTGAAGAAGGTCGTCAAGGCCATCGAGGCCAAAGACAAGGCCGGCGCCATCGCCGCCTTCACGGTCGCCCAGCCGGTGATGGATCGTTACGCCGCCCGCGGCCTGATCCACAAGAACAAGGCGGCCCGCCACAAGAGCCGCCTCAACGCGAAGATCCACGAACTGGCGTAAGCCGGTCGCGTTTCATGGTGTGCGGAGAAGCCGGCGCAAGCCGGCTTTTTCATTGGCCTGTACCGCCGCGACCCTGCCCTGCCAACGCCCAGGCAGGCAGCAGCCCGCTACAAACGCGCGCGGAATTGCAGCGGCTGGGGCGGCTCGACCTGGTTTGACAGTTTCACCGGTGCGCACCCGCCGCAACTGGCGCAGCCACCGCCGCTACCGCATCCGCCGCTGCTGGCTTCGGCCGGCTGCAGCCAGCGGCCCAGGCGACGCGTCAGTCCCCCGCGTCCGTTCCGATCCAGCCGGGCGGAGGCTCGGGCCAGCAGGCGCCTACTGGTTTGCGGCAGCAGCTTGCGGAATGCCTGCCACGCGCTGAGCGTGACCACCAGCCCGATCACCACGCCCTGCACCAGCTCGAACGTGCTCACGACAGCACCCTCGCAATCTGATACGTCAACAGCGAGGCGAGATAGGCCAGCGCAAACATGTAACCGGCGCTGATGGCCACATAGCGCCAGGAGTTGGTCTCGCGGCGGATCACCGCCAGCGTCGCCATGCACTGCGGCGCGAACACGTACCAGGCCAGCAGCGACAGCGCCGTCGCCAGCGACCACTGTTCCGCAATCACGGTCCCCAACTGGGATGCCAGCTCTGTGTCACCGACGGCAGACATCGCGTACACCGTACCCAGCGCCGACACCGCCACTTCCCGCGCGGCCAGGCCCGGCACCAGCGCGATGCAGATCTGCCAGTTGAAACCGATCGGGGCGAACACGTAATGCAGCGCATGACCCAGACGCCCGGCCAGGCTGTAATCGATCGCCGGCCCGGTGGCGCCCGGTGGCGGGCCGGGAAAGCTGGCCAAGAACCACAGCAGCACAGTCAGCGCCAGCAAGATGCCACCCACCCGGCGCAAGAAGATCGTGGCGCGTTCCCACAGCCCCAGCGCCACGTCGCGCAGATGTGGCATGCGGTAGGCGGGCAGCTCCATCAGCAGGGCGTGCTCACTCTTGTCCTTGCGCAGGCGCTTGATCACGTAGGCGACCAGCAAGGCACTCATGATGCCGGCCACATACAGCGAAAACAGCACGACTCCCTGCAGATTGAACACGCCGGCCACGGCCTGCCGAGGGATGAAGGCGGCGATCAGCAAGGTGTACACCGGCAGCCGTGCCGAACAGGTCATCAGCGGCGCCACCAGAATCGTGGTGAGCCGATCCCGCGGATCGTTGATGCTGCGCGTGGCCATGATGCCGGGGATCGCGCAGGCAAAGCTCGACAGCAACGGGATGAACGCCCGCCCGGTCAGACCGGCCTTGAACATCAGCCGATCCAGCAGGAACGCCGCACGCGGCAAATATCCCGACTCCTCCAGGATCAGGATGAACAGGAACAGGATCAGGATCTGCGGCAGGAACACCAGCACCGCGCCGACCCCCGCGAAAATGCCGTCGTTGAGCAGGCTGTACAGCGCGCTGTCCGGCGGCAAGCCCTGGGTCAGCCAGGCCCCGAGCGCGGCCATGCCACCCTCGATGCCGTCCATCACCGGCTCCGCCCAGGAAAACACCGCCTGGAAAATCAGGAACATCAGTGCCGCGAGAATCGTCAGCCCGAACACCGGGTGCAGCGCCCAGCGGTCCAGCGCATCGTCGAGCGCCGCGGTAGCCCGCGGCATCCGCACGCTGGCGGCCAGCAGCTCGCGCACCTGGGCATGCTGATTGCCCCGCCCGGCCGCATCATCCCCGTCCGCGACGGCCACCGTCGGCAGGTCGCCATCGACCCGTTCGATCAACGCGCGGGCGCCACCGCGTCGCACCGCGACAGTCTCCACCACCGGCACGCCGAGGCGGCGCTGCAGTTCGGGCACGTCGATCTCGATGCCGCGCCGTTTCGCGGTATCCATCATGTTCAGCGCCAACACCACCGGCCGCCCCAGCTGCTTCACCTCGAGCAGGAAGCGCAGGTGCAGGCGCAGGTTGGTGGCATCGGCCACGCAGACGATCAGGTCCGGCGCCGCTTCGCCCGGATAACGGCCGGTGCAGACATCGCGGGTGATCTGCTCATCGGGACTGGCCGCCTCGAAACTGTACGCGCCGGGCAGGTCGATCAGCTGCAGTATCCGACCGGATGGCGCCGTGAATCGCCCCTCCTTGCGCTCGACGGTGACGCCCGCGTAATTGGCGACCTTCTGCCGACCGCCGGTGAGCTGGTTGAACAACGCCGTCTTGCCGCAATTGGGGTTGCCGACCAGGGCGATCCGCAGGGTCGACGCACTCATCCCGCACCCTGCCGCACGTTGACGCGGGCGGCCTCGCTGCGGCGCAAGGCAAACCGGGTCGAGCCAATCTGCACCAGCAGCGGATCGGCGCCCAATGGGCCGACCGCCGTCACGCAGACGGGCTCACCGTCCACAAAGCCGAGGTCGCGCAGGCGCTGCGCTATCGGGTCGGCGGTATGGCTGTCCTCCACACAATCGACCGTGGCGGGAGCCCCTCGGGGCAGTTCGGAAAGGCGCACAGGCTGACGTCTCAAATACGAATGGTTCGCATTATAGCCTGACCTTTACGCATACTGCACCACGCTGTCCCGGCGCACCCGACTATCATGACGTCATTTGCTGCAGGGACGACCCATGACCGACTCCATCCTCGCCGAACACCGCGGCGCCACGGCGTGGCTGACGCTGAACCGACCGCAGATCCACAACGCATTCGACGACGGATTGATCGCTGCACTCACCGAGGCGCTGGCCGAGGCCGAGGCCGACGACACGGTTCGCGCCGTGGTGCTGACTGGCAACGGCAGCTGTTTCTCGGCCGGCGCCGATCTCAACTGGATGCGCGGCATGGTTGGCGCCAGCGAGCAGGAGAACCGTGAGGACTCGCTGCGCCTGGCCCGCCTGATGCGCAACCTGCAGTTCTTGTCCAAGCCCACCATCGCCCGGGTCAATGGTTCGGCCTACGGCGGCGGCGTGGGGCTGGTCGCCTGCTGCGATGTGGCCATCGGCGCGGACACGGCCAAGTTCGCCTTGTCCGAAGTGAAGCTGGGACTGGTGCCTGCCGTGATTTCGCCGTACGTGATCGCGGCCATCGGCCTGCGCGAGGCGCGCCGGCTGTTCATCAGTGGCGAAGTGTTCGACGCCGCCACCGCCGCGCGGATTGGTCTGCTGCATGCAGCCCTCCCCGCCGAGGGGCTGGACGAAGCCATCGAACGCCAGTTGTACCTGTTGGCCAAAGCCGGCCCGCTGGCCCAGCGCGAGGCCAAGCAACTGGCCCTGCGCATCGGCGGCGCGGATCTGGCACAGGCCGAACGCATCGACCGCGCCAACGCCGAACTGATCGCCCGCCTGCGCGTATCCGAGGAAGGCCAGCATGGCCTTGCTGCATTCCTCGACAAGCGTGCGCCCTCCTGGGTAGTCGAGAAAGCGCAAGCCACCCGCCCGCAAAAATGAGTCGTTGCAGCCAGGAGTCCGCGGCAGCCTGCCGGACTCTGGTTGGCTGGACTGCCAACGTCGTATCAGGCGCCGATTCGATCACACCCCCAGGGAGAGACACATGCCACCCCCGCTCATCAATCTCGCCGACGTGCAAATCCAGACGCTCGACCCGGCACAGAAAGGCAAGGAAGCGCCGCCCGACGATTTCGATTGCCGTTGGGGCGAGATTGCCAGCCGCATCGGGGCACGCAAGCTGGGCTACAACCTCACCGTGGTGGCACCGGGAAAACGCAGCTGTCCGTTCCACAGCCACCGCAATGACGAGGAAATGTTCTTCATCCTCGAAGGCAGCGGCGAACTGCGTTACGGCGATGCGCGCTATCCTTTGAAGAGCGGCGATGTGGTCGCCTGTCCACCCGGCGGCGCGGACACCGCACACCAGATCATCAACACCGGCACCGTCGAGATGCGCTACCTGGCGGTAAGCACGATGGAACCGGTCGAAGTGTGTGAATACCCCGACTCCGGCAAGTTCGGCGCCTTTGCCGAAGGCGGGACCGGCGACACCGGCAAACCGGCGCGCTTTCGCCACATCGGCCGCCAGCACGACAATCGCAACTACTGGGAAGGCGAATAGTGTTCGAACGTATCCTGATAGCCAACCGCGGCGAGATCGCCTGTCGCGTGATCCGCACCTGCCGCCGGCTCGGCATTCACACCATTGCGGTGTATTCCGAAGCCGACCGCGACGCGCAGCACGTGCGGCTGGCCGACGAGGCGTGGCCGATTGGTGGTCCGCGCCCGGCCGACTCGTACCTGCGAGCCGATGCCATCCTCGACGTGGCGAAGAAGGCCGGCGCGCAGGCGATCCATCCCGGCTACGGTTTCCTGTCCGAGAACACCGGCTTTGCCCGCGCCTGCACCGACGCCGGCATCACCTTCATCGGGCCGCGCCCCGAAAGCATCGAGGCGATGGGTTCCAAGGCCGAAGCCAAGGCGCTGATGGAGCACCACGCGGTGCCGCTGGTACCGGGTTACCACGGCGAAAACCAGGACACCAGCTACCTCGCCGAACAGGCCGGCAAGACCGGCTTTCCGCTGATGATCAAGCCGGCCGCGGGCGGTGGCGGCAAGGGCATGCGGATCGTGCGCAGCGCGGCCGAGTTCACCGACGCACTGGCCTCGGCCCAGCGCGAGGCAATCAGCTCCTTCGGCGACGCGCGGATGATCCTGGAGCGCTACGTCGAACATCCGCGCCACATCGAGTTCCAGGTATTCGGCGACACCCAGGGCAACGTGATCCACCTCAACGAGCGCGAGTGCTCGTCGCAGCGCCGATACCAGAAAGTGCTGGAGGAGACGCCCTCCAAATCACTGGATGACACCCACCGGACGGCAATGGGCGCTGCCGCGGTGGCCGCTGCCAAGGCGGTCAATTACGTGGGCGCGGGCACCGTCGAATTTATCGTGGCGCGACAGGAAGACGGCAGCCCCGGCGAATTCTTCTTCATGGAGATGAATACGCGCTTGCAGGTCGAACACCCGGTCACCGAGATGACCCTGGGCCTGGACCTGGTCGAGTGGCAGCTGCGCGTGGCCGCAGGCCAGCCCTTGCCGCTGACCCAGGAGCAGGTGCATGCGCGCGGCCACGCGATCGAAGTGCGCCTGTACGCGGAAGATCCCGACCAGCATTTCCTGCCCAGCTCGGGCAAGCTGCAGATGCTGCGCCTGCCGGCTCCCTCGGCGCACGTGCGCCTCGACGGCGGTGTGGTCGAGGGCGACACGGTGACGATCTTCTACGACCCGATGATCGCCAAGCTGATCGTCTGGGACGAAAATCGGGTCAAGGCGCTGCAACGCCTGCGCCAGGCACTGGCTGCGTGCGAGATCATCGGCCCGAAATCGAACATCGGATTCCTCGAGCGACTGGTGCGCCATCCGGCCGTCATCGACGGCCGCATCGACACCGGCTATCTCGATCGCCACCTGGATGAATTCCTGGTCGGCGCGGAAACATCGGCCGACGACCTGCTGTTCGCTGCCACCACGGCCGCCCTGTTGTTCGACGAAGCGCACGTCGCCAGCACCCACACCGATCCCCACTCGCCGTGGGCGCGGGCTGACGCCTGGCGCATCGGCCATGCGGGCAAGCGGATCGTGGCGCTGACCTGGCGCGACCAGCGCTTCGAAATCGACGCGCATGGTGACGCGGGGAACTACCGTCTGCGCCTCGGCGATGCGGAATGCCAAGTGCAGGGCGCGCGCATCGACAACGACAGCCTCAGCGCACGCTTCGACGGCCAGGCACGCCGCGTGCCGTTGCGCGCGGACGCCACCCATGTGCTGCTGCACGACGCCGCCGGCCAGCGCTTCAGCTTTGCCCGCGCCGCCGCGTTTGCGTGGGAAGCCAGCGACGCCGTGGGCGGCAACCAGGTCATTGCACCGATGCCGGGTCGCATCGTGCTGGTGAAAGCCAAGGCCGGCGACACCGTCGAGCAGGGCCAGGAACTGCTGGTGATGGAAGCGATGAAAATGGAGCTGGCCTTGAAGGCGCCACGCGCCGGCACCATCGAAAGCATCAGTGCTGCGCCAGGCGACTTTGTCGAAGCGGATGCCACGCTGGTGAAGTTCGCCATGGATTCGTAGGGCGAGCACTGCCCGCCACTCTTGGCTGGGACGGATCGTTGAGCAGCCGGCGGGCACTGCTCGCCCTACGCCAGGCCAGATACAGCGACGCCACCTCGCCACGCCACCTCCCTGCCGGAGCTCCTGATGAACCCTTCCAACCATGTCCGCATTGTCGAAGTCGGCGCCCGGGACGGCCTGCAAAACGAGAAGACGTTGCTGCCGGCCGAGGTGAAGATCGCGCTGATCGATCGGCTGTCCGCCACCGGCTTGGAGACCATCGAGGCCACCAGCTTCGTCAGCCCGAAGTGGGTACCGCAACTGGCCGATGCGGCAGAAGTATTCAGCCGCATCCGCAAAGTACCCGGCGTCAGCTACCCGGTGCTGGTGCCGAACCTTGTCGGCTACCAGCGCGCCCGCGAGGTCGGTGCCACCGACGTCGCCGTGTTCAGCGCGGCGTCCGAGGCGTTCAACCGCAAGAACATCAACGCCTCGATCGACGAATCGATCGAGCGCTTCATGCCGGTGATGGAACAGGCCCGTGCCGACGGTGTGCGGGTTCGCGGCTACGTTTCCACCGTGCTGGGCTGCCCGTACCAGGGCGAGGTGCCCGTAGCGGACGTGGTGCGCGTGGTACGGCGGATGTACGAGCTGGGCTGTCACGAAGTCTCACTGGGCGACACCATCGGCGTCGGCACCCCGGCCAAGGCGCGCGCGATGCTGCACGCGGTGGCGCAGGAAGTACCGATCGACGCGCTGGCCGTGCACTTCCACGACACCTACGGCCAGGCGCTGGCAAACATCCTGGCCTGCCTCGATGAGGGCGTGCGCGTGGTCGACAGTTCCGTCTCAGGCACCGGCGGCTGCCCGTACGCCAAAGGCGCCACCGGCAACGTGGCCAGCGAGGACGTGGTCTACATGCTGCACGGTCTTGGCATGTCGACCGGCATCGACCTCGAGCTGCTGATCGCCACCGGCTCCTGGCTGGCGGGCCAGTTGCACAAGGAAACGGCGAGCCGGGTCACCCGCGCACGCACGGCGACCTGAGCGGCCTCAAACAAACCCTTCGACCATATCCTGTCGAACGCCACTGGCGCGCGCACCACTCGGTGGAATAATCAACGCTTCGCTCTTTGGTGCCTGCCCATGCCAGCTGAGTTTCTGATCCGCCCGATCACGTCCGCCGACAACGCGTCGATGGCGGCGATCATCCGTACCGTAATGCCCGAGTTCGGCGCCGATGGGCCCGGTTTTGCAATCCACGATGCGGAAGTGGACACGATGTACGAGGCTTACGCGCTACCCCGCAGCAGTTACTTCGTGGTCGAGCGCGACGGCCTGGTGGTTGGCGGCGGCGGGATTGCGCCCTTGCAAAACGCCGAGCCGGACGTGTGCGAACTGCGCAAGATGTATTTCCTGCCCGTTGCCCGTGGCATCGGCGCCGGCGGTGCGATGATGCAGCGCTGCCTGGATGCCGCACGCATGCACGGCTTCCGCCGCTGCTATCTGGAAACACTGACCGGCATGGACGCGGCCCAGGTGCTGTACAAGCGCAGCGGCTTCGCCCCTTTGCGCGCACCGCTGGGCGGCACCGGCCACTTCAGCTGCGACCGCTTCTTCATCCGCGACCTGTGAGGCAACTCCATGGCGAACCACGACCCCTGCATCGATGCCTACATCGCCAAGTCCGCCGTATTCGCCCGGCCAATCCTCGAGCACCTGCGCAGCAAGGTCCACGCCGCCTGCCCCGAAGTGGAGGAAGGCATCAAGTGGGGCATGCCGTTCTTCAGCTACAAGGCCGCACCGCTGTGCATGATGGCCGCGTTCAAGCAGCACTGCAGCTTCGGTTTCTGGCTGTCGGAGGAAGTCACCGGCGGCCGTGAGGAGGACGGCATGGGCGAGTTCGGCAAGCTCGCCACCCTGAAGGATTTGCCTGCGGACAAGCAGCTCACGGCGTACCTGAAGAAAGCCATGGCACTGAACGAGGCCGGCGTGAAAAGAACCCGCAGCAAGGCTGACGCGAAGCCCGCACCGACGCTGCCCGACGACCTGGCTGCGCTGCTGGCCAAACGCACCCATGCCGCCGCGCGCAAAGTATGGGAGGGATTCCCGCCCGGTGCGCAACGCGAGTACGTGGCGTGGATCACCGACGCCAAGACCGACGCCACCCGACAGAAGCGCCTTGCGACCACGCTGGAGTGGCTGGCCGAAGGCAAGAAGCGCAACTGGAAGTACGAAAAATGCTGATGGACCGACGCCCATGATCCGCGTCGCCGGCCTTGATGACGCCGAAGCGATCCATGCGATCTACGCCCCCGTGGTGAGCCATGGTACGGCGACCTTCGAAACGGCACTGCCCGGTGTCCCCGCCATGCGCGAGCGGATCCGCACACGCCTGCAGCACTACCCCTGGCTGGTGTGGGAGGAAGCCGATCAGGTGCTGGCCTATGCCTATGCGGGCCGCTTCCGCGAGCGCGCCGCCTACGACTGGATTGCCGAAACGTCGATCTACGTGCACCCGCAGGCATTGCGCCGCGGCATCGCCCGACGGCTGTACGGCGTGCTGCTGGACGTGATGCGCATGCAGGGCATCAACCAGGCGATGGGCGTGATCACCCTGCCCGGCACGGTCAGCGTGGCGTTGCACGAATCGATGGGCTTCAGCCAGGCCGGCGTGTGGCGCAAGAGCGGCTACAAGCTGGGCCAATGGTGGGACGTCGGCGTGTGGCAAAAGACGCTGCAGCCAGCGGCGACACCGCCGCCGGCACTGACGCCCTTCCCGGAGTTGGCCGACACCCCGGCCCTGCACGCCCTGCTGCGCTGACCGGGGGCACACGCCACCCGGTTCGCTGGCCGAGCGGCTACTGGTTCAGCAGCAGGTCGACGATCACCCCGGTGGCGATCGCCACCAACAGGAAGTCGCCGTTGTCACTGCGCACCCAGTGATAGCCGCGTGGCGGCTCACGCAGATGGTGATGGTGCCAGTCGGTTACTACGTAGCGGGTACGGTACTCCACCGGCAAGTAGCCACCGCGCTTGTACCAGCCTTCGTGACGGCCCCGATCGTGCCAGTTCTTGTAACGACCGTGACCCTTGCCCGGCTTCCCATCGTACCGCACGTAGCGGTCGCCATCGTGTCGTTCGCCGCGGTAGTCATCGCCCTGCGCATGGCGATCCTTGTCATGGCCATGTCCCTTGCTCTGACCATGGTCCTTGGCCAGCACCGCACCGCTGGCAAACATCAGCGTCACGCCACAGGCGACAGCAAAACCCAGAAATCTCTTCATGCGATGCCCCCTCGAAATCAATGGACGAGCAAACCCGTCGCGGCCAACCCGGAAAATCCGGTCGCTCGACGACCCGATAGCAACTTGACCGCTCCCGCCCTAACGCCGCGTGAACCGGCCACGACGACAGCTGCCAGGCCCCGCCGACAACCACCCGCTTCGCCGGTCAGCTAACATGACAGCCTTTCTGCACCGACTCCCAAGGATTCTCCATGCAACTCAACCAGGTCAAGGCGGTCATCACCGGCGGCGCCTCCGGTCTCGGCCACGCGGTGGCACAGCACTTCGTTGCCAACGGCGGCCAGGTCGCGCTGTTCGACGTCAACGAGGACAAGGGCCATGCCGCGGCGCAGGAACTGGGCAGCGCGGCGCGATTCCTGCGTACCGACGTCACCTCCGAGGACGGCGTCGCCACCAACATGGCGGCCGCGCACCACGCGATGGCCGGCCTCAACGTGGTGATCAACTGCGCGGGCATCCTGGGTGCCGGTCGCGTATTGGGCAAGCAGGGACCGATGCCGCTGGCTACTTTTTCCGGCACCGTGATGGTGAACCTGGTCGGCAGCTTCAACGTGGCCAAGGCCGGCGCCGCGTTGATGCAGAACAACGAGGCCGGCGAAGACTGCGAGCGCGGCGTGATCATCAACACCGCTTCGGTCGCCGCCTATGAAGGCCAGATTGGCCAGGCCGCCTACTCCGCCTCCAAGGGCGGCGTGGTCGGCATGACCCTGCCGATGGCGCGCGAACTGGCCCGCTTCGGCATCCGCGTGGCGACCATTGCCCCGGGCATTTTCTGGACCCCGATGGTCGATGGCATGCCCGAGTCGGTGCAGCAGTCGCTGTCCGCCTCGATCCCGTTCCCCTCGCGTCTGGGCCAGCCAAACGAATACGCCAGTACGGTCGCCTTCATTCTCGGCAACCGCTACATCAATGGCGAGACGATCCGGCTCGACGGCGCGGTGCGTTTGCAACCCAAGTAGAGCGGCGGCGGGCGACACCGCCGAACCGGCCATCAGGGCTTTCTCCTTCTGGTATCTGTTTTCCGCTTCCCATAAATCCCTTCCGACATCCCACTTCGAGCCAGCGCATGAAAGCTTCCGACGTCAAGAAAGGCAACGTGGTCGAACACGACGGCACCGTCTACCAGGTGCGCGACATTGAGCGCAGCTCGCCCAGCGCACGCGGCGGCAATGTCACGTTCCGCTTCACCCTGTATTCGATTCCCGGCGGACGCAAGTTCGACCTCAGCCTGCGCGCCGACGACGACCTGCGCGAAATGGATCTGGTGCGCCGCGCCGCGAACTTCTCGTACATGGACGGCGACACGTTCGTGTTCATGGACGCCGAGGACTACACCCAGTACCTGCTGTCGCCGGAACTGGTCGGCGACAATGCCGGCTACATCGTGGAAGGCATCGAGGGCTACTACGTGCAGCTGATCGACGATGCACCGGTGGCCCTGCAGGTGCCCACCAGCGTGATCCTGACCGTGGTCGACACCGCGCCGGAAATGAAGGGCTCCAGCGCCACCAAGCGCAACAAGCCGGCAAAGCTCAACACCGGCATTGAAGTGCAGGTGCCCGAGTACATCAGCAACGACGAGAAGGTGTGGGTGAACACGCTCACCGGCGAGTTCGCCGGCCGCGCGTGAAGCAGGACTGAGCGGCGCGCGACGGAAAACCGGAAAGGCAGGTAGCGGGAGCGGCCTTGCTTTACTCTCGACTTTCCCATTGCTCTCCGCGCTGCTCCAGGCCATGTCCCCCCACAGCTATTCGCTGCGCACCCATGCGATCGAGAGCCTGACCCGTATCCGTCGGCCGAACGTGCCGTGGCGGGTCGTGCTGCGCAACACGGTGGCCGTGGTGCTGCCGCTGGCGATCGGCATGGCGACCGGGCACCTGCAGATCGGGCTGGCGGTGGGTCTGGGCGCGTTGATCGCAATGTTCTCGGACCAGCCGGGACCCTACCGCCAGCGCCTGCAGCAATTGCTGTTGAACGCACTGGCCGCGGGCCTGGCGTCGCTGGTGGGTCTGCTGATCGGCGCAGAGGTGCTACCGCTGCTGATAGTCACCGCCATGGTCGGCTTCTTTGGCGGATTGCTGGTGGTGTTCAGCGCCGACACGGCACGCGCCGGCATGACCAGCATGATGCTGCTGGTGGTCACTGCTGCCACCCCTACGACGTTGGTGGGCGCGCTGGGCGGGGCGCTACTGATCTTCAGCGGCGGCCTGTTGCTGGCCGTTCTTTCGCTGGCGGCATGGCCGCTGCAGCGCTACTGGCCCGAGCGCCACGCCCTGGTCGAGGTCTATCGGGGGCTGGCCGGGCTGGCCCGTGAATCCACCCGCGACGAGTCGGACGTGCCTGCCTTGAGCGAGGCGATGACGACCCTGCAGGAAACCCTGCTGGGTCGCCACCGCGCCCATGGCCGCGCGATGGAGGCGTTCGGCGTATTGCTGGAACTGGCCGAGCGGATCCGACTCGAACTGACCGCCATCGTCGAACTGCATGCGGATTCCGCCACCCAGACCAGGTTCCGGCACGCGGCAGCCGAGGTGTTGGCGGCCATCGCCGACGCGCTGGCGGACGGCGAATCTCCCGCCCGGGCCGCCGCGCTGCTGAAGAAGCTGCAGGCGACCGAGTCTGCGCCGGCTCGGGACGACCATGGCGCCGACGGTCTCGCCACCCATCTGCACGCCTTGGTCGGCCAACTCGCGGCCGCGGTGCGCAATGCGGACTGGGCCGGCAGCCGTGGCGAGCTGCGCGCCAGCGCCGAGGAAACCCGCTTGCCAGCGGCGCTGCGCAGCGCCGCCGCATGGGCCACTTTGCGCGCCAGCCTCACCCCACGGTCGGTGGCATTCCGCCACGCCGTACGGATGGCCGTCTGCCTCACCGGCACGCTGGCCCTGTCGCGCCTGCTGAACCTGCCCCACGGTTACTGGCTGCCGATGACAGCGGCCATCGTGTTGCGTGCGGACTTCGCCGCCACTTTCAATTTCGGCCTGCTGCGCGTGCTGGGCACCGGGCTCGGCCTGATCCTGACGACCGCCTTGCTGTACGTCACGCCGGATCAGCCGTGGGCCCACCTCGCCCTGTTGACGGTGCTGTGCATGGCGTTCCGTTATCTGGCCGGTGCGCACTACGGCATGGCGGTGGCCGCACTGACCGGCATCATGGTGATCCTGCTGTCATTCGAGGGCGTCGCGCCGGAAGCCGCGGTGATCGACCGGGTCATCAACACCGCGCTCGGTTCCGGCATCGCCCTGCTTGCCTACGTGGCGTGGCCCACCTGGGAGCGCAGCCACGCCCGCAACGCGCTGGCCAGCATGCTCGACGGCTATGTCGACTATCTGCTGGTTCTGACCGAACCAGCCAGCGAAGCGCGCGGCGACGCCCGTACCGCGGCGCGTACCGCACGCATCAATGCGCAGGCGTCGATCGAGCGGATGCGCAGCGAGCCGGCCACCCCTGCGCCACTGCTGGCGCTGGCGCGCAAGCTGCTGGCCAACGGCAACCGACTGGCCCGCACGGCGATGACGCTCGAAGCCATGCTCGATGACCTCGCTGTCCTGCCCGTGCAAACCGACCTTGGCCACTTCGTCAAACAGGCGGCGGGTGCCCTGCAGACCATCTCGACGGCGCTGCGCAGCCGCGAACCCATGGCGGCGCTGCCCGATCTGCGGGCCCAGCAGCGTGCGCTGATCACTGCGGCAACGGCGGGCACGGACCCCGCAGCCGCCGAGCTGCTGGCCCGGATCAGCGACCGCCTGGTCGACAACATCGACACCCTGGCCCACGTGGTGAAACGCAGCCAGGACGCCGCGGCGGCCGTCGCCGACACCGTGCCAGCCTGAAGGAAGCGGCCACCTGCGCGCTGCAGGCGACGGCGGGGCGCGGAGGTTTTACACTGCACGGATGCTCAAGATCGATACTCACGCGCACATCCTGCCTCGTGACTGGCCGAATCTGGCGGCCAAGTACGGCGACGACCGCTTTCCCGTGATGACCCATACCGGCGGTCGACACCGGATCTACAAGGACAGCAAGTTCTTCCGCGAAGTGTGGGATTCCGCCTTCGACCCGCAGACACGAATCGACGATTACGCCCGTTTCGGCGTCAACGTGCAGGTGATTTCCACCGTGCCGGTGCTGTTTTCCTACTGGGCGCCCGGCCATCAGGCGCTGGAGCTGCATCGCCACCTGAACGACCACATGGCCGGCATGTGCCGGGACTACCCCCGTCACTACGCCGGCATCGGCACGGTACCGCTGCAGGCACCGGACCTGGCCGTGCGCGAACTGGAGCGCTGCATCGACGAACTGGGCCTGCAAGGCGTGCAGATCGGCTCGCACTGCGGCGACTGGAACCTGGACGCGCCCGAACTGTTCCCGTTCTTCGAGGCCGCCGCCGACCTGGGCGCGGCGATCCTGGTGCACCCGTGGGACATGATGGGCATGGACAGCATGCCCAAGTACTGGATGCCCTGGCTGGTCGGCATGCCGGCCGAGCAATCGCGCGCGGCCTGCTGCCTGGCCTTCGGCGGCGTGCTGGAACGGCTGCCCAGGCTGCGCGTGATGCTGGCCCACGGCGGCGGCAGTTTTCCGTTCACCATCGGTCGCATCGAGCACGGCTTCAAGATGCGCCCGGACCTGGTCGCCACCGACAACCCGCGCAACCCGCGCGACTACCTCAAGCGCTTCTACTTCGACTCCTGCGTGCATGACGATGAGGCGCTGCGCTATCTGCTGGATGTGACGGGCGTCGAACAGGTCATGCTCGGCACCGACTACCCTTTCCCGCTAGGCGAGCAGGAGCCCGGCAGCGGGATCGAGGCGCTCGGCCTGAACGACGACGAGCGGGCGCGCTTGTTCCACGGCACCGCACTGGAATGGCTCGGGCTGCCCCGACATCGCTTCGCCAACGATTCGCAACCGAAGGAATCCACATGAGCTTCCTGCGCCGCACTGCCCTCACGCTCAGCTTCGCCACCGCCGTGCTGGTCGGTGGCGCGCACGCCGCCGAAGTCAGCATGGCCGACGGCAACATCACCTTCAGCACGCCCGACAGCTGGCTGGCCATCATGGAAACCCAGGGCGATCCCGAAGCCCGGGTGTTCCAGGTGCCCGACCCGTCACCCACCGGAAAAAACAACCTTGCCCGCATCACCGTGACGGTCAAGCGGGTACAGGACATCAGCAGCTTCCACCAGTACATGGGCAACGCCACGGCCAAGGCCATGGCGCTGCCGGGCTACAAGGCGGTCGCCGTCCAGCCGGGCCCAAACAGCATTTTGTACACCGCGCAGGAAAACGCGACCGGCTTCAGCTACACCGAGCATTACTGGTTCAAGAGCGGCTACGCGATCCAGCTGCGCTGCGTGCGCCCCAGCCAAACCGAAGCCGGCAACGCCTGGACGACCGAATTCGACAAGGGCTGCGAGGCCGTCGCCGCACAACTGAAATAAGCCACCATGCGCTCCGCCTCGACAGCTGTCTCTTGAGATTGAGCCTCGGGGCAACAGCCGGCGGGCAGTGCCCGCCCTACCACCGCCCCAGATGCAATCAACAAACCGTCCCAACCAAGGGCCAGAAGCCCGTAGGGCGGGCACTGCCCGCCAGCTCTTCCGCACCAAGGCAAGATGCAATCAACAAACCGTTCCAACCAGGGCCAGCAGCCCCGTAGGGCGGGCACTGCCCGCCAGCTCTTCTGCACCAAGACAAGATGCAATCAACAACCCGTTCCAACCAGGGGCAGGAACCGACCAGCCCGAAGGGATATCCGATGTCTGCAAGTTATGAAGCCACTCCCGCCTGGGCCAACGCCCGCGACGCCGCCGACCCGCTGCGTACTTTCCGCGACGAGTTTCTGATCCCGCCGCACGAAGGCCATGACAGCACGTACTTCTGCGGCAACTCGCTGGGCCTGCAACCACGCGCGGTGCGCGAAGCAGTCAACGCGGAACTGGATTACTGGGGCGAGCTCGGTGTGGAAGGTCACTTCAAGGGCCGTCTGCCGTGGATGGATTACCACGAATTCGTGCGCGACGACCTCGCCGCGGTAGTCGGCGCGCTTCCATCTGAAGTGGTAGCAATGAACACCCTGGGCGTGAACCTGCACCTGATGATGGTGAGCTTCTACCGCCCCACCGCCGAGCGTCCGGCGATCCTGATCGAAGCCGGGGCATTTCCCACCGATCGCTACGCGGTCGAATCGCAGATCCGCTTCCACGGCTTCGACCCGGCCACTGCGCTGATCGAACTGGAAGCCGACGAGCCGAACGGCACCACCTCGCTCGCAGCGATCGAGCGCGCGCTGGCCGAGCACGGTTCGCGCATCGCGCTGGTGATGTTGCCCGGCGTGCAGTACCGCACCGGCCAGGCGTTCGACCTGAAGGCGATCACCGAACTCGGCCACCGGCACGGCTGCACAGTCGGCTTCGACCTCGCCCATGCGGTTGGCAACTTGCCGCTGCAACTGCACGACAGCGGCGCCGATTTCGCGATCTGGTGCAGCTACAAATACCTCAACAGCGGCCCCGGCGCGGTCGGCGGTGCATTCGTGCACGAGCGCCATGCGAAAGCCATGCTGCCGCGCTTCGCCGGCTGGTGGGGCCACGACAAGACCACCCGCTTCCAGATGGGCCCGGAATTTGTGCCCACGCCCGGCGCCGACGGCTGGCAACTGTCCAACCCGCCGATCCTCGCGCTGGCGCCGCTGCGCGTGTCGCTGGAAATTTTTCGCCGTGCCGGCATGCCCGCCCTCTGCGAAAAATCGCGGCAGCTTACCGGTTACCTGGAATGGCTGGTGCGCCGCCAACTTCCCGATGTACTCGATATCGTCACCCCCACCGAACCCGAGCGCCGCGGGGTCCAGTTGTCGATTCGCGTGACCGGCGGCCGCGAGCGCGGCCGCGCCCTGTTCGAATACTTGATGACCCACGGCATCATCGGCGACTGGCGCGAACCCGACGTCATCCGCATCTCACCAGCGCCGCTGTACAACCGCTTCGCGGATTGCCTCGCGTTTGCGGAAGCGGTGCGGGCGTGGAGTCGCGGCTGACCGACCCGACATCCCGATTACTCATGTCCGCTTACGACCGACCGGGGTGAAAAGCATTCACCGCCGGAATGGCTTGAAAACAACACAACCAGGAAGATCCGGGCCAGCCGCCACCCCAATTCCCCGCAACGGTTCACCGCATTCGATGCACGGCCAGCCGCATAACGCTGGCCCCTTCGGCGGGTCGCCGGTCTAATCGTGCACACCATCCACCACCAATGGAGTGCACCATGAAGTTCGTGTTGTCCGCTCTGCTCCTCGCCATCTCGCTTGCGGTACCACTGCACGCCGAGAAAACAGCCACCGACGCGCATGCCGCCGACCGGGCACAGATCCGGCAGTTGGTCGAGCGCTTCAAGGGCGCCATCTTGGCCAGGGATAGCGAAGCCATGCGCGCCATGTTCCTGCCCGGCGGATCGTGGCTGCGGGGCATGGACAAGAAATCACTGGCCCGGGTGCATGCAAAGAAACCCGATGTCCAGCAGTTCGCGCCGGGCAGCTACGAGCAGTTCGCGAAGTTCGTCGGCACGGCGCCGAAGGCGATCGAGGAAACCTTCGACAACGTGCGTATCGAAACCGACGGCATCATCGGCATCGTTTACTTCGACTACCAGTTCCTGGCAGACCACAAGCCGACGAACCATGGGGTGGAGACCTGGCAACTGGTGCACACGGACGGTGGCTGGAAAATCAGCGCCATGCTGTACTCAGTCATCCCCGATGACATCCGCTGACTACCGATATAGGGTGCATCGTGCGTCCGGCAGCGGGGTCGGCGCCCCTTCACGAGTACGACGATGACGCGCGCTTCGCTTCCTGAGCAGCCCACCGGCCTGCCGCTGCGGGTATCCCTGCTGGCAAGCCTGCCCATCGCCATGTGCATGGGCGTGATGGCGCTGCCCGAGCTCGGCCACGCTTACGCAGGTACGTACCGTGCGTTCTATGCTGCCTGCTACCTGTTCTGGATCGCGCCGCTCAGCCTGCTCCAGCGCGCCATGTGGCAACGCGGCGTTCCGGCACACATAAGCATTCCGCTGCTGCTGTTGGCCACCTACATTCCCTCGGTCATCAACAAGGCCTTGGCGCAGGCAGCGGCGGTGCATTGGGGCCTCGTGCCGGGCTACGAATTCCGCCGCATCTTTGCCGGGCTGGACGGCTGCTGGCTGGCTCTTATCGCCTTCTGCGCCATCCATGCCTTGCTGCACCACCACAACGCACTGCAATGCTCGCGCCGCCGCGAAGCCGAGGCCACGGCGCTGGCTCGCGAGGCGGAACTGCGCGCGCTGCAGTATCAGCTGCACCCGCACTTCCTGTTCAACACCCTCAACAGCATATCGGCGCTGGTGGCAGACGGCCGAGGCAACGACGCCACGCGCATGATTGCCTTGCTTGGTGACCTTTTGCGCGCCACGCTGGAGCGCAGCGACACGCGCGAGGTGACGCTTGCCGAAGAGCTTTCGCTCACCGAACACTACCTGGACATCGAAAGGGCCCGGCTCGGACGCCGTTTGCAGGTGGACATGCGCGTGGGACCGGGAGCGCTGCAGGCGCTGGTGCCGCCATTGCTGCTGCAACCGTTGGTGGAAAATGCGATTCGTCACGGCATTGCGCTGCGCGCGACGGGTGGAGCCGTGAACCTGCGCATCGACCGCGGCCGGGACGTGCTGACGATTGAACTTCGCAACGACGGAGTGCCCTCGCCGGAGGACGATTATCCGCGGTGCTCCACGCCCATTGGCCTGAGCAACGTGCGGCAGCGCCTGACGGCGCTGTATCCCGACAGCCATACGCTGGATTTCACGGTTGCGGCCGACGGTGCATGCACGATTCGCATCAACCTGCCGCTTCGGCTCGCCGCGACAACGGCGAGCCCCATGGCGCGCACCGCATGATGCGCGTGATGGTGGTCGACGATGAACCACTCGCCCGCGACGGCGTGCGTGCGCGACTGGCTTCGCATGCAGATATGCACTGGGTCGGCGAGGCCGATGACGGTGAGTCAGCGATACAGGCGATCGAATCCCTGCAGCCTGACCTGGTGTTCATGGACGTGCAGATGCCCGGCATAAGCGGCATCGATGCGCTGCGTCGCGTCGCATTGCAAGCACGCCCACTCTCGATTCTGCTCACGGCTTACGACAACTTCGCAGTGGCTGCTTTCGAGATTCACGCGCTGGATTACCTCCTCAAGCCGATCGACGACCAGCGCTTTCGCGAATCGCTGGATCGGGCACGCGCGGCATTTCGCCAGCGCACCCACGATGGATATGCCGAGCCCCCAAAAGCCTGGGCCGAACGCTTCACGGTGCGGGTGGGTCAGCGCATCGCCATCATCGAAGCGACACAGGTCGACTGGATCGAAGCCAACGACGATTACGCCGGCCTGCATGTGGGGTCGCGCGCGTATCTATTGCGCGAGCCACTGCATCAACTGGCCAAACGACTCGACCCCAATCGCTTCTTGCGCATTCATCGCTCCACCATCGTGCGCATCGATCGCATTGCCGAGCTCGAGGCGCTTTCCAACCGCGACTGCCTGCTGCGCCTTCATGACGGCACGCCGTTGCGCGCCAGCCGCACCTACGTCGACCAACTGCACGCCGCGCTTGCGGCGCGTTGACTCTATCTCCCGCCATCATTACGCCATGCGCCTTCCCGGTCTCGACCTCCTCCGTACCATCGCCATCGTCTGGGTCATGCTGTTCCACTCCTACCTCGTCGGAGGCCTGGGCGACAACCTGGCGGGCGTGGAAGCGTACGGTTGGATGGGCGTTGACCTGTTCTTCGTACTGAGCGGGTTTCTGATCGGCACCCAGGTGCTGCGGCCGATGGCCGCCGGCCAGACCCTCGATCTCTATGGGTTCTATCGCCGGCGTGCGTTCCGCATCCTGCCCGCATTCTTCGTGGTGCTCGCCCTGTACGTCCTGTGGGCGGCCTGGCGCGAAACGCGAGGCATGCAACCGTTGTGGCAGTTCCCCACGTTCACCTTCAACCTGCTGTTTGATCGCAGCGAGAACTATGCGTTCTCGCACGCATGGTCGCTGTGCGTGGAGGAGCACTTCTATCTGGTGTTCCCGTTTGCTGCGCTGGTGATGCTGCGCAAGCCATCCGTCACACGTTTCGCGGGACTGTGCAGCGTGATCGTCCTGGGTGGCATAGCGCTGCGTGCATGGCTCTGGCTGCACTACTATCTGCCGGCGCGTACGGCCGATGATGGCACCTCGGGCCTGATGTTCCTGCGCTACATCTACTACCCGACCTACTCGCGCCTGGATGGCCTGGTCGCCGGCGTGGCGCTTGCCGCCTGCGCCGTGTACCGACCGGCATGGATGGAACGGGTGCAGCGCCACGGCAACCTCGTGCTCCTGCTTGGCTTGATTCTGCTGGCCGCATCCATCGCACTTTTTACCCACCGTGTCGGCTTTGCTGCCACGGTGGTGGGCTACCCGCTGCTGTCACTCGCCTTGGTGGCCGTGGTGGCGGCGGCAAGCGGCGGCCCCTCGCTGCTTGCCCGCATGCGCGTACCCGGCGCCGCCTGGCTGGCCGCCATCTCCTACAGCCTGTACCTGAGCCACAAAGGCGTGTTCCATCTGGTGCATGAAACATGGAGCGGGCGCCTGCAGCAGCACGGCTTCGTGTTTTTCTGCGTGTATGCCATGGCGACGCTGACCAGCGGCGCGTTGCTGTACTACGTGGTGGAGCGGCCATTCCTGCGCTGGCGCGACATGCGCAGCCGACGCTTTCCGCGGGCACATGCGGCAGGAGAGGTTACGGGTTAGTGGGGCTCCGAACCAAAGCAGTCAAAGAAGGGTGTCGGGGGTAATTTTGACGACCCAGTGCTCGCCCAACCGACCGCATCAGCAACTGTCTCTGGCTCCCTTTTTTTGCTATGCCCGACTTTGCGGATGCCTTACCTGCCCTTCCCCGCGCACCACGAAGCGCTCCACCGTGAGCGCCTCGGCGCCCATCGGGCCGTAGGCGTGCAGGCGGGTGGTGGAGATGCCGATTTCGGCGCCCAGGCCCAGCTCGCCGCCGTCGCTGAAGCGGGAGGAGGCGTTGACCATGACCACGGCGGAGCGGATCGCATGGACGAAGCGCTGCGCGGCGGCCTGGTCGGCGGTGGCGATGACTTCGGTGTGGTCGGAACCGTAGCGGCGGATGTGGGCGATGGCCTCATCGAGGCTGTCCACCACGCGCACGGAGAGAATCAGGTCGAGGAATTCGGCGGCGTAGTCGTCTTCCGTGGCGATCTCCATATCGGGCGACACGGCGCGGCTGCGCTCATCGCCACGCAAGGTGACGCCGCGCTCGCGCAACGCCTGCGCCGCGCGGGGCAGGAAGGCGTCGGCAACGTCCTGGTGCACCAGCAGGGTTTCCAGCGCGTTGCACACGCCGGGGCGTGAGGTCTTGCCATCGATCAGCAGGTGCAAGGCCAGCTCGAGATCGGCGGCGCGATCCACATACAGGTGGCAGACGCCCTTGTAGTGCTTGATCACCGGCACCCGCGCGTGTTCGGCAACGAAGCGGATCAGCCCTTCGCCGCCGCGTGGAATGGCCAGGTCGACGATGTCGCTGAGTTGCAGCAGCTCGACCATGGCTTCGCGGCGCAAGTCCTCAATCAGCGTGACGGCGGGTTCCGGAATCGCATGCTTGCGCAGGGCGCTACGCAGCGCCGTGGCGATCGCGGTGTTGGAGTGGATAGCCTCGGAGCCGCCGCGCAGGATCACGGCATTGCCGGCCATCAGGCACAGCGCGGCCGCGTCGGCGGTGACGTTGGGACGCGATTCGTAAATCATCGCGATGACGCCGAGCGGGATGCGCACACGTTCGATCGACAGCCCGTTGGGGCGCGTTTCGCGGCGCGTCACCACGCCCACCGGATCGGGCAGTTCGGCCACCTCGCGCAGCGCGCCGGCGATCCCGGCCATGCGCGCTTCGTCCAGCCGCAGGCGGTCGAGCATGGCGCCCTGCACGCCATTCGCGGCGGCCTGGTGCATGTCCTCCGCGTTGGCCGTCAGCACGGCAGCGGACTGCGCGTCCAGCGCCGCGGCCATGCCGCGCAGCACGGCGCGTTTGTCCGCGCTGTTCAGTGCGGCGACAACCTGGGCGGCATCGCGGCAAGCCAGGGCCTGTTCGCGGATCGTGCTCATGGACTGATCTCCTGCCCGGCTGGCGCCGGGTGGCTGAGGGTGATGAGGTCGTCGCGATGCACCACTTCGGCACCGTAGCTGTAGCCGAGCACGCCGTCGATCTCGCGACTGTGGCGCCCGGCCACCCGGCGCACCTCGGTGGCGCCGTACTGGGTGAGGCCACGCGCCACGGGGGTGCCGTCGACGCCGACAATCTCAACCAAGTCGCCCCGATGGAAGTCGCCGTCGGCCGCCACCACGCCACCGGGCAGCAGCGAGACTCGACCGCCGGCCAGCGCGTCTGCAGCTCCGGCATCAACCCGAATGCAGCCCGGCGCGGCGGGTGCGTGCTTGAGCCAGTACTTGCGCGCGTGCATGCGGCTGGCAGCAGCAGCGATCACGGTGCCGCGAAACTTCCCGCGGCGTAGCGCTTGCACGGTGGCCGTCTCCCGGCCACTGAACAGGACCGTGGGAATGCCTGCCGCCGCGGCCTTGGCCGCCGCCTGCAACTTGGTACGCATGCCGCCCGTACCGGACACGCTGCCACTGTCGCCAGCCATGGCCACGATGGCGGGGGTCAGCGCCGCCACGTGCGCGATCGGCGTAGCGGCGGGATCACGGCGCGGGTCGGCGCTGTACAGCGCATCGACGTCGGACGCGATCAACAGCAAGTCGGCATCGAGCAGCGCAGCGACGATGGCGGCCAGGTTGTCGTTGTCGCCAAGCTTGAGTTCGTCCACCGAAACAGTGTCGTTCTCGTTGATTACCGGCAATACACCCAGCCGCAACAGCTCGCGCAGCGTGGCGCGCGCATTGAGGTAGCGCCGGCGATTGCGCAGGTCGTCATGGGTCAGCAACACTTGCGCCACCGGCTGCGCCGACAACGATTGCCACAGGGCAATCATCGGCGCCTGGCCCAGCGCGGCCAGCGCTTGTCGCGCCGCCAGGCCACCGCCGTTGGTCGTGTGCCGCGTCATCATGGCGCGCCCTGCCGCCACCGCGCCCGAGGACACCAGCACCACCTGGCGGCCCTCCGCCTGACTGGCAGCGATGAAGCCCGCCAGGGCTTCGGCGTAGCGGGCAGTCAGCCCGCCACCATCAGCAGCGAGCAGGTTGCTGCCAACCTTCAATACGGCGCGACGCCAAGGCGGCAAGGTCTGGACCGGTAGTTCGGCGCGGGCATTGCTCGTGTCGATCACCACCATGGTCAGGCTCTCCGCTCAGTTGTCGATGGCACGCAAGCGCGCGTGCAACACATCCAGCCGCAGGTCATTCCCGGCACCGGGCGAGACGCGCGCGGCCAGGCTCGATTCGGGTGTGCGCCCCTGCCCGGCCGACGCCGCGGTTTCCGCGGCGGCACGGTAGGCATCACGGAATGGCACGCCGGCAGCCGACTGTTCGATCGCCACGTCGGTGGCATACATCGCCGGCTCGATCGCGGCGCGCATCGCGGCTTCGTTCCACTGCAGCCGCGCCAGCAGGTCGGGCACCAGCTCCAGTGCGCCCAGACCGTGACGCACACCGTGGAACAGCGAACCCTTGGAAAACTGCAGGTCGCGCTGATAACCCGACGGCAGCGACAGCAGTTGTTCGATCTCGGTGCGTGCGGCAGCCACGCTGGCGTAGCTGGCCCGCAGCAGTTCGATCACGTCGGGATTGCGCTTGTTCGGCATGATCGAGCTGCCGGTGGTGTACTCAGCGGGCAACTGCACGAAGTTGAACTCTGCCGTGGTGAACAGCGACAGATCCCACGCCATCCGGCGCAGGTCCAGCAAGGCACCGGCAATCGCTTCCAGCACCGCCATCTCGAATTTGCCGCGCGACAGCTGGGCATAGATCGGGCTGATCTGCATCCGCGCAAAACCCAGCGCCTTTGTGGTGTGCTCGCGGTCGAGCGGCAGGTTCACGCCATAACCGGCGGCCGTGCCCAGCGGGTTGGCATCGATCAGCGCCAGCGTCTGGCGGGCGCGCAGCGCGTTGTCGATGAAGCCCTCGGCGAAGCCGGCAAACCACATCGTAGTGGACGACACCACCGCGCGCTGCAGGTGGGTGTAACCGGGCAGCGGCACCGCTGGCTGCGCGGCGCGAGCCAGACAAACCGTCGCGATCGCGCGGCAGTGGGTTTCCAGCGCGGCCAGCTTGTCCTTCAACCACAGCCGCGTGGCGACCAGGATCTGGTCGTTGCGGCTGCGCCCGGTATGCACACGCCGACCCGCGTCACCGAGGCGCTCGGTGAGCCTCGCCTCGATCGCCGAATGGCCGTCCTCGAAGCGGTCGTCCAGCTCGAATGTGCCACTGCGAAAATCGTCAGCCAACGCATCCAGCTCGCGATTGAGTGCCGCCGCTTCCGCGGCGCTGACCACGCCGATGTTGGCAAGCCCTTCGACGTGCGCCTTGCTGGCGGTGATGTCGTACAGGAAAAACTCGCGGTCCAGCAGCACGTCATCGCCGGCGAGAAACTGCATGATCTTCGCGTCGATCCGGATACCGTCTTTTTGCCAGAGGGGTTGGGTCATGGTGGTGTCCTTCAAAACTGTGCGTCGATCAATGAGTCGGCGGGACGTCCCGGCGGAGGTCGGACTTCAGCGCCCCGGCCATACCATGGCGCGAAGCTCCGGTGCGCGCCGGCGGAATGATCACGGAACTGGAATGGCGGTGTACTCGTCCACGCCAATGGCGCGGTTGATGTTCTGCATGGCTTGCGTGGCAGCGCCCTTGAGCAGGTTGTCCAGACTGGCCACAATCACCACCCGCTTGCCGTCGGCCGCGACCGCGAATCCGCCGACCTCGCATTGATGGTGCATGGCGATGCGGCTGACCCAGGGCGCCTCATCGACCACCTTGACCAGCTTTTCACCCGCGTATGCCGCGCGAAACCGCTGCAGCACCTCGTCGCGCTTCAACGGTCGGCTGAGATAGAGATTGGTTGTGACGGTCAGGCCGCGGAAATGTGGCGCCACGTGCGGCATGAATTCCACCGGCACGCCAAGCCGGAAGGAGGCTTCCTTCTCGTGCATATGGCCGGTGAGCGCATACGGGATCAGGTTGTCGCGCAGCTTTTCCGGATCGTTCTTGTCCGACGGCGTGGTGCCGGCGCCGGAATAACCGGAGACGCCGAAGCACACGGGAGGCGCCGCCAGCAGGTCCTGCAACGGTGCAATCGACAGCTCCATCGCGGTCGCGTAGCAACCCGGGTTGCTGATCCGACGCTCGCCACGCCAGCGCTCACGGGTAAGTTCGGGCAAGCCGTAGTACCACGACGGATCGAAGCGATAGTCGGCCGACAGGTCCAGGATCAACGGATCGACGCCGGCTGCGTCGAACGCCTCCACGCACATCGCAGCCTTGCCGTTGGGCAGGGCCAGGATCACCACATCCGCACCCAGCGCGGGCAGCGCTTCGGGAGCCGGTGCGCTGTAGCACAGATCGCCGTGGTACTCCGGCACGTGCGCGTCGACGCGCTGCCCATCCAGTTCGCGCGATGACACAAAAGCCAGTTCCAGCGCCGGATGCACCGCGATCATGCGGATCAGTTCCGTGCCGGTGTGACCGCGCGCGCCGACGATGCCGACTTTTTTCCTGCTCGTGCTCATGACTCAATCCGTCAGTGTTGGCTGGCGTTGCGCGCAGTGCGCCACGCACCGGGAAATCGTGTCCAGATCCTCGATGCCGTACCAGAAAACCTTCCAGCGCGGCTGCTTGATGCAACCGTCCGACTCGGCGTAGTAGAACGGGTTGACCGCATTGCCGTGACGCGAGCGCCAGAACAGCTGCGGGTTCTCGTCGCGCATCACCTGCCAGACGGCGCGCCCAAGCCCTTCACCCTGGGCGTCATCGAGGACGGCGAACTTGTCCAGGTAGACCAGGTCATTTTCCATGGTGAGGATCATCGCGGCGCGGTAGTTTTCGCTGACGTAGACGCGAAATGGCAGCGTGCGCTCGAAATAATCCGGCACCAGCGTGCGACCGAAACTCGATTCGATCAACCCGCGCATACGTGCACGATCCACCCCGTCCCAGCCGTCGAAGCGCGATACCTTCTCGCCACGCCGCACCAGCGTACCCGAGCCCTTGTGGGTGAACAGCTCCTTGGCCAGCTCGGACGGGCGGGTGATCGACACCGAGGAGGTCAGCGGCAGGTCGGCCAGCAGGTCGGCGATCTGCTCGATCTTCAGGCGCATGCCACCGGCGAGCCATGGCTGGGCCATCAGGTCTTCGAATTCGGTACTGAGGTTGATCGAGTCGATCAGCTTGCCGGCTTCGTTCAGCAGGCCGCCGGTGCCGGTGAGAAAGATGATCTTGTACGGCTGCAACACCCGCACCAGTTCGTTGGCGGCCAGATCGGCGTTGACGTTGAGGATCTGCCCTTCGACAGTTTCGCCAAGGCTGGTGATGACTGGAATGGAGTTGGCGCGCAGGCTCGCCTCGATCGGCGCCAGGTTGATGCTGCGGATCTTGCCGACCAGGCCATAGGTGTCGCGGTCAAGATAGTCCGCCATGAACACACCGGAGCCGATCGACGTGGCACGCGTGTCCATCGATTGCAGTGCCTCGACCAGCTTCAGATTCTGCTGCTGGAACACCTGGCGCACAATGCCCAGTGCGCGCGGCGAAGTCACCCGCAGGCCGCCCACGGTGGTTTTCTCGATGCCGGCCGCAGCCAGTTCGACGTCCACCTGCGGGCCGGCACCGTGCAGCACGATCGGCGTCAGTCCGACCTGCTGCAGAAAGGTCAGTGACGAGGCGAGGTCGACCAGCTCGTCGCGCAACACCGCACCGCCCACCTTGACCACGGCGAAACGTTTGGCGTCCAGCTCGGAAAAACGCCGCAGGTATTGCTGGATCTCCTTCGCGCTGCCCATGCTCGACAACAGGCGCACGATGGTTTTTCTGGTTTTGGCTTCGGGACTCATGCGTTGCCACTGCTCACGATCCGATGGATCGTCTCCACGTATTGCTGCAATTGATTCAGCGCGACCCATTCGTCCGCACTGTGCGCCTGGGCGATGTCACCGGGACCGTAAACGAAGGCGGTGTATCCCGCGGCGGAAAACAGGGCCGCTTCGGTCCAGAAGTCCACTGCATTGCCGACCGGGATAGCCAGCTCGTCGGCCAGGTCACGGGCAGCCAACCGGTTGGCTTCGGCATTCGCCGTGTCACCAGCCGGCAACGAAAGGCCGCGGAACGTTTCCGCAAACTCTGCCGGCTGCGGCTCCACCAGCTCGCGCAAGCGCGTGAGCAAGTGGTCCGGATCCATGGTCGGCAACGGGCGCATGCCGAAGCGGACGTGCGCACTAGGCGCAATCATGTTCGCCTTGATCCCGCCCTCGACGCGGCCGATGTTGAAGCGCAATCCGGTCAAGCCACCGAAGCGCTCGTGCGACTGGGAAGCGACGAAATTCAGCGCGGCATTGCCCCAGCGCACCGCCTGGTGCAAGGCGCTGTCGCCCGGCTGCTGCTCGCCCGAGGCGTGGCCGGCCTTGCCCACGAAATGCATTTGTACGGACTGGATGCCGCGGTGGGCCAGCACGGCATGACCCATCGTGGGCTCGGCCACGATCACCGCATCATAGGCGTGGGGTTTGTCGACGAAGCCGGCCACGCACCGGGCGTCATTGGCTTCCTCGTCGGTGGTGAAAAGCAGGGCCAGATCCCCCTCACTGGCCTGGGCGGCGGCCAGCAGGGCGGCGGCGGCCCCCTTGATGTCGCAGGCGCCCAGCCCGATGGCGCGATCGGCGGTCACCCGCAACGCATGCGGGTCGGCGGTCCACGCCGGCGAATCCGGCACCGTGTCGAGATGCACGTTGAACAGGTATTTCGGCTCGCCCCGCACAGCATGCAGAGCCACCGCCCCGGCACCGTGGTCGGTCACCACCACGTTGAAGCCGGGCAACTGCGCGCGCAGATAGTCGAAGATGCCGTCCGTGGAAATCGCCCGCGGCGGATTGCGCGTGTCGAACGCCACCAACGCGCGCAGATGCGCCAGCGTGGCGTCGAGCAGCGCGGATGATCCGCTGTTTCCCGTCATGGAATCCTGGCTCACGACCGATTCACCTCGGCCCACAGCGTGCTGCTCATGCCGAACAGCTTGATGAAACCCTCGGCCTCGGCCACGCCCCAGTCCGCCGATTGGGCATAGGTCGCGCCCTTGGCGTTCAAGATGTGCGGCGACTCCACCGCCACGGCGTCGATGCCGCCGCCATGGGTCACCAGCGTTACCTCACCATTGACGGTGGCCTGGCTGGAGGCGAGATAGGCCTCCAGGTCGCGCTTCAGCGGATCGTGGAAGAAACCCTCATAGACGACTTCCACCCACTTGCGCGCCACTTCCGGTTTGAAGCGATTCTGCAGCTTGCTGAGCACGGCTTCCTCCAGTGCACGGTGCGCCACCAGGAGCGCGATGAGTCCCGGCGCCTCGTAGATGATGCGTCCCTTCAGACCGATCGTGGTATCGCCGGTGTAAATGCCACGGCCGACGCCATAACGGGCGAACAAGCCATTGAGCTTCGCCAGCATCAGATGCCCCGCGATCGGCTCGCCGTCCAGCGTCACCGCCTCGCCACCCGCGAAGCCGATCTTCACCTGCAGCGGTTTGGACGGCCATTCCGCCCGCGGCTTGCACCAGCCCACCGCACCCTCGCCAGGCGCCTGCCACTGATCGATCTCGCCGCCGGACATGGTCAGCCCGAGCAGGTTTTCGTTGATCGTGTAAGCCTGCTGCTTCGCGCGCACGCCGAAGCCGCGCTCCTCCAGATACTTCTGCTCGTAGGCACGGGTCTGCGTGTGTTCTTTCTGGATCTCGCGGATCGGCGCCACGATCTGATAGTCACCCAGCGCCTTGACCGTCAGGTCGAAGCGGACCTGGTCATTGCCCATGCCGGTGCAGCCATGCGCGATCGCCGCCGTGCCCAGTTCGGCGGCGCGCTTGAGTGCCGCCTCCACAATCAGGTAACGATCGGACACCAGCAGCGGATACTGACCCTGGTAGCCCTCACCTGCCCACACGAACGGCTTGACGAAGCCCGCCCAGATCGCCGGCCCACCGTCGACGGTGATGTGCGAAGCCACGCCCAGTTCCGCCGCGCGCTGCTCGATGAATGCACGTTCCTCGGCGTCCACACCGCCGGTGTCGGCAAACACGGTATGCACGGCCCAACCTCGTTCCTGCAGCCAGGGCACGCAGAAGCTGGTATCCAGGCCGCCGGAAAAGGCCAGCACTATGTCGCGGCTTGCAGTCGTTGACGACGGGGAGTCGGGAGTTGGGGAGGTGTTCGACATGGGGCTCTACCGGGGGCGTGTAAGGATCAATGGAAGATGGCAAGTTGGAAAACGTGACTGGCTGCGCGGCTAGTCGTGGGCGCCGTCGACTGCCTCCACCACGATGCGCGGCTCACAGCGCACGGGGAAGTTCACGGAGTTGGCGATGAAGCAGGCGTGATGCGCCGACTCGTGGGCCGCCCGCGCCTGGTCGACGTCGCTGGCGGCGCTGATGGTCACGACCGGGCGCAGCACGACCTCGACGAAATGTCCACCGTCGCCCGCCGTGGCCATCGTGCCTTCGGCTGCGTCGACGTACGCCGTCACCACCACACCGGCCACCGTAGCCATGTGCAGATACGACAGCATGTGACAGCTGGCGAGCGCTGCAACCAGCATGTCCTCGGGATTGTGTTTCGCGGCATCGCCGCGGAAGCTGGGGTCGGATGATCCGGCCAGCGTCGGTTTGCCCGCGACGCGGATCGCATGGTCGCGGCTATACCCACGGTAGCCATCGGTGCCGCTGCCGAGGTTGCCGGTCCACTCCAATGCGACGCGGTAATGATGCTGGATTGTCACGCTCTGATCTCCACGAGTATGGCCATCTGGACGGCCAATAGCCTGATTCTGCCCGTCACGATTGCTGGTCAACGAGTGCGGCCATGATGGCCTTCTGTACGTGCAGGCGGTTCTCCGCCTCGTCGATGGCGATGCAGGCTGGCGAATCCATCACGGCGTCGGTCGCCTTGACGTTGCGACGCAGCGGCAGGCAATGGCTGAACAGTCCGTGGTTGGTCAGCGCCATCTTGGCCTCATCGACCATGAAATGCCGATTGGCCTCGCGGATCGGCTTCTCCTGCTCCCACCGGCCAAAGTACGGCAGCGCGCCCCAGCTCTTGGCGTAGACGACATCGGCACCGCGGTAGGCTTGCTCGATGTCGTGGCTGACCTTGAGCGAACCGCCGTTCTGCTCGGCGTTCAGACGGCCAAACTCCATGTAGCGCTCGTCCAGCACGTAGTCGGGCGTGGGGCACAACAAGGTCACGTCCATACCCATCTTGGTCGCGATCAACAGCGCGGAATTGGCTACCGCCGTGTTCAGCGGCTTGGGGTGGTAGGTCCAGGTCAGCACGTACTTCCGGTTCTGCAGCTCGCCAAGATGCTCTTTCAGCGCCAGCGCGTGGGCCAGTTCCTGGCAGGGATGGGTGATCGTCTCCATGTTGATCACCGGCACCGTGGCGTATTGGGCGAACGCCTTGATCACCTTGTCCTGGCGGTCCACCGCCCAGTCCTGAAACTTCGGAAACGCGCGCACCGCGATCAGGTCGACATACCGCGACAATACCCGCGCCACCTCCGCGATGTGTTCCTCGGTATCACCGTCCATCACACTGCCGACTTCGAATTCGATCGGCCACGCATCCTTGCCGGGGGCCAGCACGACGGCATGGCCACCCAGCTGAAACGTGCCCAGCTCAAAGCTGGTACGGGTGCGCATCGACGGATTGAAGAACAGCAGCGCGACCGACTTCCCGGCCAACTGCTGACCACGCGGTGAGCGCTTGAACTGCGCGGCCTGCTCCAGCAGCGCGTCGATCTCGGCGCGGCTGTAATCCTGGGTGGTGATGAAGTGCCGTAGAGCCACGATTTACTCCCGTTCAAAACACAAAAAACCCGGCGCGATGGCCGGGTTTTGTCGTCGATGCAGATGAAACGCGTGCGACTGCCTACCCGGCCCGATATCCATCCAGCGGTCGGCGCGCACGCGACGTCATGCCAGCAGCCGCGCGGGCGCTGGTCAGTACAGTAGCGGTGTAGACGGCGATGGACATGCGGAAATCCAGGTGACTGCGGTGCATGATGCCGACAATTTCGCTGCTATGCAACAAAAATTTCGACAGCCCGGATACCAAAGCGCCGCCCATCGGCGGCGCTGGTTGATGCTCAATGGCTCAGTCGGCCGGGTCGACCTGCACGCGCACCCGCAGACGCTCGCCTGGATCGTAGCTCAGGCGGCGGGTGTAGACCTCGCCGCGATAGCGGTATTCCACGTCGTAGCCGATGATCCGACGCTGCTCGCTGATGGCGCTCACCTCACGACACTGGGTCTGGGTGGTTTCGTAATCGCGGCCCTGGCTGGACGCCCGGTTGCCGATCGCACCGCCGGCCACCGCACCGGCCACGGTCGCCGCCTTGCGGCCGTCACCCTTGCCCACGGTGTTGCCCAGCACGCCGCCGATCACGGCACCCAGTACGGTGCCGGCGGTATTGCTGCCGCCTTCATGGCGCACTACCGGCTGGTCGTAGCATTCCTGCCGCGGCACCTCGGTGCGGGTGACTCCTTGTACCGGGTCGGCGCGCAGCACGTCGGCCCAGCCGTAGTGGGCGTTGTCGTCGGCATTGCGGTAACGCATGTCCTGTGCGGAAACGCTGGTCGCCGCCAAGGCGAGTACCAGTGCGGAAAGCCATAACTTGGTCATGGTGACGTCCCGATTTTCGTGGCAAAGCGCGCGTTCGTGCGCGTACTGGTGACATTTCAACAAGTTCACGCTGAATACACGCTTAGAACCCGGTCTGACGGGGGCTTGCGCGACTGCGCGGCTCACACCTTGTTAAGATGCCGGGCTGGCCGCACGCTGCCTGTGTGCGCCCCAAGCCGCGGATCTCACCGATGCCGATATCGCTCTACAACAGCCTGACCCGGCGCACCGCGCCCTTTGTTCCGCTCGACCACGAGCGTGTGACGCTATATCTGTGCGGCCCCACGGTCTACAACTACGTGCACATTGGCAATGCGCGCGGCCCCGTCGTGTTTGATGTGCTGGTGCGCCTGCTGCGCAGGCACTACCCGCAGGTCGTCTACGCACGCAACATCACCGACGTCGACGACAAGATCAACACCGCCGCGCACGAGCAGGGACTGCCCATCGGCGCGATCACCGACCGCTTCGCGCAGGCCTACCGCGACGACATGGCCGGACTGGGCGTAGCCCTGCCCGACATCGAGCCACACGCCACAGCCCACATCGACCAGATCATCGCGATGATCCAAAAGCTGCTGGACGGCGGCCATGCCTACACCGCCGATGGCCATGTGCTGTTCGATGTGGGCTCATTTCCCGCCTACGGCGAGTTGTCCGGCCGCGATACCGAGGAGCTGATTGCCGGCTCGCGCATCGAAGTGGCCGTGTACAAGCGCAGCCCCGGCGATTTCGTGCTGTGGAAGCCGTCGACGCCCGACCTGCCCGGTTGGGACAGCCCATGGGGACGCGGCCGCCCCGGCTGGCACATCGAATGCTCGGCGATGAGCGCCGCCCACCTGGGCGAGACCATCGACATCCACGCCGGCGGCGTGGACCTGCTGTTTCCGCATCACGAGAACGAGATTGCCCAATCCACCTGCGCCCACGGCGGCAAGGTCTTCGCGCGCTGGTGGATGCACAACGGCATGCTCACCTTCGACGGCCGCAAGATGTCCAAATCACTGGGCAACGTGCTGCTGGTGCACGAGCTGCTGCAATTGCACTCGCCCGAGGCCTTGCGCCTGCGGCTGCTCAGCGGGCACTACCGCCAGCCGCTGGACTGGTCCGACGCCGCCATTGCCCAGGCGACCAGCACGCTGGACGGCTGGTACCGCGTGCTGCGCGATCTGGCTGGCGTGGCGATCCCTGCCGGGGACCTGCCGGTACCGGAACGGGTCGAGGCGGCCTTGTGCGACGATCTCAACACGCCACTGGCGCTGGCCGAATTGTCGGTGCTGGCGGACGCGGCCCGCCACAGCGGCAGCGCGGAGGCGAAAGCCGCCCTGCTCGGCGGCGGTGCCCTGCTGGGCCTGTTGCAGCAGGATGCGGAGGCCTGGTTCAGGCGCGGCGAGGCCACGGTCGACGCGGCCCATGTCGAAGACTTGCTGCAGCAACGTCGAGCTGCCCGGGCCGCGCGCGACTTTGCCCGCGCCGACGCCATCCGGGACGAACTCGCAGCCATGAACATCACGATCGAAGATGGTGCCCAAGGCACACGCTGGAGCGTCGGAAAAGGCTGAACGGTGTCCGTGTGCATTCGTGAAATCGGCTGGTCCGCGCGATAATGTCCGCATGAACGCCATCGCCACCATCAGTGCCCAACAGGCGCAGCAGGAAATTGCCGAGGAATTCGCCTTCCTGGGCGACTGGACCGAGCGTTACCAGTACCTGATCGACCTGGGCAAGCAACTGCCGCCATTCCCCGAGCAGTGCAAGCGCGAGGATTTCCGCGTGCATGGCTGCCAGTCGATGGTGTGGCTGGTACCCCATGGCGACGCGTCGAAGATGCACTTCGAAGCCATCAGCGACTCGGCCATCGTGTCGGGGCTGATTGCGCTGGTGCTGCGCGTCTACTCCGACCGGCCGGCTACCGAGATCGTCGCCACCGAACCCGAATTCATCGGCGCGATCGGTCTGGCCAAGCACTTGTCGCCCACCCGTTCAAACGGCTTGGCGGCCATGCTGGCGAAGCTGAAGGGATATGCGGCACAGGCGCTGCAGTAAACAGGCGCCGGTCGACCCTCAAAAAGACAAAGCCCCGCGCGAAGCGGGGCTTTGTCGTCTGATCACAGCCGGAACGGATCAGTCGCCCATCTGCTTCTGCAGATGCTCGCGCCGCTCCTGCGCGTCCAGCGACAGCGTGGCGATCGGACGCGCGTCGAGGCGATCGACACCGATTTCCTCGTCGGTCTCTTCACAGTAGCCGTAGCTGCCTTCTTCGACCCGGCGCAGCGCCTTGTCGATTTTGGAAATCAACTTGCGGTAGCGGTCACGGGTCCGCAATTCCAGCGAGTTCTCCGTCTCGCGGGTTGCGCGTTCGGCTTCATCACCGACGTCTCGCACTTCCTCGCGCAAGTTGTCCATGGTTTGGCGCGACTCTTCCACCAACTGGGCACGCCACTCGCGAAGCTTGTTGCGGAAGTAGGCCAGATGCATCGGGCCCATGTACTCCTCATTCGGGCTTGGACGATACCCTTCGGGCAGATTGATGTTCGTGGTCGCGGGCAGCGCGTAGCGCCCGTCTTCGCGAGTGACACCGTTGTCGAGATCTTTTGTAGCAAGATTATTCATTGATGATGACGTGACTTTCTGATTCTTACGGGATGGGGCATGGTGCGCGGCAGCCGAAGCTGCGCGCGGAATCACCATGGCGGTTGCACTCGCCACCTTGCCCCTGAACAGGGTGCTGGCGGGTGCCGCGTGTGTTTTCCTGGTGGCCGCAACTGAAGCGGGTTTGGCGGCCGGTTTCACAGTGGCCTTGGATTTGGCCTTGACGGGCGTGGCTACCTGCTTTGCAGCATGCTTTGCCACGGGCTTGGCAGGCCCGGCTTTCCTTGCAGCGGCCTTCGGAGGTGCAGATTTCTTTGCGACCGCCTTCTTGACGGCCGGCTTCTTGGCGATCGCCTTCTTCACCGCGACTTTCTTCGTCGCGGTTTTCTTGACCGCGGCTTTCTTCACCGCGGATTTCTTGACCGCGGCTTTCTTGACCGCAGTCTTCTTCACCGCGACCTTCTTGACCGCGGCTTGCTTGGCTGCGGTCTTCTTGACCGGGGTCTTCTTCACCACGGCCTTTTTGGCTGCGGCTTTCTTGACGGTCGGCTTCTTCACAGTTGTCTTCTTCACAGTCGGCTTTTTCACAGTCGGCTTTTTCACGATCGGCTTCTTCACGGCGGCTTTCTTTGCAGCTGCCTTTTTTGCCTGGGGTTTCCTGACGGCGGATTTCTTCACGGGGGTGGCCTTCTTGACCGGTGACTTGGTGGCCGGCTTCCGAGCTGCGGCCGATTTCGCCGCAACCTTGCGGGTGGCAGCCTTGCTGGCGCCACTTCGGCCAGACTTTACAGGTGTCTTGCTTGCCTTCTTCACCATCCGTCCCTTGCCTCCCGCTGTCGTCGACTTGCCGATCGTGACCGCAGCCGCCCTGGCTAAGGTCTTGCCTTTCGGCGTTGTGGCCGCAATGGAAACATCCGTTGCTCTCGCCCTATCCCTGAGCCGTTTTTTCCTGCAGCGGCCGGGTGTTATATCTCAACCGCTCTACACCGGCAAGCTTGCTTCTGGAATACTTGTACCACTAGCCGCCGCAAGCCGTTCCGGCACCGTGAATATCCTGACCCGATTCTTACTGTGGATGCTGCGTTTATACAAGCGCTGGCTCAGCCCGCTGCTTGGGCCACATTGCCGATTCCACCCAAGTTGTTCCGCTTACGCGCAGACGGCGGTGGTGCGCTTTGGTCCATGGCGCGGCTCGTTATTGACCGCGTGGCGCCTGTTGCGCTGCCAACCGTTGTGCCATGGCGGCCACGACCCCGTACCCGAGAAGTTTCAATTCACCCGCTGTCGACATCACAAGGACTCAGCTGGGATCGATTGATCGGCACAGGTGCGGCATGATGTCGCCCGGTCACGTCCCGCCCAGGTATCCAGCAAGCTGATTACAGCGTCGGCACGCGGCCATTTTGCACACCCTTGCTCGCGTAGGCGACCGCATCGTGGGGATGCAGGCTTTCCTGATGCTCGACGCGCACGTGGAAATCGCTGAGGTGCTCGTCTTCGTCAAGCGCCTTCTGGATGCGCCGGGCAGCATCCTCGCAAAACATCAGATTGCTGCCGTTGGCCAGCGCGAAAGCCTGCTCGTCCTGGCGTTTGACCGCGGTCTGCACCGGCGTGCCGAGCGCATGCTCAACGCGATCGATCAGGTCGATCAGGTGGAAACCCGCGCCGGGCACTGGCCGCACCCGTAGCCGCGCCACGCTCCGCTGCGCGTGTGGGGTCGCGACTATGCCGCCATCGCTTCCCAACCAGGCCAACACGGTGGCATGGTCCAGCGGCGTGTCGGCGTCGAAATCGCTGGCAAACTGGTCCTGGATCAGTCGGCGCGACAGCGCGGCTGACGCCGGGCAGGTCGACGAATAGACAACCTCGGTGCCGAACTCGAGCAGGAAGTCGTCGCCGGCCAGGCTGGCCTCGATCGATACCGGATAGGCACGCCAACCGCTGTTGGCACTCTTCAGCGCCGGTCGCCGGACCAGATGTTCGAACCGGATGCTCAAGCAGGCGCGGTCGGACAAATCCTTGTGGGATTCCAGAAAGCCGCGCAACAGCGCATGCAGCATCTCCGCATCGACCACCTGCGTGCTGAGCGCCTGCTCGACCTGCAGATACAGGCGCGACATGTGGATGCCGCGCTTGTCGGGCCGGTCGAGATTGACGAAAGCGCCCACCCTGGCACTCGCCCGCTGCACCTGGCCGTCGCCGGCATCGAACCGGACCGGCACCTGGATGTCGGCCATGCCAACCCAGTCCAGCGCGCCGACCAGATGCGGCTGCGCGTGCATCGCGACATCGGGCAACAGACGGGCGGTATTTTCCTGGTTGGGCATCGTGGGAATCCTGGCATCGGCGAGCAGATCGCCGGAAAGCAGACAATCTTGGGGCAATCCGGCCGCGGCGCAATAGTCTGGTGACGGAAACACTGCGTTTTGGGACATCAGGACAACTCGCTCCGCCACGCCCGCGCGGCCTGCCAGGCCCGCAGCACCGTCGCCGGGCCACTACGCGACTGCCTGGCGAGCAAGACCGCCAGCGGGTCACGGGCACCCGCAGCGCGCCGTGCCAGCGCGCAGCCATGTCGCGACTCCACGCTGCGAAAAACACTGAGCGGCCCAGCCAGCGCAGCCGACTCCCGCCAGCTTGCCAGCAGATCGTCCAGCTGCGCCTTGATTGCCTGCCGACGGCCCGGGCCATCGCTGCCCAACTGCGCACGACTCAAATCATGCCGGGCCAGTTGGGCCATCGGCAACGGCAGCCGGTCGCGCTCCACATCATGCTCCAGCCGCATCACCGCATGCAGCAGATGACACAGAACGGCAACCCGCGCTGCCCGCTGCGGCGACGCCGCCGCACCGTACCACCAAGCCGTCTCCAGGGCGGCCAGCGCGCCATGCAACGGCATCGCCGCCTCGCACTGGGCAGTAAAGTCCGCCGCCGTGCCCTGTTCAAGCTGGTCCATGGCGGCCAGCACGGGGGCCAGCCAGCGTTCGCTGTCGATCACGTGCGCCCGTTCGTCATCGAACAAGACCTGGGTCAGCGGATGACGCCCGCCACTGGCCGGGGCACCAGCCAGCTCCTCCGCCCACCAACCCAGCTTGGCGGCGGCCACCTGGGGCTCGCGAATCCCGTAGGCCGCGCCCAACAACTCTTGCTCCAGCGCCGCCAGTGCGATGTGTCCAGGGTATTGCTGACCATTGACGAACACCAGGGCGATGCGCTGCTGCGGCTGCACTGCCAGCCACTTGTCGATGTACCCCTGCAGCACGGCGTCCGGCGCGCTCATGCGGTGACCGGTTGCAGCTGCAGCCACTCGGCCAGCCGGGCCGGATGATCGAGTACCACGTCGGCGCCCCAGGTATGCGGATCACCGCCATCCAGATAACCCCAGCTGACGGCGACCGTATACAGGCCAGCCGCGGCACCGGCTTGCACGTCGCGCTGGTCGTCGCCGACAAACACGCAACGCGCGGGTTCAACGCCGGCACGCTCGCAAGCCAGCAGTACCGGGGCGGGGTCGGGTTTCCTGACCGCCAGGGTGTCGCCGGACACCACCGCACCCGCCCGCTCCGCCCAACCGATGCGGCGCACCAGCTCGTCGGCGAGGAAGGCCGCCTTGTTGGTGACAATGCCCCAGCGCAGGCCGGCTGCCTCGATCCGTGCCAGCAGGTCGTCGACGCCGTCGAACGGGCGCGTCTGGGTGGCCATCACGCCCTGGTACAACTGCAGATAGCGCGGCACCAGCGCCTCCAGTGCCGGCTCGCCACGATCGGCGAAGGCGCAGCGCAGCACCGCCCGCGCGCCCCGCGATACCACCTCGCGCACCGGCGCGTAGGGTGGCGCCTCCACTCCCTCTTCGGCGCAATGCGCCTGCAGCGCCGCATACAGGTCAGGCGCGCTGTCCAGCAACGTGCCATCGAGGTCGAACAGCACGCCCTGCAGCTGGTCGGGACGAAATCCGCTCATGCCGGCTTGCGTGCGCACAGCACGTAATTGACTGCGGTCAGCGAACTCAGCCACGCCTTCCGATTGAGCGGGTTGTAGGCCAGCCCCGATACGTCCTCCAGTTCCAGCCCGGCGTGCCGCAGCAGGCGCGCCAGTTCCGACGGCTTGAGGAACTGCGCGTAGTGGTGGGTGCCCCGTGGCAGCATCCGCATGATGTACTCCGCTCCCACGATGGCGGCACCGAAGGCCGCCGGCGTGCGATTGATCGTGGACATGAACAGGCGCGCGCCCGGCTTCAGCATGCCGGCCAGATCATTGACCAGCGCCGCCGCATCGGGCACGTGCTCGATCAACTCCATGCAACACACGGCATCGAAGCTGTCCGGCTCGACTGCCGCCAGCTCGGCGGACGACTGCACGCGGTAATCGATCGTCAGACCGGACTCGTGCAAATGCAGTTTCGCGATATCGATGACCTTGTCGCCCAGATCGATCCCCACCACACGCGCACCGGCACGCGCCAGCGCTTCGCTGAGCAGACCACCGCCGCAGCCGACGTCGGCCACCTTCGCATCGCGCAAATTGACCCGCGCCGCCACATACGCCGCCCGCACCGGGTTGAGGTCATGCAACGGACGCGACTCGCCATCTGGATCCCACCAACGCGCGGCGAGACTTCCGAAGCGGGCGATTTCCTCGGGGCTCACGTTGGCCGGGGCACCCGCAGGCGAATTTTCCCGGTCCTGCGCTGACCCTTGGTTCGAGATCGACATGGTTGGATCCTCAATCGCCTGCATCGAGTCTAGTGTGCCTGCCATTCGTGCACGGTGATGTCCCAGCCGCCACTGACACTGGCCGGATCGCGCTGTACCAGCGCGGTGGCGTCAGCCAGATCGGACGCAAGCAGCACATAGGCTCCGCCGGACTTGTCGCTGAACCCGCCCGACATCTCCAACCGGCCCTGCCCGCGCAGGCGTTCCAGATAGGCCAGGTGCGATGGCACCACGTCCGGATCGAGTCGCGGGCGGCGGATCAACAGGACCAGGTACCGGTTCATCATCAGTGCACCGAATCAAGCCGACGCGATGCGTTCGCGCCACGCACGCGTCCGCGCCAGAATCGCCGGCGTATCCATGCCGATCAACTCACGCCCGGCCAGTTTGCGCTGGCCGGCAATCCACACATCACTGACCTGATGTCGCCCGCTGGCATAGACCATCTGGGAAATGACATGGAACAGTGGCTGCGTCTCCAGGTCACTCAATCGTATGGCGGCCAGGTCGGCCTGCTTGCCGGCCTCGATCGAGCCGATCCTGGCATCCAGGCCAATCGCTTTCGCCCCGTTGAGAGTGGCCGCACGCAGCACGAACGCCGCGTCGAACGCGGCGGCACTTCCGGCAACCGCCTTGGCCAGCAGCGCGGCCGTACGCATTTCGCCAATCATGTCCAGATCGTTGTTGGAAGCGCAGCCGTCCGTGCCCAGCGCGACGTTGACGCCGGCCCGACGAAATTTCTCGGCCGGGCAGAAGCCTGACGCGAGTTTGAGGTTGGACTCGGGACAGTGCACCACCGACACGCCGGCTGCCGCACAGGCGGCGATCTCCCCGTCGGTTACCTGGGTCATGTGCACCGCGATCAGGCGATCGTTGACCAGACCCAGTTTTTGCAGGCGTTGGAATGGACGCAGCCCGCTCTTCTTCTTTTCGTCCTCGACTTCCTGCGCGGTCTCATGCGTGTGCAGGTGCACCGGGATGTCGAGCTGGTCGGACTGGACCCGGATACGCTCGAAGCTTTCGTCCGATACGGTATACGGCGCGTGTGGCGCAAACGCCGTACTGATCAGCGGGTCGCCGATGAAGCTGTCGTGCACCTCGGCAGCGCGCGCGAAATATTCGTCCTGGCTCTTCGCCCAGGCGGTGGGAAACTCGATCACGGGCAACCCGACCACCGCGCGAAAGCCCAGCTTGCGATACGTGGCGCCGATCACATCGGGGAAAAAATAGTTCTCGTTGGCACAGGTCGTGCCGCCACGCAGCATCTCGGCGACTGCCAGCTCCACTCCGTCGCGAACGAACTCCGGCCCGATCACCTTCGCCTCGGCCGGCCAGATGTGCTCCTGCAGCCACTCCATCAGCGGCAGATCGTCGGCCAATCCGCGCAACAGGGTCATCGGATTGTGGGTGTGGCTGTTGACCAGCCCGGGGATCAAGACGTGTTCGCCCAGCTCGACGCGCTCGCGCGGCGCGTAGGCCCTGCGCGCTTCGTCGATCGGCAGCACGGCCACGATCGTGCCCTTGTCGACCACCACCGCATGCTGCTCCAGCACCACCGCATGCGGCTCGACCGGCACCACCCAACGGGCTTCGATGACCAGGTCGGCGGACTGCGGCGGCGCTTCACTCATGATTGACTCACTGATGGGGATTCACTGCGTCCAGGGCGGCATGCCTCGCCGCACCGTCCCCGGTTTCGTCACGGCCGAATCGGCTGGATGACTCATGGAACGGGCGCGAGCGAAGCGCGCCCACAGGCGTCACTTGGCGCGACTGTCGTATTCGCCGGTGCGGGTATCGACCTTGATCACTTCGTCCTGGTTGACGAACAAGGGCACGCGGACCACGGCACCGGTCTCCAGCGTGGCCGGCTTGCCGCCACCACCGGAGGTGTCGCCGCGCACGCCGGGATCGGTCTGGACGATCTTCAGTTCGACGAACTTCGGCGGCTGGACGGCGACAATGGCGCCGTTGAACAGAGTGACCACGCACTCCTCCTCACCCTTGAGCCACTTCCATGCGTCGCCCATCGCGGCCAGCGGGGCCGACGCCATCTCGAACGTTTCCATGTTCATGAAGTTCCACACGCGATCCTTGCCGATGCCGTCGATAAACGAAAGCTGCATGTCGGTATCGGTGACGTCGGCTTCCTCGAACGAGTCGCTCGACTTGAGCGTCTGCTCGGTGGTGCGTCCGTCCTTGAGATTGCGGATGCGGATCCGGGTGAACGCCTGTCCCTTGCCGGGCTTGACGAAGTCCGCTTCGGTGATGATCCATGGATCACCGTTGTGAAGGATCTTCTTGCCCGTTTTGACATCGTTGAGGCCAAGGGTCGCCATGCGCTATCTGCTCCGGAGTCGATTTCGCCCGTAGGGCGGCTAATATGGGTGTCTGTCACGGGCGCCACCGCCCGCTCCAAGGCCAAGCATGATAACCGCAAGCCCCCTTTCCCGCCTATCGTCGCCTTCACCCGGCTGGCGTGAGTTGTGGCGGGATGCGATCACCGACCCCAGGGAATTGCTGGAGACCGTGGGCCTGGGCCACCGCGACGACCTGCTGCCAGCGGATGACGCCGGGTTCGCGCTGCGCGTCCCGCGGGGCTTCGTGGCCAGGATGCGCCGCAATGATCCGACCGACCCCCTGCTGCTGCAGGTGCTGCCGCAGCTTGCCGAGCACGACCAGGTCGACGGCTTCACCACCGACGCGGTCGGTGACATGGCGGCCAAGGCCGGACAGGGCATCCTGCACAAGTACGAGGGCCGCGCGCTGCTGATTGCCAGCGGCAGCTGCGCGGTCAACTGCCGCTACTGTTTCCGGCGCCACTTTCCCTACGGCGAGGAAATCGCCGCCGCATCCCGCTGGCACGATGCGCTGGCCCATGTCCGGGCCGACCCGACGATCCACGAACTGATCCTTTCCGGCGGTGATCCGCTGGCGCTGGCCACGCACAAACTCGACGAACTGTCCCGTGGCCTGGCGGACATACCCCAGGTCATCCGGCTGCGCATCCACAGCCGGCTCCCGGTGGTGCTGCCCGAGCGCATCGATCAGGAACTCATCGCATGGCTGGGCGGCCTGCCGCTGCAGAAAGTGGTGGTGCTGCACGCCAATCACGCCAATGAAATTGACGCCGAAGTCGATGCCGCCTGCGCCAGATTGAAGGCCGCTGGCGCCACCTTGCTCAACCAATCCGTGCTGCTGCGCGGGGTCAATGATGACGCCGACGCGCTGGCCGGATTGTCCGAACGGCTGTTCGCCGCAGGCGTGCTGCCGTACTACCTGCACCAGCTCGACCGTGTGCAGGGAACCGCGCACTTCGAGGTCAGCGACACCCGCGCGCTGGCTTTGATGGCCGATCTGCGCGCCCGCCTGCCGGGTTATCTGGTCCCGCGACTGGTGCGCGAGGTGGCCGGTGACAGCTCCAAGCGGCCACTCTGAAGTGCCCGGAATTGTCGGTCTGACGCGTCCGCCGCTGGCAGCTTCCTGCGGAATCCGTTACAAACAGTGATCGTGCGCCTTCACACAGACGGCCCCGTACCGCCGGGGATGATCAACGGACAGCATCCCGCCCCATGAAAAAAGACTACGTCATCAAGATCCTCTTCATCGAAAGCTCGCTGGAAGAGGCAGAACAGATCATCAGCTTGCTGCGCAACACGGGGATCGCCGTCAGGCCGGCCCGTGCGACCAATATCGAACAGATCCAGGCTGCGGTGAACGAGCTGGAGCCTGACGTGGTGATGTACGACCCGGCGATCACCACCATCAGCCTCGACGAGACCATGAAGGTCCTGGATGCGTACGGTCGCGATTACTCCCTGCTGGGCCTGGTCGACGCCATCGACAACCAGGTGGTCGCCGACCTGTTCGTGCACGGCGCGCGCGGGGTGGCCTCGCGCAGTCAACCGAAGCAGCTGGTGGCCGTCCTGCAGCGGGAATTCGATTCGCTGCAGACACGCCGCCTGGTGCGCCGCCTGCAGACGGCCTTGCGCGAGTCTGAACGCCGCTGTGACGCATTGCTGGATTCCTCCACCGATGCCATCGCCTACGTCCATGAAGGCATGCATGTGCGCGCCAACCAGTCCTATCTGGAAACGTTCGGCTACGAGTCGTTCGACGACCTGCTGGGTCTACCGGTGCTGGACATGATCGACTCGGCGAACGCCGACGAACTGAAATCCGTGCTGCGGGGACAGGCCCGCCAGGGCAAGACGCCCCAGTTGAACCTGCGCGCACGGCGGGCCGACGGCAGTTACTTCGATGCCACCACCGAATTTGCCCCCGCCACGTTCGAGGGCGAACCGTGCCTGCAGATCGTGTTCCGGCGCCAGCTGGCCGACCAGGCGACGCTGGAGCAACTGCAACGCGATCCGGTCACCGGCCTGTTCCACCGCGCCCGCATGCTCGAATCCATCGACGATGCCGTGACGGCGGCCGCCAAAGGCAAGAAGGGCCAGTCCCTGTTGCTGATCGAGCCCGACAACTGGGCTTCCCTGATGGGCGGGATCGGCCTGGGCAAGGCGGACGAGCTGCTCGCCGGTTTCGCCGACCGCATCCGCATGCTGCTGGGCACCGACGATGTCGCCGGCGTACTGGCCGACCACACGCTGGGCGTGGTATTGGACTCACGATCGGACGAGGCGACCCGCGAGTGGATCGCCAAGCTCCAGCACAGCGTCAGCAGCGAGATTTTCGACGCCGGAACGCAGTCCTTGACGGTCACCGCCAGCGTGGGCGGCAGCCTGCTGGGCGAGAAGAACGCCAATACCGAACTGCTGCTCAACCAGGCCAGTCAGGCGCTGCGCTCGGCCCAGAACCTGGGTGGAAGCCAGGTTGAGCTGCACGATCCGGCCGCCCGCGAAAAGGCCGACGAGGAACGCGAGCGGTACTGGCTGGAGCTGTTGCGCAAGGCCCTGACTGGGGAAGGCCTGATGCTGTATCACCAGCAGACCATCAGCCTGCAGGACGCCGAGGGCGACTATTCGGAAATCCTGCTGCGCATGGACGGCCCGCAGGGCGAGGTCCTGCCGGGCTTCTTCATGCCGATTGCCGAGAAGCACAACCTCACTGGCGCGATCGATCGCTGGGTACTCGGCCAGGCAATCAAGGCCTTGAAGGAGCGCGAGAGCCAGGGCCTGCAGACGACGTTTTTCGTCAAGCTGACGGCGGCGTCATTGCAGGACGAAACGCTGCTGCCATGGCTCGCCGAGCAACTGAAGAAATCGCCGATGAAGCGCAACCAGCTGGTGCTGGAAATGACCGAGAGCAAGGTGATGACCTTGCTGCGCCCGGCCCAGGAATTCGTCAACGGCTGGAAGAAACTCGGCGGCCGCTTTGCGCTGGAGCAGTTCGGCTCGGGCCTGAATTCGTTCCAGCTGCTGAGTCACGTCGACGCGGACTACCTCAAGATCGATCGAAGCTTCATGGCCGATCTGCCGCGGCATCCGGAAAACCAGAAGAAGGTCACCGAGATCTGCCAGCAGGCGCGCGCACTCAAGCGGCAGACGATCGCCGAATGGGTCGAGGATGCCACCAGCACGTCGCTGCTGTTCGCCTGCGGCGTCGATTTCGTGCAGGGCAACTTCCTGCAACAGCCACAAAGGCTGGAATGACGGCGCTGCACCGACTGCCCTCCAAACAGGGTGCCCGTCCCACCCCTACGTTCCGCCATGGCCGAAACCGGCGACAGGCAGGGTCCCAGCGTCCCACGGCACCCACCACGCAAAAGCCCCCGGAGATCGCTCTCCAGGGGCTTCATGCTGTCACGGCGACCGGGTGGATTACTCGGCGGCAGCGGCCGCAGCGGCGGCCGCCTTGGCGCTGGCCTTGGCGGCAGCAGCAGCGGTGATGTCTTCCTTGATGCGGGCGGCCTTGCCTTCCAGCCCACGCAGGTAATACAGCTTCGCGCCACGCACCTTGCCCTTGCGCTTGACAGTCAGCGATTCAATGGCCGGGCTATGCGCCTGGAACACGCGCTCGACGCCGGTGCCGTGCGAAATCTTGCGCACCGTGAAGGCCGAATGCAGACCACGGCTGCGCTTGGCAATGACGATGCCCTCGAACGCCTGCACGCGCTCACGATTGCCTTCCTTCACCTTGACGTTGACCACGACGGTGTCGCCGGGGCCGAAGTCCGGCAGCTGGCGGGTGATCTGCTCGGATTCGAACTGTTCAATGATCTTGTTCATGGCGCACCTGTCGGTTCACTTAAGCGATATCAATGCTGCGGCCGTCATTCGGCCGCATCGTCTTGCCGCATCAGCTCATGTCGAGCATGTTCACGGCGGAATTCGTCGAGCAATGCGCGGGATGCCGCATCCAGCCCACGCTGTGACAACAAATCCGGTCGGCGCAACCAGGTTCGTCCCAGCGATTGCTTCAGGCGCCAGCGGGCAATTGCCGCATGGTCACCGGACAACAATACATCCGGCACAGCACCCAGCGCATCCTGCACCGGTTTTCCATAGTGCGGGCAATCGAGCAGACCGTCCGAAAACGAATCCTGCTCGGCCGACTGCGCGTCGTTCAGCGCGCCGTCCTGCAAGCGCCCCACCGCGTCGATGATCACCGCGGCGGCGAGTTCACCACCGGACAGCACGTAGTCACCGATGGAAAGCTCCTCGTCGACCTCGTGCGCCAGCAGGCGCTCGTCCACACCTTCATAACGTCCACACAGCAAGGCGATGCGCGGCAACCTGGCCAACACTTCCACCCTGCCCTGCGTCAGCCGCGTTCCCTGCGGACTGAGATACACCACATGCACCGGTTCCGGTGCCGCCTCACGCATGGCCCGCAAGGTCGTGCGCAACGGCTCAATCATCATCACCATGCCTGGACCGCCGCCGTACGAGCTGCTGTCCACGCTGCGGTGCTTGTCGGTGGCGTAGTCGCGCGGGTTCCAGGCTTCCACCTGCAGCAACTCGCGTTGCTGCGCGCGTCCCACTACACCAACAGCCGCACACTGACGCACGAAGTCGGGAAACAGGCTGACGACATCGATGCGCATGATCCTTGACCCTCAAGCCCGCGACCCGGCGGCGTCAGAATTCAGGATCCCAGTCCACCACCATGCGCCCTGCGGACAAGTCCACTGAACGTACATACGAACCCTGGACAAAAGGAATCAGCCGCTCGCGCGCGCCATCCCTTACTACCACGACGTCGTTGGCCCCGGTGGCGAACAAGTGACTGACCCGCCCCAGCTTCACATCTTCCGTCGTGACGACCTCAAGACCTTCGAGATCGACCCAGTAATACTCATCCTTGGCTGCCGGCGGCAGTTGCTCCCGGGCGACATGAATGTCGGTCCCGATCAGCGCTGCCGCCTGTTCCCGATCGTCCACTCCGGGCAGATGGGCCACGATGCCCTTGCCCTGTGCACGACCCTTGACTCCCGAGATCTGCGTCTCCCCGCCCGGCGCTGCACTGAGCAGCCAAGGCTGGTAGTCGAAAATCCGCATGCGCGGCTCGGCCCAGGACTCGATCTTGAGCCAGCCCTGCACGCCGTACAGCCCGACGATGCGTCCAATCAGGACGCGTCGACCGGCTGCGACCACGTTCAGGCAGCCGGCTGCTGCTTGCCAGCTTCCTTGACCAGGGCAGCGACCTTGTCGGTCAGCTGGGCGCCCTTGCCAACCCATTCCTGCACCCGCGCCACATTCAGCTCAAGGCGCTTGTCCTTGCCGGATGCGACGGGGTTGTAGAAGCCGATGTTCTCGATGTTGCGGCCATCGCGCTTGCTGCGCTGATCGGTCACAACAACGTGGTAGAACGGACGGCCCTTGGCGCCACCGCGCGAAAGACGAATCTTGACCATGGTTGAACTCCAGAATTGCCGAACCGGCGGCAGGCACACGTGTGACGTGCGCGGTAAACGGGGCATTTTAACGGATTTTCGGGAAAATGGAAGAGCTTGAAGATCGGAAAACGGGGGGTAACGAACGGAGAACATGACGTGCCACGAGGGCCGTGGAGCGGGCTACCGACGGTTTGGCGCCGCCAAGGGACTTCTTTCACGCCCAAATTCCCGACTCAGAGCTGCTCCGCCCGCACCCGCTCTGCATCAGCGCATCGGCGGCAATCCACCGCTGCCGCCCATGCCCTTCATGGCGCCACGCAGCTGCCGCATCAGACCCTTGCCACCGCCCCTGCCCAGCTTGGACATCATCTTTTCCATCTGCATGTACTGCTTCAGCACGCGATTGACGTCGGCCGGCTGGGTACCCGAACCACGCGCCACACGGGCGCGGCGCGAGCCATTGAGCAGGTCGGGATGGCGGCGTTCCTTCTTGGTCATCGAGCTGATGATCGCAATCATCCGCTTCATCTCGCCGTCATTGACCCGCGACTTGACGCTGTCAGGCAGGCCGGAAACGCCCGGCAGCTTGTCCATCAGGCCGGCCAGCCCGCCCATGTTGCCCATCTGCTCCAACTGGTCCTTCATGTCGTTCAAATCGAAGCGCTTGCCCTTCATCACCTTCTGGGCCAGCTTTTGCGCCTTGTCCTGGTCGACCTTGCGTTCGACCTCCTCAACCAGCGACAGAACGTCCCCCATGCCCAGAATGCGCTGGGCCAGGCGATCAGGATGGAACGGTTCCAGCGCGTCGCTCTTTTCGCCGGCGCCGAGGAACTTGATCGGCTTGCCGGTGATGTACCGCACCGACAGCGCCGCGCCACCACGCGCATCGCCGTCGGTCTTGGTCAGGATCACGCCAGTCAGCGGCAGCGCCTCGTTGAAGGCCTTGGCCGTGTTGGCGGCGTCCTGGCCGGTCATTGAGTCGACCACGAACAGGGTCTCGATCGGCGTGATCGCGGCGTGCAGCGCCTTGATCTCGGCCATCATGGCGTCGTCCACGTGCAGACGGCCTGCGGTATCGACGATCACCACGTCAACCACTTCCCGGCGCGCGGCGGCAATCGCATCACGAGCGATGCTCACCGGATCCTGGCCCGTAGCCGAGGGGAAGAATTTCACCCCGACCTGCTCGGCCAGAGTGCGCAACTGCTCAATGGCAGCCGGACGATAAACGTCGCAGCTGACCACCATCACCTTCTTTTTCTTGCGCTCGGTCAGTAGCCGCGCCAGCTTGGCCACCGTGGTGGTCTTGCCGGCACCCTGCAAACCGGCCATCAGCACCACCGCTGGCGGCTGCTGGGCCAGGTTCAATTCGGTGTTGGCGGTGCCCATCACCACGGTCAATTCGTCGCTGACCACCTTGACCAGCGCCTGCCCCGGCGAAAGGCTCTTGGCCACTTCCTGGCCGACCGCACGCACCTTGATCCGCTGAATCAGCGCCTGGACCACCGGCAGTGCCACATCGGCTTCCAGCAAGGCGATGCGGACTTCGCGCAGGGCTTCGCGGATGTTCTCATCGGTCAACCGGCCGCGACCACGCAGGCGGTTGACGGTGGTGGACAGGCGTTGACTGAGCGACTCGAACATGACGGAACCGGCAAACGGGAAAGTCCCTGATTATAACGGAGGAAGCGCCCGGCTCCCCATGCAGTCCGGCACGCTGCTGTGCGACACTTCGCGGCTATGACCATCCATGTTCTGGCTGTACTCGCCATCCTCCTGTACCTTGCCGCCGCGGGCGGACTGGCGCGCCCCCTGCTGAGCGGCGGCCAGCCGCTGAATCGCCTGGCGCTGGGCCTTGCGGGTGCCGCGGTGCTGGTTCATGCCGGCATCTTGCTGGGCATGCACCGCGGCGCGCTCGACCTGCACTTTTTCGCGGCGCTGTCGCTGATCGCGTTCGTGGTGTCGGCGCTGACCTTGCTGGTGAACGCCACGCGTCCAGTCGCCGCCCTTGGCGTGATCGTGTTTCCACTGACCGCTGCGCTGGTTGCGGTAGACAGCTTCCTGGCACCGCCGACGCTGCCGCAACCGATGGACTGGCAGATCAAGCTGCACGTGACCGTGGCCCTGATCGGGTTTGGTGCGCTATCGATTGCCGCGGTGCTGGCGATTCTGCTGGCGCTGCAGGAACGCGCACTACGCCACCGCCGGTTCGGCCTGTGGCTGCGCGCACTCCCGCCGCTGACCCTGACCGAGACCTTGTTGTTTCGCCTGATCAGCGCGGGTTTCGTGATGCTCACGCTGACCCTGCTCACCGGCGTGCTGTTCGTCGACAATCTGTTCGGTCAACACCTGGTGCACAAGACCGTGCTGTCGATCGTGGCCTGGGTGGTATTCGGCGTGCTGCTGTATGGCCGCTGGCGGCATGGCTGGCGCGGCGCGCGCGCGGTCAACCTGACCTTGGCCGGCATGGCCGTCCTGATCCTGGCGTTCTTTGGCACCAAGGCGGTGCTGGAGCTGGTCCTGCATCGCATCGCATAATCGCCGGCCACCGGTCACGATATCGCGCTAGCGACAGGCGTCGACCGCCTCGCCCAGCCGCTCCACGCCCGTCACTGCCATCTCGCCCACCCGCCCGGTCTTGGGCGCATTCGCCTTGGGCACGATCGCCCGGCGGAACCCGTGATGGGCAGCCTCCTTCAGGCGCTCTTCGCCGTTGGGCACCGGGCGGATCTCACCGGACAGGCCCACCTCACCAAAAGTCACCATGTGCTCGGGCAGTGGCCGGTCGCGCAGCGACGACAGCACCGCCAGCAGGACGGGCAGATCGGCCGCCGTTTCCTGCACGCGGATGCCGCCGACCACGTTGACGAACACGTCCTGGTCGTAGGCCGCCACCCCGCCATGCCGGTGCAACACCGCCAGCAGCATGGCAAGGCGATTCTGCTCCAGCCCCAGGGTGACTCGGCGTGGATTGCCCAGTGACGACTGGTCGACCAGCGCCTGCACTTCCACCAGCAGCGGCCGGGTGCCCTCGCGGGTCACCATCACCGCACTGCCGGACGTGGGCACGGAGTGTGAGGACAGGAAGATCGCCGACGGATTGGGTACCTCCCGCAAGCCCTTGTCGGACATCGCGAAGACACCCAGTTCATTGACCGCGCCAAAACGATTCTTGAAGGCGCGCAGCACGCGGAAGCGCGAACCGGATTCGCCCTCGAAATACAGCACCGCATCGACCATGTGCTCGAGCACGCGCGGGCCGGCGATGCCGCCCTCCTTGGTGACGTGGCCAACCAGGAAGACCGCGGTACCGGTCTCCTTGGCAAAGCGGGTCAACTTCGCCGCCGATTCGCGCACCTGGCTGACTGACCCGGGTGCCGCCGTGAGCAGCTCGGTCCAGATCGTCTGGATGGAGTCGATCACCAGCACCTGCGGGCGGATCGCCGCGGCCTGTTCGAGAATCCGTTCGATGCAGGTCTCAGCCAGCGCCTGCAAGGGTTCCAGCGGCAGCCCAAGCCGCTGAGCACGTGACGCCACCTGCGCCAGCGACTCCTCACCGGTGACATAGACACTGGGCAACTTCCGCCCCAGCGTGCCCAGCACTTGCAACAACAGGGTCGACTTGCCGATGCCCGGATCACCGCCGATCAACACCACCGAGCCCTGCACCAGGCCGCCGCCCAGGACCCGGTCGAGTTCTCCGATGCCGGTCTGCGTGCGCGCCTCGGTGGTCAAGGCCACCGCAGTCAGTGGGGTAATGCGCGGTGCACCAGCGGCCGCACCGGCGTAGCTGGAGCGCTGCGCCCCCACCGATGCCTTGACCGACGCCGCCGGCGCCAGCACGATTTCGCTGAGCGTATTCCATGCGCCGCACTCCGCGCAGGAGCCCTGCCATTTCGGGTGCTCGGCACCACAATCGGTGCACACGTAGGCGGTCTTGGCTTTGGCCATGCGGAATTTCAGCCTGATTGGTGAAAGCGACGAGCCTGAAGCAAGATCATCGCAAAGAATGAGATCTGACAGGGCCCGTGGCCGTCAGCCGGCACCGCCGCACTCTGTCATCGGGCACCCATGGCGGTCGACGGAAATACAGTCGCTGGCCAATCCCCAACGCGCCGCGCAGCGGTCGCCCGGTCAATCGAACGAACCGACAAACGAATCCGAGGCGTAGTTGACGAACTGGGTGTAGTGGCCCAGGAAGGTAAGCCGGCACATGTCGGTGGGGCCGTTGCGTTGCTTGCCGATGATGATCTCGGCCATGCCCTTGTCCGGCGATTCCTTGTTGTAGTACTCGTCGCGATAGATGAACATGATGACGTCGGCGTCCTGCTCGATCGCGCCCGACTCGCGCAGGTCGGACATCATCGGCCGCTTGTCGGCGCGCTGTTCCAGCGATCGGTTCAATTGCGACAGGGCCACCACCGGCACGTTGAGCTCCTTGGCCAGTCCCTTCAGCGAACGCGAGATTTCCGAGATCTCGGTGGCACGGTTCTCCTTGTTTCCCGGCACCTGCATCAACTGCAGGTAATCGACCACGATCAGCCCCAGTCCGCCATGCTCACGATGCAGGCGGCGCGCACGCGAACGCAGCTCCACCGGCGACAGGCCGGGCGTGTCGTCGATGAAGATCTTCGCCTCGGACAGCAAGGAGATGGCATTGGAGACGCGCGGCCAGTCTTCTTCCTGCAGGTCGCCGTTGCGCAGATTCTGCTGGTGGATGCGGCCAACCGAGGAGATCAGGCGGAACGCCAGCTGCGACGAAGACATCTCCATCGAAAACACGACTACCGCCTTCTTGCCGCCCAGTGCGGCCGCTTCGGCGATGTTCAGTGCAAACGCGGTCTTGCCCATCGACGGACGCGCCGCCACGATAATGAGATCCGATGGCTGCAGGCCGGAAGTCAACTTGTCCAGGTCGGTGAAGCCGGTGCTCACGCCGGTGAGCTGGCCCCGGTTTTCGTAACGCTCGGTCAGCAGCCGGAACGCGTCCTTGACCGCCTCGCGCATCGAGACCGAATCCTTCTTGCCACGGGCACCCGATTCGGCAATGTGAAACACGCGCTGCTCGGCACTCTCCAGCACCTCGTGCACGCTCTTGCCCTCGGGCCGGTAACCATCTTCGGTGATCGAGGTGCCCGCGTCGATCAGCTGGCGCAACACCGACTTCTCGCGCACGATTTCGGCATACGCCGCGATATTCGCGGCACTGGGCGTACTGTTGGCCAGCTCGATCAGGTAACCGGTACCGCCTGCCATCTCGGCCATGCCGTTGGATTCGAACCAGTCCCCCAGGGTCACCGCGTCGCACGGCATCCCCTTGTTGGCCAGTTCGTTGATCGCACGCCAGATGATCCGGTGATCCTTGCGATAAAAATCGTCCTCGCCCAGCCGATCCGCCACCTTGTCCAGTGCATCCGGCGCCAGCATCAGACCGCCCAGCACCGCCTGCTCCGCTTCAATGGAATGGGGTGGCGATCGCAACGCCTCGATGGCGGCGGATGAAGGCTTGCGTTCGGGGACAAAGGACATCGACTTACCTCAAAAGTATTGCCCCACGACAGGAGGGCGTTGCGCCGACGCATCGCGGGTGTTCGTACCGACACCATCATGCGCGGCGGCGTCTCGTCCGTCGAGACAACAACTCTGTGGATAAGCTGTGGGTTGATGGGGATAAATGCCAGCCAGCGCTGTGCGCCCACACTCCCCAAAACAAACGGGCGCCTCGCGGCGCCCGGCTGTTTCCATCGCGAGGATGGCTCGATGCCTAGTTGTCGCCGACCACGATCACCTTGACCTTGGTCTGCACATCGGCGTGCAGGCTCACCACCACCTCATACTCGCCGGTGTTGCGAAGCGGGCCTTCCCCCAGGATCACTTCACCCTTGTGTACGGGCTGGCCCAAAGCCACCAGTGCTTCCGCGATGTCGCGCGGCCCGACCGAACCGAACAACTTGCCCTCGGCACTGGCATGAGCGGCAATGGTGACCGACACGTCAGCCAAGCTGGCCTTGCGCGACTCGGCTTCGGCCAGCGCGGTATTGGCCTTGGCCTCGTATTCGGCGCGACGCTGCTCGAACGCGGCGAGGTTGGCCGCATTGACGCGGACGGCCTTGCCTTGCGGCAACAGGAAATTGCGGCCGTAACCCGGCTTTACCTTGACCTTGTCACCAAGGTTGCCGAGATTGCGGACTTTCTGCAGAAGAATGAGTTCCATGATGCTTCCTTTTCGTTAGCACCGGTGTGGCCCGGCGCAGCCAGAGGACGGTTGTCCGAATTGTCGTACGCGGCAACCCTTCTGCCTGGTGGGCAACTGCCCCCGCTTTCGCGGAGGCAGCGGTGCTGCCGTATCTTTCTGTGATCAGACGTCGTGGTTGTCGGTGTACGGCAACAGCGACAGGAAACGCGCGCGCTTGATCGCGGTGGCAAGCTGGCGCTGGTAGCGCGCCTTGGTACCGGTGATGCGGCTGGGCACGATCTTGCCGTTCTCGGTGACGTACTGACGCAGGGTGTTGAGATCCTTGTAGTCGATCTCCTTCACATCTTCGGCAGTGAAGCGGCAAAACTTGCGGCGGCGGAAAAACTTGGACATGTTCGTGCTCCTGATCAGTCGTCGCTGTCGCGATCGTTGTCGTGGCTACCATGGCTGCCATGGCTGCGGCCCTCGCCATCACCCTCGTCATCACGGCGACGGGTGGACTTGGCGTCGTCCTTTTCCTTCGACTTCAGGATGAAGGACGGCTCGATATCGGCCTCGTCGCGACGGATCACCAGGTGGCGCAGCACGGCGTCGTTGAAGCGGAAACCCGACTCCAGCTCGTTCAGCGCGTTCTGGCTGACTTCGATGTTGAGCAGCACGTAATGTGCCTTGGCCAGGTTCACGATCGGATAAGCCAGCTGACGCCGACCCCAATCTTCCAGCCGGTGGATCTTGCCGCCGTCGGTTTCGATCAGCGCCTTGTAGCGCTCGATCATCGCCGGCACCTGTTCGCTCTGGTCAGGATGGACCATGAACACAACTTCGTAATGACGCAGGGTCATTGTGAGTGGACTCCTTGTGGATGCGGCCTTGCGGCCTGGCAGCCTCCCGCCGATGCGGTGAGGCAAGTGTCCTGCCCGCACCTGTTTCGATGCGGACAGAAGCGGAATTGTAAGCTCGGCGCGGATGCGCGCGCAAGTCATTGATGAAACTGGAGCGCCCAGGGCGTCAGGTTGTCCCGGGCAACGGCCCGGGCAGCGGGTCGATACAGTGGCGCGCGGCGCCCCTGCCAGTCCCGGCTCAACTCACCGTGAAACTCTCGCCGCAACCGCATTCGCCGGTTGCGTTCGGGTTGTGGAACACGAAGCTGGCGTTCAGCCCCTGCCGCTGGAAGTCGATCACGGTACCGTCGACCATGGCCAGGCTCTTGTCGTCGACGATCAGCGGCAAGCCGTCCACCTCGACCACGTGATCGCTCTCACCCATGGTCTCGGCCAGGTCCACCACGTAGGCGAAACCGGAACAGCCCGTGCGCTTGACCCCGAAACGCACACCGGCCGCAGTCGGCGTCGCGGCCAGGAAGTGGCGCATGCGTGCGTTGGCGGCGGATGTGATGGTGATGCTCATGGCTGTCGATTCAACCTCGAAAGTGGCCCGAAAAGTCGCGGCGTGGGCAATGCGTACATTATCATGCCGGTTTGGCCCTGCGCGCCGCTGCGCCCGGGCTGTTCATCATCACTGCGCCAGCATGCGGCGCACCAGCAGGAGTTCCCGTTCATGGCCGTGGTCAGTGTGAAGCAGGCTTTATCCGGCGCAATTGCGGCCGACAGCACGGTCACCGTACGTGGTTGGGTGCGCACGCGTCGCGACTCCAAGGCCGGCCTGTCCTTCGTCAACATCACCGACGGCTCCTGCTTCAACCCGATCCAGGCCGTTGTTCCTGCCACGTTGGGCAACTACGAGAACGAGGTGAAACACCTCACCGCCGGGGCCGGCGTCATCGTCAGTGGCACCCTGGTGCCGTCGCAGGGCAAGGGCCAGGCGTTCGAGATGCAGGCCACCGAAGTCATCGTCACGGGCTTGGTCGACGATCCGGAAACCTACCCGATCCAGCCCAAGCAGCACTCGATGGAGTTCCTCCGCGAAGTGGCCCACCTTCGCCCGCGCACCAATCTGTTCGGCGCGGTGACCCGGGTACGCCACACCATGATGACGGCAATCCACCGGCACCTGACCGAACAGGGCTTCTTCTGGGTCAACACGCCGATCATCACCACGTCGGACGCCGAGGGCGCCGGCGACATGTTCCGACTGTCCACGCTGGATCTGGCCAACCTGCCGCGACAGCCTGACGGCAAGATCGATTTCCGCAAGGATTTCTTCGGCCGCGAAGCCTTCCTCACGGTATCGGGCCAGCTCAACGTCGAGGCCTATGCGCTGGCGATGAGCAAGGTCTACACCTTCGGGCCCACCTTCCGGGCCGAGAATTCCAACACCGCACGGCACCTGGCCGAGTTCTGGATGGTCGAGCCGGAGATCGCCTTCGCCGACCTCGCCGCCAATGCCGACTGCGCGGAAAGCTTTCTCAAAGCGATCTTCAAGGCGGTGCTGGACGAGCGTCCGGATGACATGGCGTTCTTCGCCGAGCGGGTACAGAGCGATGCGATCACCCGGATGGAAGCGTTCATCGCCAAGCCGTTCGAGCGCATCGACTACACCGACGCGATCAGCATTCTGCAAAAGTCCGGGGAAAAGTTCGAATACCCGGTGGCGTGGGGTATCGATCTGCAGACCGAGCACGAGCGCTACCTGGCCGAGAAACACATCGGCCGCCCCGTGGTGGTGATGAACTACCCCGAGGCGATCAAGGCGTTCTACATGCGTTTGAACGACGACGGGAAAACCGTGGCCGCGATGGACGTGCTGGCACCGGGCATCGGCGAGATCATCGGCGGTAGCCAGCGCGAGGAGCGGCTGGACTACCTGGATCGCCGCATGGTCCAGTTCGGACTGGATCCCGCAACCTACGGCTGGTATCGCGACCTGCGCCGTTATGGCACCGTACCGCATGCAGGCTTCGGCCTCGGGTTCGAACGTCTGCTGGTCTACATCTGTGGTCTTTCCAACATCCGCGATGCGATCCCCTACCCTCGTGCCGCCGGCACGGCCGAATTCTGAGCAACGCGTCCACCATGCCACTTCGACTCATCACCACTGCCGTCCTGGCCTCCGCTGTCCTGCTGGGTGGCTGCCACACAGCCAAGGTGTTGATCCCGCCAAATCTCCGGCCACCTTCGGAGAGCACCGGCGACGCACTGAAGCTCGCTCGACTGCAGTTGATGCAGTCCTCCCCGTGCTGCAGCAGTTTCGCCGACTTCTCATACCGCAACATGCTGCCCTGGCAACCGCAGAAATTCGTACTCGGCAGCGGCAGCATGGTGATCAACCTCAATGGCACGCAAAGCTATTCGCTTGCCTTTCGGCTGCCGGTTGGTGTGAAGATACCCTACCGAGTCGCGGTGAAATCGGAATTGAATGGTCGCTGGCTCCACGCCGCCTATCTTTTCGCGCCGACCATCGTGCTTCTCGACGGGGGCTTCCAGCCAATCCGCTCCGAAGACATCGGACTGTGCGAGCACATGGGCTGGAGCGACGAAACCACCGGTGCATTCGGCAGCCTGACGATCGAAGACCCGCAAGCCCGCTATCTGGTCATCTACAGCTCGGCTGAACAGCAGGCAGGCCAGACTTACTGGGAGCAATCACCCGCATCCATCTCCAGCTCCAGCGCAGCCACACTGCAAATGAACTCGGCGGGCAGTTTCAGCATCCCCCACGGTCCAGACGGCGTGCTCTGGGTGGGTATCATGAACACCACCTACGAGAAGGCGCTCGACAACGCGCTGTGCAAGAAGGCCACCAAGGGGGACGGCGTACTCAACACGTTGCGCACCGTGCTGCCGCTGCCATGGAGCAGTGCCAGCGGCGGCAAGTCCGCGCCCGGCGACCAGCCATGATCGCGCTTTACCTCGCCCTGCTGGCGAGCGGCGTCGGCCTGTTTGTGCTGTCGTACGTAGCGCCGTTCCGGGTGGCCGCGCGACTGCGCGATCACTATCCGCAACACTGGCAGGTGATTGTCGACGCGGCACCGGGCCGACTTTCGGCATTCCGCACCTGGGTCAGCATGCAACACGTGCTGCGTTCGCCGGCACTGCCGGCACTGGACGACACCATCATTCGGCGCTGGCGCATCGTGTGGCGCTACAGCCAGTGGGTAGGCTGGCTGTGCTGGCTGTTGGCGCTGGCGATGCGGCTGTGGTTGCACTGAACAAGACGGGGAGACGGCATGCAACTGGATCTGAGTGGTCGCCACGCGCTGGTCTGCGGCGCATCGCAGGGCATCGGCTATGCCAGCGCGATCGAACTGGCGGGGCTCGGAGCCAGCGTCACCCTGCTGGCACGCTCGGCCGACAAACTCGAACGCGTGGCCCGGGAGCTGCCACGCCTGCACGACGGGCAGCAGCACGACTGGCATAGCGTGGACATGCTGGATACCTCGAGTCTGAACACCACCGCCACACGGATCGTTGCCACTGCCGCCGTGCATATTCTGGTCAACAACAGCGGCGGGCCGCCCGGAGGCCCCGCCCACAGCGCGACACCGGCGGCGTTCGAGGCTGCGTTCCGCCAGCATCTTCTGGCCGGCCAAACCTTGGTGCAGGCACTGCTGCCGGGCATGCGCGCTTGCGGCTACGGTCGCATCGTCAATGTGATCTCCACCTCGGTGAAGGAGCCGATTTCGGGACTGGGCGTATCCAATACCGTACGTGCGGCCGTCGCCGGCTGGGCCAAGACCCTGTCCGGTGAGCTGGCCGCCGACGGCATTACCGTCAACAACGTGCTGCCCGGCTACACCCGCACCAGCCGCCTCGACAGCCTGCTCGCCGCCAGGTCCACGTCCAGCGGCCGCGATCGGGACGCGATCGCCCAGGAGTTGATGGCCACTGTCCCGGCCGGACGTTTTGGCGAGGCCAGCGAAGTGGCCGCGGTGATCGCCTTCCTGTGCACGCCGGCGGCCGCCTATGTCAATGGCGTCAGCATCGCGGTCGACGGTGGCCGCACGCGCGCGCTCAGCTGAATTGATCACGGCGCGCCCCGCGCAGCTGAAAAGCCCGGCGCGGGTCGTGCATACGCCGCCGTCCGGTGCAATTGGATCGCGCTGGTTCTAAACTCGTACCGATGCCTACCGCGCGCCTAGCCAATCTGATCGATGGTCGCTTGCAGGCGCCCCGTCATGACGCATGGCTACCGGTGCACGAGCCCGCCACCGGCGCCATCCTCGCCGAATGTCCGGATTCCGGTGCCGCGGATGTCGCTGCCGCGGTCGAGGCCGCCAGCCGCGCCGCGCCCGAATGGGCCAGCATGCCGATCGAGCAGCGGGCACGCCTGCTGCAGCAACTGGCCGACCTGATCGAGGCACGACTGGAGGAGTTCGCGCAACTGGAATCGCGCGACAACGGCAAGCCACTGAGCCTGGCGCGTCGACTCGATATCCCCCGCGCGATCAGCAACCTCCGCTACTTCGCCGCGGCCATCACCAGTTGGGAAAGTCAGTCGCACGCGATGGAAGCAGGCGCCATCGGTGCCGGGGCGATCAACTACACGCTGCGCCAGCCGTTGGGCGTGGTTGGCTGCATCAGCCCATGGAACCTTCCGCTGTATCTGTTCACCTGGAAGATTGCCCCGGCGCTGGCCGTCGGCAACACCGTGGTGGCCAAACCTTCGGAAGTGACGCCGTGCACTGCCGCCTTGCTCGGCGAGCTGAGCATCGAAGCCGGCTTTCCTCCCGGCGTACTGAACATCGTGCAGGGTCGTGGCCCCACCGTGGGCCAGGCCATCGTGGAGCATCCCGCGGTCAAGGCCATCTCGTTCACGGGCAGCACCGTGACCGGCACCCATATCGCCAACACCGCGGCGCCGCACTTCAAGAAGCTTTCGCTGGAGATGGGCGGCAAAAACCCCGCCATCGTGTTCGCCGACGCCGATCTGTCCGATGCAAACATGGATACGATCGTGCGTTCGGGTTTTGCCAACCAGGGCGAGATCTGCCTGTGCGGCTCGCGCCTGCTGGTGCAAAAGTCGATCTACGAAACCTTTCGCGAACGCTACCTGGCGCGCGTGCAGGCCCTGCGCGTGGGCGATCCGAACAGCGCCGACAGCGACCTGGGTGCGATGGTCTCCAGGGCGCATTACGACAAGGTACTCGGCTGCATCGAGCAGGCCCGCGCCGACGGCGGTCGCGTGTTGTGTGGCGGTGAAGCGGTGCAACTTGCCGGGCGTTGCGCCGAGGGCTGGTTCATCGCTCCAACCGTAATCGAAGGGCTGTCGTCATCGACCCGAACCAACCAGCAGGAAATTTTCGGCCCGGTGGTCTGCCTGATTCCGTTTGACGATGAAGCCGAGGCGCTGGCGATCGCCAATGACAGCCGCTACGGTCTGGCGGCCTCGCTGTGGACGCAGGACTTGTCCCGTGCACACCGACTGGCCAGCCAGCTCGAACTGGGCATCGTATGGATCAACTGTTGGCTGTTGCGCGACCTGCGCACGCCATTCGGCGGCGTCAAGGACTCCGGGCTCGGCCGCGAAGGTGGCAACGAAGCGCTGCAATTTTTCACCGAATCAAAAAACATCTGCATCGCCTACGGCGCGTCGCCCAACCATCGTTGAGGCGCGTACGAGCGTGCAGCTCGAAACCACTGGAGCACTCATGAACTCGCTGAAAGACCTGCTTGCCAACAACGTGCGCTGGGCCGACCACGTCACGGCAGAAAACCCGTCGTTTTTTGAAGAACTCTCACGGCAACAGGCGCCGCAGTACCTGTGGATCGGCTGCTCGGATTCGCGCGTGCCGGCAACCCAGATCGTCGACCTGCCACCGGGCGAGATCTTCGTGCATCGCAATGTTGCCAACGTGGTCATTCATACCGACCTCAATGCGCTGAGCACGATCCAGTTCGCCGTGGACGTGCTCAAGGTCAAGCACATCCTGGTAGTTGGCCACTACGGCTGCGGCGGCGTCGGCGCCGTGCTCAAGGAAAGCCGGCTCGGCCTGATCGACAACTGGTTGCGGCACATCACCGACATCGCCCTCAAGCACGCCGACAAGATCGACCCGGCCCAGCCGTTTGCGACGCGACACGCCCACCTGTGCGAACTGAACGCACTGGAGCAAGCCGTGAACGTGTGCCGCACGACCGTGGTGCGTGAAGCCTGGGAGCGCGGCCAGCAACTGGCGGTCCACGCCTGGATCTATGGCCTTGATGACGGACACATCCATGACCTGGGCCTGGACGTGCGCGGGCCGGAGCATCTGTCGGATGCCTACCATCGAGCGGTGAGCGAGCTGACCAGCCGCTGGCGCGCCGCCGAATGACCAACCAGGGCATTCACGCTGACGGCGCCCCCGCCCCGGTGGGCGCCTATCCCCACGCACGACGGGTGGGCGACCTGCTGTTCCTTTCCGGCGTCGGTCCGCGCCAACCGGGCAGCAACCTGGTCCCGGGCAACGTCCACGACGCGGACGGCAACCTGGTCGCCCACGACATCGAGGCACAGTGCCGACAGGTCTTTGCCAATGTGCGTGCCGTGCTGGAAGCCAGCGGCGCCCGTTGGGCCGACCTGGTTGATGTCACTGTGTTTCTGACCGACATGGAGCGTGACTTTGCTGCGTACAACCGCCTGTACGCGGAGCACTTTGCCGGCGTCGACGCTTGCCGCACGACCGTGGGCATCACGGCGCTCCCGACGCCGATCGCGATCGAGCTGAAGTGCATTGCCGTCATGCCGGCTGGCACGATCTGACCCGGACCAAGTCGCCCAGCGCGATACCCGGCCCAGAAAAAGGCCCCGCCGGCATCCACCGGCGGGGCCACAACTTGCAACTGCGCAATCAGCCAGCGGGCGTCGTCGCCGGGGCGGCGGCCTTGCCGCTCTTGTGGTGCGACCGGTGATGGGTCGTGTGCGCGGCGGCTTTCGGCGTCTTCATGTCGGTCGTCGGAGCCGGGGTGGTCGCCGTGGTCATCTTCGCGGCTGGGGTTGCCTGGGCGGCGGGTGCCGTTGCCTGCGCCATCACAACACCGGACAGCGCGACGCCGGCCACAAGCAGGGAAGCGATCAGAAGTTTGCGCATAGGGTTAGCCTCGCATCATGAGTGGTCGCGGGCCCGGCCGGAACCCGGCTTCGCGGGTGGCGCGACCAGCAAACATTGCGGCGAAATCGGGATACGGAGGCTGAACGCCGCTGCCGGCGCGACATGCGCGCGCGCGGCGCCATCTTGACTTTCAATGGAGGCGATTCTCGCCGAAAAATCCTGCGCTCAGGTCAGGCAAACCGACAGCAACCTTCCAATCAGTTCCTGCACGATTCCTGCCTTGCGCTCGTCATAGACAAAGCTTTCCTCATCCATGTAATTGCGCTGTACCAGCTCCAACTGCACGGCTTGCACATTCGTTGCAGCTGCGCCGTAGTGACGGGTTATGTAGCCGCCCTGGAAGCGCCCATTTACCGCAAAACTGAAGCGTGCCTGCGATACCAGGCACTGTTGCAACCGCTCTTGCAGCGCTGCGTCGCAACTCGCGCCAGCGGCGGTGCCCAGATTGAAATCCGGCAACGTGCCGTCGAACAACATAGGTACCTGGCCGCGAATCGAATGGCCTTCCCACAACACGGCGCGGCCATGCTCTGACGACAATCGTGCAAGTTCCTGCGCAAGAGCCTGGTGATACGGCTGCCAATAATCATTTATTCGTCGTTCAATTTCGGCGCGATCCGGGCCCTGGCCACCCAGATACAACGGCTCGCCGTCAAAACCGACGGTGGGCACCAGACCGGTTTCGCGCTGGCCCGGGTACAGCGCATGTCCGTCCGTGGGCCGATTGAGATCGACCACGTAGCGCGAAGCCACCGGCTTCAGCACGCTGGCACCCAGAGCGAGCGCCAGCGGCTCGTACAGGCGACCCACGTGCCAATCGGTGTCGGGCGAACGGCGTGCCGCCGGGTGCATGCGGGCGGCGATGTCGTCGGGAATGAAGCTGCCGTCGTGCGGCAGGCTGATCAGCAGCGGCACACGGCCGCGCTGGAGAGTAAAAGTCGTCATCCGACCATTGTACTCAGCCCGTCAATGTGCGCCCCTGCGCGGACGCGGGCTGGCGCGCGATCGTGGTACACGCACTGACGCGACTGCTTTAGTCGCCGGGCCCCGCCGCCGGGTAATTCGGGCACGACGGCGACACCCGCCTCGGGCAGTACCCAATGCACGGGCCAGCATGCCGCCCCAAATTTCGCGCTATTCCTCACGACTTCCATACAAGTTGTTGATTTGCTAACCTTCGGTTGACTCACACCGAGGGTATCCCACACGCATGGACCCGGCCGCCCAATCGACGCGGATGCCACTGGGGTGGCGTACGGCACGACTGCTGGTACCAGGCATGGCACTCATGCTGTTGGCTGCCTGCGCCAGTAATCCGGGGCGGCCGACCCACCAGACCCATTCCAGCCTGGCCGATCTGCCACCGCGAGCACCATCGGCTGCCAGCGCGGCCGAAGCCAACGACATCCTGTTCCGGGCGATCGGGCTGGTCGGCACGCCATACCGCTGGGGCGGCAACACGCCGGCCGGCGGTTTCGACTGCAGCGGGCTGGTCGACTACATCTATCGCACCGCAGCCGGCATCAAGCTGCCGCGTACCTCGCACGAGATGGCGGCCATGGACGCGCTCAAAGTGCGCGAGATGACCCAATTGGCCAGCGGCGATCTGGTGTTCTTCGACATTGGCGGCACGATCAGCCACGTCGGCGTCTATGTGGGCAAAGGCCGCTTCGTGCACGCACCCAATAGCGGCGGCACGGTGCGGCTGGATGTGATCGACGGTCCCTACTGGGGTGGCCACTTCGCCTATGCGCGGCGGGTGCTGGACTGATAGCAGCTGCGGCCGCCGCCCTCCCCAACTCTCTCCAACTCTCTCCAAACAAGGACCTGGACATGCAAAACGGCGCCCGCAGGCGCCGTTTCGATGCAGCGGATGAAGCGCGTTTTCAATGTGCTTCGGCGCCTGGCGCATGAGCGTGGCCGTGGGCAATCTCTTCCTCGGTGGCTTCGCGCACCTCGCCGACGGTCACCTCGAAGTGCAGGGTTTTGCCGGCCATCGGGTGGTTCAGATCCACGTCGATCGCACTCATGCCGACTTTGTGCACGGTCACCGCACGCTGACCACCCTGCTTGAGCTGCAGCACGGTGGTCATGCCCGGCTTGAGCCGGTTGGCCTGCGGGAAGTATTTCTTCGACACGCGCTGGATCTGACCCTCCTGGCGCTCACCGTAGCCATCGGCCGCCGCCACGTCGACGCTCAGCGACTCGCCTGCCTCGCGCCCCTCCAAGGCCGTCTCCAGACCGGCAATCAGCTGGCCATGGCCAAGCAGAATCCACAGTTGCTCGCCGCGATCATGCGAGCTTTCCACCTTTTCACCATCCACTGTCAGGGTGTAGTGGATTGCGATTACCTTGTCCTTGCCAGCCTTCATTGCATGTCTCGTTGATGAGGTGAAACGGCGGATTCTAGCAGCTGCGATCACCAGCCAGACTGCCCCGCCGGCAACGTGGGCGTCGCCCCGGCGAGACACAACCTCACCTGATGACCTAGGCTGCGAAGCTCCCCCTCCCCGGCCTGGATGCAGATGGATCGCCACGACCGCCAGCGGATCGCCCAGTTGTACGACAACCCGGTGCAGCGCGGCTACGTGCGGGGCAAGCTGGCGGCAGACCCGGTGTACGCCGCCACCGCGACGCTGGTTGCCGGCACATCGCGTCCCTTGCTCGACATCGGCTGCGGCATCGGCCTACTGGGGTTGTACCTGCACGCGCAGGGCCACACCCAGCCGTGGCTTGGCCTTGACCAAGACGCCCGCAAGATCGCTGCCGGACAACAGGCCGTCCGACGCGCGGGACTCGAGGCGTCGATGCGGCTGGAACAGGCCGACGTGGACGAACTGCCGCCGATCCATGGCCACGTTGCCCTGCTCGACGTGCTGCATTACCTGCCCGCAGCGCGGCAAGCGCCCCTGCTGCAGGCGGCCGCCAGACAGCTGGCTCCGGACGGCTATCTGATCATTCGCAACGTGCTGCGCGATCGCAGTTGGCGCTTCCACGCCACCCGCGCCGAAGAATTCCTGTTGCGTACATCCGGCTGGATTCCCGGCGGCGCACAGCACTACCCGAGCGCCGACGAGGTGCGCGCTCCACTGGAGGTGGCGGGGCTCGACGTGCAGATCAGGCCGCTACGCGGGCGCACTCCCTTCAACAGCTTCCTGATCGTGGCGCGGCCGCGAAACTGAAGCGGCTGGGCGCCACCATTCAGGCGCGGACGACGTCTGGCGCGCGCTAGCCGTCCAGATCAGTTACAATTCGCTCCGTCGTCGTTTCCGACGGCTGCGGCTTCGGTCGCCCTTTCCCCCTTTTCTGCAACACGGTATGAACACTCCGGGTTGCTCAGGAGTGTTTCATGTCCTTCGATTCGCTGGGCCTTGCGCCCGCGTTGTTGCGTGCGCTTTCCGAATACGGCTACGCCAAACCCACCCCGATCCAGGCCGCGGCGATCCCGCCGGCGCTGGAAGGCCAGGATCTGCTCGCCGCCGCACAGACCGGTACCGGCAAGACGGCCGCGTTCGCGCTGCCGTTGCTGCAGAAACTGTCCACCGCCGGCCAGACGATGACCCGCCGTCCGCGCGCGCTGATCCTCACGCCCACCCGCGAACTCGCCGCGCAGATCCACGAGAACGTGCGTGACTACGGCAAGCACATGCGGGTCAGTGCCACCACCATCTTCGGCGGTGTCAGCATGGGCCCGCAGATCAACGCATTGCGTCGCGGCGTCGACATCGTCATCGCCACGCCCGGTCGCCTGATGGACCACATGCAGCAGCGCACGCTGGACCTGTCCGCCGTGGAAACGCTGGTGCTGGACGAGGCCGATCGGATGCTCGACATGGGCTTCCTGCCGGCCATCAAGCGCATCCTCTCGGCGCTGCCCAAGAAGCGCCAGACCATGTTGTTCTCGGCCACCTTCCCGCCGGCGATCAAGACGCTGGCGATGGAGTTCATGCACAACGCCCACGAAATCTCGGTCTCGGCACCAAACACCGTTACCGCACTGGTCAGCCATCAGGTGCATCCGGTGGACGCGTCGCGCAAGCGCGACTTGCTGCTGCACCTGCTGGCTGCGGACAGCCGCCGCCAGGCACTGGTGTTCAGTCGCACCAAGCACGGCGCCGACAAGCTGGTGACCTTCCTCAACGCGTCGGGTCTGCGCAGCGCCGCAATCCACGGCAACAAGAGCCAGAACGCGCGCACTCGCGCCCTGAGCGATTTCAAGTCGGGTCGCGTCACCGTGATGGTCGCCACCGACATTGCTGCCCGCGGCATCGACATCGAGCAGTTGCCGATCGTGATCAATTACGACCTGCCGTCGGTGGCCGAAGACTATGTACACCGCATCGGCCGCACTGGCCGCGCCGGCATGGAAGGCCTGGCGGTGTCGCTGGTGAGCCATGAGGAGTCCGGCTTGCTGTACGACATCCGCAAACTCCTCAAGCAGGACATCGCGATCATCCCGGTGGCTGGTTACGAGCCGTCCGCTCCACTCCGCGTGGATGCCGGGGGGCCGCGTCCGAAGCAGGGTGGTGGTCAGCGCCAGCCGCGGGCGCCGCGGCAGGGCAAGGCGGCGGGTTCCGCCCGGCCGAACGGCTACACCCCGCAGGGCCGCGGCGAACATGCGGCGGGCAACCAGCGCCGCCGTTCAAGCCACCGGCCGGCAGCCAAGGCCTGAGCAATCAAGACCTGAGCAATCGAACGAGCGACAACCGCCCGGCGGCCACATGGCCGCTGGGTTCGTCTTGGCTGGGGCCGACCGTCAACCCCCGGACGGGGATTTCCGCCGCAAGCAGGAGCCCTTCCAGCGACCTGCGATCGGCTGATCGTCAAGGGCGGGCCCTTCGCGCCCTATCCTGAGCCGCGCCAGCAGGTGCGCTGGCCGGAAATCGCTTCCGGTGCAGGCGTGATGGATTCCTGTCTCTTCACGACGTGCCTGGAGGCCACCCATCCGCCTGCATGCTTTTCGACGTTCAGGAATTGCCACCACGTGCCGGCGCCGACACTGGTAGAATTATCTGCTTGCGCGTCGCATTTGAGGCGCTGCCCTCCGTTCCGAGGTTTCCCATGGCTTCCCCCGATTCCGACCACGCCCCGGTCCCCTCCGGCTTTGGCGCGCTCGCACTGCATCCCAACGTTATGCGCGTATTGGCCGACGTCGGCTATGAATCACCCTCGCCGATCCAGGCCGCCACCATTCCGCCGTTGCTGGAAGGCCGCGACGTACTGGGTCAGGCGCAGACCGGCACCGGCAAGACCGCCGCGTTCGCGCTGCCCATCCTGTCGCAGATCAGTCCACGCGCCGGCAAACCGCAGGCGTTGATTCTGGCGCCCACGCGCGAACTGGCGATCCAGGTCGCCGAGGCGTTCCGACGCTATGCCGCGCACATTCCCGGCTTCCAGGTACTGCCGATTTACGGCGGCCAGAGCTACGGCCCGCAGTTGCATTCGCTCAAGCGTGGCGTCCATGTCGTGGTCGGCACGCCCGGCCGGGTGATCGACCATCTCGACAAGCACACCCTGGACCTGTCCGAGCTGAAGTTCCTGGTGCTGGACGAAGCCGACGAAATGCTGCGCATGGGCTTTATCGACGACGTCGAGAAAGTCCTGCATGCGACACCGCCGGAGCGACAGGTCGCGCTGTTCTCGGCGACCATGCCGACCCAGATCCGCAAGATCGCGCAGCGCCATTTGAAGGACCCGGTCGAGGTCACAATCAAGTCGTCGGCCGCCACCACCCCGAACATCCATCAGCGTTACTGGTTTGTCAGCGGCATGCACAAGCTCGATGCAATGACCCGCATCCTCGAGGCCGAACCGTTTGACGCGATGATCATCTTCACGCGCACCAAGCAGGCCACCGAGGAGCTCGCCGAGAAGCTGCAGGCGCGCGGCCTGGCCGCTGCCGCGATCAACGGCGACATCGCCCAGCCGCAGCGCGAACGAGTGATCCAGCAGCTCAAGGACGGCAAGCTCGACATCCTGGTTGCCACCGACGTGGCCGCCCGCGGCCTCGACGTGGAACGGATCAGCCACGTGCTGAACTACGACATCCCATACGACACCGAAAGCTACGTGCACCGCATCGGTCGCACCGGCCGTGCCGGGCGCAGCGGCGAGGCGATCCTGTTCGTCAGCCCGCGCGAGCGCGGCATGCTGCACGCAATCGAGCGCGCCACCCGCCAGCCGATCGAACAGATGCAACTGCCTTCGGTCGAGGTCGTCAATGACGTGCGCATCGGCAAATTCAAGCAGCGCATCAGCGACACCCTGGCGCAGGGTGACCTGGGCCAGTTCCAGCAACTGATCGAGCAATACGAACAGGAACAGAACGTCCCGGCCATCGAGATTGCCGCCGCGCTGGCGCGGATCGCCCAGGGCGACCAGCCATTGCTGCTGGCACCGCCACCGAAGCGTGAGAAGCACGAGCCGGTCGCCCGAGAACGCAGCACACGTGATCATGAAAGCACCACGCGCGCGCCCCGCGAACACAAGCCGCACGCGCACGCCGAGCGGGCGCCGCGCGAGTTCGGGCAGCGACCGCTGCGCCCGCACGCCACCGAGGAGGGCAAGCGCACCTACCGCATCGAGGTCGGCCACGAGCACGGCGTGAAGCCGGGCAACATCGTGGGTGCCATCGCCAACGAAGCCGGCCTGGACAGCCAGTACATCGGCCGCCTCAGCATTCGCGACCACTACAGCCTGATCGACCTGCCCGACGGCATGCCCAAGGAAATCTTCGAGCACCTGAAGAAGGTATGGGTCGTGCAGCAGCAATTGCGCATCCACGAGTGGGACGGTACCGACACCGGCACGAGCGAACCCGCCCCGCACAAGCCGGGCAGTTTCCGCAAGCCAGGCGGTTTCAAGCCGCGCCCCGGCGGCGCCAAGCCGCCCCGACGGAAGTAGCTGCTGATTCAAAGCACTCGATCCATGGTGCTTGATCGGCGTAGCATGCGTCGCTTCGCTTTCCACCTATCCGCCACGTGCCCAACACCACCGTCGACCAGCGCACCCCGGGAACTGCCACACCGCGCCTCGACGGCCTGAACCCCGTCGCGATCGGGCAGTTGCAGACAGCGGCGCGAGCCATACGAGACGGCATGGCAGACGCGGCACGGCGCGCCCTTGATGCCGCACTCGCGCTGTCACCCGCGCACCCGGAAATCCTGCGCCTGTACGCCCTGGTCCACGTCCGTGCCCACCGCCCGGCCGCCGCGATGGCGGCGCTGCAGCAGGCCATTGCGCAATGGCCTGACTACGCCCTGGCGCATTCCGACCTGGCCAACGTGCAACAGGCCCATGGCGCAATCGACGAGGCGCTCGCCAGCTGGCAGCGGGCCTGCGAGCTGGCACCAGGCGCGCCGATGCCGTGGTTCAACCTGGGCCGCAACCTGCAATTGCACGGCGACACGGCGGCGGCAATCGATGCGCTGGAACACGCCAGTGCGCTGGCAGCGGAGTTCCTGCCAGCGCTGATCCTGCTGGGCGACGCGTTGGTTCACGCGGGCCGGTTCGACGACGCCAGCGCCCGTTATCGGGCGGTGCTGGCGCAACACCCCGGCTGCGGCGACGCCTGGCGTGGTCTGGCGAACATGAAGACCCGGCCGCTGACCGAACGCGACGTCGAATCACTGACGGCGGCGTTGCGTCAGCCTGCGCTTGCACCGACTGCCGACCGCATTGCGATGGGTTTCGCGCTGGGCAAGGCCTGCGAGGACCTGGGCCGTTACCCGGAGGCGTTTGCCGCGCTGAACCGGGCCAATGCGGAACTGCGCAGCCTCAATCCCTGGAGCGCCCGCGCGTTCCACGCCCACGCCGAAGCCATGCGCACCGCCTCGGCGCACCGGCCTGCACCCGTCGATGAGCGGCTCGGTCATGAAGCCATTTTCATTGTGGGCCTGCCGCGCTCCGGGTCCACATTGTTCGAGCAAATCCTCGCCACACATCCCGCCGTCGAGGGCGCCAGTGAACTGACGGAGCTGGAGCAGACCTTGAGCGAGGAGTCCCACCGTCGCGGGCAACCGCTGCTGCAATGGATCACGACGGCGCATGCCACAGACTGGCAACGGCTGGGCCAGCGCTACCTGCAGCTCACCGCGCGCTGGCGCCGGAGCAAGCCTCGTCACACTGACAAGTTGCCGTCGAACTGGCTGCTCAGCGGGGTGATCGCCGCCATGCTGCCGGGCGCACGCATCATCGACGCTCGGCGCGATGCACTGGAAGCGGGTTGGTCGTGCTTCAAGCAGCAATTTTACCGGCTGCCCCATTTCGCCTGCTCACTCACCGACATCGCCGCGTATATCCACGATTACGAGCAGATCATGGACGGCTGGCAGGCAGCTGCGCCGCAACGCATCCGGACCCAACGCTACGAGGCGCTGCTGGCCGAGCCCGAGCGTGAGATCCGCGAAATGCTGGCGTTTTGTGGCCTGCCATTCGATCCCGCCTGCCTTGATTATCACCACGCGAAGCGCAGCGTACGCACCGCCAGCGCAGCCCAGGTGCGACAGCCGTTGCAACGGGATACCGCACGCGCCGGGCGTTATGGCGCCCTGCTCGATCCGCTCCGCGCCGGTTTGGGCCTGCCATCGATCGGCTGATGCGCATGCACCGCCGCGCCATCGGCCACGCAGCGCCTCCGCCGAAAGGATCGGCAATCGGCCAAACATTCCACGACGGAATTCAACCGCTTTGACTGAAGCGGATCAGCTTGTTGCTCAGGCGCTCTGCGGCAGCGGCGGCGTGCCGGCATCGAACGGATGGAGCCAGTCCTCCGGTGTCAGCACGGGCAAGCCATGTGCGAGGCGGGCTTTGTCGCACTGCGGGCTGACCGCACCGAACTCCCAGGACGGCTGCACCTCACGGCACACCGACGGCCGCTGCGGGTAGATGCCGCAGTGGGCCGCTTTGCCCACGATGCCGTGCAGGGCCACGCAGCGAGGGTTTTCCTGGTCGGTTCCACGCATCGCCACTCGATGCGGGTCGAGTTTTTCGGTCAACTCCGGCGGCACCGGGCCACCAAGGAACACATCCGACTCCGACCAATGAAAGGCCACGCGAAAGTACGCGCAACAGGCACCGCAACGCAGGCAGGGATGTTCCATCAATGAGGCCAAGGGCGCAGACGAGCGCCTGAGGTTCGTATTCTAGATCGGCGAGGGGCGTACGCGACATGTGCCAAGCCAGACACCATCCCCCAGCGATGCACTCGCCGTAACGCCACGGCACAACGAGTGCCACCACGATGCCATCGCGCTGCATGCTCCCTGCAGCTAAAGTGGACAGACTTCAAACCGGGAACCGTCATGACCCACCTGCCTGCCCTGGTCACCCTGCTCAACGTGCTGCTGCTGTTCGGCACGGCTTGGGCAGTTGGCTCCGCCCGTGGCAAGTACGCCATCAAGGCACCTGCCACCGCCGGCCACCCGTTGTTCGAGCGGGCGTATCGGGTACAGATGAATACGCTGGAAAACACCGTGCTGTTTCTGCCTACGCTGTGGCTGGCGGCACACTACGGTTTCAGCGACTGGGCTGGTGCGGCGGGGCTGGTGTGGATCGTCGGACGCGTGTGGTACGCGCTGGCCTACCTGAAGGATCCCGGCAAGCGGGGTCCCGGCCTCCTGGTCGGCATGTTCGGCTGGTTGGTCGTGCTGGCGCTGGCCTGCATCGGGGTAGGTCGCGCCTTGCTTATTGGCTGAAGTCTCAGCCTGCCTGGCCTGGAACAACAGCGCTCAATACCCATACGCGATGCGGTACCGACATCGGCTCGGCCGCATAGTGATGGGCCAGCATCGTGTCCAGCTCGGCATCGAAGCGCTTCACCTTCGACTCGTCCAGCGTGGCGCCGATACCGGCGCTGGCGCGGATACGGCCCCGCCAGTCGGCATGACTGTACGGCACATCCACGTCCACGGACCAGGTGCGCAGGTCGGCAAAGCCGGCTTCGGCAACCTCTTTCAGCCAGGCCGGATACAGCCCGCTGCCGCTGTGCATCGTCCAGGCCGGATTGAACGCCAGGATCAGTCGCTCGGTGTCCTGCACCAGATTGCCATTGAGCGGAATCCAGTCGAAGTGCGCGATCAGCAGGCGGCCGCCCGGGCGTAACCATTTCAGCGCCAGACCCGCGGTGCGTGCGCGATCAAACCAGTGCCAGCACTGACCACAGCTGATCACGTCGAACGACGCCGCGGCAAAATCGGCATTCTCGACACGTGCGCGCACCTGGGTCACCTGGACGCCGGCCTCCCGATCCAGCTCGGCAGCCTGAGCCAACAGCGGCGCCGAGTGGTCCAGTGCGGTCACCTGGCAGCCACGCAAGGCCAGGCCACGGGCCACCGTGCCGGTACCGGTCCCCAGATCGAGCACCCGGTCGCCTGCATGCACGCTGCCATCGGCCAACAGGCGCTCGAAAAAGACCTCCGGGAAACCTGCCCGATGACGCGCATAGTCGCTGGCGGTCCTGCCAAAGTCGGTAGCCATCACGCCCCTCCTGAAATCCATTCGTCGCCCTGCATGGTACTGGTCTGCTTTGCCGTCGCAAGCGAGGGCGTGACGCCATGCCGCGAGGGATTGCACCGGCGATCCGCCTCGCGTTAGCGTAGGTTGCGCCGCAGCCCCGCCAATCCGTGCGACCGGCCTGCCACACTCCCAACGTGGATTCCACATGGATGTCCGTCTGAGCACCATCCCGCCGCCGCTCTCCGACCCCGCCCGCGAGCATGCTTTGCGCACCGCGGCACCGGGTTTGGGCGGAACCACGGGCGTCATTGCGGGCTACTTCGCCCTGCAGTTCGTCGCCGGCATGGTGTTGGCTGTGGTCATTGCGCTGAGCATCGTCATGACGCACACGGACGACGGCTTGGGCGAGGCGATCGAGACCACGCTGATGCAATCGGCCACGCAAGCGCTGGCCGCGGTCGTGTCACTGTGCACGGCGGCCGTGCTGGTGCTGTGGCTGGTCCACCGTCGCTGGCCCGTGCTGTGGTCGATGGCACGCCCGCCGGGCTTTGGCTTCACCGCGCCGCGCCAACCCTGGTTCCTGCTGCTGGCGCTGGTCATCGGCTTGGCCACACCGATGCTGGGCTCGCTGCTGACCCAATGGCTGGCCGGCGGCCAGACCGTAAGCCAGGACATAGATCGTCTCGGCAACCACGCGCCCATGGACATGCGTCTTTCGCTGGTCTTGGTGGTGGTCTGCGTGGGACCGCTGGTCGAAGAGTTGCTGTTCCGAGGCTTGCTGCTGTCGGCCATGCTGAAGCACTGGAATACCACCGTGGCGGTGGCGGCCAGTTCGCTGGTATTCGCCCTGGTGCATCTGCCGGGCCTGCAGTATCAGTGGTTCGCCGTGCCAAACCTGCTGTTGCTGGCCGTCCTGCTGGCTGCCTTGCGCTTGCGCTCGGGTTCGATCTGGCCGGGCGTAGTGGCGCACGCCAGCAACAATCTGGTTGCCGTGGCGACCTGGTTCGTCGCGATCAAGCCGATGGGATGACTCCGCCAGCGCGCAACAATCGCGCGGTCTCGAACAAAGGCAGTCCCATCACGCCCGAATAGCTGCCCTCAAGATGTTCGATCAGGGCGGCACCGCGGCCCTGGATTGCGTAGCCGCCTGCCTTGCCGAACGGTTCGCCGGTGGCTACATAGGCCGCGATCGCCGATTCATCCAACCCCGCAAAACGTACCTCCGATACGGACACCTCGCACTGCGCGTGGTCCATACCGACCAGCCACACGGCCGAGATCACCGTGTGCGTGCGACCCGAAAGGCGGCGCAGCATCGCGGCCGCGTCGGCAGCATCGCGCGGCTTGCCGAAGACCTCGTCGCCCAGCACGACCTCGGTGTCGGCGCCGAGCACCCGCGCAGCGGCTTGCACCGATGCGATGGCTTCCAGCCCCGCGCGAGCCTTGTCACCGGCCACGCGTGCCACATAGTCCCGCGGTGACTCGGCAGCCGCGCGCTGTTCTGGCACCTCGACTGCAAGCACGGCGAACGACACGCCAAGCTGTTCGAGCAGTTGGCGGCGGCGGGGTGATTGCGAGGCCAGATACAGCATGGGAATTCTCGTGGACAATGAGCAAGGGCCCCGCGTGCCGCACCGACACACTAAGCCCGATGATAAGGATGGCCTGCCATGATCGTCACGGCGCGGTACAGCTGCTCGGCCAGCACCAGGCGCACCAACATGTGCGGCAGCGTCAATGGCCCGAGTGACCAGCGCTGGTCGGCACGCGCCAGCACGTCTGCCGAATGACCATCGGGCCCGCCGATCAGAAAGGCCAGGTCGCGACCGGCCATGCGCCAGGTGGCCAGTTGTGCTGCCAGATCCTCGCTGGACCAGGTCCTGCCGCGACCGTCGAGTGCGACCACATGGATATCGTGCGGCAAGGCGGCAAGCATGGCGATGCCTTCGTCGTGAGTCGCCCGCGCATCATCGCGCCCCTTGCCCCGGTTGCCGGGTTTGATCTCGACCAGCTCCAGCGGCAACTCGCGAGACAGCCGCTTGCGATACTCGGCAAATCCCTCGGCCACCCAGCCGGGCATGCGCTCACCAACGGCGATCAGCCGTGCACGCATGCGACCACACCCTTCGGATCAATCACGCACGGCGCCATGTGCGCCTCCTCTCCCCGCCGAGTGGACAATCGAGCTGATGGCAAGGTTTGCAAACACGCCACCGACATCGCCTTTCGACCAAGCACCCGGCGGACACCGACCACTCATGCGCCCGCGGCACGTGCGCTTCGCGGGATGGCCGCGCGACATCAACCCGCTTGCGCGGCATCCACCTCGTGCCCGTGATCGCCCACGGTCCACAAGCGCTCCAGTCCGTAGAACTCCCGAATCCGTGGCAGCATGACGTGGACGATCACGTCGCCCAGGTCGACCAGCACCCACTCGCCTTCCTGCTCGCCTTCGACGCCAAGCGGCACGACGCCCGTTTTCTTGGCGAATTTCCCCACTTCATCAGCAATGGATTTGACGTGGCGAGCCGAGGTACCGGAGGCGATAACCAGCAGGTCGGCGATGGAGGTCTTGCCACGGACATCGATTTCACGGACGTCCTTGGCTTTCAGTTCTTCGAGCGCGTCGATAACCGACTTGCGCAAGGTGGCCGTGGTGACGGCCTTGTTGCTACGGGCTGTGCTCAAGAGGATGGGCCTCGATGCGGGATAGCAGCGCAATATGGCGCGCCCGCAGTATAACCGCCCTTCCGCAAAGCCACGTCAAGGCCCCGCAGGTGGCTCGGGCCGGGCAGCAGGCACTCGACACGCGCCCCCGGTCGGTGGCATCAACCCGCCCACGCGGCGTCGGCGCGCGTCAGGCCAGCAGGTCCTGATGCTCCGGATGCCGCCGCATCCATGCCGCCGCATAGGAACACGCCGGCACCACGCGCCAGCCCTCGGCCCGCGCCGCATGCACCGCCGCCAGCACCAGCGCCGACGCGATGCCGCGGCCACCCACCGCCGCTGGCACCTCCGTGTGGGTGATCGTCATCACGGCCGACTCAAGCGTGTAATCGAGCAGGCACTGGGCGCCCTCGACCTCGGTCTCGAAGCGCCGAGCGGCGCGATCATGCTGAATGGACCACGTCATGCAAGCCCTCCGGGAAGTTTCGTCACCAAATCGGCGAGCCAAGCGTAACCCGATGTGAAGCGGCCGCGCGAACGCCTTCGCGCGCATTGCATGCGTGCCACTGCATGCTGAGCGTCGGCACACCCGACCCCGCAGGAGACCTTCCATGGAGAAAACCGCATCCGCCCACTGGTCCGGCGACATCAGACACGGTCAGGGCACGATCTCCACCGACACCGGGGTCCTGCGCGAAGTGCCTTACGACTTCAACTCGCGTTTCGGGCATGGCCGCGGCACCAGTCCGGAAGAGCTGATCGCGGCCGCGCACGCCAGTTGCTTCTCGATGGCATTGTCGCTGGGCCTGGGCGACGCGGGATTCACCGCCGACAGCATCGACACCCGGGCCGCGGTGACCCTGATCGAGGATGGGGACCGCTTCAGCATCACGGCGGTCGCGCTTCGCTGCAACGCCCGGGTGCCCGATATCGACGAGGCGACCTTCGAGCGGATTGCGCAGGCAACCCGACAGGACTGCCCGGTCTCCAGGGTCCTTGTCGCCAAGATTTCCCTGGAGGCCCGGCTGGAGCGCGAACCGCGCTGAACCTCAGGCGGCGACCTCGCTGGCAACCACGCGGTCGGCGTCCGCGCGGCGCAGTCGGCGCTGGCGCACCGCGTCCGCCAGCCGATGCAATACCCGCACCGAATCGTCCCAGCCGATGCAGCCGTCGGTGATGCTTTGGCCATATCGCAGGGGCTGCCCGGGCTGCAGTTGCTGGCGACCGGCAACCAGATGACTCTCCACCATCACCCCGAGAATGGCCCGCTCGCCCCCGGCGATTCGCGCCGCCAGGTCTTCAATCACGGCCGGCTGCTGCTCCGGCCGCTTGCCGCTGTTGGCGTGACTGGCGTCAATCATCACCCGCGGTGACAGCCCCGCACTGTCGATCGCCGCACAGGCCGCCTCGACACTGGCCACATCGAAGTTCGGCGCCTTGCCGCCACGCAGGATCACATGGCAGTCGCCGTTCCCGCTGGTGGTGGCCACAGCGGCCTGCCCCCGCTTGGTCACCGCCATGAAATGGTGCGAATGCGCGGCTGCCTGGACCGCGTCCACCGCGATCCTGACATTGCCGTCCGTCCCATTCTTGAAGCCGACGGGACAGGACAACCCTGAGGCCAGCTCACGGTGCACCTGACTTTCGGTGGTACGCGCGCCGATGGCACCCCACGCCACCAGGTCGGCAATGTATTGCGGCGTGATCATGTCCAGGAACTCGCAGCCAGCGGGAACGCCCAGTGCATTGATGTCACGCAGCAGGCCACGCGCCAGACGCAGGCCCTTGTCGATCTGGAAGCTGCCGTCGAGGTCCGGATCGTTGATCAGCCCTTTCCAGCCCACCGTGGTGCGCGGCTTTTCGAAGTACACCCGCATCACGATTTCCAGCGCATCACCCAGCTCACGGCGCAGCGGTGCCAGGCGAGCGGCGTATTCCAGCGCAGCGCGGGCGTCGTGGACCGAGCAAGGTCCGATGACCACCGCCAGGCGATCATCATGACCATGGATGATCGCATGCAGCCTCTGGCGGGCATCTTCGACCGTGCTCATCACGCTTGCTGGAACCGGGCAGTCGCGCATCACCTCGTCCGGTGTGCTGAGTGGGGTGATTGCGCGGATGCGCAAGTCGTCGGTAGATTGCATGGCAGCTCTCCTGGAAATCTTCCCGGTGGCGGCCACAAAAAAACCGCCAACGAGGTGGCGGTTCGGTGGGGTTGTTTCGATCAGATCATCACGATCGCGCCCGCGCCGCCGCCGGTGGCTTCGGATAGCCGTAATACCAGCAGTTCAGGTGGGCGGAGGTCGGGTGCATGACGTCATAGATAGCACAATCCGTGCGCTTGGCAAACACTCCGTCGGGCTGCGGCTAGACTTCTTTCATGCCATCGCCCCTGCAGTTGCTCGCCCGCACGACCCGGCAGCCGATCCGCCGCTGGGTCCTCAGCGCGTTCCCGCGTGCGGACACCGGCGGCGTCGATTACGACCAACCGCGCGGCGACCCCGGCCTGTTCGGACCGCGCAGCGCGACGTGGCGCATCCACTCCGATTTTCCCGGCATGCTGGCCGGTGGCCTGGCCGCACTGACCCTGCAGACGCTGCACCCACGGGCGCTGGCCGGTGTCTGGGACCATTCCAATTTTCGCGGCGACCTGCTCGGTCGCTTGCGCCGTACCACCGCGTTCGTGGGCGGCACCACGTACGCGCCGCTGGCCCAGGCCGAGGCTTTGCTCGAACGCGTGCGGCAGATCCACCTGCACATCACTGGATTCGACCAGGAGGGGCGAGCCTATGCAGCCAGCGACCCGGACCTGCTGACCTGGGTGCATGTGAGCGAGGCGTACTGCTTCCTGCAGGGCTATCGTCGCTACAGCCACATCGCGATGCCGGCCGGCGCGGCCGATCGCTATTACGACGAAGTGCGTGGCATTGCCCAGGCACTCGGCGCGCGCGACGTACCCGCGTCAGAACGCGACGTGACAGACTACTTCCGGGACATCCGGTCCGAGCTGGCGTTCACCGAGCGCTCGCGGGAAATTCTTGACCTGCTGGCGCAGGTGCGGTTGCCGGTCCCCGCCGCCGGCCTGTCGCGCGACCTGTTCCTGTTCGCCGGCCGCGCACTGCTGCCCGATTGGGCCACCGAAATGCTCGGCCACACCGCGCGTCAGCGTCGGCAGGCACGGCTGGCCGCGCACGCGCTGTGGACGATCGCGCCCGCGTTCCGGGCCGCACTGGCCGACGGCATCGCCAGCCGCGCCTGCCGGCGCATGAACATCCCTGCCGACCAATTGAGTCACTGGTAGCGGCCCCGTTCAACAGGCCGGGATTGACAGCATCGCGCCATCGGCTAACGTCAACCAGGAACGTTGGCCAGGGGCTCCAGTGGCGACACTCATTCCCACCCGCAACAGCTGTCTCCCGCGCATGACCGGCGGCGAGAAGCGCGTTTCCGAACGACTGGAACAGAAGCTCGAGGACGACTACCTGCTGTGGTACGACGTGCCAGTCGGGCTGCGCCAGCGCCATCCCGACTTCGTGGTGTTCCATCCGCGCCGTGGATTGCTGGTGCTGGAGGTGAAGGACTGGAAGGCCGACACGATCCGCCGCGCCGACAGCACCCAGTTTACCCTGGTCACCGAGCGCGGGCTGGTGATCGAGAACAATCCACTGCTGCAGGCCCGTGCGTACGCGCTGGAAATCGGCGTGGTGCTGGAGCGCGACCCGGCGCTGCGTCATCCTGAAGGTTCGCGCTACGCCGGCAAGCTGATCATGCCGTGGGCGTGGGGCGTGGTGCTGGCCAACATCACCCGCAGGCAATTTGACGAGGGCGCGCTGGGCGAGGTGCTGCCCGAGCACCTGGTGATCTGTCGCGACGAGATGTACGAAACGGTCGACGCCGAAGTGTTCCAGCAACGGCTGTGGGCGATGTTTCCGCAGGTCTACCCGGTGGCGCTGACCCTGCCGCAGATCGACCGCGTGCGCTGGCACCTGTTCCCCGAATTGCGGGTCGAGGCCGGCAGCGGCCAGTTCGGCCTGTTTGGGCCAACCGACGACGCGCTGAGGCCACTGGAAATTCCCGACCTGGTCAAGGTGATGGACGCGCAGCAGGAGCAACTGGCGCGTTCGCTGGGCGGGGAACACCGGGTCATTCATGGCGTCGCCGGCTCGGGCAAGACGATGATCCTGGGCTTTCGCGCGATGCAGCTGGCGCGGGAGATGGGCAAGCCCATCCTGGTGCTTTGCTACAACAAGACCCTGGCGGCCCGACTGGAACAGCTGATCGGCGAGCGTGGCCTGGGCGAGAAAGTACAGGTCTACAACTTCCATAAATGGTGCCGCAAGATGCTGGTGGCGTACCACGTACCGCTGCCGCCCGGCAGGGACAAGGCATTCTTCGAAGCCCTGCCCCCCGCCGTGATCGCCGGCGTGGACCGGGGCCAGATCCCGCGTGCCCAGTACGGCGCCGTGCTGGTCGACGAAGGCCACGACTTCGAGCCGGACTGGTACAAGCTCATCGTGCAGATGATCGACCCGGCCACCAACTCGTTGCTGGTGCTGTACGACGACGCCCAGAACATCTACGGCACCACCAGTCGCCGCAAGATCAGCTGGAAGAGTCTGGGCGTGCAGGCCCAGGGGCGCACCACGATTCTGAAGCTCAATTACCGCAACACGCTGGAAATTCTCTCCGTGGCGCGCGCATTCGCACAGGACCTGCTGGCTTCGCGCGACGATGACGACGATGGCGTGCCGCTGATTGCGCCGGAAAGCGCCGGTCGCCGGGGCGCCGTACCCGAACTGGTGCGCACCGACACCGCCCGCGCCCAGCTGGACGTATTGATCGCCCGGCTGCGCGACGAGCACGCCCACGGCCGCCCTTATTCCGACATGGCGGTGCTCTACCGCAACCAATGGGAAGGCGAAAAACTGCACGAGGTGCTCAAGGGCCTGGAGATCCCCAGCCGACTCGCCGACTACGCAGGAAAGCAAACCCTGTTTGTGGTCGAGGACAGCGTCAAACTGGTCACCATGCACTCCAGCAAGGGACTGGAATTCCCGTTCGTGATCATTCCGGGTATCGGCGGCTTGCCCAAGGAGGGTCAGCGGGAAGACGACGAGGCACGCCTGCTTTACGTGGCCATGACACGCGCCACCGAACATCTGCTGCTGATCCACCACGACGACTCGATCTTCACCAAACGCATCCGTGATTCGATCAACGAGGTGCAAAGCCAACTGCAGGAAGCCTGAGTGACCGCTCGCCCGCCGGCCATGGCGCGGAAGGCCGCACTGGCCGCGGGGCAGCGACGCCGATCGCGTGCTTGTCAGTCAGCCCGTCCGGATACCGTCAGACGGGCGCTGCTGTCCGAGTCGTTCGACGGCGCGGCAACCACCCGGTCACGTCCGGCGCGCTTGGCCTGGTACAACGCCATGTCTGCTCGTCGCAACACACCGTCGACATCGCGATCACCTGGCAGCGCGACCGCCGCACCGATCGAAACCGTCAAGTGCAGTGTTTCGCCGTCTATTTCCAGCGGGGTCGCGGCCAAGGTTGCGCGAATACGCTCGCCCAGCACCACGACGCCTTCCAGCGGCGTGTGAGGCGCCAGAACCACGAACTCCTCGCCGCCCACGCGACCGATCTCGTCATCGGCCCGCAGCGTGGATGTCACGCTCGAGATCAGGCTCAGCAAGACGCGGTCGCCTCCGGCATGGCCAAACCGGTCGTTCACTTTCTTGAAATGATCGGCATCCAGCATCAACACACCTACCGGCTGGCGGGTCCGGGTGCCCGATGCGAGCATCTTCACCGCCGCCTCGCCGAGCGCCAGACGGTTATTCACGCCCGTCAGCGGATCGGTCCGCGCCAGCGAACGCAAGCGGCCCTGCAGGACATTGCCGTACAGGAGCAGGAACGCGATGCTGGCAAACAGTGGCTGCATTCCGGCAAAAAGCACATAAAAATGATTGCCGGCATCGGCCTGGGCAATGTTGACCGGCGCGACGTCGGCAATCCACAACACGCCGTTGCGCCACACCAGCAGCGCGGCCGAGGCGGCGCACAGGGCCAGCAACAGGGTGCGTGCGCGCGATCGACCATTGAGCAGTGCCTGGGCTTGCAGGCCGAGATTGGCCATGATCGCGATCGAACCCACCAAGGTGCGCAGCCGGTAGTCAGGATCGACCACACCAAACCAGCTCACGCCAACCCAACCGAGTACGGCAATCGCGACAACCAGGCGCACGCGCAACGGTTCGCCCAGCAACAATCGCACCGCCAGCACCACCATGGCCTGCGCAATCAGATTCAGCGCATTGCCGCCCAGCAGCAGCTGCGCCGGCGTCAACCACACCTGCAACGCCAGCGCGCCCCAGCCCAGCCCCTCCACCGCCAGCGCCGCGGCGCGCAAGCGCAAGCTGAAGCCTGCCGAGCCCGATGCGCCATGCACGCCGATCCAGAACATGGCCGCCAGAACCACGGACTGTACGGCATTGATCAACGAGAGCGTTTCAATCTGCATCGACATCAGCACCATCCGTGATGGCCGTGGAATTCATGCAGGCGCGCTCGCCGGTGTGCGGAAAACGTGCATGTCTTGTCGCCGTGGCAACTGCCGCTGGCGGAACTTTAGTACAAGGTCGAGCAGCCGTGCAGCCATGGCCAGGCCCGACCCGTGCGGCTACGCGGGACAGCGCCAGCGCCTCGGCCCGCCCCGAAACACGACGATTGTCCCCGCAGCTCAACAACGATACGGCGCCAACAGCGCAGGATCATCAAACAGACCCGCCGGCAGCAGGTAGCGCGGATCGCGGCCTGCGGCCAACAATTGACGAATGCGCGTGGCGGAGACTTCCAGCGGCGTCACCGCCAGCCTGATCACCTTGCCGGCTGGAAGCTCTCGCAAGGCGGCTGCGTCGGTGACGTAGCGACCGGCAACCTCCCGAGCCAGTTCCTCGGGCACGTTCGCCGACACTCCCGGCCGACTCAACACGCCGACGTGCGCCAGCTCGAACAGCTCGCGCCAGCAATGCCAGCTGGGCAGCTGGGCAAATGCGTCGGCACCGATCAGCAGCACCAACGGGCGCCCGGCCTGCTCGGCGCGCATTTCCCGCAACGTATCGACGGTATAGGACGGGCCGGAGCGCTCCAGCTCCCGTGTATCGAGCAGCAGCCTCGACTGGCCGCGCAACGCAGCTTGCAGCATGTTCGCGCGCTGCTCGGCGGAGGCAATCGGCGAACCCCGGTGCGGAGGCACGCTGGCCGGCAGCAGGTGCACCTGGGCGTCGAGCAGTTCAGCCGCCTCCCACGCCACGCTGAGATGACCAAGGTGAATCGGGTCAAACGTGCCACCAAAGATGGCCACGGTGCTGGTCGATGTGTGTGGCAAGAGCCTCGTCCCTCCCGGCCTTTCCCGGCTACGCGGGAAGGCGAAGTATCAAGCAAGCGCCGCGGCGGCCCGCGGTTCCGCCATCGCGGCAATAAGCCGTTCGGCCTCTACCCACGGATCACCACTGGCGCCACCTGTCACCGTGCGCGACGGATCATCGCGATCACGCCCCTTGACCATGCGGTCAATGCGGGACGCGCGCGCAAGGCACTGCAACCAGTGTTCGCGCGGCGCACGGCGCAGCGCCTGTCGGAACAAGGCTTCACGCGATTGCCACAGCCGCTCGCTGCGGATCTGTGCACTCAGATCCCGCGCATTCGCCAGGCGTAGCGCCAGCTGCAGCTGGTTGACCAGCCAGCCCAGCAAGGCCAGCAGCTCGTCACCCTCCGCACGAAGGCCGGCCAGGATGCGCAAGGCTCGCGCACCGTCGCCGGCAAACGCGGCATCGGTCAGCTTGAACACGTCAAAGCGGGCGCTGTCGGCGACCAGGCTCTCCATCGCCGTAGCGTCGATTCGACCCTCCCCGTGCAGCACGGCGAGCTTGTCCACCTCCTGCGCCGCCGCCAACAGGTTGCCTTCGACGCGCTGGGCCAGCATGGCCACGGCGTCGGGTGTGGCGGACAATCCACGGGTGCCCAGTCGCGCATTGAGCCAGGCGGTCCACTGATCCGGCCGCGGCGCGCTGAACACCACCATCGCGCCAGCAGCGTCCAGCTTCTTGCTCCAGGCCGCGTCGTGCTTGTTGCTCCACTCCATCGCACTGACCAGCAAGGTCACATCCGGCGGTGGGTCGGCACAAAACGCGCTGATCGCCTTGCCCCCATCGATGCCCGCACGCCCGGTAGGCAGCCGCAAGTCGATCAGCCGCCGATTGGCAAACAGCGACATGCTGGCTGCCGCGCGAGCCAGGTCATTCCAGTCGAAGTGCTGGCCGACCTCAAGCACTTCACGCTCGCTGTAGCCCAAATTGCGCGCCCGCGCGCGCAGCGCGTCGGCCGCCTCGAGCACCAGCAACTGCTCACCGGCAAGCAGGTAGACGGGCCGCAGGCTGTCCGCAGCCAGCGTTTTCTGCCATTGCGCGGCGTTGAGTGGCATCAGTGAGTACTGGTGGTGTGGCTCGGTGCAGCCAGTTCATGCCTGCCCGCCGCCTCCAGTCGGAACAGGATCGCCTGCACCATGTCGTCATTGAGGCTGCGCTGGATTTCCCGCACCTGCGATTCGTTGCCGACGCTGTTGCTGGCGTCATAGCTGTACTCACGCGACATGTCGATGCGCTGGCGTGGCACAAACAATTGGCCGTCACCGCCGATGACCTCGAACTGCACCTGGTAGCGCACCGCATATTCCGTGATGCGGGCGTAACCCCCAGCGCTGAGCGTCTCGGTGCTGAATGCGGCCACCGGCACGCGCAACTCGGCGATGCCCGGCCCACTTGCATCCTCGACGCTTGCACCGGAAGTTTGCAGAGCCCGCGCCAGACTGCGCTGAAGATCACCGCCACCGCTGACGCTGAGGTGGACACGATGAACCGTCGGCGGCAGCGTTGCATTCTGGCGCAAGTGGAAACCGCAGGCCCCCAGTGAAAGGACCAAGGCCAACAACGACAGGGCCTGGAGCAGGCGGCGGGTGTTCACGGGACTCATGACGTTCATCCTGCGACGATATTGACGATCTTGCCGGGCACCACGATGACCTTGCGCACCGTCATGCCCTCAAGGAAGTGCGCCACCTGAGGCTGGGCAAGGGCCAGCGCCTCGGCTTGTTCCCGGGTAGCCTGCGTGGCCAGTTCGATGGTGCCGCGCAGCTTGCCGTTGACCTGCACCGCCAGGGTTACCGTGTCGCGCACCAGGGCCGACGGATCGACGCGAGGCCACGGCTGGTCCTCCAGCACGCACTCGGGATGGCCAAGTACCTGCCACAACGCATGGCTGACGTGCGGAACCACCGGATTGAGCAGCAACACCATCGCCTCCAGCGCCTCGTGGCGTACCGCGCGACCCTGCTCGCTCGCATCCCCGAACTTGCCCAAGCCATTGAGCAGTTCCATCAGGGCGGCGATGGCCGTGTTGAACGCGTGGCGGCGACCCACGTCGTCGCTGACCTTCTGGATCGTCTCATGCAACTGCCGCCGCATGGCTTTCTGGCCCGCATCCAGTTGGGATGGATCCGTTGCCGGGTGATCGGGACTGGCCGCATGCGCCGTCACCTCTCGCCACAGGCGCTTGAGGAAACGCGACATGCCCTCGACGCCCGCATCGCTCCATTCCAGCGATTGCTCCGGCGGCGCGGCAAACATCGAAAACAGGCGCACGGTGTCAGCACCGTACCGGTCGACCATCGTCTGCGGATCAATACCGTTGTTGCGGGACTTGGACATCTTCTCGGTGCCGCCGATGTGCACCGGTTGGCCGTCGGCCTTGAGCACCGCGCCAGCCACCCGCCCCTTGTCGTCACGCTGAATCTCGACGGCAGCCGGGTTGATCCAATCCTTCGAGCCGTCGGCGCTGTCGCGGTAGAAGGTATCGGCGATCACCATGCCCTGGCACAACAACTCTTTCGCCGGCTCGTCCGAGTGCACCATGCCGGCATCGCGCAGGAGCCGGTGATAGAAGCGGAAATACAGCAAGTGCATGATTGCGTGTTCGATACCGCCGATGTACTGGTCGACCGGCAGCCAATAGTTGGCGCGCGCATCAACCTGCGCATCCGCACCGGGGCTGGTGTAGCGGGCGTAGTACCAGCTCGATTCCATGAAGGTGTCGAACGTGTCTGTCTCGCGCTCGGCCGGGCCGCCACACTGTGGGCAGGCGCATTTGCGCCACTCGGGATCGGCCTTGATCGGCGACTGCACGCCACTGAACGCGACATCTTCGGGCAGTACCACGGGCAACTCGTCTTCCGGCACCGGCACCGCGCCGCACTTGGCACAGTAGATCACCGGGATCGGGCAACCCCAGTAACGCTGCCGACTGACGCCCCAGTCACGGATGCGGAAGTTGACCCGCCGCGCACCGCGGCCTTCGCTCTCCAGGCGCGTGGCGATGGCTTCGAACGCCGCCTGGAAATCGAGCCCGTCGTACGGGCCTGAGTTCACCAGCACGCCATGTTCCGTGTAGGCGCACTGCTCCATCACGCGCTGCTCGAAATCCTCGATCACCTGGACCGCCGAGCGGGTGTCGTAGGCGTCAGTGCGATCTCCCCGCAACGCAGCGCGCATGGGATCCGCGCCCACGCCGCGGGACAGGTCGACGCCGACTTCCCGCACCGCATCGAGCACGCTGCGGTGGACCACCACCATCTTGATCGGCAAGCTGTAGTGCTTGGCAAACTCCCAGTCGCGCTGGTCATGTCCGGGCACGGCCATCACGGCGCCAGTGCCGTAATTCATCAGTACGAAATTCGCCACGTAGACGGGCAAGGCCTCGCCGGTGATCGGGTGGACCGCACGCAAGCCGGTGTCCATGCCGCGCTTTTCCTGGGTTTCCATCTCCGCTTCGGAAACGCCGCCCCGCCGCAAGTCGGCGATGAACTCGGCCAGCAACGGACGCGTCTGCGCCGCCTGGTGGGCCAGCGGATGTTCAGCCGCGATGGACAGGAAGGTCACGCCCATCAGCGTGTCCGGGCGGGTCGTGAAAACCTTGATGGGCTCGACCGGCGTCTCCTCGTCCACCACGTCGAAGCGGATCTCCATCCCCTCGCTGCGACCGAGCCAGTTGCGCTGCATGGTCTTGACCGCGTCGGGCCAGCCCGGCAGTGTGTCCAGGCCATCGAGCAGCTCCTGCGCATAGTCGGTGATCCGCAGGAACCACTGGGGGATCTCGCGCTTCTCGACCACGGCGCCCGATCGCCAGCCCTTGCCGTCGATCACCTGTTCGTTGGCCAGCACCGTCTGGTCGATCGGGTCCCAGTTCACCACCGCGTTCTTGCGGTACGCCATGCCCTTCTTCAGCAGGCGGGTGAACATCAACTGTTCCCAGCGGTAATACTCCGGGCGGCAGGTGGCGAACTCGCGACTCCAGTCGATCGCATAACCCAGCGACTTGAGCTGGCTGCGCATGTGGTCGATGTTGGCGTAGGTCCACTTGGCCGGTGCGGTATGGTTCTTGATCGCCGCATTCTCGGCGGGCAGTCCGAACGCATCCCAACCCATCGGCTGCAAGACATTCTTGCCGTTCATGCGCTGGTAGCGGCTGATCACGTCGCCAATGGTGTAGTTGCGCACGTGGCCCATGTGCAGCGCGCCAGACGGGTATGGCAGCATCGACAGGCAGTAGAACTTCGGCCGGCCGGGGTCCTCTTTCACCTCGTAGGCCCGCTGCGCATTCCAGTACTGCTGCGCGGCCGCTTCCACGGCCTGCGGGCGATAGGCGGATTCGTCCTGTTCGGAGGGGGTTGGGGCTTGATTGTCCTGCATGATTCCGTGCCGTGATGCGTTGGCGCAAGCCGGTTTGACCGGCTGCGGCTGACTGACCAGACTAGCCGAGCGCGGGTCGGGCGCCAAGCCTGAAGCCGTCAGCCAGACGGGCAATCGGGCCTGGCACCGGCACCGATTGCCCGTGCCACACCGGCAATTTGCGCCGCGATCCGGGCGACTGCCTGCTGATGTCCCTGCACCAACGCAGCATAGCCCGGGCCAACCGTTTCGCTGACCCTGCTGGTGCAGGCCAACGCGGCCGGTTTCGCCCCGTGCAGCAAGCGTACGCTCCATGCGCCCTCGATCAATGCGTAGCCACCGGGCTGCGAGTCAAAGCGGCGCACGTCCAGCTTGATCCGCAGCCTTGGCTTGTCGTTGGCGGGCAAACCGCTGACATCAGGGCTGCCCAGCTCACGGGCCAAATCGGCCGACAGCGCACCGCGCAACTCGTCGCCCAGCGGAGCGATCCAGCGCTCGCCGCCCAGCAGGGCCACACCCTGCCCGCCTTCGCGCACCACCAGTTGCGGCTGGTCCACCTGGGCCGGTACCGAAACCGGCAACAGCTCGAACGGCAGCGACGGCGCCGTCGGTGCCTCAAGCGCCTGGTCGGCCGGGGCCACCAACGTGTAGTAATGCAACGGGGACGAGGCGCAGGCCGCCAACAGCAGGCTGGCCAGCACAGGACCCAGATGCCTTGCACAATGATTCATGGCTGGCTCCCTTGCGCCGGCGGCGTGGGTGCCGGCGCAGTGTTCGCGGCTTTGATGTCCGCAGGCTTCGGGTCCGGGCGACGTCCGCGAATCAGCGATTCCGGATGGCCACCCAGGTAGTCGGTGAGCACACGCAACGAACGGGCCATGCGCTGCAGCTGTTCCAGCGTGGCGCCCAGGTTTTGCTGCAGTGGCGAATCGCCGGACAGTGCGTCGCCCGCCGTGCCCATGGTCTGCTGCACCCCGTGCAAGGTGTCCTTGAAGGCTGGCAGGGTCTCGCCATTGACCTGTTTCAGGGTCTGGTTCAGACCGGCCAGACTCTGGTCCAGGTTGCGCCCGATGCTGTCGAACGGCACCTTGTCGAGCTTGTCGACGATGCCGGCCATCTGCTCCTGCAACTTGTCGAAGCTGCCCGACACGGTCGGGATGGTGAGCGGCCTCGATCCGGGATCGAACGCAACCTTGGGCGTCTTCGGAATGAAATCCAGCGCCACGTAAAGCTGCCCCGTGAGCAGGTTGCCGGTGCGGGCCTGCGCGCGCAGACCCTGTGCGATCAGTGGGCCCATCATCTGCGCCAACTCGGGCTTCTGACCACGGGCCCGGGCCAGCGCTTCCAGCTTGTCGTAGGCGGCACCGAGGCGTTGCGGATATATCACCGCGCCCACCAGTACCGGGAAGCGCTGCTTTTGCTCGTCGTAGTCCAGCCGCACCGACACGACCCTGCCGATGTTGATGCCCAGGAACTCCACCGGCGCGTCGATCTCCAGGCCGCGCACGGACTGCTCGAAGCGCATGCGGATGAATTGCGGCGGTCCGTCCGGCGGTGCCATGGCTGTTGCCTGGTCACCAAACAGCGTGTACGACTGGCCCTCTGGCGCCGACGTGCTGTCATGCGGCCCGGGGGGATCCTGGAACGCCACACCGCCGGCCAGCACGGTCGCCAGCGACTGCGCATTGAGCTTCAGGCCATTGGCGCCGATCGACACATCCACACCGCTGGCATTCCAGAATCGGGACGAGCGGGTGACGAACTTGTCGTTGGGCCCGTCGATGAAGATTTGCAGTGATACCCCGTCGCCATCGTCATCCAACCGGTACGACGAGACGCGCCCCACCTGGATCCGTCGGTAGTACACCGGCGAGCCGATGTCGAGCGAGCCCAGGTCCTCCGTGTGCAGCGTGAAGGTGCGGCCCGGCGCGCCGTGATTCACCGCCGGTGGCGTCTCCATGCCCTGGAACCTGTCGGCATATTCCGTCGAGTCACCCACATCGGCACCGATGAAAGCTCCCGACAGCAGGGTGTCAATGCCCGATACGCCGCCCAGGCCAATGCGCGGTCGCACCACCCAGAAGCGGGTGCCCTCGGTGGCAAAGCGCTCGGCACTCTTCTCCAGCGCCACATGGACCAGCACACGCCTGCGATCACTGCTCAGCTGGATCTTGTGAACCCGACCAATCACCACGTTCTTGTACTTCACTGGCGTCTTGCCGGCCTCCACGCCCTCGACACTCTGGAAGCTGATGGTGATTTGCGGCCCGGTCTGCAGCCAGTTGCCGACCACCAAGGACAGCGCCACCACCGCCGCAAGCGCCGGAATCAGCCAGATCAGCGAAGCATTGAAGCGACGCCGCTTGACCACCGGTTGCGGCAGTGGCAATCCCTCATCGTCCGGGCGGGCCTCGTCTGTGTGGTTGCCATCAGTCATCTCTTTCCTTCCCATCCCAGATCAAGCGCGGGTCGAAACTCATCGAGGCCAGCATGGTCAGCACGACGGTCAGGCCGAAGAAGATCACGCCAGGCAACGGCTCCACCAGACTCAGCACGCTGAAGCGCACCAGCGCAGTCAGCAGTGCCACCACGAACACATCCAGCATCGACCAGTAACCGACGAGCTCCACCAGCCGGTACAGCTTCGCACGTTGCACCCGCGCCCAGTCGGTACCGCGCCGACTGGTCACCAGCAACGTGCCCAACGCCAGGAATTTCAGCACCGGCACGACGATGCTGGCGGCAAACACGATGATCGCCAGATTCGGCGACCCGGCACGCCACAACTCCACCACGCCGCTGATGATGGTGTTGTCATCCACGTCGTGGAGGCTGGCCGTGCGCATGATCGGCAGCACGTTGGCCGGGATGTACATGATGAAGGCGGCGATCAGCAGCGCCCAGCAGCGCGCATAGCTGTCGGGTTTGCGTCGACGCAAAGTCGATCCGCAGCGCGGACAGGCCATCGCGTCGCGAACGCCGTCACCATCCAGCCGCTCGTCTCCCGGCACGTTGCGGCACACCTGGCCACACACGGTGCAGGCAATCAGGCCAAGCTCACGGGCTCGTGGCATCGCGCTCATGCCACCGCCTCCGGCGCGTCGTCCCACAACTCACGCAGGTCCACACCAGCGAAGATGGTGATCAGCAGGGTCAGCGCCGCATAAGCGTAGATGCCGGGGTCGGGCGTCACATCGAAGTAGGTGTGGGCCTTGACGATGGCCACCAGTGCGCCCAGCACGAACACCTCGCTCATCGTCCACGGCCCAAGGTGGTGCAGCAAGACCATCAGCCGCACGAAACCCGGCGCACGCCGCCCCGACCGCGCATACCAAAGCAACCAGCCCAGCAGCAGCATCTTCATCAGCGGGAAGAAAAACAGCGTGGCCGCCACCAGCACCGAGACGATCTGGGCATGCTCGCGCCACATCGCGAGAATCATGCCCCACAAGGTGGTGCTGCTTTGCTGGCCGCTGAGACCCAGCGTGACGATCGGCCACACGTTTGCCTGAATGAACACGATCATCGCAGTCAGGATCAGGGCGAGCATCACGTTCACGCTCAGCGCGTGATACCGCTCCAGCTCGGCGTCACAACGCACGCAGCGGGCCACGTCGCCACGCACCAGCACTTGCCGACGGTGCACCGTGTCGCAGTGCTCGCAGATCAACAGCGCTTCAGTTGAGCTCTTGCCCATGCAACCAGTGCCTTGTTTCGGCGTGACGATGCCGTGGATTCTCGCAAATCTATCGTGAACGCGCCGCGCCCGTCCGAAGCGGCGCCACCACTTGATATGCTGGCTGACGCCCCGACCTGTATCAGCGTTCGACCAACTGGAGCTTTCCGTGACCGATTCCGCCACCGTTTCCCACGTGTTCGATGTGGATCAGCAGACCTTCGAAGCGGACGTCCTGCAAGCCTCGCTGACCGTGCCGGTGCTGGTGGACTTCTGGGCAACCTGGTGTGAGCCATGCAAGACGCTCGGCCCGATCCTGGAAAAGCTGGCCGCGGAGTACAACGGTGCGTTCCGGCTGGGCAAGGTCGACGTGGACACGCAGCAGGAGCTGGCCGGCATGTTCGGCATCAAGAGCATCCCCACCGTGATGCTGGTGAAGGACGGCCAGGTGCTCGACGGCTTCACCGGTGCCCTGCCCGAGGGACAGTTGCGGGAGTTCCTGTCGCGTCACGTCCAACCGCTGGAAGCCCCTGCGGCGACGACCGACGACGCCGTCGAGGAAGCACCCGAGCAGGCGATCAACCGCCTGCAGCAGGCAATCGCCGCCGCTCCGGACAATGCCGAGCTGAAGCTCGAGCTGGCATTGGTGCTGATGCGTACGGGACAGTCCGCCGCCGCCGAGGCGCACCTGGAAGCCCTGCCGGCCAACCTGGCCACCGACACCCGCGCCGTCCGGCTGCGCAGCGAGCTGGATTTGGCACGCTCGCTCGAGGACGCGCCAGCGCTCGCCGCACTGCGTCAGCGCGTGCAAGCCAATCCGGAAGACTGGGCCGCCCATGATCAACTCGGCGTGCGCTTGCTGCTCGAGGGCGATTCCGAGGCGGGACTGGAACAGTTCCTGCTGGTTCTGCAGAAGGCGCGCGACTGGAATGACGGCCAGGCCCGGAAGCGCCTGCTGGCCGCATTCGCCACGCTGGACGACGCCGACCTGGTTGGTCGCTACCGACGCCGCATGGCATCGATGTTGTTCTGATCACATCGCCCGAACACGCGCGGACGTAGGGCGGGCACAGCCCGCCGGCTCCCGCTCCCCGGCAGCATGCAACGCGGCGGAAAGTGTCCGCCCTACAGCACGTAGTTCCAGCCCCCCCAGGCCACGGTAGGGCGGGCATGGACCGCCGGCTCTCGCCCCCCGGCGACCCCGAACGCGGCGGACGAAGCTGCCCCTGCGGAAGCGCGCACTCCATACTGTCGCGTACGTTCGGCTATCATCGGCCCTCCCCGACCGGACTCATCGCTCATGCGCGCCAACACCTTTCGCCGCCTGCTCAATCTGTGGCCACCGTTCCTGATCAATGCCATCCGCGTGCAGTCGCTCAGTGAGGACTACAGCCAGGCGAAGGTGGTGCTGCGCCTGCGGCCGTGGAACCGCAACTACGTCCGCAGCCAGTTCGGTGGCAACCTGTTCGCGATGGTCGATCCGTTCTGGATGCTGCTGGCGATGAACCAGTTGGGCCCCGACTACTACGTGTGGGACAAGGCCGGCACGATCGAGTTCGTGGCGCCAGGGTACGAGGATGTCTACGCACATTTCGAACTGGAGCCCGCCATCGTCGATGAGTTGCGGGCCGCCGCCGCGGGTGGCGACAAGGTGCTGCGCTGGTTCGAGACCGAGGTAAAAACCGGTTCGGGCGCCGTGATCGCGCGAGTGCGCAAGCAACTTTACGTGCGGCTGAAACCGCGGGCCCGCTAGTCGCGCGACGGGCCGCCAACGCCAGTCGGCGATGGCGGCCCCGCGGTCACCCCACCCGCCTGCCGTTGTGCTTGAGGCGGAAGATCTGCCGGCTGTTGCGCTTGTCGATGCGCCGAAGGTGGCGTTGCTCGAGCGGACCCACGTGGCCATCGCGGGCGGCGCGGTACTGGACGTGGTCGGCATGCGCGGCGCGGCCTTCCAGCCGGCCGGCTTCACGCGTCGTCAAGGCACCCGATTTCTCGCCGTTCCGAATGCGAGCCTGCTGGTGCAGGTCGCGCGCAACATGTCGCTGCATTCGCCTGGACGAGCGTGACTCCGGATTGGCCACTACCACGTTGTGCTTGCCGGCCTGGATCGCTCGACTCTCACGATTCTGTGCCGTTCGCAGTCTGGCCGCCTCGTTTGTACTGAGGCTGCCATCGCGCATGTCGCGCTGCTGCATGCGGTCAATGTGCGCCGCGCCACGCTCGAGCCTCGCGGTCTCGGCTGCACTCAACTGCCCCGACTTCAGCCCTTGGTCAATCCGCTTTTGCTGATTGACGTCGCGCTGGGTGGTGCCGACCACCGACTGCGCCGCCACCGTCGCGGCGAACCCCAGGCCCAGCGCGATGACGATGCCGCTTGCCAACAATCTGCCATGGATCAAAATCATGACCTTGCCTCCCTGTTGCCGCCACCGTGGCGGGACCAAGGTGGAAAACGGTGCCCCGGATTGACGGCTGACGCACCTGGCCGCACCGATTCAGCTGACAGTTACCCGACGGACTCCCGCGTTCGTGCCCGAAGCGGGTCTTCGCGTCGCCCGCCACCTGCACTCGACAGCCCGCGCATGCCTGGTTCAACGCGCGGGAGCATGGAGACAATCACGGCGACCGATCGCGCTGGGCGCACAATGGGGGTGCTACCCACTCGGCCCGGGAGGCCGCGATGACGTTTGCCGATTTTGCGTGGTCGCGCGCACGCGCGTTGCCGCCCGGGGCGTTTGCCATGGTGATGGCCACCGGCATTGTGTCGATCGACGCGGATCAGCACGGCATGCATGGCGTGGCCCTGCTGCTGTTCGGCCTGAACCTGGTCGCGTACCCGAGCCTGCTGCTGCTCACCACCATGCGGATGCTGCGCTTTCGCCACGAATTGGCTGCCGACGTCAGTAATCCGGCCCGAGGAGCCGGCTTTCTCACCCTCGCCGCGGCGACGTGCGTACTGGGTAGCCAGTGCCTGAGCGTCGTTTACCTGCCGACCCTGGCCTACGCACTGATGCTCGCGGGGGCGCTGTTGTGGGCGACCCTGATCTACCTGTTGTTCGCAAGCACCATGGCGGCGCGGGTCAAGCCGGGCCTCGCCCGGAGTATCCACGGTGGCTGGCTGGTGGCGGTGGTGGCCACCCAGGCGCTGGCCGCGCTGATCGTCCTGTGGGCAGCTGATGCTCCGGCCGCAGATATCGGCTGGCTGTTCGTCGCGCTGTGTTTGTACCTGCTGGGCGGCGGGCTGTATTTGCTGATCATCACGCTGGTAGTCCACCGGCTGGTGTTCCTCGCGCTGCGCCCGCGTGATTTCACGCCGCCGTACTGGATCAACATGGGCGCGTTGGCCATTACCACCCTGGCCGGCAGCCTGATCGTGCTGCACACAGGGAACGCGGGTCCGTTGGACGCCATGCTGCCCTTCGTGAAGGGCTTCACCTTGTTCTTCTGGGCCATGGCGACATGGTGGATTCCTTTGCTGGTGATTCTCGAAATATGGCGCCACGGCTTGCGACACGTGCGCCTGCGCTACGAATCGGATGACTGGAACATCGTGTTCCCTCTGGGCATGTACACCGTGGGCACGCAGACGCTGGCACAGGCCCTGCATCTGGATTTCCTGCACGTGATTCCACAGGTGGGCGTCTACGTCAGCCTGTTGGCCTGGCTGCTGGTCGGCGCGGGTGGCGTCGTGCGGACCCGTCGGTGGATCACCGCGGGAAGCCTGCGGCGTCATCTACAATGAGCGATTGTCACGTCCGGAAGATCGCGCCATGCCACCGCTACGTCTCAAACGCTACCTGTTGACCGGTCTGCTCACCTTTATTCCGCTGTGGGTGACCTGGCTGGTGTTCAAGTTCGTGCTCGGCATACTGGCCGGCATTGGCGCGCCTCTGGTATCCGGGCTGTTCGGCACACTGGCGCTGGTGGCTCCGCGCACGGCCGAGTCACTGAAGATGGAGTGGCTGACCTTCATCGTTGCGCTGATGCTCACCTTGCTGGCGCTGTACCTGCTCGGCTTCGTGGCCAACCGGGTGATCGGCCAGCGTCTTCTCAACGGGTTTGACGCCGTGCTGGCACGCATCCCGGTGGTGCAGACCATCTACGGCGGCACCAAGAAGCTGATGGCGGTGTTGCAGAACAAACCGGCAGGAGTTCAGCGGGTGGTGCTGGTGGAATTCCCACGCCGCGGCATGCGGGCGGTGGGCTTCGTCACTCGTGTAATGGTGGAGGAAGGCAGCGGGCGCGAAATGGCCGCCGTATTCATTCCGACCACGCCAAACCCTACCGGCGGCTATCTCGAAGTGGTGCCGCTGGACGAACTCACACCGACCGACTGGACGATGGACCAGGCGATGGCCTTCATCATTTCCGGTGGTGCCGTGGCGCCCGACATCCTGCCCGCCTCCCGCGTGTTGCCCCGCCCCGGCGACCGTGCCGATCACGCATGAGCGCGCGTACCCTGCTGTTGTCCACCTTGCTGGCTTTGACAGCCATGACGACGTTCGCATCGGGCAGCACGGCCAGCGAATGGGTCACGCCAGCGGAATCCTCCGGCTTCCGCAACACACCCAGTTACGCCAACACGCTGGCTTACCTTCAGCGCCTGCAGCAGGCGGCGCCGGGCGTGATCCGCGTGCAGACCTTTGGCACCAGCCCTGAAGGCCGGCCGCTGACGGTGGTGATCGCCAGCGGCGACGCCAGCTTCGAACCCGCCGTCGCACGCGCGGGTCACAAGCCGGTTGTCCTGGTGCAGGCGGGCATCCACCCCGGCGAGATCGAAGGCAAGGATGCGGGACTGATGTTGCTGCGCGATATCGCGATCAGCGGCAAGTATCGGCACCTGCTCGACCATGTGGTGTTGGTCTACATCCCGGTGTTCAGCGTGGACGGCCACGAAAACACCAGCCCGTACCACCGCATCAACCAGAACGGTCCGGCCAGCATGGGCTTCCGTGGCCAATCGCAGTACCTCAATCTCAACCGCGACTACCTCAAGGCGGACGCGCCCGAGATGCGTGCGTGGCTGAAGCTGTGGCAGAGATGGCTGCCGGATTTCCTGATTGACGTGCACACCACCAACGGCGCCGACTACCAGTACGATCTCACCTGGTATGTTGAAGACCCGCACAAGCTCGACCCGACAGTCAGCGCGTGGCAACGCCACACCATCGCCGGCCAGGTGATGCCGGTCTACGAAAAGCGCGGCCACCTCGCATCGATCTACCTCAACTTCAAGGACGGCACCGATCCGCGCAAGGGCATCACCAACTTTGGCTCGGGCCCGCGATTTTCCACCGGCTATGCCGCTCTGCAGAACCGCCCCGCGCTGTTGCTCGAGACGCATATGCTGAAGCCCTACGCGGACCGGGTCCGCGCGGTCTACGACTTGATTGCGGTGACACTGGCGCAGATCAATCAGCATCCGGAGGATTTGCTCGCGGCCACCGCCACGGCAGATGCCGCCACGATTGCCCGGGCGAAGAATCCGCAGGCTGTGGTACCGCTGACGTTCCGGACCGATCCCGAGCCCACCCCGTTCACGCTGAAGGGATATGCCTTCAGGGTGAGCCACAGTGACATCTCCAACGCTTCGTGGATCCGCTATCAGCCCGACCGGCCGACCCATTACGAGATTCCGAACTGGAACGGCTTGCTGCCGGACATCACCACAACACCACCGGCGGCGTACGCGATTCCGGCCCAGTGGACCCGCATCATCACCCGACTCGATGCGCATGGCATCGCCTATCGGCGTCTCGACCGCCCGCTGACGATCCGGGCCGAAGGCTACCAACTCGATGCCCCGCAGTGGGCCGCCAAGCCGTTCGAAGGCCACCTGATGCTGCGCGATTTCCAGCAGCGCACGATCACGCGTGATGTCACGCTGCCGGCCGGTTCGGTGATCGTGCCGCTGGACCAGCGTGCCGCCAACGTGGCGATCAACCTGCTGGAACCGCAGGCGCCCGATTCGCTCCTGCAGTGGGGCTATCTCGATGCGATATTCGAGGCCAAGGAATACGGCGAGCCGCGCGTCGTGGAACAGCTGGCGCGGGAGATGCTTGCGAAGGATCCGGCACTGCACGCCGTGTTCGAACGGAAGCTTCAGGATGACCCCGCATTCGCCGCCGACTCCCGCGCCCGACTGATGTTCTTCTTCGAGCGGTCCCCCTGGTACACCACGCAGCACGTGGGGGCGTATCCCGTCCTGCGACTGAACTCGGCACAACTGCGCGGGATCCCGGCGCCCGCGCCGCCCCCTGACCTTTGACACTGTTTGACCCCTGTCGATCGGCCTAGCGTGGTCGGCCATGGCCGCGTGCCGGGGGGCCCGCGACGCGGTCAGTTCTCATCACCCACCACTTTGCAAAGGGACATCCATGACCAAGCAGTATCTGAAGCCACTGACGCTGGCGCTGGCCGTCAGCCTGGCTCTGGCCGCCTGCGGCAAACAGGAACCGGCCGAAACCGCTCCAGCACCCGCCAGCACCACGGCAGCGACCGACCAGGGCAAGAGCATCTTTGACGTCAGCGAACTTGATCCCACCATCAACGTCTGCCAGGACTTCAATGGTTTCGTCAACGCCAAATGGGTTGCCGCCAATCCCATTCCGGCCGATCGCACCCGTTGGGGCGCCTTCGACCAGCTGGCCGAGGCCAGCCTGAACACGCAGCATTCGATCGTGGAGAAAGCTGCCAAGGACGCTGCGACGACCAAGGCTGGCTCGATCGAGCAAAAGATCGGCATGCTGTACAGCGCAGGCATGGACGAAGCGGCCATCGAGAAGGCCGGCTTTGACCCGGTCAAGCCGAAGCTCGACGCCATCGCGGCCCTGAAGAACGGCGCTGACGTGGCCAACTACATCACCAAGAGCTACGTCGAGGGCGACGGCCAGGTGTTCGCGTTCGGTTCGGGTGCCGATTTCCAGCAGGCCGACATGCAGATTGCCTACGCGTTCGAAGCCGGCCTGGGCCTGCCGACCAAGGATTACTACACCGACGCCAAGTACCAGGAAATCCGCGACGCCTATGTTGCCTACGTCGCCAAGGCACTGGGGTTGGCTGGAACATCCGAAGCAGACGCCAAGAAGCAGGCCGCCGCTGTGCTGGCGTTCGAAACCCGGCTCGCAGCGGCCTCGCTGTCGCCGGTTGAAGCACGCAAGCCGGAGAATCAGTACCACTTCGTGAGCGTCAAGGAAGCCGACAAGGCAACCCCGCACTTCAGCTGGGACAAGTTCTTCGCCGCCCAGGGCGTCACGATCGACAAGGGGTTCTCGCTCTCGCAGCCGAAATTCTTTGCGGAGTTCGACAAACTCTTGGCCAAGGCGCCGATCAGCCAGTGGCAGGCCTACCTGCGCTTCCACGCCATCGATGATGCCTCGCCCTACCTGAGCAAGGACTTCCAGGACAACAAGTTCGATTTCTACGGCAAGACCCTCGCCGGTCAGCCGGAGCAGAAGCCACGCTGGAAGCGCGTACTGGGCACGGTCAACAGCTCGATGGGACAGGCACTGGGTCAGCTGTACGTGGCCGAGATGTTCAAGCCGGAAGCCAAGGAGCGCGCGCAGGTGCTGGTGGACAACGTGCGCAATGCGCTGAAGGCGCGCATCGAAAACCTCGACTGGATGAGCGACGAGACCAAGGCCAAGGCCATCGCCAAGTGGGACACCTTCCTGCCCAAGATCGGCTATCCGGACAAATGGCGCGACTGGTCGGGCCTCGACATCAGCGGTGAAAATTACTACGCCGACGTGATGGCTGCGGCGAAGTTCAACTACGACTACGACATCGCCAAGATCGGCAAGCCCACCGACCGCCACGAATGGGGCATGACCCCGCAGACGGTCAACGCCTATTACAACCCGACCGACAACACGATCAACTTCCCGGCCGCGATCCTGCAGCCGCCGTTCTTCGACGCCAATGCGGATGACGCAATCAACTACGGCGGCATCGGCGCGGTGATTGGCCACGAAGCCAGTCACGGCTTCGACGACGAGGGCAGCCAGTTTGACGGTGCCGGCAACAACAAGAACTGGTGGACCAAGGCTGATCGCGACAAGTTCGATGCGCGCACGGCCAAACTCGTGGCCCAGTTCGATGCCTACACGCCGATCAAGGACAAGCCCGACGCCCACGTCAACGGCAAGCTCACCCTGGGCGAGAACATCGCCGACCTGGGCGGCCTCAACGTGGCCTACGACGCGCTGCAGGTCGCACTGAGCAAGAACCCGGGAGAGGCCACCCGCAAGATCGACGGTTACACCCAGGATCAGCGCTTCTTCATGAACTGGGCGCGCGTCTGGCGTAGCCACGTTCGCGAGAAGCAGGCCCTGCTTTACCTCAACGTCGACCCGCACGCACCCGCGTCGCTGCGCGCGATCGGGGCACCCTCGAACATGCCGGCCTTTGCCAGCGCGTTCCAGTGCAAACCCGGCGACGCGATGGTGCGCCCCGCCGACAAGCAAGTGAAGATCTGGTAAGACACCCGCAAGTGACACCGCAGGTCATCGCGGCGTGAACCCGAAGGCCCCGCATGCAAGTGCGGGGCCTTTCTTGTGTGCGACCGCCGATCACGACTCGGCTGTGCCCGGGCGGATCCCGTCTTATCCGTATTGCAAATCATTCTCATTGGCAATATCGTATGCGCCTTCTCCGCCGGCGCCGGGCGTTTGGTTCCACCCAATCGCGTCCGCGCCCATGGAGTGACGTCGCGGGGGTTGCAAGGGCGTGGCACGCCCTTGCAACCGAGCCGTGCGGACACTCGCCGGACGGCGGCGGTCACGCCCGCCGATCCCGCGCGGACCACGAGCCCAGCCACCCAAGGAAAATCCATGATACTGATCAAGTCGCGCAAGCATGCCGTCCCCCGCCACACGCCAGCTTCCGCCGGCGGAGCGCGAACCGCCGCGACCCTGCTGACCGGGCTGACCCTGGCACTGCCCGCGGCGGGCACGGACGTCACCGCTGCCGACGTGTACCCGGCATTGCTCGCCCAGGCGAAAAACCTCCCTGGCATCAGGGTGGAGGCCACCACGAATGATTACCGCGTCGAGAAGCTGTCATCGCCCAAATTCACCCAGCCGTTGCTCGATACCACCCGAACCATCAGCGTCCTGACCAGGGAACTGATCCAGCAACAAGCCGCCACGACGCTGACCGAAGCGCTGCGCAACAGCCCCGGCGTCGGCACCTTCTACGTCGGGGAGAACGGCAACACCAGCACCGGCGACAGCATCTACATGCGCGGATTCGACAGTTCCGGCAGCATCTTCGTGGATGGCGTGCGCGATCTGGGCTCGATATCCCGCGACGTGTTCAACATCGAACAGGTGGAGATCGCCAAGGGCCCGGCGGGAACCGATTACGGCCGCACGGCCCCCACCGGCTCGGTCAACCTGGTCAGCAAACAGCCGCAGTTGGACAACGCGGTGTCCGGCACCATCGCCTACGGCAGCGGCCGCCAGCAACGGGCCACGGGCGACTGGAACCAGACCCTGGGCGACAGCGCCGCCTTCCGGCTCAACGTGATGGGTCAGGACAGCGGTGCGCCGGGCCGCGACGCGATCGAGAACAACCGCTGGGGCATTGCCCCGGCACTGGCTTTCGGCCTGAAGACGCCGACCCGGGTGTACCTCGATTTTCTGCATGTGACGCAGGAAAACGTCCCCGACGGCGGCGTGCCCACGATCGGCTTGCCGGGCTACAGCACCCCTGACCCGACCCGTCCATTCATCGGCAGCGCCGCCAAGGTCGATCCGTCCAATTTCTACGGCACCAGCGCCGATCACGACGATGTCGACGCGGACATGTTCAGCGCCATCGTCGTGCATGACTTCTCCCCCGACATGACCCTGCACAACACCACCCGCTGGGGGCGCACGCATCAGGATTATCTGCTGACCTCGTTCCGTGGTGACGCCGCGCACATCCTGACTCCGGACCCGCTCGATCCGTCGTCCTGGACCATCGCCCGCAGCCTGCCGACGTTCAAGAACCAGACCAACCGCATCGTTACCAACCAGAGCAATCTGACGGCGAACCTGGCCACCGGAAGCGTCACCCACAACCTGAGCGCAGGTATCGAACTGACCCGGGAAACGGCCACCACCGTCGGCCTGGGTGCGCTGGCCGGCAGCACCTGGCCGGCCGCCGATCTGTATCACCCGCAGCGCAACGTGACCGGTCTGGTCCAGAGCCGCACGGGTGCCCACAGCCGGGGCCAGACCGACACCCAGGCGGCCTACCTGTTCGACACCCTGACGTTCAGCCGGCAGTGGCATGTCAACGCAGGCCTGCGGCTGGATCACTACCGCACCGATTTCGCCAGCGCGGTGGTATGCGGCAGCCGACGCGGTCCCGGATGCGGCACGCTGCCGGCCGGAAGTGTGGTTCCGGACGTGGACGACAGCAAGTCGGGCAACCTGCTCAGCTACAAGCTGGGCGTGCTGTACAAGCCGGCAGACAACGGCAGTCTGTATGCCAACTTTGCCGTGTCACAAGAACCACCCGGGGGAAATACACTGACCCTTAGCGCGCAGGACCGCAGCGCCGACAATCCGAACTTCGACCCGCAGCGCGCACGCACCGTCGAGCTGGGCACCAAATGGGACCTGCTCGGCGAGCGGCTGCTGGTGACCGGCGCAATCTACCGCACCACGGTGACCAATGACCTGGTGCAGGACCCGGTCGACCTGCAGTACTACCAAACTGGCAGGAAGCGTGTTCAGGGGATCGAACTGGGCATGGTTGGCAAGCTCAGCGACAACTGGGCCGTGAGTGCGGGCTACACCACCATGGACGCGTCGGTGCTGAGCGGCAACGCCGTGGCCGATGACGGCTCCAGCGATCTGGCCTACACGCCCAAGAGCGCGTTCACGGCATGGACCACCTATCACCTGCCGTTCAAACTCACCGTCGGCGGTGGCGCCCGTTATGCTGGCGGCATGAAACGCGGCACGGATGGCGCGGTCGGCACCCCAGCCTTCACTCAGGCCTACTGGGTGTTCGACGCGATGGCCAGCTATCCGCTCAGCCGCCACGTCAACCTGCAACTGAATCTCTACAATCTGTTCGACCGGGACTACGTGGCGGCGATCAACAAGAGCGGCTACCGGTACACGCCCGCCACGCCACGCTCGGTCATGCTGACCGCCAACTTCGACTTCTGACCGGAAGTTGCCCCGCCCGTGTCGCTGGCGAGTGCCAAAGCGCAAGGAAACCGCCATGTTGCTGCACATTCCGCACATCCTCGATCAGGCGCAGGTGGCACAGCTGCGCAGCGCGCTCGACGGCGCCGACTGGAGCGATGGCCGCGAGACGGTCGGCGCACAGGGCGCGCTGGTGAAGCGCAACCAGCAACTGCCGGACCGGTCGCCGCTGCGCCAACAACTGGGTGACGTGGTGCTGGCGGCGCTGGCGAAAAATGCCCTGTACCACGCCGCCGTGCTGCCCCGACGAATCCTGCCGCCACGCTTCAACCGCTACCAGGGCGGTGGCCAATACGGCTTCCATATCGACGGCGCCGTGATGGCACTGGACGCCGCGACCCAGTTGCGCAGCGATGTCTCCTGCACGCTGTTCCTCAGCGAGCCCGACGAGTACGACGGCGGCGAACTGATCGTCTCGGACACCTACGGCGAGCACGAGGTGAAGTTGCCTGCGGGCGACCTGATCATCTACCCCTCCAGCAGCCTGCACCGGGTGACGCCGGTGAGCCGCGGCGCGCGCGTGGCCTCGTTCTTCTGGGTACAGAGCCTGATCCGCGACGACAGTCGACGGCGCCTGCTGTTCGAACTGGATACCTCGATCCAGCAGCTGACCCGGACCGCAGCCGACGCGGCCGCCGTGCTGCAGCTGACCGGTGTCTACCACAACCTGTTGCGCCAATGGGCCGAGACCTGAGCCACCGTTCCCGCGTCGCAGCAAGCGCCGATTCGCTCCCCAGCGGTTCCCTCATCACGCCGTGGAGCGGATAATCAGCAACCCCCCAAGCCCTGCGATTGAACGATGTTTGTACCTGGCCAACGCTGGATCTCTTCCGCCGAACCCGAGTTGGGGCTTGGCACCGTCCTCCGAGTGGAGGGGCGCGGCGTCCAGGTGTTGTTTGCCAGGGCGGGCGTGCTGCGACCTTACGCTGTGGACTCCGCGCCGCTGGTGCGCGCCGAGTTCCGTCCTGGACAACGCGTTGCCGGCAAAGGCCTGGCGTTTCTGGTCGAGCGGGTCGAGATCAGGGACGAACTGCTGATCTACCGGGGCGAAGGCCGTGAGTTGCACGAGGGCCAGCTGGACGACGAACAAAGTGTGAGCCAGGCCGATGATCGCCTGATCGGTGGCCGCACTGATGCCGTGGCCCAGTTCGAGCTTCGTCTGGAGGGCTTGCAGCGGCGGGCTGCGGCGCGCCGCTCGCCAGCGTGGGGGCTGGGCGCCGCCCGCATCGGTTTGATCCCGCACCAGTTGCGCGTGGCCGGCATCGCATCGGCCCGGCGCCCGCCACGGGTGCTGCTGGCCGACGAGGTCGGCTTGGGCAAGACCATCGAAGCCGGCATGATCATTGCCCGCCAGCTGGCCACCGGGCGCGCGTCACGCGTGTTGCTGCTGCTGCCAAATACGCTGGTCTACCAGTGGTTCGTGGAAATGCTGCGCCGTTTCAATCTCGCCTTTGCGATCTACGATGAGGAACGCTGCGAGGCGCTGGAACAATCCGGCCATGCGGGGAATCCGTTCGAGGACGAGCAGCTGGTCATTGCCGATTTCGGATTCCTTGAGAGCTCGCCGAAACACGCCCAACAATTGCTGGGCGCGCCATGGGACCTGCTGGTGGTGGATGAAGCGCATCATCTGGCGTGGTCACCGGACGCGGCCAGTCCCCGTTACGCCATGGTCGAGAAACTTGCCGCGGCAATTCCCGGTGTCATCCTGCTCACCGCCACGCCGGAACAACTGGGTCGCAGCGGCCATTTTGCGCGGCTGCGATTGCTCGATCCGCAGCGCTACCACGACCTGGACAGCTACCTGGCCGAAGCCGACAGCTACTTGGCGCTGTCGAGCATCGCCGACCGCCTGCTCGACAGCCAACCGCTGGACGATGCGCAGCGCGCCACGTTGACCGAAGCGTTTCATGGCGACGCCGCGCTCACCGCACTGCTGGGCGACCCGACCAATCCGGCCAACGCGCGCGAACTGCTCAGCGCGCTGATCGACCGTCATGGCACCGGTCGCGCGATGTTCCGCAACAATCGTGCAGGCGTGGGGGGCTTTCCCACCCGACGCCCGCAATGGCATCTGATCGAAGCCGAGCAACTCGATGAGACCATGCGCCAGTCGCTGCTGGGCGAATTCCATGCCGATACCCAGCCGTCCTCGCCGTTGATCGAAGTCGACTACTCCGCCGATCCGCGCGTCGACACCTTGATTGCCTTGCTCGAACAGCATCCGACGGACAAATTCCTGCTGATCTGCCGCAGCCAGGCCAAGGTACTCGCGCTGGAAGAGGCACTGCGCACGCGGAGCGGGGTGGGCGTGGCCCGTTTCCACGAAGGCCTCAGCATCGTGCAGCGCGATCGCAATGCGGCATTCTTCGCCCAACCCGATGGCGCGCGCCTGCTGCTGTGTTCGGAAATCGGTTCGGAAGGGCGCAACTTCCAGTTCGCGCACCGGTTGATCCTGTGGGATCTCCCGTTGGACCCCGACCTGCTCGAACAGCGCATTGGCCGCCTCGACCGGATCGGCCAGAAGCACGATATCGACATCCACATTCTGGTCGTTGCCGACAGCGCCCAACACGTGCTGGCGCGCTGGTACGACGAGGGTGTGGATGCCTTCCGCGCGAGTCCCGCCGACGGCCGCGAGCTGCTGCGTCGCTACGGCGAGCCGCTGACCCGGCTGGCCGACGAGCACGCCCGCGACGCCGACAATCGCGATCAGGAACTGGAAGCGCTGCTGACCGAGACGCGCGCCAGCCACGAACAACTGGCCGGGCTGATTCGGGCCGGCCGCGACCACTTGCTGGAACTCGCGTCCAGCCGCGATCCGCACGCCGACGAGCTGCAGCAGGCGTTCACCCGGGAAGACATCGACCCCGGCCGCGATGCCTTCGTGCAGCGTCTGCTGGAAGCATTCGGCATCCACGCCGAAGATCTGGGCGGCCAGGTTCTGCTGCTCGACCCGCAGTACCTGTCCACCGATGCCCTGCCCGGCTTCGCCGAAGGGCCGCAATCGGTGACTTTCTCGCGCGATGTGGCCCTGGCGCGGGAGGACCTGCCCCTGCTCCGACTGGATCACCCCCTGGTCGCCGGTGCGCTGGACCTGGCGCTGTCGGGCGAACAGGGCAACGCGGCCTTCATGGTCGACGACGTGTTGCCTTCACGCACTGCGTTGTTGCAATCGGTGTTCGTGCTGGAGTGCGTGGCCGACCGCCGGCTCGATGTCGAGCGTTTCCTGCCCATCGCACCGATCGTCGTCACTGTGGACACCCGTCTGGCCGAGCGCGCCGACTTCACTCCCAGCGACATCGCCCTGCGCAAGGCCAGTGACCGCAATATCGAAGTAACCCGCTACCGCAAGTTCCTGGGCAAGCTGGTACCACCGATGCTCGAGCGCGCCGAAGCACTGGCCGGCAAACGCGGCCAGACCCGCATCGACGAAGCCGTGGGCCTCGCCAGCAGCACCCTCGACGCCGAATTGTCACGCCTGCGCGCACTGCACGCGGTGAACCCCTCGATCAGCGAAACGGAAATCGCCACCATCGAGGCCGAACGCGCCGCGCTGCTGGCCGCGCTGCCACAGTCTCGTTTGCGCCTGGACGCGGTGCGCTTCGTAGTCAGCGCCGATTTCCTCGCGCTGCGCTGACGCAGCCGAATGGGGAAATTCGCCACCTCGTAGGGCGGGCACTGCCCGCCGCCGCTCGTCCACACACCCCACCGACGCCAAACAAATGCCGGCGGGTGGTGCCCGCCCTACGGCGCCACGGCCGCAGCTCTCCGGGATGCGATGCGCTCCGAGGTCAGCGCCGACTTCCTTGCCCGACACCTACACCGCCCGAGCGAACGAATCCGCCACCTTGTAGGGCGGGCACTGCCCGCCGCTGTTCGCCCGCAATCCACGCAAAAGGCAAAAACCGGCGGGCAATGCCCGCCCTACGACACTGTTCGTCCACAGACCACACGGAAGCCAAGAGCCGGCGGGCAATGCCCGCCCTACGGTACTGTTCGTCCACAGACCACACCGACGCCAAGAGCTGGCGGGCAGTGCCCGCCCTACGCAGATCGTTCACGTCCGGCAACTGCTGACCTTGGGAGCGCGGCCGTTCAACGCAACAGGCGTCGCTTCGGCTTCCACGGCAGGCGTCCACGCCAGTACTGGATCAACACCAGACCACCCAGCATGCCGCCCAGATGGGCGAAGTGCGCGACACCAGGGGCAATTCCGCTGACACCGAAGACCAGTTCGACCGCCGCGTAGCCAGTCACGAACAGCCACGCCGGCATCGGAATCGGCAGGAACAACAGCATGACCTTTTCGTGCGGATACAGCATGCCAAATGCCAGCAGCAGCCCGAACACCGCACCGGAAGCACCGATCGTCGGCCCGTACTGGACCGGCGGGAAAAACCACAGCACGGCCAGTTGCAACAACGAGGCCACGGTCGCGCAGACGAAGTAATAGACCACGAAGTGGCGCGCGCCGAACGTCCGCTCGATGGCGCCACCAAACATGTACAACGCAATCATGTTGAACAGGATGTGGGTGACGCCGCCATGCATGAAGGCACTGGTGATGATCTGCCAGATCTGGAACAGCCCCGAACCCAGTGGCCACAACGCGAAGTACATCAACAGCGGCCTTGGCATCAGCTCCTGCAGCAGGAACACGGCAATGTTGGCGATCAGCAGGTTGCGGGTGACGGGTGGCAAATCAAATGGCATCAGGCTCGTTTCCGTGATAGCGAGACTGCAAGACAGCAGCTCCCGCAGGTGACCTCGGCAGCCGGCAATCGTTCACCCGGCGCCAACACAAAAAAACCGCCACGCGGCGGCTTCTCGCCAGGCCATCCGACAAGTTCAACCCTTGTTGGCAGTCTGTGTCATCGCTTCCGGACGCTTGGCGCCGGCAAAGCGCTTGGCCCAGTAACCCTCGCTGAGGCTGGAAATTTCCACCGACTTGCCAGCGGACGGCGAGTGGATGAAGCGGCCGTTGGAGATATAGATGCCTACGTGCGAAATCCGATGTTTGCCATGGGTGCGGAAGAACACCAAATCGCCCGGCTGCATGTCGGCCCGCTGGACCTTGAACCCGGCCAGGAACTGCGCGGCGGAATTGCGTGGCAACTGCAGGCCCACGGCATGCGAGAACACGTAACGCACAAAGCCGCTGCAATCAAAACCGGTGGCAGGATCACGCCCCCCACGCACGTAGCGGGTGTCGCGCAACTTCATCGCCACGGCAAGCAACGATTTGCGCAGGTCGGTGACGTCGGCACTGGCCGCGGCAACTGCGGCTTCCTCTTGGCTGACTTCAGCCACAGTCTGCCCCGCCACGGTGTCGGCGCTAGTGATCAGTGAAGTCGTATCGGGAATGACGGATTGAGCGAGCGACGGCGCCGGACTGAACAACGCCAGCGGAGTCAGCAGCGGCGAACTGATACGAGCAATGACCGAATGGTCGACGGAAGTCTGGGCGGTGGCGGCTTGAAGCGGAGCGGATGCCAGCAACACGAAAGCGAGCGCAGCGGCGGCGGTCAGTTGCTTGATGGGCATGCTGGGAAAAGTCCCTTCTCAATTGACAGGATGGGCCGCCCAGCGGAGGCCGACGACATGACGATCCAGTGAAGTTAGCAAGAACGACCGGTCGAAATGTTTGATCAAAGTTAACCAGGCCCCGTAACGAAATCGCTGACATCGACCTCGTTTCACCACAAGTTACTGAAATACCTATGCTTACTTCGTCACGGACGACTCGGGCCAGTAATAGGAATCCGGATACGGTCGATTGCCGAAAATGGCCGTGCCGATCCGCACCTCGGTCGCACCTTCGGCGATCGCCAGCGGGAAGTCACCGCTCATTCCCATGGAAAGTCTAGTCAAATCACCATGTTCCAGCGCCTCGCGGTCGCGAAGCTCACGCAATAAGCGGAAGCAGGCGCGCACCGCGTCCGGCTCCTTGGACAGAATCGCCAGCGTCATCAGGCCACGCACGCGCAACGTGTCGAAGCGGCGCAGTTGGTTCAGAAATTCGCCCAGCTGTTCAGGCGGCAGTCCGTATTTGCTGGGCTCGGTCGAGGTCTTCACCTGCACCAGCACGTCGATCGCCCGCCCTTCGTGCTGCAGCCGTCGATCCAGCGCCTCGGCCAGTTCCAGCCGATCCACCGACTGCACCTCGCCAGCCAAGCGCGCCACGTCCTTGGCCTTGTTGGTCTGCATGTGGCCGATCATTACCCACTCGATGTCGCAATCGGCCAGCGGGGCGGCCTTGTCGCGAATCTCCTGCGCCTTGTTCTCGCCGAATCGGTGCATGCCCAACGCCACGCCGGCCCGGATGATGTCCGGGCCAAACGTCTTGCTGACGGGCAGGATGTCGACCTCCGACGGGGCGCGCCCAGCCAGGCGACAGGCCTCGTCGACCCGACGCCCGATCTGCGCCCAGCTGTCGGCCAACCAGCCCGTGCCCGTGTCCTTTTCCATGGTCGCGACCGCCTCGCTCAGGCCTTGCCACCCTGCTGGTGATGGCGAGCCACCACCTCGGCCACCACCATCGACACTTTCTTGCCGGTGGGGATGTGCAGGAACTCATTCGGGCCGTGCGCATTGGAGTGTGGGCCCAGGACACCGGTGATCAGGAACTGGGCCTTGGGGAACTTCTCGCCCAGCATGCCCATGAACGGGATGCTGCCGCCCTCGCCCATGTACGTGGCCGGCGCGCCGAAATAGTTTTGCGACGCGGCGCTGACGGCCTCCGACAACCACGGTGACAGTGCTGGTGCGTTCCAGCCCGAGCCGTCCTTCTCGAGCGTGAAGCTGACCTTGGCGCCATACGGCGGATCCTTTTCCAGCAGTTGCTTGACGAACTCGCCGGCCTTCGCCCCATTGAGCGTGGGCGGCACGCGCAAGCTCAACTTGACCGACGTGTGCGGCCGCAGCACGTTGCCGGCGCTTTCCAGCGCGGGCATGCCGTCCATACCCGTGACCGCCAGCTGCGGACGCCAGGTGCGGTTCAATACCAACTCGGCCAGATCCCGAGTCACCGGCTGCATGCCTTCAACCCACGGAAACTTGTTGAAGACCTCCTCACCCAGCACCTGCGCCGACAACTTGGCCTGTTCGACCCGCTGCGGCGGAATCTCGACATACAGTTCATCGGGTTTGATGCGGCCGGTTTCCGGGTCCTCCAACCGTGACAGCAACTGGCGCAGGATCCGGAAGCTCGACGGCACCACGCCGGATGCATCACCCGAGTGCACACCCTCTTCCAGTACCTGCACGGTGAGGTTTCCGCCGGTCATGCCGCGCAACGACGTGGTCAGCCACAACTGGTCGTAGTTGCCACAGCCCGAATCGAGGCACACCACCAGCGAGGGGCTGCCGATCCGGTCGGCCAGATGATCCACATAAAACGGCAGGTCGTAACTGCCCGACTCCTCGCACGCCTCGATAATCACCACGCAACGCGCATGCGGAATGCCCTGTTCATGCAGCGCCAGCAGCGCGGCCAGCGAACCGAAGATCGCGTAACCGTCATCCGCGCCGCCACGACCGTACAAACGGTCGCCCTTGATGACCGGCGTCCACGGACCGAGACCTTCACTCCAGCCGGTCATTTCCGGCTGCTTGTCGAGGTGGCCATACAGCATCACGGTGTCGTCGCCCTGGCCCGGCACCTCGATGTAGATCAACGGCGTGCGCCCTTCCAGCCGCACCACTTCCAGGGTGGCACCAGGCATCTGACTCAGCTTGGACCGCGCCCAGGTCTCCATCAGCTTGACCGCGGCATCCATGTGCCCGTGGCTGACCCAATCCTTGTCGAACATCGGCGACTTGTTGGGGATACGAATGTACTCGACCAACTGCGGAACGATCTCGTCGTCCCACAAGCCGCTGACAAAATGCGAAAGGCGGGCAGTATCCATCGGTGTGACTCCGGCAAGCGAACAAGACGGACATTGTAACAGCGCCCATGTTTCGCACTGACACGCGGTCGGCAGCGACCCACAGCGATCCACGATCTGTGCGTACACGCCGCTTGCGCCACGCCCCACTGTGGGTCGCCGCGCGACGAGGCGATAGTGCAGTGGCGGCGTTCGGATGCCGCCACCACCATCAAAGGAGCAAGGCCATGTTCAACAAACTCGCCGCTGCCGCACTCGCCCTGGCCATCGCCGTGCCGGCACAGCTGCTGGCTGCCACGCCGGTCAATATCAACCAGGCCAATGCGGCCACGATCGCCCGTTCCCTCGATGGCGTGGGCCAAACCCGAGCCGAGGCCATCGTGGCCTGGCGCGAGGCGCACGGTCCCTTCAAGAAAGTCGAGGAGCTGGGCCGCGTCAAGGGTATCGGCAAGGCGACGATCGAACGCAATCGCAGCGCAATTCAGCTGGGTGGCGACGCCGCGGTCAATCCCGCTGCCGACGCGACGCCCCGGCAGCGGCGGGCAGCCGCCGAACGCTAGCCCCAGCCGCTGTCACCCACGCATCCCGGCGCGGCCCAGCGTGGGTCGCGCCGCTTGCGCTACACTCGCGCGCCCACCCCGCCGCTGTCGCGCCATGATCCTGCCGCGTTACCACATCGCCGCGTCCAACATCCCTAACGCCGGCAAGGGACTGTTTCTCGACGAGACTGTTGCCGCCGGCCGCGTCATCACCGCGCCGCAGGACATCGATCAAACCTACCGTTACAACGAGATAACGGCCTCGACGGAACTCCAGGCGCAATTCCACGCCAGTGCGCGCTGGTTCGAGGACCGCTACACGCTGTCGCCAGACTGGCCCGATGAGTGCTACGTCAACCACAGCTTCTCGCCGAACGGCTTGTGGCATCTGGGCTTCATCTTTGCGCTGGCTGAACTGCCAGTCGGCACCGAGATCACCGTGGACTACCGCCACTTGCTGCCGCCGGGCCAGGCCGAAGATTTTGTCGATTCAGTCACAGGTGAGACAATCATCGGATTGTCCTGGCAGGAGAGTCTGGCCAGCAGCACCCATGAGCTGGCCAAACTGCTGGCCGCCGCCCACTGTTGATCGCGATGTTCGAGATCCCAACCATTGAAACAACGCGTCTGCGCCTCACCGCGCTGACTGAACGCCACTTCGACGACTACGCCGCGATGCTGGCCGATCCGGACAGCACGCGCTGGATCGGCGACGGCCAGCCGCTGGACCGCACCAACGCCTGGCGCTCGCTGGCGATGCTGCTGGGCCACTGGCAGTTGCGTGGTTGCGGCATGTGGGCGCTGGAGCTGAAGGACACCAACGAGTTCATTGGTCGCGCCGGCCTGATGTACCCGGACGGCTGGCCCGACCTGGAAATGGGCTGGATGCTGAAACCCGAGCACCGCCACCAGGGCTATGCCACCGAAGCTGGCAATGCAGTGCTGGAATTCGCCTGGACCCAGCTGCACGCCCCACGCGTGATCAGCCTGGTGCGGATCGGCAATGAAGCGTCAGACCGTGTCGCTGAGCGACTTGGCGGCGAACACATCGAGGACATGGACTTCTACGGCAGCCACAGCCACGTGTTTGCCTACTATCCGCCGCACCGCGAACACCGGCGCGCCTACGCCTGAGCCAAGCGCCCCACCGGCAAAGTACCGGCGGGGCAGCCAGGTCAGAGAGCTGGTGGCAACCCACCGCCGCTGCGCGAAACCGACAGCGAGCGTGCCACCTCAGCCAGCGCAAACAGCCGCGCGATGCGGGTCCAGCCAATCGCCAGCACGATCAACTGCGCCATCAACATCGCCAGCACCAAACCCACCACGCCGACGGCCGGGGTGTGCACGCGACCGACCCCCAGAGCCAGCGCGATGGCATAGCCGATCAGGCTGATCAGCACGTAACAAAGCAGGCTGCTGATCGGTCGGCGCACGACCTGCATGACGCCACGCCCCAGCGCGCGCGTGGCCGAACGCAGGCCGGTATCCACAATGAATGCGGCCCGGCTGGACTCGACGACTGCCTGCGCCAGCACGAACAGCAGCACCGCGACGCCAATGGCCACGTGCGTCGCGCGGTCGGCCTGCGACTGCAATACCACCCGCTCGCCATAGCCATCGGCCGCGCCCATGAGCACGCCGATCAGGGCAGCCGCGATCGCATAGGGCACGAGCGACCACAACATCAGGCGGAACATCCGCCCGTACTCGACGAACCCGCACAGAAACAGATGACTGAAGCCCAGGGCACGACCGGCACGACCGGTACCGACCACCATTGCATTGAGAAAAGGCGACAACAGCAACAGCAAGAGCATCCCGATCAGCGCCAACCCACCGAACCAGGCGGACACATTCAGCGACGACATCGCGTCGCCAAACATGGTGGCGCTGAAGCGGGTGGCCCACTCCTGCACGTGCAACGAATGATCGATCGATGCGCTCAACGCACGCCAGAACGGCAAGCTGACCACCGCGGTCGGCAGCAGCAGCAAGGCAACCCACAGCAGCAACAGGCGCCACTGCATGGCAGCAAACGGCGCACGCAACACGGCACCGGAATCCACACGGCGGGAACTACGTCCAGTCTTCATCACAGCGACCCCACCAAGGCATAGAAAGTCTGAAAGAAGGAGGCGACATCCGCGCTCCAGCGGCGCGACGCGGTGCCGTCGGACTTGACGACCCGACTGTCGTTGATCCGGTTGGTGTCGAGGACGATCTCCTGCCTGGCATCGACCGTGGCCGACACGGCCTTGACCGGCTTGACGAAGGTGAGCCGCTTCCAGCGACTGCCATCATCCCAACGCACACTCTCGCTGCTGCCGTCCTCGAACTTGACCAGCACGGTGCGCGGCACGGCAGCTCCGGTCCGCCGCACAGTGACGGTCGACTGCCACGGGTAAGGGCCGCCATGCTTGGCGTCCTTGTGCGCCTTCTTCCACGCAGCTCGCGCCGTGTCGACCTGCTTGGATACGTCTTTCGCCGTCAGCGTGACCCGCTTGCCGTCGCGCACTTGCGTGCCTGCACGCGGCTTCTGCTCCTCGTTGTCGATCGAGAGCACAGCGGCATCGACCTTGTCGGTGCCGTAAACCTGCGCGGCAAAAATCGAATGAACCAGGTCGGGATTTGCCGAACCCTCTGCCAGTGCATCGCGCAAGTCCGCCGCACTGGGATGACGGAACTTCCAGCGCTCGTAATAGAGCTTCATGGCCTTGCCCATCACCTCGTGACCGAGCAGGTTCTCAAGCGTGCGCATGGTCGCTGCCGTACGCGAGTAGACCGAACCATAACTGCGGCTGGACATCCGATCCCATGAGTTTGCATCGAGCGAATCGGCCGGCACGCCAATACCCAACACGCCACTCAACCGCTCCATGTCGAACGGATTGATACGCGGCTGAATGCCCAAGCGCTTCAACCACGGGGTGCTGGCGATAATGTCCTGCTTGCGGTCGACCAGCATGCGATCGTCCCAATATTCATTCATGCCCTCGTCGAGCATCGGTTCCTCGAATTCATTGGAGCCCAGAATGCCCATGAAATAGCCATGGCCGAACTCGTGGATTGTCACGAAATCGAGCATGTACTGGGTCAGCGTGCCGGGCACAACCTCGTTGTAGCCCTCCGCGGTGAAGAACGTCGGGTACTCCATGCCACCGGCCTCGCCGGCGTTGTACGGCGGCACCACGGCGGTGACTGTCTCGTACGGATACGGCCCCAGCGTCTCGGAGAAGTAGGTGAGCGAATCAGTGGTCGCCTTGAGCACCGGTTGCGCACTGGCTTCGTACTCCGGCGGGTAGATCACCTGCACGTCGACCGCGGGGCTGCCGGGTCCGGTCCAGGTGGTGTGCTGCACTCTGTAACCGGGTGCCGCGACCCAGGCAAAGTCCTCCACATCATGTTGCACGAAGTGATGGGTCACCTTGTCGCCGACCTGGACCGGCGCGCCCTGCGCCTGGCCGACCGCGCCCACCGTGTAGCCCTTGGGCACGGTGAGCTTTACATCGTAGTTGCCGTAGTCGGCGTAGAACTCACTGTGAAAGTGGAATTCATGTGCGTTCCAGCGCGGCGCCGTGGCACCGCGCTCGCCCGGCAGTTCCAGCACGGCGATTTTCGGAAACCATTGCGCCACCAGGTGGAAGTCGCCGAACCAGCCGGTCCGCTCCACCACACGCGGCAACTGGCTATGAAAGTCGATGTCCAGGCTCAGCGTGGCTCCGGCTGGCACGGGTTGCGGCAGATTCAGCTCGACTACGGTGCGATCGGTCTTGGGGCCACCGTCGGGCTGGACGAACCGCCACGTCACCGACTGACCTTCCTGTTGCACCTTTTTCAGCTCGATATAGCCCCACTCGCCTTTCTTCAACGTGGCGTTGCCGCGCGAATGGCCGCTGCCGGTGAACAGGCGCCGTTCGGTGAAAAACGTGCTGCCGGGGCCCTCAAACGCATTGAGATACAGGTGCAGGTAAACCTTGTTCACCCGGCGGTTGCTGCGGTTGCGCCAGGTCATGACCTGTTTGCCGTCGACCGTGTGCTTGGCCGGATCCAGCGATGCCTCGATGGTGTAGCTCACCACCTGATCCGACAGCGTGGCCGGATGGTCTCCGCGCGGACCACCCCAGGCGTCCGCCGCGCTGGGCACCTGGATATTCGCCGAGTTGGGCGAAACAAACGGAATGTCGGCCAGGGCGGTTGAACTGGCACTGGCCGGAGCCAGCGTCGTGCCGGGCGAAGCCGGCACCTGGGCCCGGCTCATTACGGGCAAAGCCGCAACCGACAAAGTCACGGCACACAAAAACCCCCATCTGCGAGCAGTTGATCGCATGTTTTCCATCCCCCTGACAGTTCCCAACAGCTTGCGCCGACGCGAATCGCAAGGCATAGGCCATTCGTCATGCGCAACCTGACGCGGCGTGATCAGACGGCGTGACACGTCCACGGGAACTGTGACCGGCAGCCGGGGTCTGGAGGGACGGACGCACCACCACGGCAACGGGTCAACTCAGGCAGTGAACAGGAATTACCTTTCATGATGCACTGCACCCGGGCCATGCGTGCTGAGCCGGGCCATTCCGATCCCGAGGCTGCGTAATGCGAATTCTGCTGGCCGAAGACGACGCTGCCATCGCGGAAGGCATTGGCACTGCTTTGCGTCACGAGGGCCACGCGGTGGACCATGCGCCTCGCGGCAACATGGCGGACGCCGCGTTGCGCGACCACGACTATGACCTGCTGGTGCTGGACCTGGGCCTGCCCGAACTGGACGGCAGCGAGGTACTTCGCCGCCTGCGCGCTCGTGGCACCGGCACACCGGTGCTGGTGGTGACCGCGCGTGAGGGATTGTCCGAGCGCATCCGCGTGCTTGACCTGGGTGCCGACGATTATCTGGTCAAGCCTTTTGCGCTGGCGGAGTTCGAGGCCCGCGTGCGCGCGCTGCTGCGGCGCGCCAGCAGCCATGGCAAACCGGAAATGATCCTGGGCAGGCTGCGACTGAACCTACCGGGCCATCGCGCCTGGATTGGACAGGAGTCACTGACCCTCACGGCGCGCGAATTCGGCCTGCTGGAAGCATTGGCGCTGCGGGTGGACCGCGTCACCAGCCGTGCCCAGCTTGTCGCTGCGCTGTGTGACTGGGACCAGGAGCTGACCGACAACGGCCTGGATATCGCAATCCACCGGCTGCGTCGCAAGCTGAGTGGCAGCGGCACCGGCGTGCGCACGATACGAGGCCTGGGCTATCTGCTCGAGGAGGTCGGTACCACGGAATCCGCCCGCACATGATCGCGCGCCCTTCGCGGCCGCTCCGCCCCAGCCTGCGCCGACGCCTGCTGCTGGTCCTGCTGGTCCCGGTGGGGGTGCTGCTGGTGCTCGACGCGCTGCTGACGTACGCGGTGGCGCTGACCTATTCCAATCACGTCCACGACCGCGACCTCAGCGACGACGCGATCACGCTCGCGACCATGCTGGCCGACAACCACCTGGGTGGCGAGCTGACCGCGCAGGCACGCTTCCTGCTCGCTTATGATCCCGACGGCATCAGTTACTACTCCGTCAGCAGCACCGAGCATGGCCTGCTGGTCGACAACGGGCGCCTGCCCGTTCCGGAACGGGTGCCGGCCATCGGCAAAGGCCCGTTGCTCAGCGACATGCAGTTGGCCAATCGTCCATTGCGCGCCGCCACGATCCGCGTCGCCGCTCACGATAGCCCGCGCGACAGCCTGATCGTCACCGTCGCCGAAACCCTGCATGACCGGCACGAACAGGCACGGGAAATCCTGTTGATGGCCATCGGCATGCAGGCACTGCTGATCACCGGGGTACTGTCATTGGTCTGGCTCGGCGTCAGCCGCGGCCTGCGTGTGCTGGATCCGCTGACTGCAAGGCTGGCCGCGCGCACGCACGAGCTGACGCCGATCGACGGTCCCGACGTACCGCAGGAGATCCGGCCGCTGACCCACACCATTGATGCGTTGTTCGCCCGCTTGCGCAACATGCTGGCCCTGCACGACCGCTTCATCGCCGACGCTGCCCACCAATTGCGCACTCCGCTGGCCGGACTCAGCCTGCACGTCGAGCATGCCCTGGCCGACCCGCGACCACCGACGGTGGCCGACGCCCTTGGCCACATCCAGCGACTGGCTCGCCGTGCCGCGCGCACCACAACCCAGTTGCTGGCACTGACCCGAGCGCAGGCAGCGCCGCCGGACATCGGCGAGCTGAAGCCGATCAATCTGGCCCAGCTGATTCCCGAGGCCGTTTCGCAGCGCGTGCCCGAGGCGCTGCGGGCCAACGTGGATCTCGGCTACGACGGTGGCAAGCAGGCCGTGCTGGTGATGGGTGACGAGACCAGCCTGCAGGACCTGTTGGACAACCTGATCGACAACGCCGTGCGCTACGCCGGCCCTGGAAGTTCGGTCACGGTCAGTCTGCAGGCACGTGCGGATGGCGGCGCCAGCGTCACGGTCGAGGACGACGGGCCGGGCGTGCTGCCTGAACTGCTGCCACGACTGAGCGAGCGCTTCTTCCGCGCGGGCGGCAGTGACGAAGACGGCAGCGGGCTGGGCCTGGCCATCGTGCAGCGCATCGCCGACCGACATCAGGCAACCGTCGTCTACCAACTGGCCGACCCTTCCGGCCTGCGTGTGGAAATCCACTTCCCGGCGCCACCCTCGCAGCGCGACCAGCCCACGTAAAGCCGGCTGGGTCACCCGCTGCCGGCCTGCCGGGGATCAGCGTCATGAAAGATTCCGGTGTGACGATGACGGAATTGACCGCCCCATGGCTCCGATCATCACCGACATCGCCACGATCATCCCGATGGAAAGACGCACACTGTGCCAGGCCCATTGAGCAAGCCACATTGGAAGCACGGTTGGCTCGCGGGCCTGCTCAGCGCAGCGCTGTCCGCGCTGGCCGGATGCGCGGCGCCACTGCCGCGCCTGGATCCACCCATTCCCGCGCAATGGCAACATGCGCTCGCCACCAACCCCGCCCACCCGACCGACCTGCACGGCTGGTGGCACGCTTTTGGCGATCCGGCGCTCGATCGGCTGGTCGACCGCGCCCTGGCCAACAACCTGGACGTGGCAGCCGCGGTCGAACGACTGCGGGCCGTGCGGGCGCTACACCAGCGTGCCCACGCGCGTTACCTCCCCGCACTCAGCGCGCGTACCAACGATGTCGTCGACCCGGATGCCAGTGCCTCGTATTTCGTGGCGGGTTTCGATGCCAACTGGGAGCTGGGCCTGTTTGGCCGCGCCGAGGGCACGCGACGCGTGGCACAGGGTGCGCTGGACGCCAGCGTGGCCGACCTGCAGGCCGCCCGGGTCACCCTCGTGGGCGAAACCGTGCGCGAGTGGATTGCTCTGCGCACTGCGCAACAGCAGGAAGAACTTCTGCAGCAAATCAGCCAGCAGCGGCAACACGCATGGCAATTGCTGCGAACCCGACACGGCTTGCACCTGGCGACCGCGAGCGCGGTGGATCAGGCCCAGGCGTCGTGGGCCCAGGCCGAAGCGGCACGGGCTGGGCCGCAGCAGGCCATCAACGCCAGCGCGCAGCGCCTGGCCGTCCTGCTCGGGCAAAACCACCCTGACCCGGCGTGGCTGCAGGCCGGGGCCCCGCCCAAACTGGGCGCCTGGCAGCTTGCCAGCGCACCCGCCGAACTGTTGCGCACGCGGCCCGAAATCGCCCGCGCCGAGGCAGACGTTCTACGCAGCGCCGGCGAGCTGGCGCTGACCCATGCCGACCAGTTCCCCAACATCGGCCTTGGCGCCTCGATGGTCTGGGCGGCCGACATCGACAACAACCGCCGTTATTCCACCACACCCAACGGCATCGCCTCGATGGGTCCCCAGATCGACATCCCGCTGTTCGACTGGGGCATGCGGCTGGCCGCCACGCACGCGAAGGCACATGAGTTGCAGGCGACGGTGCTGGCCTATCGCCAGGCGGTGTTGCAAGGCGTCGCCGAAGTGGAAACAGCGCTGGACACGCTGCAACAGCAGCAGCTGCGTGAGCAACATGACCTCCTTGCATGGCAGGCGCTGCGACGGGCCGACCGGGCAGTGCAGACCCGGGTGAAGCTGCAACTGGACAGTCCGCTCGATCAGATCGAAAGCCGCATCGCCGCCGCCCAAGCCGCCTTTGAACTGGCCGACGCTCGCGCCGCTCGCAGCCTCGCCTACGTCGCGCTGTTCAAGGCCGTGGGCGGCGCACCGCTGCCGGCAACCGACGCGCCGACAGCACAGAACGACACATCACCCGGGCCAACCGACAACTCCGGGACGCCGCGCTGATGGTCGCCCTCGCCCGCAAAACCCTGATCTACGAGTGGCGGCGATTCCTGCCGGCGATGCTGGCGGTGGGCTTTGCCGGGCTGCTGCAATTGCTGCAGATCGCCCTGGTGCTGGGCATCTTCGGCAGCACCAGCCTCTACATCACCGGATCATCGGCTGACGTCTGGGTGGGCTATCCGGGCACCCAGAGCGTTGGGCTCGGCCGCGCGATCGACGCCGACGTGGAAGCACGTGTGCTGATGGATCCTGAGGTTGAGCGGGTCGAGCCCTATCTCTGGGTCGATGGCGACTGGCGCGGACCGCACGAAACGGGCGGCGTCTCGGTGTTCGTATCGGGCATCGACCCGGCCGCCGACGGACTGATGTTTTCCCGCGCCCTGTCCCCCGCGCTTCGCGCCCTGCTGGCGGAGCCGGACGCCATCATCATCGACCGCTCCGCGCTGGACCAACTCGGCGTCGGCATCGGCCAGACAGCCACCATCAATGGGCACGAGGTCCGCGTGGTCGGCATCAGTACGGGCCTGCGTGCGCTCGGCGGCGTCAACATACTGTGCTCGCTGGACACCGCCCGCCGGCTGGACAACGATGCGGCCGACGCGGGCCCAACCTACCTGGTCGCCAAGCTGCGCGATCCCGCGCAAGCCCAGGCCGTGGCCGCCCGTCTGGGCGGTGACACCGCGTTTGGCCCGTACGCGGCCTGGAGCGCCAAACACTTCGCCGACATCTCGGTGCGTTACTGGTTGTTCGACACCGGGGCCGGCGCGGGCGTGCTGTTCCTGGCCGGCATCGTCTTCCTGGTCGGCGCCGTCATCACCAGCCAGACCCTGATTGCGGCGGTCAATGGCTCCGTGCGCGAATACGCCACGCTCAATGCACTCGGCGTCGGCGTGACTGCGCTACGCAGGGTCGTGCTGGAGCAGGCGTTCTGGGTGGGCGCGCTGGGCCTGCTGGGTGCCGGCGTACTGGGCGCCGCGCTGATGCTGCTGGCGCAAAGCCAGGATGTACCGGTGGTACTGAATGCGTCGGCGGTACTCGCCTGCGTCCTTCTGGTGCTTGGCCTCGCTGCGGTCTCCGGTCTGGCAGCCATGCGCAGCCTGCGCCGGGTCGACCCTGCCACCTTGTTGAGATAGAAATCATGCATGCGGTTTCCGCCATCCAGTCGTCACGTGCGCCGGTCCTGCAGGCGGAGTGTGTCAGCAAGGCATTCGCCTCCGGACACCAGCGCACCCAAGTGCTCGATGACTTTACGTTGAGTGTCGACGCGGGCGAGCTGACCCTGATATCGGGTCCCTCTGGCTGTGGCAAGAGCACCTTGCTGGCGATTCTCAGCGGCCTGCAGAAGGTCGACAGCGGGCGCGTGCGCGCGCTGGGTAGCGAACTGGGACAACTGGACCTGCGCCAGTTGGAACGGTTTCGCCTGCAGCACACCGGCTTCGTATTCCAGGGCTTCAATCTGTTTCCCGCCCTGAGCGCCTTCGAGCAGGTCGAACTGCCACTGAATTACATGGGCCTGTCGCGCGACGAGGCGCGCCGGCGCGCGCACGCATCGCTCGAGGAAGTCGGCCTGGCGCACCGGGAGCGACTGCGCCCATCCGAACTGTCCGGCGGCGAGAAGCAGCGCGTGGCGATCGCCCGCGCGCTGGCCAAACAACCCGAACTGCTGTTCGCCGACGAGCCGACCAGTGCGCTGGACGCCGCCAACGGGCAGATCATCATCGACCTCCTGCACCGGATCGCGCACACCCACGGCACCACGGTGTTGTGCGTGAGCCACGACCCGCGCCTGGTCGTCCACGCCGACCGCGTGCTGGCCATGGAAGATGGTCGCATCCTCCACGATCGGCGCAGCGGTCCGTCATCCATCGATCGCCAAGGGGCCCCGTCATGAAGACATCCGCAGTCCATGCTTCACGATGCCCACGCACTCTTCGCCTGGTTCGACTGAGCGGCCTCGCGTTGGCGGCAACGAGCCTGCTTGCCGCCTGCTCCGGACCGGCCGAAACACCGGATAGCGGAAGCGCACAGCCCGCCGCCTACATGGCGGTCGCCCGTGGCCGGATCGACGTCGAGGGCGGCCTGCTGAATCTCGCCATGCCGCGCGAAGGCATTCTGGTGACTGTGGCCGTGCATGAAGGCGACCACGTGAAGAAGGGAGCACTGCTGGCCTCGCTGGATGCTGAACCGGGCCGCCTGGCGGTCGCCGCGGCCGAGGCACAGTTGGAACAGGCGCGCGCCCAGTTGGCGGTACTCGCCACGCGACAGCTGGCCGACCGACAACGCGCCCGGCGACTGGCAGCGGCATTCGCCGCCGGCGCCGGCGATGGCCAGAGCGCCGACGACGCCCGTGAAGCGGCCGTACAGGCCGGCGCAGAAGAGCGGGCCGCGCGCGCCGCGCTGGACATCGCCCGTCAGAAACTGGACGAAGCTCGCTACGAGTTGAAGCAACGCAGCCTGCTGGCACCGCTGGCCGCCGACGTGGTGCGCGTATTGGCGCAACCCGGCGCCAGCGTCTCGCCCACATCCGGCCCGCTGCTGACCCTGCTGCCGCGAAAACCCCGCCTCGTCCGCGCCGAACTCAATGAGAGTTTTGCCGGGGTGATCCACCCGGGCATGCCCGCCGAGATCGCGCCCGAGGGGGACGGCGGCCGCGACGGCAGCTTCAACGCCCATGTGTTGCGCGTGGGCCAGGTCTTCGGCCCGGCCACGCTGGATAACGATCCCCAGGTGCGTGCCAACGCGCGCACGGTGGAATGTGTGTTGGCGTTCGACCAACCCGACGCCGACCAAATCCGTGACCTGCGTATCGGCCAGCGCGTGCTGGTTCGATTCAAGCACCTGCCGGTGCCCGCCACCATGTCGAAAGGCTGAGGAAACGCCCCGCTGCAACCATGTTCGGCATGACGACGGCGACGAACGACCCCCGTGGGGCAACCGCGTGATTCAACAGACTGCTTTTTTCTTTGAGGGCGGGCGCAGCGGTGTACTGCTGATTCACGGACTTACCGGCACGCCGATGGAAATGCGGCTGCTCGGCAAGGGCCTGAACCGGGCCGGCTTCACCGTGCACGGCGTGCAACTGGCCGGTCACTGCGGCAATGTGGACGACCTGCTCGCCACCGGCTGGCGCGACTGGTACGCCAGTGTCGAACAGGCCGCCGACGCCCTGCTCGAAAAAGTCGACCAGCTCTTCGTGGGCGGACTTTCGATGGGCGCGTTGCTGGCGCTGAAGCTGGCCGCGGACCGACCACGCCTGATCGCCGGCGTCGGTGTCTACGGCGCCACCTTCCGCTACGACGGCTGGAGCATCCCGCCGCTGGCGCGGCTGTCGTTCATGCTGCCTGTACTGAAACGGTTCGGCATCGGCCGGCGACGCAGTTTCATGGAGCAACCCCCTTACGGCATTCGCGACGAACGCCTGCGCGCGCAGATCAGTCACGCCATGCTGGGTGGCGACAGCGCGGCGGCGGGACTGCCCGGCAACCCGTGGTACTCACTGGCAGAAATGTACGGGCTCGCCGCCAGCGTCCGGCGCCAGCTGGGTCAGGTGACCTCGCCCTGCCTGGTCGCACATGCCAGCGACGATGACGTGGCCAGCATCAAGAATGCGCAGCTGGTCATGCACGGCGTCAGCGCGCCGGCTGAACTGCTGCTGCTCAACGACAGCTATCACATGATCACGATCGACAAGGAACGACGCACACTGATCGAGAGGTCCGCCGCGTTTTTCGAAGACATCGCGACCGGCACTGCCCGGCGCGCGGCGGCCTGATCATGGCAAGCGGTGCCCTGTCGTGGCTGGTCGGAAGCTTGTGGCTGGTCAACATCGTGCTCGACAGCGGCGGCCAGCTGGCGTTCAAGGCGGCCGCCGGCGACCGCAGGGCCGGTGCTGGTCTGGCGCGCTGGCGACACATGGCCTCGCGCCCGTGGCTGTGGCTCGGCATCGGCTGCTACGTCTTCGAGTTCCTGGTATGGCTGGCGTTCCTGTCGCTGATACCCCTGTCGCAAGGCGTGCTGCTGGGCTCGATCAATATCGTGGCGATCATGCTGGCGGGACGCGCGCTGTTCGGCGAACGGCTGACCCGCCTGCGTGTGACCGGGATGCTGCTGGTGACGCTGGGCGTGACCATCGTGGGATTGGGCGGATGAAACGCTTCTACCTGCCCGGCTTTCTGTTGCTGATGGGTTTCGACACCCTGGCGCAAATCAGCTTCAAGTACGCCGGCACTGACGCGCTGCCGCTGCAGGCCAGCGTGGCATGGCTGCTGCGCGTGTTCGGGCAGCCGTGGATCTACGGTGCGGTCATTGGCTACGTCGGCGCGTTCTTTACCTGGATGGCCCTGCTCAAGCACGCACCGATCGGCCCCGCGTTCGCCGCCTCGCATCTGGAGGTGGTGTCGGTGATGCTGCTGTCGATCTGGCTGTTCGATGAGCACCTCACGGTGGTTCGCGTCGTCGGTGCCATCGCCATCATCGCCGGGATCATCTGCCTGGGCGTGGCTGAAGGCCGCGAACCGTTGGCCGGCACTGAGCCCGCCGCGGGCACCGTCTGAGCAGGGGACTGGTTGCGCTCATGCTGCCTCGTCGCCATCACGAATTGCCACCAACCGCCGGGTTGCCACTGCGGCTGACTGACCTGCGTCCGGGCGCGCCGACCCTGGCCGCCGACATTGCCGCACAACTTGGCACGCCGCCGCTGCAGCTGGAATGTTCCGGCTCGGCCTGCCTGCTGATCGCACTGCTGACGCTCAGCCAATTGCAACCCACGCGGCGTCGCGTGGTGGTACCCGGCTTCACCTGCCCGCTGGTTGCCATCGCAGTGCGCCAGGCGGGACTTGAGCTGGTCCCATGCGACTTGAAGCCGGGTCATTACGACCTGGACCCGATCGCCCTGCGCGCGGCGTGCGATGAACGCACGCTGGCGATCATTCCAACCCATCTGGCTGGTCGTGTCGCCGACGTGGACGATGCACTGGCGGTGGCCCGCAACGTGGGTGCCCGCGTGATCGAAGACGCCGCTCAGGCCTTGGGCGCCCGCCAGCACGGCATCAGCGTGGGCCTCGCCAGTGATCTCGGCTTCTTCAGCCTGGCGGTCGGCAAGGGCCTGTCGATCTACGAAGGCGGTCTGCTGCTGAGCCGTGATCCGCAGTTGCGCGAACAACTGGCGCGCACGGCCACGAGTCTGGTGCCAAAACGCATCGGCCGGGAATGCAGGCGCAGCATCGAGCTGCTTGGCTACGCCGCGCTGTATCGACCACGAGGCCTGCGCTGGGCGTACGGCAGTCCATTGCGACGCGCCCTGCGCCGGGGCGATGAGATCGGTGCCGTCGGCGACGACTTCCCGCCCACTCTGCCGCTGCATCGGGTCGGCCGCTGGCGCCAGGCCGTGGGTGCCCATGCCGCCGCGCGCCTGCCGGAATTCCTCGCCCGCTTGTCCGCGCAGGCGCCACCACGATTGGCCCGCCTGCGTGCGCTGGGCGGAGTGGATGTGCTTGATGATCCCGCCGACGCCAGCGGCATCTGGCCCTTTTTCCTGCTGCTGCTGCCGGACCGCGCGCGCCGCGACGCCGCACTGGCACAACTGTGGACGTCGGGCTACGGCGTCAGCCGCTTGTTCATCCACGCGCTACCTGACTATCCCCGCCTCGCCGACACGGTGCCCGCAGCGGCGGTGCCGCACGCCCGCGATTTCGCCGCACGCAGCCTCACCATCGGCAACAGTCTCTGGATGACGTCCACCGACTTCGAGGCGATCTGCAGCGTACTCGAGTCGGTACTGCGCTGACTCAAACCGACAGCGCACGGATCGCTGCCAGCAACTGCAGATTCAACCCATGTTGCTGCGCCTGCCAGTCCGCCAACTGCGCGGGGTCGATCATCGGTTGCGCATCCAGCGCGGACAACCGGCGCTTCCACCAACTGCGATAGCGATAGTGCGAAATCTCACCGTTGATATCGCTGCCGACGACGCCGGTCCGCAGCGCGCCAATCAAGGCCAATGCATGCTCGATCAGCAGCCGACCCTGGTCCCAGTTCGTGCGTGCCACTTCGGGCGCGAATACGTCCTTGTCAATCGACAGGTAACTCGGCTCGGCCTGGCCGCGCTGTGACTGCACGAACGCATCGACCATCGCCGCCGCCGTGTCGAAGTTGCGAAATGCGTGGGCGAGTCCCAGCCATCGCGCCCAGCGGGTGTCCACGCCAATGCTCCAACAGGTGAGCCTGCCCCGGCGCAACGGCGTGAGGTAATTTTCCCACGCGTGGCCACCGCCAATGTCCGATGAGGTAATCCCCAGCACATGCACGTGGCTGACCTGCGGCAGCATCGCCGCCCGCCGGACCCAGGAGCCGCAGTGCACTCCAAACGGGAAACGCATGTTGTCCGGGTGATTGTCCAGTACCACCACCTGGAATCGTTGATCACCATGCTGACGCGCAATCAGTGGCCAGCTCAGATGATGGAAGTCGCCGCTGCCGGTGAACACGGTGCCATGCGCTGCCGGCAGCAATTCATCGAGCACCGCCCGGAAACGCCGCATGGTGGCCAGGCTGCAGCCAAACCGCAGCGCTTCCTGCCACGGTTCCAGCGACAGCACCAGACGATCGCGCAACGGCCCGACCGAGTGATCGATGTCAAGCACGACCGGACGCGCGGAAGAATCATCCATCGCCGCCCGCCCCTTCCGTTTGCCAACGGCGATCGCTTTCAAAGTGGCGCGCCAGCCTGCGCAGCAGCGCGCGCATCACGGGATTGCGCGCGTACACCGCGTGCCTGGTAAGACTCATCCGCGCGCCGAGGAATGCCTTGACCTCCGGATCGGTCCAGCCGGCCACGTAGTGAGTAAGTCCGCGTTGGCGCGCCTGCTCCAGGTTGTGCATCCAGCTGACGAAGTACAGATTGTGTTCGCGCGCTTGCGGGTAGGCGAAACCAACGTATTTGTCGATCAGCTTGCCGGCGAATTCGTAGCACAGGTTCCAGCCAATCATCCGACCGGCATGGCGATAGACGAACACCACGCCGCCGCTGTCGCCGTCCTGAAATACGGTTCTGAAAAACGCAGCGTCCGGTCGGTCAAAGTGGACTTGGCTCTGTGCATAGACGTTGTCGAACAACGCCTGGAAGGCGCCGAGCGTCGCTTCGTCGCGAAAACGCGGATCACCGGTCGGCACGGCCTCGACCTCCAGCCCGGAGCGCGCGCGCAACTTGCGCCGAATGTTTTTCCGTCGCCCAGCCGAGAGCCGCGCCAGGTACTCGTCGATGGAGCCGAAATCGATCGGGACCCAGGCCAAGGCCTGGCCCTCCAGCAACACGAAGCCGGCGGCCTCGCAGGCTTGGGCAAAGGCACGGCCGTATGCCAGATCGGTGTCGCCCAGTACCGGTGAGGCCTGGGCAATATCCTTCACGATCAGCAACGAGGTATCACGTCCGTACGCCGCCTTCAGGCCAAGGGCCAGCGCGTCGGGTGCCACATCCGCGGGCAGCGGCGCATATTCCGACACGGTGGTTCCGGCAAAACGCGTGCGCCATTGCAGCAGCCGGCCCCATTGACGGTAACCCGGCAGGCCCGCGATAGCCCGGCGCAGTGCATCGTCCGCCGTCGTCAGCAGGTCGAACGGCGCCACGAAGGTTGGCATCCCCTGGCCCGAATAGCGGGCCGTGAATCCAGCCGGCGGGTGTGCCATGAACGCGTCAATCAACGCAGCAGGCTCCAGTTGGGCGATGAAAGGCATGAGTAAGCCAGCGTGCCTAGACTGAACGGGACATGGCATTGCCGCCAGCCGCCAGAGAACCACTCGCCATGAACGACGCGACCCAACAGCAAGTCTTCGAACTCATCGCCAAGCAGGCAAAGACCGATGTCGCCGCGGTGAAGCCCGACTCCACCCTCAAGGACCTGGGCGTCGCCTCACTGGAGGCGATCGAACTGATCTTCGACATCGAGGAACATTTCGACATCAACTTTCCCGATGAGCAAGGCGCCAACTTCGACAGCGATACGGCCCAGCGACTGGTCGACGCGGTACGCCAGGCGCTGGCGCGCAAAACCGCAGCCAGCACAGGGACCCATTGATGCGGAGCCTGCTGCCGCGCCGTGTGATGATCACCGGCATGGGCGCTGTCAGCCCGCTTGGTGTCGGCGCCGAAACACTGTGGCGGGGACTGCGCGAAGGCCGCAGCGCCATCGGCCCACTGCGCCACCCGGATGCCGCACGACTGCGCGTAAAAGTTGCCGCCCAGGTGCCCGAAAGTTTCGACCCGTCCGCTGGCATCGACGAGCGTACGTTGCCGACGCTCGACCGTACTTCCGCATTCGCGATGCATGCGGCACGCGAGGCCATCGCGCAAAGCGGCTTGGACTTTCGCCAAGGCCGGCTTGGTTCGCGCACCGCGGTTATCGTCGGCACCGGCGTGGGCGGTGAGACCACCCAGGACGAACAGAGCCGGCGTCTGTATGGCGAAAACGCGGCCCGCGCCCATCCGCTGACCATCGTGCGGCTGATGACGAACGCCTCGGCCAGCCAGATCAGCATCGCCTGGGGCCTGCGCGGACCGACGTTCGCCGTGGCCAGCGCCTGCGCGTCGGCCAACCACGCCATTATCCAGGCCGCCCAGATGATCCGCTGGGGTCTGGCCGATGTCGCCATTACCGGCGGCACCGAGGCTTGTCTCACCTATGGGGCGCTGCGCGCGTGGGAGGCCATGCGCGTGCTTGCCGACGACACCTGCCGCCCGTTCAGTGCAAACCGGCGCGGCCTGGTGCTCGGCGAAGGCGCGGGCATCTTCGTGCTGGAATCGATGGAACACGTGGAGGTGCGCGGCGCAAATATCCTCGCCGAGCTGGCCGGCAGCGGCATGACCGCCGACGCCACGGACATCGTAATGCCCAGCGCCGACGGGGCAGCCACCGCGATGCGGCAGGCACTGGAAGACGCCGGCCTGGCCCCGCAGGACGTCGACTACATCAACGCGCACGGTACGGGCACCCACGCCAACGACGTCACTGAAACGCGTGCCATCCGTCTGGCCTTCGGCGCGCACGCGGACCGCGTTGCCGTGTCCTCGACCAAGTCGATGCACGGTCATGCTCTCGGTGCGTCCGGCGCGCTCGAACTGGTGCCCGTCATCGGCGCACTCCGCGACGGCGTGGTGCCGCCCACCGCCAATTTCGACCACGTCGATCCCGCGTGTGACCTGGACTACGTGCCCAACGTGGCGCGGCGATTGCCAGTGCGTGCCGCACTCTCCAACTCGTTCGCGTTCGGCGGCCTCAACGCTGTACTGGCACTCAAGCGCGCTCCGTAACGACGGCACCCCGGCCACCCTCTCCGTAGGGCGGGCACTGCCCGCCGCTTTGCGTCGCGCCCAGAAGCAAAAGCCGGCGGGCGGTGCCCGCCCTACGGGAGAGCGGGGCACTCGGGTGTGCAAATCGCGGCCAGGCACACCTCGCCGACGCGTAGGGCGGGCACTGCCCGCCGCTTTGCGTCGCGCCCAGAGCTCAGAGCCGGCGGGCGGTGCCCGCCCTACGGGGGGCTGGGACGCGCGGGCTTGGGAATCGCGGTCCTGCACGTCGTACCGCATCAGCCCCTCTTGGCCTTGGTCAGCAGCTGATCCAGCAGGCTGATCGCCAGGTCGATCTCCTCATGGGTGATCTCCAGCGACGGCGCGAACGTGATCACGTTCTTGTACCAGCCGCCCACGTCGAGCACGAGGCCGATCTTCTTGCCGTTGTGCTCCAGGTCACCGGCCAGGCCGATATCGACCATCTTGTCGAGCAGCGCCTTGTTTGGCGTGAAGCCATCGTCAGTGCAGATCTCGGCGCGCAACGCGAGGCCGAGGCCGTCGACGTCACCAATTTCCCTGTGCCGCTTTTGCAGGTCGCGCAGGCCTTCGAGGAAGTGCGCGCCTTTTTTCGGCACGCTGGTCTCGTAGTCCAGTTCATAACCCATCTTGATCACTTCCAGACCCAGCGACGTACCCAGCGGATTGGAATTGAAGGTGGAATGAGTCGAACCCGGCGGGAAGATCGTCGGGTTGATCAGCTCCTCGCGCGCCCACAGGCCGGACAGCGGATTGAGGCCATTGGTCAGCGCCTTGCCGAACACGACCAGGTCTGGCGTCACGCCGAAATTCTCGATCGACCACAGCTTGCCGGTACGCCAGAAACCCATCTGGATTTCGTCCGACACCATCAGGATGCCGTACTGATCGAGCACCTTCTTCAGGCCCTTGAAGAAACCCGCCGGCGGAATCACGTAGCCGCCGGTGCCCTGGATTGGCTCAACGTAGAACGCAGCGTATTCGCACTGGTTCGTCTTCGGATCCCACACACCGTTGTATTCGGTCTCGAACAGGCGTGCGAACTGGTGCACGCAGCTGTCCGAATACTCTTCGGCGGTCATACCCTTCGGGCGGCGGAACGGATACGGAAACGGCAGGAACATTGCGCGCTCGCCGAAGTGGCCGAAGCGGCGACGGTAGCGGTAGCTGGAAGTGATTGACGAGGCGCCCAGGGTGCGCCCGTGATAGCCACCCTCGAAGGCGAACATCAGGCTTTTGCCGTTGCGGGCATTGCGCACGATCTTCAGCGAATCCTCGATCGCCTGCGCGCCACCCACGTTGAAGTGCACGCGGCCATCGAGACCGAATTTCTTCTTCGCATCCAGCGCCACCGCCTTGGCCAGCTCGATGCGGGTCTGGTGCAGGTACTGGCTGGCCACCTGCGGCAGGCGGTCGATTTGGTCCTTCAGCACCTGGTTGAGGCGCGGATTGCCGTAGCCGAAATTGACGGCCGAGTACCACATCTGCAGGTCCAGGAACGGCGTGCCTGCGGTGTCGAACATGTAGCTGCCGGCGCAACCGCGGAAAATCTTTGGCGGGTCCACATAGTGCACGGTGTCGCCGAACGAACTGTATTTCGCCTCGTCGGCAAGCAACTGTTCATCATCAATCAGTACGGCGGTGTTCTTGTCGAAGGCATTCATCGGAAGTCCGGAGTCGGGAGACGGAAAACGAGTGGCGCGCAGACCAGCGCAAGTCAGGCCGTGGCGGTCTCGGCGGTCGCGGGCAGACGCTCGACCAGGCTGCCGTCGAGGAGTTGTGGCAGGTACTCGAGCGCGTCCTCGAAGCCGGTGATCGGCACGTACGGAATGCCCACGGCGCGGCAGTGTTCGATCAGGCGATGCTTGGCAAACACAACGTCGACACGGTCGGCCGCGCAGAAGTCCGACGCGCCATCACCGATCAGCAGGGTCCTCGCACCATCTGCGCGCGCCTGCGCCACGCACGCGCACTTGCAGGTGCCGCTGCGGCAACCATCAGCCTGGAAAGGGGAGCTCAGCTGCCACTGGCGCGGCGGCCTGGCTGGCTCAAGATGGTTCGCGGCCACGGGCAGATCGTCCAGCCCGTAGCGGGCCAGAATCCGGTGGATCGCATGATCCAGGCCGTCGCTGACGACGCGGATCGGCACCTGCAGTTCGCGCGCTTTCGCCACGAAACCCGGGAACGCGTGGTCGATCCACACGTCGGCCAGGTGTGCGTCGAGCTCGGCGCGGCTCATCTGCAGCAAGTCGACTTGCCCGGCCATGCACTCGCGCGAACCGATGCGGCCGGCGCGCCAGTCCTGCTCGAGCACTTCCCAACCCGGCCGCCCGAATCGGTCGAGCAACGAGTCGATCACGTCCTCGACGGAGATGGTGCCGTCAAAATCGCACAGGATGGTCCAGCCGGGCACGGGCATCACGAACTCACTTCGGCAGCAATGAAACCGAGCTTAGAAACGCTGCCTTTCCACGTCCTTTCCTGTGGTCGCCTTTGCAGTGTTGGACCGCACTGGGTCGATCTCTAAGCAAACCGAAAGCAGGGACGCGTAGATTTGGCTGGAACCGTCCTGCCCTACCGCCGCCCGCGGGAGACCAACGTGCGCACCGTGCCAACCCTGCTGCTCTGTGCCGCCACTCTGGCGTCGGGAAATGTCCTTGCGGCGGGAGGTCCACTTGGCATCGACCATCGACTCCACTACGACAACCGGGGAATCTGGAACCGCTCGGACCAAAACGACTTGATGTACGGCACGGTCGTCACGGTGGTGGGCGGCGCGCTGGTGTTCGGCGATCAGGACAAACTGGGCGATACGTTCTGGCGGTCGGTGGACGCACTGGCCGTGGCCAGCGTCAGCGCCGAGGGAATGAAGCGGGTGTTCCAGCGCGAACGGCCCTCGCAGACGAGTGACCCCAATCGGTTTTTCGCTGGCATGCACGCGCAAAGCTTTCCCAGTGGCGAGGTCGCCACGATCTCGGCGGCAGTCACCCCGTTCATGGTGAATTACGGTCAGGACCATCCGGCGGTCTATGCCCTGGCCCTGCTGCCAGCGTATGACGCCGTGGCCAGGATGAAGACCCACGGCCACTGGCAGAGTGACGTCCTGGTGGGCGCTGCGCTGGGCGCCGGCGTGGGCATCTGGGCAAGCCGACGCAACTCACCGCTGATCATCGGCTGGTTGCCTGGCGGCTTCCAGGTCGGCTTTGTTCACCACTTCAAGTAATGCGAGAGCCTTTCTTCGTTCGCGCTCGCCAGTCACCGCTTCCGCGGCGCGACCTGGCACCGCCCGTCACCGTGCAACCGTCCCGGCGCCGCGCCCGCCCGACCAGGCTGATCCTCGCCATGCTGGTGAGCCTGTCCGGCTGTGCCACGTATACCGACTTGCCGCTCGGTGAGAGTCATGGCGCAGCCAGCGTGGCCCAGCTCAGCGCGCCGATGTCGAACATGCCGCTGCCCGCACTGTCGGCGCACCGGTTCGATCCAGTCGATGGCCTGGACGCCACCGAAGTGGCGATGTTGGCCGTGACCAACAGCCCGCCGCTGCGACTCAAACGCGACGAGCTGGGCATCGCGCGGGCGCAGGCTTTTGCCGCCGGACTGCTGCCCGATCCGCAGCTGGCTCTGTCTGCGGATTTTCCGCGTCAGTCCGACGCCGGCCTCAGCACCGCCTACAGTCTCGGCCTGAGCGAAGACATCACCGCCTTGCTGACGCGTTCCTCGCGTCGCGCGGCAGCACGCAGCCAGGCCAGCCAGGTCAATCTCGACTTGCTGTGGGCCGAGTGGCAGACCGTGGCGCAGGCGCGATTGCTGTTCGACCAGGTGATGAACCTGCGCGCGCAGCAGGCGCGCCTCGAGCACGAGCAAAGCGCGTTGAGTACGGTCAGTGGCTACATTCATGCCGCGCTGCAGGAGGGCAACCTGACCTACGACAGCGCCAGCGCCGGCCTCAATGCCGAGGCCGACATGCGGAAACGGCTGGCCGATACAACGATCGCGCTGCATCAGGCACAAAGCGATCTGCACCTGCTGCTGGGCCTGGCGCCAACGGCCGAGCTCGATCTGGTCGGTGCACCCTATTTCAGCCAGCCCACGGCGGCGCAAGTGCAGACCGCGCTCGACGACCTGCCGCGGCGGCGGCCAGACCTGCTGGCGCTGCAGGCCGGTTACCAGTCACAAGAGACCAAACTACGCAGCGCGATCCTGGCCCAGTTTCCGGCGTTGAACATCGGCTTCAATACGGCACGCGACACCAGCGCGGTGTACACCCGTGGCGTGAGCATCGGCATCACGCTGCCGCTGTTCGACCGCAACCGCGGCAACATCGCGATCGAACGGGCGACCCGCCAGCAACTGCGTGACGACTACGCGGCGCGCGTGCTGAGCACCCGCAGCGACATGCAGCGGATCACCCGCGACCTGGCCACGCTCGACAGCCAACTCGCCACGTTGGGCGCGCATGCCACCCAGCTCGATCAGGCCCGCGCATCCGCCGAGCGCGCCTGGCAAGCCGGCACGCTGGACTGGCCAACCTACCTGGCAATCCGCAGCAACGCACTCGCCACCGACCTGGACTTGCTGGGTACCCAACTGGAGCGCGCCAGGCAGTCGATCGCGCTGGAGGCCCTGCTCGGCAACACCGACCTGGCCACCACCCACGCCGTCTCAACCAAAGCACCCACACCATGAATCGTTTCGTCACCCTGCCCGGCCTTTGTGTCCTGTTGCTGTCTGGCCTGCTGCTCGGCTGCAGCAAAGTTGCGCCGGACGAGGACGAGGCCGTCGCGCCAGCCGGCCAGGTCGCCGTCACCACCGCCGTACCGGTGCAACAAACCTTCCACGACAGCATCGAAGCCTGGGGCAGCGTGGCGGGCGATCCGCAACACGCACGCTCGATCAGCCTCGCCCACGGTGGCCAGGTGACCGCGCTCAAGGTGGCGGCGGGGCAGACCGTGAAGCGCGGTCAGCCGCTGCTGACGATCACGCCGGACCCGACGGCGCACAGTGCCTACCAGCAAGCGCAGACCGCGCTGGCCGCGGCCCAGGGCGAATTCAAGCGCACTGAGCAACTGGCGGCGCAACGGCTGGCCACGCAGTCGCAGCTGGCGTCCGCGCGCAAGGCGCTGGCCGATGCCGAATCGGTGCTTGCGGCGCAGCGTGCGCTCGGCGGCGGCACCGTCACCGAAACCATCAACGCACCCGCCGATGGCGTGGTCACCGCACTCCAGGTCGGGCTCGGCGAGCGGGTGGCCGCGAATGCGCCGCTGCTCAGCTTCACGCCCGCGCACGCCTTGCTCGCCGTATTGGGTGTGCAGCCAGAAGATGGCGCCCGCCTGCGTCCCGGCATGACGGTGCAGTTGCAACCGGTGTACGGAACGCGGCACACGTGGGTCGGCACGTTGCGGATGGTCGGCCAGTCCATCGACCCGCAAACCCGCTTGCTTGCCGCCCAGGTCGAACTCCCCGCGGCGGCAAGCGCCAGCCTGGTCGCCGGCGCACCGTTGACTGCGCAAATCCGCATCGCCGATTTCACCGCATGGGCGGTACCGCGTGGTGCCGTGCTGCACGACGGGCACGGCGACTACCTGTTCCAGGTCGAACACGGCCATGCCAGGCGCGTCGAGGTGGAACTGCGCAGCGCGCAGGGCGACCCGGTCGGCGTGGCGGGACCGCTCGACGCCGCGGCCAGGATCATCGTGCTTGGCGTGTATGAACTTCACGATGGCGACGCCGTGAAGGAGTTCGCCCGGTGAGCATCACTGCATGGATCCAGCTGCATCGTCGCTCGCTGCTGTTCCTGGCCTTGATGCTGGCGATCGGCGGCATCGCCAGCGCCTTCCTGATGCCGGTGGCGCTGTTTCCCAACGTGGCGTTTCCACGGGTGCAGGTGACCCTGGATGCGGGCGACCGCCCGGCCCACCAGATGGCGATCGAGGTGACCACGCCGGTGGAAGAAGCGGTGCGGCGGGTGCGTGGCGTGCGCGACGTGCGCTCCACCACCAGCCGCGGCAGCGCCGACATTGCGGTGACGTTCGACTGGGGCGCGGACATGGCTGCCGCGCTGCAGGAGGTCAACGCCGCGGCGAGCCAGGCCTTGCCGCAGCTGCCGCCCGGCACCCGGCTATCCACTCGCCGCATGGACCCGACCACCTTTCCGGTTCTGGCCTACAGTCTGCGTTCGCACACGCAGTCGCCGAGCGCGCTGCACGATCTGGCCGAGTATCAACTGCGCCCGCTGCTCAGCGGCATCAACGGCGTGGCCCACGTCGATGTGCAAGGCGGCGAAGTGGCCGAGTTCCACGTCGATGTCGATCCGGACAAACTGCGTGCACGCGACTTGAGTCTGGCCGAGGTGGCGGCCGCGGTCGGTCACGCCGCGACGATCCAGGCGATGGGCCGCGTTTCCGATCACTACAAGTTGTTCCTGTTGCTGGCCGACAACCAGCCGGGTTCGATCGACGCGCTGGGCGGCATCGTTGTGCGCGCCGGCCCCGGCGGCGTGGTGCGACTAACCGACGTGGCGCGGGTCAGCCTGGGTCACGTTCCCCAGTGGATCAAGGTCAACGCCGACGGCCAGAACGCGGTGCTGCTGCAGGTCTACCAGCAGCCGGCCGGCAACAGCGTGCAGATCGCGCAGGAGGTCAAGCAACGACTGACCCACTACGCGCCGCAGATGCCCGCTGGCGTGACCGTCGCGAACTGGTACGACCAGACCCAACTGGTCACCGGCGCGGCCAGCAGTGTGCGCGACGCGATCCTGATCGGGATCGTGCTGGCCGGGTTGGTGCTGCTCGTGTTCCTGCGCAATACGCGGGTGATCCTGATCGCACTGATCGTGGTCCCGGCGGTGCTGGCCATTACCGTGCTGCTGCTGCGCGTGCTGGGCATGAGCTTCAACATGATGACCCTGGGCGGCATGGCCGCGGCAGTCGGGTTGATCATCGACGACGTGATCGTGATGCTCGAGCACATCATGCGCCGGCTCAATCAGGGCGACGCCAAGGTGCATGAGCGTATCGCCGAGGCGGCGCGCGAGTTCACGCGCCCGCTGACCGGCTCCAGCGCTGCCACGGTGGTGATCTTCCTGCCGCTGGCGTTTTTGTCGGGCGTCACCGGTGCATTCTTCAAGGCGCTGTCGCTGACCATGGCCAGCGCCCTGATCATCTCGTACCTGCTCACCTGGGTCGCCGTGCCGTTGCTGACCGAGCGCTTCATGGACGAGCGTCATCTGGTCGGGCATCCGCCGTCACGTTTCACCTCCCTGATGATGGCCGGGTATCACCACGTGCTGACGCGCTGGCTCAAGCGTCCCGTGCTGGTGTTGCTGCTGGTGCTGCCGCTGCTGCTGGTGGGCGGCTTCGCCTACACGCGCGTCGGCACCGGTTTCATGCCGGCGATGGACGAAGGTGGCTTCATCCTGGATTACCTGTCGCCGCCGGGCACGTCGCTGGATGAGACCGATCGGCTGCTGCGTCAGGTCGAGACGATCATCCGTGCCAATCCGTACGTCGACACCTATTCGCGGCGCACCGGCCTGCAGCTGGGCGGCGGCCTCACCGAGGCGAACCAGGGTGATTTCTTCGTGCGCCTGAAGAACGGCTCGCGCCCCGCCACAGAAGCGGTCATGACGCAGATTCGCACCCAGGTCGAGCAACGCGTGCCCGGGCTCGACATCGAACTGTCGCAGCTGATGGAGGACCTGATTGGCGACCTGGTCGCGGTGCCGCAACCGATCGAGATCCAGCTGTACAGCGACGACTCGCAACAGCTGGACGCCACCGCCACCCAGGTGGCCGCCGCGATCGGCAAGATCCCTGGCGTGGTCGGCGTACGCAACGGCATCAACCCGGCCGGCGACGCACTGACCGTGCAGGTGGACCCGGTCAAGGCCGCGCTGCAGGGGCTCGATCCAGTCAGCGTCACCGATCAGGTCGCCACCGCGATCGACGGCATCGTGGTGGCGCGATTGCCCGCGACCAGCAAGGTCATCGGCGTGCGCGTACGCCTGCCGCTGGACACCCACCAGCGTCTGGAGCAGGTCGCCGCGTTGCCGATTCGCGCCGCCGACGGCCACCTGCTGCCGCTGTCGCAGGTGGCTACCTTGCATGAAGTGCAGGGCCAGCCGGAAATTACCCGCGACAACCTCAAACAGATGGTGGCGGTCACCGGGCGGATCAGCGGGCGCAGCATGGGTTCGGTGATTAGCGACGTGAAACAGGTGCTGGCTCGCCAGGGCCTGCTGCCAAAAGGCATGTTCTACCAGCTTGGCGGCCTGTATCAGCAACAGCAGCAGGCGTTTCGCGGGTTGACCATCGTGATGCTGGCGGCGATCGCGCTGGTGTTCACCCTGCTGCTATTCCTCTACGAAAGCTTCCGGGTGGCGCTGACCATCATGGCGATGCCCTTGCTGGCGCTGCCGGCGGTGTTCGCCGGGCTGTGGCTGACCGGCATCGAGCTCAACATCTCCTCGATGATGGGCATGACGATGATCGTGGGCATCGTCACCGAGGTGGCGATCTTCTACTTCTCCGAATTGCAGGATGCCGAAACCGAGCAGCCCCTGCTCGATGCCCTGCATGAGGCGGGCAAGCACCGTACCCGACCGATCCTGATGTCGACCCTGGCGGCGATCCTGACCCTGCTGCCCTTGGCGCTGGCCCTGGGCAATGGCTCGCAGATGCAGCAACCACTGGCCGTGGCGATCATCTCCGGCATGCTGCTGCAGCTGCCGCTGGTGCTGCTGGTGATGCCGGTGCTGTATTCGTTGTTGCGTCGACGCCACAAGGCGGGCGACTGAGAGGCACGACACCCGTCGGCGGGACGAATCTGGTGCACGGGCGGCCCGCGATGGACGCTGGTGAGCGAACGGCATCGTTCCGCCCGACCGGCATCGCGCGCGTGTGGTCGCCGCAGAGCCCGTTCAGGCCTCGCGCGAAATGACCACCTTCACCCGCAGTCCGCGCCCGAACGGCGAATCGAGCAACTCGATGCTGGCGCCATGCAGCTCGGCGGCGCGTTGCACGATCGACAGGCCCAGGCCGTAGCCATCACCGCGGCTGGCCGCTTCACGATGGAAGCGGGCGAATACTGCGGCACGCCGCTCCGGCGGTATGCCCGGCCCGTCGTCGGCCACATCGATAACGGTGACGTCCGTGTCCTGCGACAGTGAGAGCTGCACCTGCCCACCGGCAGGCACGTGGCGCATGGCGTTCTCGATGAGATTGCGCAACAGCGCACCCAGCGCTGCTTCATGTCCGCGAACCCATACAGGGATTTCACCGTGGCTGAAGCCCAACTCCGCGCCACACTCGGCAATCACCGGCGTCAGCTCCTCGATCACGTCAACGGCGACAGCGACCAGGTCGAGCGAGCGACGCTGTTCGGACGCCATGCCGGATTCGAGCCGCGCCAGTTCCAGCAGTTGCTCGATCCGTCGGGCCAACGCGGCCACGTTGTGCCGCGCGCCAGCCAGGCTTGCCGCCGCTTCGTCGGGATCGGCGGTCGCCGTGGCACTTTCGATATTCAGCATGATCGAAGCCAGTGGCGTACGCAGCTCATGCGCCACGTCGGCGCTGAAACGGTGCTCGCGTTCCAGTGCGTCGGCCAGGCGCCGGAGTTGTCCGTTCAGTGCGTCGAGTACGGGCTGCAATTCAAGTGGCGTGTGTTCCAGCGTGATCGGTTCCCTGCAACCGAGCGGGCGGGACGCCAGTGCACCGGTCAGCGATTCCAGCGGACGCGTTCCGCGCCTGACTGCCCAGCCGACCAGCAGGCCCAGCAACGGTAGCCCGATCACCAGCGGCAGCGCGTGATCGAACCACAGCGCCCGCAGGATGTCATGCCGACTGTCGTAACGCTCGGCGGTGCGGATCACCATCCCGCCGGAGTTGTCCTGCAGAGTAAACAGGCGCCAGCGATAGCCGCCGGCGTCGAGATCGCGAAATGCGGTCTCCCCGGCCCGGGGCGGCGGCAGCGCGGCGAGGTTTGTGGTGGCCATGACGATCCGACCCGAGCCGTCGAACACCTGGAACCCAACTTCGGACTCAAACGAATGGCCGTTTCCCGGCGCGGACCACGACTCGGGGGCCTCAATCGAAACCGGTCCCTGACCGGACGTCAAGGGGATGGCTTGTTGCCCGATGATGGCTTGCAGCGTGCGCGCGGACTGCGCCAGCCTGGCGTCGGACAGCTCGTCGACTTCCACCATGGTGCGGTGGAAGCTGAGCACCGCCAGCGGCAGCAGCACCGCGCCCATGACGATGAGGATCAGCCAGCGCAGCCGCCCCCGCAGGCTCGGCTGGCTCATTCCGGTTCCCGCGGAATCATGTAGCCGAAGCCGCGTACCGTCCGGACGGTTTCATAGCTGAGCTTTCTCCGCAACGTGTGCACCAACACCTCCAGCGCATTGTTTCCCACGACGTTGTCCAGGCCATACAGCGAATTGACCAGGCTCTCGCGGCGAACCAGTTTTCCCGCGCGCTCCATCAGCGCCTGGAGCAGGGCAAACTCGCGGCGGGTCAGCTCGACCACGCTGCCACGAAACGTCACTTGCGACGTACCCAGGTCCATGATCAGTGCGCCGACCTCGATGCGATTGACCGCCAACCCTTGCGCACGCCGGTTCAGTGATCGAATCCTGGCGCCCAACTCATCCAGGTGGAACGGCTTGATCAGGTAGTCATCCGCGCCCGCATCCAGCCCGTGAACGCGGGCCTGCAGGCCGTCGCGCGCGGTCATCACGATCACCGGCGTACTCACGTGCGCACGGCGCGCCTCGACCAGCACGTCCAGGCCGTCCATGCCGGGCAGGCCGAGATCGAGCAGCACGAGGTCGGCCGTTTCATCGCGCATCGCAATCAGGGCCTCGCGGCCGTTGCGCAGCCAGCTGACGGTGTACGCCAGGCGCTCCAGGGCGCGCCGGATGGCCTCGCCCAGCTGCACGTCGTCTTCCACCAGGATGATGTGCACCCGACCTCCTTCCTCGCGCGCCTCAAGGGCGAAGTCGCCGCTCCACCCATCTTGGCGTCACTATCCCGCAACAGGCTTGCGAAGTGCTTAGCCGAGGCTAACCCGGAAGCAGGTCAGCGTGGCAAGTTCGGCTCGACCGCGGCCTGCCTCAGCTTGGGCAAGGCCAGCAGCAACAGCACCATCATCAAATGGACGCCGATGGAAAGGAAGGGAGCCGCATGCGCGTCGACCGCCGTCGCGGGCATCAACAAGTCGACCAGTTGGTTGCCAAGATTCCAGCCCCAGTGCAGGCCCAACGCAGCCCACAGGCTGCCGCTGCGCCACAACGCCGTGGCATAGGCCAGGCCAAAACTGAACAGGGTCAGACACTCCAGCGGCCCGTTTCCAAGCCGGTAGATATGGTTGAGTACATATATCGCACTGGAAGCCAGCACGAACACCACACCGCCGCGCCAACGAATGTTGATCGCCCGATACCAGAAACCGCGGGTCAGGATGTCCTCGGCCAGCGACGCCACGAACGTGCCCAGCACCAGCAGTGGCAGCGCGGACAGCAGGATTGCCAGACCGTCGCCGGTCGTTTGCGGGTCAACCGCGTAGATCCCCCACGCCAGGCCCAGCTTCACCGCGGCAAACTTGGCCAGCACCGCAAGCAACAAGCCCGCGGGCAACCAGGTCTGCCAGCCATGATGAAGGCCGAGCGCGTACGCCCCGTAACCGCGATAGCCGAGCCAGCGCGACAGCGGCCACGCCGCCAGCACGCACGACAGCATCAACCCGGCCTGCACCGGAAAGCTGTGCAACCAGCGCTCGCCGACGCCTTCGGCGGACTGGTACAGCACCCACAAGACGACGAATACAATCACCGCCCGCCAACGGTTGTTCATGACTCCCCCGCCCCTCGTCCCCGGCAATACCCGGCGACGCGCAGGATATCAGCGATCGTCGCGGGTCCAGATCGCGCCATCCTCCTCGCGTACCGGAAAGCTGGCAATCGGCTCATAGGCTGGCGGTTTGGTCACCGCGCCGGTGCGCAGGTCGAAGCGCGCGCCGTGGCGTGGGCACTCAACTTCGAATCCGAACACCTCACCACCGGCAAGGTCGCCGCCGTCGTGGGTGCAAGTGTCCTCGACCGCGTACAGCGCGCCGTCGATGTTGTACACCGCGATCGGCGTGTCGCCGTCCCACACCACTTTGTACTCACCCGGCAGGAAGTCGCTGCGCGTACCCACCTTGACCCAGTCATTCATGCCGCGATCCCTTCAAATGCCTTGAACAGCACCTCGAAGCGCAGGTCATCCCGGCGCGGGATGCCGAAGCGCTCATCGCCGTATGGAAACGGCTGGAATTCCCCTGTACGCCGGTAGCCGCGGCGCAAATACCAGCTGATCAATTCCTCCCGCTGCACGATGACCGTCATGTGCATGGCGCGGCAGTGCCAGTCCTCGCGGGCTATCCGCTCGGCCTCGGCCAGGACCTGCTTGCCCAGGCCGTGGCACTGCTCGGCCGGGTCCACCGCAAACATGCCGAAATATGCGGTGTCCCCGCGCTGCTCGACATGACAACTGGCCAGCAGGCGCCCGTCCCGCTCAGCCAGCAACACACGGTGATTGGCAACACCGATCAACCCACCCACGTCGGCCGCGTCCGTGCGCTGGCCATCCAGCAGGTGTGACTCGGTGGTCCATCCGCGCAAACCCGACTCGCCGCGGTAGGCGGACTCAACCAAAGCCACTACGGCATCGACGTCCGCTGGCGTGGCGGTCCGGAAGGCAACAGAAAGTGGGGCGCTCATGCTCAAATGATAGTGCGTGGCCCGAAATTTTCGCCATGATCTGGCGCAGCCGTTCGTGCCGGCATGACCTTAGACACTGGGCAGCATGCAACCGCCCTGCCTAGCCTGACTGTTCAACCACCTTTCGCTGATCACCGGGGCGGCGCCCCAGGGGAAATACCGATGTCTCACCGCATGCTCAAGCCACTGACACTCGCCGTCGCCATGACGCTGGCCAACGGCGCCTTCGCCGCGCCCTCCACCGCGTTCGACGTGACCGAGCTGGACAGCTCGATCAACGTGTGTAGCGACTTCAACGGCTTCGTCAACGCGAAGTGGGTGGCCGCCAACCCCATTCCCGCCGACCGCACGCGCTGGGGCTCGTTCGACGCCTTGCGCGAGGACAGCCTCAAGGTCCAGCGCCAGCTCGTGGAAAAGGCTGCGCGCGAGGCCGCCAGTGCCAAGCCCGGATCGATCGAGCAAAAAATCGGCTATCTGTACGCATCGGGCATGGACGAAGCCGCAATCGACCAGGCGGGCTTCGATCCGATCAAACCCACACTGGCCCGCATCGCGGGACTGGCCAACGGCGCCGACGTGGCCGCGTACATCCGCGACAGCTACGCCCAGGGCGAGCCGGTTTTGTTTGGTTTCTATGGCAACGCCGACTTCCAGGACTCCAACCAGGAAATCGCCTATGCCAGCCAGAGCGGGCTTGGCCTGCCCACCACGGACTACTACAGCAAGCCGGATTTCAAGCAGATCCGTGCCGCGTACGTTGCCCATATCGCCAAGTTTTTTGAACTGACGGGCGTCAGCGCGGCGGACTCGCAGCAGCAAGCGAAAACCGTGCTGGCATTCGAGACGCGCCTGGCCGCCGCATCGCTGCCGCGCGTGGAGATGCGCAAGCCGGAGAACCGCTACCACTTTGTCAGCATTGCGGAGGCGAACAAGGTCACCCCGGACTTCGACTGGAACGCGTTCTTCAAGGCACAGGGGGCCGATGTCACCAAGGGCTTCTCGCTGTCACAGCCCAAGTTCTTTGCCGAAATGCAGAAGATGCTGAACGATGTGCCCGCGGCAGACTGGCAGGCCTATTTCCGCTATCACGCCATCTCCCGCGCTGCGCCTTATCTGTCCACCCCGTTCCAGCAGGAAGACTTCGCGTTCGAGCAGCAGACCCTCAACGGCCAGAAGGAGATTCAACCGCGCTGGAAACGCGTATTGGCCACCACGAACAGCGGCATGGGCATGGCATTGGGCCAGCTATACGTCGTCGACAATTTCCCGGCCAGCTCGAAGCAACGTGCCGAGGAACTGGTGAAGAATCTCGGCGCTGCCTTCAAGACGCGTATCGAGCAACTGGAATGGATGAGCGACGCCACCAAGCAGAAGGCGCTGGAAAAGTGGGCCACGTTCGTGCCGAAGATCGGCTACCCCGACAAGTGGCGCGACTGGTCTGGCCTCACACTCGTCCCCGATAGCTACTATGCCAACGTACGCGCCGCCGGCAAGTTCAATTACGACTATCGCGTTGCCAAGATCGGCAAGCCGGTCGATCGTGACGAATGGGGCATGACGCCGCAAACCGTCAATGCGTACTACAGCGCACAGAAAAACGAGATCGTGTTCCCGGCAGCCATCCTGCAACCACCGTTCTTTGACGCCAATGCCGACGATGCCATCAACTACGGCGGTATCGGTGCAGTGATCGGCCACGAGATGGGCCACGGTTACGATGATCAGGGCAGCAAGTTCGACGCCAGCGGCAACAACGTCAACTGGTGGACGGATGCGGACCGCACGGCCTTCGAGGCGCGCACCAAGAAACTGGGCGCACAATTCGATGCCTACGAGGCACTGCCAGGCAAGTTCGTCAACGGGCAGCTCACCATGGGCGAGAACATTGGCGACCTGGGCGGCCTGAATGCCGCCTACACCGCGTTGCAGATGGCGTTGTCGAAGAATCCGGCCGAGGCTACCCGCAAGATTGACGGCTACACCCAGGACCAGCGCTTCTTTCTCAACTGGGCCCGCGTCTGGAGAGGCAGCATCCGTCCCGAGGCGCAGCTGACCCTGCTCAACACCGACCCGCACGCTCCGGCAAAATTCCGCGCCATCGGCGCGCCCTCCAACATGCCGGAGTTCGCCCGGGCATTCCAGTGCAAGAGCGGCGACGCCATGGTCCGCGACGGCGAGAAGCAAGTGAAAATCTGGTAAGTCCCGACACCCGCGCCAACGAAGCCGCGGCCGCCAGGCCGCGGCTTTTTCACGGCACCTTCCTGTGTAGGGCGGGCACTGCCCGCCGGCCTTTGTGCGAAGAGCAACAATGGCGGGCAGTGCCCGCCCTACCAGAGGGTCACGCTGCCGGCGACTGTCGGCCCGCTTCGTAGACTTTCAGATGGGCATAGACGATCGCCAGCAGCGAATGCTCAACGCCCTGCTCCGCGGCCCGGGCCAGCATGTCGCCCACGATGTGATCCGCCTCGATTGGATAACCGTGCTGCAGGTCGCGCAACATCGAGGCGGTCAGCATGGAGCCGGGTTCGGTCAACACCCCGCGTGCACGCTGCAACGTTTCCGGACTGGGCGCGTGACCGGCCCGCTCGGCGACCGCGCGGCATTCGTCCAGCAGGCGCAGCGCCGCCGCGGTTCCACCGGGTGCCGCCGCGATCGCGCCGACGGATCCGCGCATCAGGCAGGTGATCCCCGCCAGTGCGGCCAGAAACATCCATTTGTTCCACATTTCCTGCAGGACATTGGCGCGGGGCCGCGAGTCGAACCCCGCATCCGAGAAGGCCTGCGTGATCCGCTGCACCCGCTCGGTCGAGCGGCCATCGCGCTCGCCAAACGTGAGGCTGTGCATGTTGTTCAGGTGCTCGATCGAGCCCTCGTTGCCCAGCGTAGCGGCGATCACGCACTGGCCGCCGAGTACCCGATCAGCGCCAAAACGGGCATCCAGCAAATCAAGCTGGCGCATCCCGTTGAGGATTGGCAGGATCGCGGTCTGCGGGCCGACCGCAGGAGCCATGTCGGCCAGTGCCTGCTCCAATCCGTACGCCTTGCAAGTGATGACAACCAGATCGTAGGGGCCGCTCAGCTCGCTCGCCAATACGGTCGGGGGCGCGGCCAGCTCGGCGTTGCCCGTGGGACTGTGGATGACCAGACCGTGCCGCGCCAGTTCCGCCGCGCGTCCGGCGCGGACCAGAAACGTCACGTCACGCCCATGCTGCAATACAGGCAACATGAGCAGCGACTGTAAACACAGGCTACATGGTACTGTCACGGACAGAACTTTCATTCTCTCGTGAAATATTCGAGGAACGACTGACCGGGAAGCGTTCTTGGTCAGGCCTGCAGGGAAACATCGTCACTTCGACCGCAGCCGCGAAGCCGAGCTCGAAACAACCGCGGCTATTTCGGGGCAACTATCGCCGCGCGTAAAGCTGGTCAACCCTTGGAAACAACGGAAAGTGGCAATGGCAACCCTTGAGACAATTCGGTACGTCCCTCATCGGGACGAGATAACTAACGAGCGTGTGGAATGGGTAAAGGCCAAAGGCCGGAAGGTGATAGAACGCCTTCCCCAGATCATATGGATGGACCACACACCTTGGCGTGAGGCCAACCTGTGGGCCTTGCAGCAAGCGACTTCCAGTCGTAAGAACCTCAAGACTGTCGCTTCAGCTATGACAAGTATTCACGCCTATGCGAAGTGGCTTGAGAAAGAGGAGGTCAACTGGTGGGACTTTCCTGCAAAAGAGGCGGACCGATGCTTGGTTCGCTACCGTGGCGCGCTGATTGATGCGCGGGACGGGGGCGAGCTTGCACCTTCTACCGCGCAGCAGCGCATGGCTGTAGTTGTTCGGTTCTATCGCTGGCTCTGGGCTACGCGTCTGATCTCGCCAGAGTGGCCCATGTGGCAGAACAAGCAGGTCGGGGTCCGGATCACTGATACGTTTGGGTTTGAAAGAACACTGATGATGACGAGCACCGACCTCGCCATTTCAAATCGCAAGGCAATCGGCGATGGCCTGGAGGACGGCCTTCTTCCAGTGTCGGTAGCTAACCGCAACGTCATACTCGCCTTTGCGAGCAACCATGCAAGTGAAGAACTGGCGCTAATGCTCCGCCTTGGCTTTCGTACGGGCATGCGGCTAGGAACAATTACCGACCTCAAGATTGGATCACTGGAACGCGCGGTTCCCGATCCGTCATTTCCCACCTGGTATCGCTTAGCGGTAGGCCCAGGTGCCCGTCCTCCGGTGCACACCAAGTTCGGCGTGACGGGCCAAATTTGGATCGAGGCGGGCGATTTGCAGATGCTGAAGGACTACGCCTTTAGTTCCCGTCGTTTGAAGCGGCAGGCGCTCGCCAAGCCCGAGTATCGAGAGAACTTATTCCTCACTCGTTTCGGTGGCCGCTACGGGGCCGAAGGTGCCGACATGAGCCGCTCGCTCAATGTCGAGATTGGTAGGTTGCGCAACAAAGGCTTCGCAGCTGGCCATAGCGTCTTTCGTACGTTCCACTTCCACCAATCCCGATGCACCTTTGCCACAGAGTTGGCCCGCGTAGCGATTCGGCACGGTGGCGTGAACGTAGCCATCCAGTTGGTGAAACAGGCTCTACTGCACAAAAACGAAAGTACCACGATCAAATACATCCGCTTCGTCGAAAAAAGTGCCGTCATGGCCGAGGCAGCCGACGCATTTACCCAGAGTTTCCTGGGGCTGCTTGATACCAGGAGGGCCGCGCATGCTTGATCTGCATGTTCCAGACATGACCTTCCCGAAGATCGCCTACGGAACCCATGCTCGGCCTCACGACCTTCGCGTATTACTCTATAGAGGAGGTGCAGGCGCGCCATCCAGCCTCGTCGCCAATTTGATCGCAAGCGGCTCGCTAGGTGCGCCTCGCATCAACCGTCTCCCACTCGTGCTCAAACTTCATGAGGCTATGTCTGCCGAACTGATGAAAGGGAAGAGCCAGGCTACCGTCATCGGCACAATCCATGCCATTCGTGCCTTCTATGCTTGGGGCGATGCTGCAGGGAACGAGTTGACTTTAGCCACCGTGGAGAGCGACTACGGCGAATGGGTTGAAGCCTTGCTGCATCGCGCACGTGTCGTATGCAGCATCAATGAACTCACCGCGTACCGCACCGCAAAATGTATTGACCCACTACTGAGTGCTGCGTTGGAGACCAAGCTCGGCTTGCTCCGACGCACCCGATTGAAGGCGCCAAAGGATAAGCGGCGAGTCCTTGGTACCAAGGCAGACAAACAGAACCTGGAGGAAACGTTTGAGTTCGGTCACGCGCTCCTCGATATCACGGATGCACTAACGGTCGAGACTATTAGAGGACCGCTGCCGGTCATGATCAGCTTTCGAAATGGCAAGGTCTTGCAGGAATGGTGCAAACTCAAGCCCGTAGAGAACGTGAAGGCCCTTCACAAGGACACCGATCACTTCCACAACAGAAAGAAGGTACTCGCCGCTCGTGCCGCCTGGGTGGCCGACACATCGCTACGGACTCGCTACCCGCTGGCGAATCTTCGGATCGAGGCTGAAATCCTGATTTTCATCTCACAGACCAGCATGAACCTTGCCCAAGCACATAAGCTCAGGCGGGGTGAATTCCGGTTCCAATCGGATGGTGGGGATATTCACGTCTATCGAGTATACAAGGGACGTCGTGGCGGCCAAGCCGATTTTCGGATTTTCAAGGAGTACCGTCCGCTGTTCGAACGCTACATCGCTTGGCTTGATGAGATCGTCCCAGAGAGCGACGACGCCCGCCTGTTTCCATTCGTCTACACCAGCCAAATTCCGGCGGCGCACTACGCGCCTACTTTTAAGGCAATTCAGACGCGATGTGCGCGACTTGGTATTCGCGCTTTCCGCCCTCAGGCGCTGCGGAACACCCGGGTCAACTGGCTGTTGCGCCGGAGCTGCGATCCTGAACTCACGGCTGAGATGGCTCAACACACACAGGAAACGCTGATCAGGGTCTATCAACAGCCAAATCACCAAGTGGCTGCCAAAGAGATCACTCGATTCCACCAGCTTACCGATCCATCCATCGCCCCACCCGGACCGGGCGCGTGCATCGAACTGCGACGCAGCCCTCGGCCAATTGTCGATATGCCGCTTGGTGCGCCGACGCCCGACTGCGTGAGCCCGTCAGGTTGCCTGTTCTGCGATTTCCATCGGGACATCGAGAGCCAGGACTACATTTGGTCGCTCGCCAGCTATAGGTATTTGAAGGCGGTCGAACTGTCCCAATATCACCCGCCAAGCAAGGGGACCCCCGCTCATCCAGTTGTCGCCGTGCTCAACCGAATCTCGGATAAGCTCAACTACTTCGAGGCGAGCAATGAAATCCGTGCCCAATGGGTGCGTGAAGCCCGCGACCGTATCTCCGAGAGTCGGTTTCACCCTGCGTGGGATGGATTTATTCAATTGATGGAGCTTCGCGCATGAGTCAGGTCTCCGCCTTGGTTGGGCTCAATATCGACTCGCCGCTCGTGACTCCACAAGGCTCGAACTTCCTACCTCCGAGTTGGCCGCCACCGGACGACTTCCCTGTCGTGATTGACGCTCAGGGCAAGGTCGTCAGTCGCTATGGCGAGCCAATATGGGATCTGTCGCCGTGGGCCGGTGAGGCGATGAAACTCAATTTTGGCGATGGGAAATTGCGGAAGGGTGATCCTGGCATTACTCCTTTCAACGCCAGTCTCTTTCGCCAAGTCGTGGCGTTGTGGCTTTACGGACCGAATTCCGTTCGGGTAGCTAACACTCTCATCCTTCGGTTCACGATTCTTCGTCCATTGTTCGTTACGTGCTCAAAAGGGCCGAGCCCCGTCCGTGTGTCGGACTTGATGCGTTACCCCAAGGTCGCCGAACGGGTAGCTGCGGCCATGCAGCCCTCACAGTCCAGTTACGCACTGACGTTGCTCCATGACCTCTGGGAGCAACGCGAGGCGTTGGGATTCGTTCTACTCGACGCCACAGGTCTAAAGGATCTAGCAGCCGCCCTTCCCAATCACGAAACCGCTCAAACGCCATACATTCCACCACGCATCTGGCTCTACCAGGTGAACCGTCTGCGTGCGTTTCTCGACGACTTCCTCAAGCACGGTCAGAAGATCGAAGAGTGTTACCGCTTCTGCCTCGAAGCCTATGCGCAAAACGCTGGTTCGCTGGGAAAGGCCTGTTCGGAGAGATTGCATTGTAGTCGGCATCCCTTCAATCATGGGAATTCGCATCGAAACGGGAAACGCCCCGGGTGTACGTTCTATGGCCGCTTTAGCATCACGGCAGAGAAGTTCGGAATCAAGGATTTGCTTGAACGTTGGATGATCAAGCCCGGTGAGACATTGGACAGTTCGGAAGCTGGCATCCAGGCACTCTCATCATATTTTACCCTCGTGGGATACGCGGGGACGGCTTATCTTCTGAATTTCTCGATGATGCGCATCGATGAGGTCTGGGCGTTGCAAGCAGACTGCTTGACCGTTGAACGCGACGAAGTCGGCGATGACATCTATATGCTTTCGGGACCCACGACAAAAACCATTCAAGACGGCGATGCCCGTTGGATAACATCGCCGTCGGCAAAGGTCGCGGTCGAAGCGATGGTTACAGTCACCAACCTGCGTATGCTGGCCGCTGATGCCAATCCTGACGTGCCTACCACGCCTGAGGATATTCGCAATCCTCATCTCGTCGAACGCTCGTATGAGCCATGGGCTGTCAGCGTTGGCCCCGTGCCTCAGCCCCTCACCGTCAGACCGCTTTTTGACCACTACAAACGAGCAGTGTCGGAGCGGCTGTTCGATCCGGAAGAGCTTCGAATTACCGCTTCCGACCTCGAGGCCGCACGGCTAGTCACTCCAACACTCGACCCGGTTAGGTTCGACGTAGGAAAGGTGTGGCCGCTCGCTTGGCACCAGCTTCGGCGAACTGGGGCAGTAAACATGGTCGCCTCAGGTATCGTTGGGGACGCTTCGGTGCAGCACCAACTCAAACACGCGACTCGATCGATGAGTCGATATTACGGCCAGGGCTACTACCACTTGCAGCTCCGATTGAACGAGTCGGCGCGAAATGAATACGTTCGCACCATGTATGAGGTGATCGCTCGCGAGTTCTCTCAACTTGGATTTGATCGCTTCGTGAGTCCATACGGTGAACAGCGCAAGGCGCAGATCTTGAACGTGGTGAGTGCTAAGGACAGCAAGGCGATGGTTGCCGCCGCCAAGGCCGGAAAATTGCCTACCGGGAGCATTTGCTGGGTGGCTGTGCAAATCCAGATCCGTGCCCTTTCGGAGGTATCGACAGCATCGCTCCCTGCGGAGGCAACGGGAAGCCCTGCGAGCACCTCTTGTATGACAAGAGCAAGATACCCCTCTTCCGTAAGCTTGGCAGGGTGATTGCGCTTCGCTTGGTCGACGCCCCTGAGACATCGCCACTTCACGATTCCTTGCAGCGGCAGAAACAAACCTTAGAGGGAGCTTTGCATGCCTGCGAAACCGCGTAACACACCAACGATCAGCCGAGCCGAATTAGCCTTTCGCGACGCATTTGAACGACTGAAATTCGGCAAGCAAAAGCTGCTCCGCAAGGGCACGCGAGTAAGTCAGAACAATGTTGCCAAGGAAGCCGGTTGCGATGCCTCCGCACTCAAGAAGGCGCGATTTCCTGACCTAGTTGCTGAAATCCAACGATGGATTAATGAGCACGCGGGATCTCCCGCCGCCGCTTCCTCGCGTCAAAATGTGCTGGCTCAACGCAACCACAACCGTGATCTGCGAGAACGGATAGCCGCTGTGGAATCGCAGCGAGATAAGGCGATGGGCCTGCTTGCGGAGGCCGATGCGCGAATCCTAGAACTGACCATCGAGAACACACGGTTGCAGTCTCACGCGCAGCCCGCAACTGTGACGCCAATGCGACTATCTTCATAGAACCAAGTAGTAACCCCAACGTGCTCTGCATGTGTTCGGCAACGCCCTTGTCCAGCCCTGCAATCAGGGATTGCTTGCAATGAGTACGATTTGGACATAGCCAGAAACAAGACGTTATCTTGATCGTTGTGCCACCAGAAACGTCCCTGCCTTCTGCTACCCCTTCTCCTTGCCGGTGGATAGAAGACTTTCACCTCCAAACAGGTGCCCCTGCCGGGCGCACAACGAAAATGGCTGTGAGCGATCACGGCCCATTTTTCGCCATCACTATGGGCGCCACTTCCCTGGCGACACCGGACCTGGCGACGAACTGCGCAGCGAGATGCCAGCGGGACGTGCCGTCGCCATCGCTTTGACCTGCGCGCGGACGGTACGGGCATGCGCGATCGCCTGCCGGGCTCCTGTGAGGGCATCCTCTCGTGCGATCCGATAGCGCGTACCAAGGGCATCGCCGCCGCAATCCATCGCTGCTTCACCGCGATGGCAATCGCGTATCCACAACGCATCGAGGCGATTAACGTCCTCGGCCAGCACGTCCGCGCGATGTTCGATGTCCATAGACAGCCGCTCGATTTCTTCTTGCTGAAAAGCGATGACGCCACGTGTCGCGTCGGCCTTGCCAAGCGCGCGCTGGTTCGGACCGAGCGCTCCGCTGTTGCCAACTGTGCGAAAGTGACCTTCGGCTTGCATGGCGGAACGCGCATCACGTAGCGCCGTGTCGAGCCGAATCTCATCGAGTTGGATGAGTGGTAGCGCATCAGGCCCGCTGAGAAAGTGTATCGCCGCGTAATGGAAGTTCGCAGGCGGCACGGTTACCCTCTGCGCCAGCGTCCACGCGCTTGCGGCGACGATGCATGCAACGAGGAAGCCAGCGATGCGATACGACATGCGCGTTCCTTTGAACTGATGGAATGACGCAATAAATTGCGATGTACGCGCAAATGAGACCTGCGTCGCAATGTTCGCAAGCAGATCCTCGCGCGACCTTATGCACACATCATCGACGATGCCATTGTGTGTTGACAACTGTGTCTGGGTTGGAAGATATTCGTCCGCGACCGGATCCACGTATGTGGATCGTCAGCGTCGTGAATGGACACTGCAGGCATGCAAGCAAGTGCAAGCAGCACAGGGATTCATTCAAGGGGATTGGATGGAACAGGGGAAGTATACCGTTGCCTCGCGCCGTCAATCGGCCGCTCGATGGTTTGCGCTCGCGTTGCTCGCAGTCGCAGCAGCTGGTTGCTCGCACGATGCGACGCGTCAGGCTAGGCCCGAACCCATTGCGCGCATTCCGTTCAGCGTCGACGAGACCGGGCTGCCCACCTTTGGCGCACAGGTCGACGGCGCGTCCGTGCGACTCTTCATCGACACCGGCGGTTACAAGCCAATCGCGCTGAAGCAAGACGTGATCCGGCGCCTTGGCCTTTCGTATGACAACGGCTCGAGCGGTGCCAACGACGCCCAGGGGCGGGCGTATACGACCCGCCCGTTCACGGCCACCAACTTCCGAGCAGGTTCGCTTGCGTTGTCCCCCGCGCATGGCGCCGACCTGCCCGACCTCGGAACCCATGCGTATCCGCAGGACGGTTATCTCGGCTATGGCGTGTTGAAGAACCATGTCTTGGTTATCGATTACGCCAGGGGTGAACTTTTGATGTATGCGCCAACGGCCGGAAGCGCGATTCTTGCGCACGAATGTGGCGGAAAGACGTTCGACTTCGAGATCAGGAACGCCGTTATTCAGGCAACGGTCGAGACAAATGTCGGACCCCGCATCTTCCAATTCGACACGGGCGCGAACCGGAACATCGTGCGTTCAGCGTTTACAACGGCAGCCACGCAGGGGATGCAGGCGGAGGTTACGTTTAAGCGCTTCCGCCTCGGCAACGCGAAACTGGGGCCGATCTCATTCCGGGTCATTCCATACCGGGCACCCGACGTCGACGGCGTATTAGGCAGGGAGTTCTTTGCTGCACACCGCGTCTGCCTCGATCTAGATGCCGGAAAGGGCGCGATTCGCTGACCGAAGGGGTCATGTGCGCAACGGATTTGAAATGGACTGCCGGAGAGAGGCTGTCCAAGGCCGTCGGTTGTCCAGTCATGGAGGTGTCGCATGCCAAGAAAAGAACAGCCGCGGGTCATCGAGGCCGTCATCAAGGTCACGGAAGTCTGCAACATCAACTGCACCTATTGTTACGTATTCAACCGTGGCGATGAGTCGTACAAGCGCCACGACAAATACATGAAAGCTGATACCGTGGAGCGTCTTGCGAGATTTCTTGCACGTTCCGCGAAAGAAATCGATGCGGATGAGATACGGATCGATTTCCACGGCGGTGAGCCACTGATGCTGAAGAAGCAGCAGTTCAGCGCGTATTGCGAGGTGTTCCGTCGCGAAGCACCAGCACGCACCTTGGTGCTGTTCGCGTTGCAGACTAATGGCATGCTTGTCGACGAGGAATGGATCGAACTGTTCTGCAAGTACAAAGTATCGGTGGGCGTCAGCCTCGACGGGCCCGCCGACATCAACGACGAGGCACGCGTGGACCACTTCGGAAGAGGGACTTACGAGCGTGCCCGCCGTGGTCTCGACCTTCTCAACGAAGCATACCGTCTTGGACGCCTGCACAGCTTCGGCGTGCTCACCGTCGCCAGTGCGACACACAGTGGCGCGGACGCGTATCGCCATTTCGTCCATGGCGCAAAGGTCGACAACGTCGACTTTCTCCTTCCGATCGATTCGCACGACAGTTTCGATCAAGCGACGAGCCGCGGCTACGGCAAGTTTCTATGCGATGCTTTCGATGCATGGGTGGCCGACGACGATCCCTACGTGCACATCCGGCTTTTCACGAATACGCTGAGCTTCCTTCAGCACGGGGACCATCTCATAGCCTCGGCGCGCAAGGCGCGTGAGAGCCTGCATCACCTGGTGACGATTTCCAGTGACGGCGACCTCGGTCCGGACGACTCGCTGCGGACGCTGCCCCTGGGTCTCTTCGAGGGCAGCACGATCGACGATGAAACCGTGGCCTCGTTTGAGCGAACCGACGTGATCACCCGGATATCTCATGCCGAGAACACCCTACCCACCGCTTGCATAGATGGGTTCACCCCCGATTTCACGGACACTTACGAGAAGGCCGATCGAGGCCCTGAGGAGTGTTCATGTCAAAGCGAAGGAAGTTCAGTGCAGAGTTCAAGCGCGGTGCGGTTGAGCAGGCCAACCAGCCGGGCGTCAGTTGCGCTCAGGTGGCTCGGGAGTTGGGTATCCGTGACAACCTGCTGACCCGCTGGAAACGGGAGTCAGAGAGCCAGGGCAAGGTGACTTTTGGTGGCAGCGGCACACCACGAGATGAGGAGCTGGCCCGTCTGAAGCGCGAACTGGCACGGGTGAAGAAGGAACGAGATTTTTTGCGCGAAGCGGCGACGTTCTTTGCCAAGGGATTATCCTGAGGTATCAGGTGATCGAACGTTGTCGCGACGAGTTTCCGGTTCGGTTGATGTGTCGTTGCCTGCGGGTGTCGACCAGCGGTTACTACGACTGGAGCAAGCGCTTGCCTAGCGCTCGACAGCTCGATAATGAGCGCTTGTCGGGACGCATCCGTGAGATGCACGAGGACAGCCGAGGCACATTGGGTGCTGGCCGGATGCAGGAAGACCTTGCTGATGCAGGTGAGACAGCCAGCTTGAACCGCGTGGCTCGACTGATGGCCATCGATGGCCTGCAGGGTTGGCCGCGCCCGAAACGGCGTGGGCAGCGGGCACGTCCGGCGCTCACCCCGCCGGGTGTACGCAATCGGCTGGAACGGGACTTCACCGCTCTGGAGCCGGAGACCAAATGGGTCACCGACATCACCGAGATCAAGACCGATGCAGGCAAGCTCTATCTATGCATTGTCCTGGACCTGTTCGATCACCGGGTCGTTGGCTGGTCGATGCACCACCGGCAGGACCGACAGATGGTGATCCAGGCCGTGCAAATGGCGGTCTGGCAGCGTCAAGGCCATGGATCATTGATCCTGCATTCGGATCGCGGTAGCCAGTTCCGTAGCGGCGACTACCAGAACTATCTCGATGCCCACGCGCTGGTTTGCTCGATGAGCGCCGTGGGCCACTGTGGGGACAACGCCGCCTGTGAGGGCTTTTTCGGTGTGCTCAAGCGCGAACGGATTTACCGCGTGAAGTACCCGACACTCGATGCGGCAAGAGCCGATGTGTTCGAATACATTGAGCGGTTCCATAACCCAAGAATGCGGCGAAGGGCCGCCAAGCAGGATTTGAAGTTTTCCACCCTTTTACAATCGTCCGTGATTTCGGGGTAGAACCCTAACGCCATGGGCGTATCTCGACGTCCCCCCGCTTTGAGTAGGAGGGACGTCGCTCGTACGGCAGCGTGCCGTGTCCGCCGATCCAGCAACGGAAGTCGTGCTGCAGGTAGATCATCCTTCATAGGAGTCAAACGGTGCCAGTATCTTCCGATGGCACGCCGGTATTCGCCACGTAGAGCAAGTAGTCGATCAGACCCAGAATCTGGACCACGCGTTCGGGTGCCAGATCGGACAGCAATTTGTGGTGCACTTGGTTTCGGATGAAGCCAAAAACCCCGCGGTACAGCAGGTGAATCGCATCCTGCTCTCCTTGAATGTCGCTAACGCGGATCGCTGGCGTCCCACCCGCAAACGCGCGAGCGGCCAGATCAGCACCGGTGGCTGCATCGGTGGATCGGGTCAACGTACGCAGGCGATGCTCAAGAACGCGGGTTGCTTCGGTCACAACCGTATCGTGTCGTTCGGACTGACCGGATTCTTCGAATTGATTGAACAGATCTAGGCAGCGCCGTTTGAGTTCGGTATCGAGGATCTCGATGGAATCGATCATGACCGGTTTCGGCCGCCGGGCGTGTATTACGGACTGATCCTGGGGCCTATCCCCTTCTTGTTCGACGGAGGGCAACTGTTCCTGTTCAACCAAGAGCGGCAGCATCGAGGCCTTGGCAAAGATCCCCTGAGTGGCTAACTGCTCTTCGCGCAAGGTGATCTGTCGATCCAATGCCGACAAGAGATGGGTGGTCACATTCGGTTTGCTCGAAAGCGCGTTTCGTCGTTGTTTGAGGAAGCCTAGATAGAGCAGCCCGACCGACTTCAGGTAGCGCACCGTTCCATGATCGAGACTGAGGTCGCATTCGAATTTGTCTGTGGACTTGACCAAGCTCTCTTCGAGCCACTGGCGGGTGCGCGTGACTTCGCGTCGACCTCGATCAAAACGAATCTCCTGCCGGATCTCTTCAGTGAAAAACGCCTTCAAGTGCGGATCAGCCTCGACTTCGGCGGCCTCCAACGACAAAAGCTCCTCGTAGTACTTCAAGGCGCAAACGAAGAAATCGAGAGTGTCGCGAAGGAAAGCCACCCACGAGTAACGGTGGTTATCGGCGGGTTCCGGCGTGGCCGTGCGAGTCGTCATGGGTTACAGCCTTGAGGCGTTGAGTATGAAAAATATACGGATCATTCCCAAATGTCTCATCACAGCGGCCATTGTGTTGGCCGTGTCTAAATTGGCCAAACGCAGTGGTCGCGTTCGACCTTTCAAGAAAACGACAGGGAAGCCGTACTTGTCACTGCAAGATTGTGATCTACACGCGTGGAGCGCCACCATGATCCCGCACCTATGAAACTGCGGCGGGCATTGCTAAGTAACTCTTAGTATCCAGTTGAGTCTGTGACTCCGAAGCTGTCCCTAGATCACAACAGGGCAGATTCATCAGGTGGCTCGTGGAGGTAAAAAGGAAGTCGTCCTGGCTACTCGCTTGAAGGAAGCGCGCCTGGCCGTAGGCATATCTCAGCGAGAGCTCGGCATCCAAGCTGGTATGGATCCTTCCGTAGCATCGCCGCGAATCAATCAATATGAGCGCGGCAAGCACGCGCCCGACACGAACACTCTCAGCAAGCTAGGCCAGGTTCTTGGCGTGCCTGTTGCGTACTTCTTTGCCGAAGACGATGACTTGGCCTTGCTCATCGCAAATTTTCATGGACTAACATCCACAGCACGCAAACGGTTGCTCACGCTGTCTGCCAAGGAAAGCCACTGAGGGCGCGCGCCAATGTTCCCATTTCCATCCGGGAAGCACTCGCCACTTCACATTGATTACAAGAAACAGCAGGGGCTTGGCTCTTCAGCATGTGCGACTTCGTTGATCCTGTACGTCGACAGCAAGTATGAATGTGCCGCGCTGAGGCTACTTGAGGTTCTTTGTGATGATAGGCGATGTCTCCAACACCGCGGCCCCAACCGAAACGATGCGCCACGCTAACGGAATCGAAGAATTTTGAAGCTCCTTTGAACCCGGAAGATCCAGCTCAAGCGCATGTGCATGGCGTAGATGTCATCGAGAGCCCACTGAACCATTCATTGATTGCAGAGGTTGCGGACGACTGCGCATAGGGTTGGCTCGCAACCAAGCTACCACCGACGAAGGTGCGCGAGCTGCGAAGGCTGCTAGAGCGTATCAACCTCCAGAGAATTCTTGCTCATTAGATGTGGACATTTAGTCCACATCTGTCCATGAAAATGAGGACATTTCATGGACAAGCTCTTAATCCATGCAAACGCTGCTACAACGCGGGATTGCACCTTGTCCATACCGTCTCATGTCGTGCGTATCCACTCAGGCGCCCGCCAAAATAACCGCCAGTCGCACCGGCGCCCAGAATCAGAATTCGCATCTCACCCTCCTCTCGACCCCGTGTCCGCCGCCAGCATCTGCTCGACCTGGGCGTCCTTCTCACTCCACAACACCTTGACCCACTGCTTGATCCGCCCGCGAAAGGCCACGTCCTCGTCGTAACTGCCGATCAAGGTCGGATCGATGGGCCGTTCGCGCACGTGCACGCGGACGTCATGCACGCGCCCGCCGATGAGATCCATCATCGTGCAGCGGCCTTCCGGGTAGACGATCGTGACGTCGACGATCGCGTGCAAGGAGTCGCCCATCGCATCCATGACAAAGGCCACGGCGCCAGCCTTGGGCCGCAGCAGATGGCGATACGGCGACGACTGCGCATCGTGCTTGGCCGGCGTGAAGCGGGTTCCTTCGGCGAAATTCATCACCGAGACCGGCATGTGGCGAAATTTTTCGCAGGCACGCCGGGTGGCTTCACGGTCCTTGCCTTGCAACTCGGGATGCCGCATCAAGGTTTGCCGCGAGTAGCGTTTCATGAAGGGAAAATCCAGCGCCCACCACGCCAGCCCCAGCAGCGGCACCCAGATCAGTTGCTGCTTGAGGAAAAAGCGCAGGAACGGAATGCGCCGGTTGAACACCTTCTGCAGCACCGGAATATCCACCCAGCTCTGGTGGTTGCACAGCACCATGTAGTTGCCGTCGCGCCGCAGGCCTTCGATGCCGACAACCTCCCAGCGGATGCGCGTGAACAATCCGAACAACACGTTGTTCACTCCGATCCAACTCTCCGCAATGGCCACCAGCGCACGCGAACTGAAGCGACGCACAACGCCCAGTGGCACGATCACCTTGACCAGGGCGAACGCGAACAGCGGCACGATGTGCAACATGATATTGAGCAGGAGCAGCAACATCGCGAGCGGGATGCGAATCACTGCAGGGAGGATGGCAAGCATGGGAAGGTCACTGGGGGAAGCTGCCGCCCATGATGCCTCGCGGACGGCCGAAGCGCCAAGCACGCAACGCGCTGGGACCGACGACCTCACATCAACAATTTGCGGACCTTGAGAATGGCGGCGATGAAGGCGTCGACCTCCTCGCGGGTGTTGTAGAAGGCCAGCGAAGCACGCAGCGTGGCGGGCACACCGAAAAACTGCATCAAGGGATGGGCACAATGATGGCCCGACCGCACCGCGACACCCTGCAGGTCAAGCAGCGTAGCCATGTCGCTGGCTTGCGCGCCCTCGATCAGGAAGGAAACCACCGGCTCCTTTTCAGCAGCCTCGCCAATGATGCGCAGGCCGGGAATTTCGCGCAGCCGTTCGGTGGCGTAATGCAGCAGCTCCTGTTCCCACGCCTGGATCGCCTCGAAGCCGATCGACTCGTAATAATCGATCGCCGCGGCCAGCCCCACGAAACCCGCAATGTTCGGCGTGCCAGCCTCGAACTTGTGTGGTGGCGCCGAAAACGTGGTTCCGTTGAAACTGACTTCCCTGATCATCTCGCCACCGCCGAAAAACGGGGGCATCGCCTCGAGATGTTCGCGCTTCGCCCACAACGCACCGGTACCCGTGGGACCAAGCATCTTGTGGCCGGTCAGCGCATAGAAGTCGCAACCCAGCGCCTGGACGTCCACCGCCCGGTGCGGCACAGCCTGCGAGCCGTCAACCAGCAGGGGAATGCCGCGTCGGCGGCATTCGCGCGCGATCTCGCGCACCGGGTTCACCGTGCCAAGCACATTGGATACGTGGGTGACGCAAGCCAGTTTCACTTCCGGCGTGAGCAGGTCGAAGTACTTCTCGACGATCAGCTCGCCGCGCTCATTGATCGGAGCCGCCTTGACGGTCGCGCCGGTGCGCGCTGCCATGAGCTGCCAAGGGACGATATTGGCGTGATGATCCATGACGGTGGTCAGAATCGCGTCACCCGGTTTCAGGCGTGGCAAGGCATAGCTGTAGGCGACCAGGTTGGTGGCCTGGGTGGTTCCCGACGTGAGGATCAATTCGTCGCGCGATGGTGCGTGGATGAACCTCGCCAATTTGTCGCGCGCGCCTTCGTAGGCAGCGGTTGCCTCCTCGCCAAGCTGATGCACTGCGCGCGACACGTTTGCGTTGTGTTCGCGGTAGTACGTGTTCATCGCCTCGATCACCGCCAGCGGTTTCTGGCTGGTATTGGCGTTGTCGAAATACACCAATGGCTTGCCGCGTACCTGACGCGCCAGCAGCGGAAAGTCCGCACGGATGCGCTGGACGTCGAAGGCGGTGGATACGCTGGCTGCTGCGGTCATCTTGAAGGCTCCATGGGTGGCGTCATTCCCCACCGACAGGCGAGGTCTGGCCCGGATTCATATGTTTGCGCGAGGATGTCGTCACCGGTCTGGCCCAGGCCCTGGGCTTATCGCCCATGCGCCCAAGCCAACAGCACAACGGGATGCCGACATCACCCGGGCAGTTGGGCGACCAACAGATCCGACAGGTGTTCCCGCAACGCCGCATTGGGCAGGTCGTCCAACACGGCACGGCAGAAAGCACCGGTCAGCAGGGCGCGCGCCTCGGCCAGCGGGATGCCACGCGCACGCAGATAGAACAGCGCGCGCTCGTCAAGCTGGCCCACGGTGGCGCCGTGCGCTGCCTTCACTTCGTCAGCGTAGATCTCCAGCTCCGGCTTGGTGTCGATCTCGGCCGCAGGCGACAGCAGCAGGTTCTTGTTGTTGAGGTTCGCGTCACTGCCGTCCGCACCAGGAGCCACCACGATGGCACCACGGAACACGCCGCGGGCACGATCATTGGCCACGCCGCGCCAGTTCGAGGTGGACGTGGTGTTCAACGCCTGATGGCGAATGGCCAGTTGGGTGTCGACATGCTCGCGACCGTGCGGCATGAACACACCGCGGGTATGCACTTGCGAGCCATCGCCAGCCAACTCGATCTGCAGGTCGTGACGCACCAGTGCGCCGCCCAGTTCGAGCACGTGCAGTGTGGCCCGCGCTTCCTGCTGCAGGCGCAGGCTGCTGCGCCGGACCAGGTTGGTACTCATCGTCGCGTCCTGCAGTGTGAGGTGATGCAACTCCGCACCGTCGCGCAATTCGATGTCGCTGACCACCGTGCCGAGCTGGGTCTGCTCGCCGCTGCCCACGTACTGCTCGACCAGGGTCAGCGAGGCGCCCTGCTCCAGCTCGATTACGTTGCGCGCATGCCAGGCCAGCTCCGTTTCCCCAGCCGCGGCCACGAACACCATGCGCACCGGAGCCTGCAGGTGGGTGTCGGCGGCCAGCCGCAGCACCACGCCGTCGCGGGCACTGGCCGCGTTGATCCGCGCGAACGCGTCGCCCGCTTCGCGATAGTGCCGCGACAGGGCGAAGCGCAGCGGCTCGGCATCACCGGAAAGAACCTGCGACAACGGTTGCAGAATAAGTCCGTCGGGCAGGGCGTCCAGCAGGGACAGATCGGCGCGAAACACGCCGTTGACGAAAACCAGCCGCGGCCCTTCAATGCCGGGCAGCACCAACGCCGCCGCATCCAACGCACGCGACTGCGCCGCGGCATCGCCATCGGCGAACCGGCGCTGACCCAATCCGCGCAAGGCCGTGTATTTCCATGCCTCGACCCGGGTATCGGGCAGGCCGCCGGCGGCAAAGGCATCACGGTTCGCGTGACGCGCCGCATCCAGCCAGGCGATCCCGCTGTCCCGCAATGGCGCATCGAGCAACGACTCGACCAGCGGCAATCTCGCCGGCTCGCTCATACCATCACTCCCTGCTTGATGCCGGCGTAACCGTGCTGCTCCAGTCTGAGTGCCAGCGACTTGTCGCCGCTCTCGACGATGCGGCCATCGGCCAGCACGTGCACGAAATCCGGCACGACGTAATCAAGCAATCGCTGGTAATGGGTAATCATCAAAAAGGCACGATCGGGTGAGCGCAGCGTGTTGACGCCTTGCGCCACCTGCTTCAGCGCGTCGATGTCCAATCCCGAATCGGTCTCGTCGAGAATCGCCAGCTGCGGCTCCAGCACGGCCATCTGGAAGATTTCGTTGCGCTTCTTCTCGCCGCCAGAGAAGCCCTCGTTGACCGCGCGGTGCAGCAGCTCGTCGGAGATCTGCATCACCTTCAGCTTCTCCCGCACCAGCTTCAGGAACAGCATCGAGTCGAGTTCCTTTTCGCCACGCTGCCGGCGCTGCGCATTGAGGGCCGCGCGCAGGAAGTAGGTGTTGTTGACGCCGGGAATCTCCACCGGGTACTGAAACGCCTGGAACACGCCGGCCGCGGCACGCGCCTCGGGCGCCAGCGCAAGCAGGTCGATGCCGTTGTAGGTCACGCTGCCCGCCGTCACCTCATAACCGTCGCGGCCAGACAACACATATCCCAAGGTTGATTTGCCGGCGCCATTGGGACCCATGATGGCGTGGACTTCGCCCGCATTCACGGTGAGGCTGAGCCCCTTGAGGATTTCCTTGCCCTCGACGCGGGCGTGCAGATTTTCGATGTTCAGCATTTCAGATCCGGAATTTGAAAAAGTGATGTGGGATTCGACCCGGCGCGCGGGACCGCACGAATGCGCCCCGAACCGTGCCTGGCAAACCCCGGCAGGGTCAGCCGACGGCGCCTTCCAGCGACACTTCGAGCAGCTTCTTCGCTTCGACCGCGAATTCCATCGGCAGCTCGCGGAACACCTGCTTGCAGAAGCCGTCGACGATCATCGACACAGCGTCTTCTTCGCCGATACCGCGGGCGCGGCAGTAGAACATCTGGTCATCGGAAATCTTCGACGTGGTGGCTTCATGCTCGACGATGGCGGTGGGATTCTTCACTTCCATGTACGGGAACGTGTGCGCGCCGCACTTCTTGCCAATCAGCAGGCTGTCGCACTGGGTGTAGTTGCGCGCGCCCTCGGCACCCTTCTCCACCTTGACCAACCCCCGGTAACTGTTCGAGCTGCGCCCGGCACTGATGCCCTTGGAGACGATCTTCGATTTGGTGTGCTTGCCCAGATGAATCATCTTGGTGCCGGTGTCGGCCTGCTGGAAGTGGTGGGTCAACGCTACCGAGTAGAACTCGCCGACCGAGCGATCGCCGCGCAGCACTACGCTGGGGTACTTCCAGGTGATCGCCGAACCGGTTTCCACCTGGGTCCAGCTGATCTTGGAATCATTGCCGCGGCAGTCGCCGCGCTTGGTCACGAAGTTGTAAATGCCGCCCACGCCGTTCTCGTCACCGGGGTACCAGTTCTGCACGGTGGAGTACTTGATCTGCGCCTTTTCCAGGGCCACCAGCTCAACCACCGCTGCGTGCAGCTGGTTCTCATCGCGCCGTGGCGCGGTGCAGCCTTCGAGATAGGACACGTGCGCGCCCTCCTCGGCCACGATCAAAGTGCGCTCGAACTGGCCGGTGTTCTGCGCATTGATGCGGAAGTAGGTCGACAGCTCCATCGGGCAACGCACGCCTTTCGGAATAAACACGAAACTGCCGTCGGAGAACACCGCCGAGTTGAGCGCGGCGAAGTAGTTGTCACCACTGGGGACCACGCTGCCCAGGTACTTCTGCACGATCTCGGGGTGCTCGCGAATCGCCTCGCTCATCGAACAGAACAGCACGCCGGCATCGGCCAGCTGCTTGCGGAACGTGGTGCCAACCGAAACCGAATCGAACACCGCGTCCACGGCCACGCCCGCCAGCGCGGCACGCTCATGCAAGGGCACGCCCAGTTTCTCGTAGGTTTCCAGCAGCGCCGGATCCACCTCGTCCAGCGATTTCGGCTGGGCCTTGGGTGCCGCGTAGTAACTGATCGCCTGGTAGTCGATCGGATCGATTTGGAGTTTCGCCCAGTCCGGCGTCGGCATGGTCAGCCAGTGGCGATAAGCCTCCAGCCGCCGTTGCGTCATCCACTCCGGTTCGTGCTTGATCGCCGACAGTGCCCGGATGGTTTCCTCATCCAGGCCCGGCGGCAGCCCGGTCATCTCGATCTCGGTCACGAAGCCGGCGCTGTAGGTGCGGCCGAGGGCCGCCGCGACGCCGGCATTGTCGCGTAAAGTGGCGGCGCTGCTGCTCTGGTTGTTCATGATTTCGTTCATTCGGTGGTGACCCCGCGCGATTTCGCCGGTCTGGCGATTGCTGCGACAGGTATTGCAATGCGTTGTGCCGATCGCGACTTGAGCATGTCGCTCAGGCTGACCGCGCGAAGCGCGCCGTCCAGTACGTCGTTGACCAGTTGCCAGCTGCCACGAACACCGCATTGCGCCTCGCGGTCGCACTGGCCTTCGGCCACGCTGCATTCGGTCATGCCGATGGGGCCTTCGATGGCTTCGACGATCGCGGCCAGCGAGATATCGGTGGCCGCCCGCGCCAGGCGGTAGCCGCCGTTGACGCCGCGAAACGATTCGACCAATTCGGCATGGCCCAACGCCTTGAGCAGCTTGCTCACGGTGGGCAGCTCCAGCCGGGCCTCATCCGCAATCTGCACGGCACTGAGCACCTCGGTCGGGTGCGCCGCGATGATGGTCATCACGACGGTGGCGTAATCGGTAAGTCGGCTGACGCGGAGCATCGGGCGCCTGGATCGTTTAAATCAAATCAGGACTGAAATGGTACTGATTAGAGCAGGCGCGGTCAATGACGCGACGCCCCTCACCTCGTCACGACGCCTGCGGGCGGCTAAGCTGAGCCCATTCCGTTGCCCATGGCTGCCATGACCCCGAGTTCCGATCGCGCCACCGCCCGCCTCGACTGGACCCGTCGCACGCTGGAAGATACGCAGCTGACCCTCGAACCGGCGTCGGCTGACGCCAGTTTCCGCAGCTACTGGCGGGTTTGCCAGGCGGGACAAAGCTGGATCGTGATGGACTCGCCGCCAGCACTTGAGGATCCGGCGCCGTGGCTGGCCATCGGCCAGCGCCTAGCCGCCGCCGGCCTGCATGTGCCCGCGGTGCGTGCCCACGACCTGGAACAGGGCTTCCTGCTGATCGAGGACCTGGGCTCGCAGCTGTACCTGCCCGCGTTGAATGACGCCAGTGCGGACGCGCTCTATGGTGACGCACTGGCGTCGCTGTTGATCATGCAGCGCGACGTTTCCGCCGATGGCCTGCAGCCTTACAACCACGCATTCCTGCAGCGCGAACTGGAGCTGATGCCGGAGTGGTTCCTGACCAGACACCTGGGCCATACCCCAACCTGCGAAGAATGGGACGTGCTGGAATCGGCCTTCACGGTCCTGCTTGGCAGCGCACTGGAGCAACCCAGATGCTTCGTGCACCGGGACTTTCACAGTCGCAACCTGCTGGTCACCGGCCAGCACAATCCCGGCATCATCGACTTCCAGGGCGCCCTGCACGGACCGATCACCTACGATCTCGCCTCCCTGCTGCGCGACTGCTACATCGTGTGGGACGACGCGCGAGTGGCTGCATGGGCCGAAAGCCACCGCCAGCACCTGGTCGCTGCCGGCCTGATTCCGGCCACAGTCGACCAGACCCGATTCACCCGCTGGTTTGACCTGATCGGGCTGCAGCGGCACATCAAGGTGCTTGGCATCTTCTGCCGACTGAATTACCGCGACAGCAAGCATGGGTACCTCGACGACCTGCCACGGGTGTACGACTATGTGATCGATGTCGCCACACGCTATCCCGAACTCACCGACTTCGTGGCCCTGCTGCGAGACTACGTCGGCGAGCGCGACCTGCGTCGACCGGTTGCCGCATGAAACATGCATTGATCTTCGCGGCTGGCCTGGGCGAGCGCATGCTTCCGCTGACCGCCCACACGCCCAAGCCGCTGCTGCCGGTCGGTGACAAACCGTTGATCGTGTGGCATCTGGAGAAACTCGCTGCCGCCGGCGTGCACTACGTGGTGATCAACACCTCGCACCTGGCCGAACAGTTTCCGGACACCCTGGGCGATGGCTCGCGCTGGGGACTGCGTATCCGCTACGCGTATGAAGGGCCGACGCCGCTGGAAACCGGCGGCGGCATGCTCAACGCGCTGCCACTGCTGGGAACCGACCCGTTCCTTGCCATCAACGGCGACATCTGGTGCGACGTCGATTTCAGCGTCCTTCCCGCTGCACCGGTCGGGCTGGCCCACTTGCTGCTGGTCGACAACCCACTGCAACATCCGCAAGGTGACTTCAGCCTGGATGACCGCGGCCTGGTGCACGACGAAGGCAGCACCCGCCTGACTTTCAGTGGCATCGGCGTGTATCGGCATGAGGTGCTGCACGATTGGCGCAGGGTGATCGGTACCGCAACTGGTGCGCAGGACACGCCACCCCGCTTCCGGCTTGCCCCCATCCTGCGCGCAGCGATGAGCGCGGGGGCAGTCAGCGGCGGCCGTCACGATGGCGTATGGACCGACGTGGGCACGCCGCAGCGGCTCGCCCAACTTGTCAGCCAATTGCGCGGGCAGCAGCACCCGGTGCGCGATCGAGACACCTGATATCCGCCCGTCTCGCCAAATGAAAAAGGCCCGCTGCGAAGCGGGCCTTTTTCTGTCGCGGTCAATACCAGCAGGCTGCTCAGGGACGCCGCGCCAGCTCCGGATGCTCCTTGGTCACCGGCATCAAGTCCTTTTTCGACACGCCCAGCCACAACAGGATCGGGCTCGCCACGAAGATCGAGGACAAGGTACCCACCACGATACCGATCAGCATGGTGACCGCAAAGCCGTGCACCGCCGTTCCGCCGAAGAAATACAGCGCGCCCATCGTGATGCCGGTAAACAACGAGGTGATGATGGTGCGCGACAAGGTGTTGTTGATCGACCGGTTGAGGATCTCTTCCGGATCGGCCTTGCGTGCCAGCCTGAACAGCTCGCGGATGCGGTCGAATACCACCACCTTGTCGTTGATCGAGTAGCCGATCACGGCCAGTACCGATGCCAACACGGTCATGTCGAATTCGCGCTGAACCAGCGCCAGGATACCCAGCGTCACCAGCGTATCGTGCACTTCGGTAGCCACCGCGGCGATCGCGAATCGGCGCTCGAAGCGGATCCACAGGTACGCCATGATGCCGAGGATCACGAACACCGCCGCGATCGTGCCATCGGTGCGCAGCTCGGCCCCGACTTCGGCGCTGATGAACTCCGGATTCTTCAGCTTGGCGTCCGGACGCGATGCCTGCAGGATCTTGGCGACCGTGGCGGCCACGCGGTCCAGGTTGACCTTGCCATCGGCATCGGCCGCCGAAGGCAGATCCTTGGTCTGCATGCGGAGCGATACCTCACGCGTGCCACCCAGGCTTTGCACCATCGCACCTTCAAGCCCGCCCTTTTCCAGCGCGGAACGGACGTCGGCGATTTCCACGGATTGGTCGTAAGTGACCATCATCGAAACGCCACCAGTGAAGTCGAGTCCGTAATTGAGACCCTTGAACGCGATCAAACCGATCGACCCCAGCATCAGCACGATGGCCAGCGTGATGGTGTACTTGCGCATCCCCAGGAAGTGGATGTTGCTGTCGTGATTGAAAATTTCCATGGTGGTTCCTTAGACCGACAGCGTCTTGAGCTTGCGGTTGCCGTGGATCGCCGCGGTGAACGCGTGCGTCAGCGTCACCGAGGTGAACAGCGAGGTCAGGATGCCGATCATCAGCGTCACACCGAAACCCTTGATCGCGCCGGTGCCCATGGTGGTCAGCGCCAGCGACGCAATCAGATGGGTGACGTTCGAGTCAAGAATGGTCGCCCAGGCTTTTTCATAGCCGGCCCGGATTGAGGCGTGCGGGCTTGAGCCGTTTCGCAGTTCCTCTCGCACGCGCTCGCAGATCAGCACATTGGCATCGATCGCCATGCCCAGGGTGAGCACGATACCCGCGACACCCGGCATGGTCAGGGTGACGCCGATCAGCGACATGACGGCGATCAGGATGACCAGGTTGAAGAACAATGCGATATCGGCGACCAGGCCGAACAGCTTGTAATAGAACGCCGCGGCCACCAACACCAGCGCCAGCCCCAGCAACACAGCCTTGAAGCCTTTGCTGATGTTGTCCTGGCCCAGACTCGCGCCGATCACGCCCTCGGCCACGATGTCCATCGGTGCGGCCAGCGCGCCGCCTTTGAGCAACAGCGCCAAGTCGGACGCTTCCTTCGGGCTGCCCAGCCCGGTGGTCTGGAATTGCCGGCTGAATGGGCTCTGGATCGTGGCGTCGTTGATCACCGTCTCGGTGACCTTCGGCACGCGCACTTCCTTGCCATCAATCACCTGGGTCTCGTAGACCTGCTCGACATACACCACTGCCATTGGCTTGCCGACGTTGGCGTTGGTGAAGTCGCCCATGCGCTTGGCACCGGCCGCATTCAATGTCACGTCGACCTTCGGCGTGCCGGATTGCTGGTCGATGCCCGAGGATGCGTCCACCAGCTGATTGCCGGTCACGATGATCTGCTTGCTCACCAGCACCGGCTGGTTGGTGCTTCGCATGTAGTACAGGTTCGCATCCGGCGGGATATTGCCGGTCCGTGCGGCTTCCACCGCGCGGGCGTCGCCCGGCTGGCCAATGCCAGGCCGGTACTGCAGCGTGGCAACGGCACCAATCAGCTTCTTCGCCTCGGTCGGGTCCTGCACGCCAGCCAGCTCGACCACGATCCGGCTTTCGCCCTGCTGCTGGATCAGCGGTTCGGACACGCCCAGCGCGTTGATGCGATTGCGCAGCGTGCCCAGGTTTTGCGTGATGGCGCTACGCGCAAGGTCGCGCAGCTTGTCCGGATTGATCACGACGTTGAGCGCGAAACGGTCACCCGTGCTGGGACCATTGGACACGTTGAGGTCGGTGTATTCGTTGGCAATCGCATCCGAGGCGATCGAGCGGTCCTCGGCCGATCGAAGGATCACCGAGATGCCCTGTCCGGCCACCGCGCTGCGGGTGACCGACTCATAGCGGATGTTCTTCTGGCGCAACAGCGTGCGGACATCGTCAGCGTAGCTGTTCTCCTGCTTGTCGATGGCGTCCTGCTGGTCGACCTGCATCAGGAAGTGCACGCCACCCTGCAAATCCAGGCCCAGCGGCATCGAGCGGGCGCCGATCGCACCCAGCCACGCAGGCACATTCGACTGCAGCTTGAAAGCCACGGTGTAACCATCGCCCAGCACCGACTTGATCTCGTCCAGGCCACTCTTCTGAACGTCCGAGTCGGCGAACGTCGCCAGCAGGTGATCACCTTCGATGAACACGTCGACCACCGCGATCTTCTTGGCCCGCAGTGCCGTCTCAACCTTTTGCTGTACGGCCTGGTCGATCGGTGGCGCGTCGCGATTGGCCGTGACCTGCACCGCCGGGACCGGCGGATACGCATTGGGCAGCGCGTAAATCACGCCGAACAACATCACCAGCGCAACGAGCGCGTACTTCCAACGTGGAAAATCACTCATGCCTTGAATCCATCAAAGCCGCAGCGTCGAGCCGCAGCGGCAGGAACAATGGGAAAAGAACCGCGCAACAAAGTTCCGCTGCAGCAGCGCCGACGGCCCCTCACGCGACGCTCAGACCGACTTCAGCGAGCCCTTGGGCAACACCTGCTGGACCGCGCCTTTCTGTACCTTGACCTTCACGTTGGCCGCGATCTCGACGGTGATGAAGGTTTCGCCCACCTCCTCCACACGCCCGGCAATGCCACCGTTGGTGACCACCTCATCGCCCTTGGCCAAGCCGGCGATCAGCGCCCGATGCTCCTTCTGACGCTTCATCTGCGGGCGGATCATCATGAAATACATCAGGCCGAACAACACCACCATCATGATGATCATGGACATGCCGCCGCCAGCGGGCTGGGCGGGCGCGGCTTGGGCGATCACGGGGGAGATCGAAAGACTCATGGTTTGTCTCGCAAGTTGTGGTGCCGCCGGAAATTTCGGCCGGACGCCTGAGAAAAGATTCCCGATTATGCCATGCACCCCCGAGCCGTGCACGACGCCTCAGGGTCAAGCCGCAGGCGGCCGGCCGATCATTCGTGAGGGCGGTCGACGCCCGGTGCCAGATGCGACCGGTCGCCGTTTTCCGCGCGGATGGCACGGATACCTCAGACCAGCGCGCCCTGGCGGCGGGCCTGAAACTCCGCCACAAATGCGTCCAGCGAGCCACCGGCGATCGCATCGCGCAGGCCGGCCATCAGCCGCTGGTAGTAGCGCAGGTTGTGCATGGTGGCGAGCTGGCTGCCCAGGATTTCGTTGCAGCGGTCCAGATGGCGCAGGTAAGCCCGGCTGAACCCGTGGCTGCAGGTGTAACAGTCGCAGCCCTCTTCGATCACCCCGGAATCAGCGGCGTACTTCGCATTGCGGATGCGCAGCGTGCCCTGCGCCGTGAACAGGAAGCCATTGCGGGCATTGCGGGTGGGCATCACGCAATCAAACATGTCGATGCCGCGGCGCACGGCCTCGACGATGTCCTCCGGCCGTCCCACCCCCATCAAATAGCGGGGTTTGTCGCTCGGCAACAGCGGTACGGTGAAATCCAGCGCGTGGTTGCGCTCGGCCTCGGGCTCACCCACCGCCAGCCCGCCCACCGCGTAGCCGTCGAAGCCGATGTCGACCAGGCCCGCCGCCGAGCGCCGCCGCAAGTTCTCGTGGACGCCACCCTGCACGATGCCGAACAAGGCATTCGGGTTGTTCAATTCATCGAATGCCCGGCGTGACCGTGCCGCCCAGCGCAGACTGAGTTCCATCGAGTCACCAGCCACCTTCTCGGTGGCGGGATACGGGGTGCACTCGTCGAAGATCATGGCGATATCGGAATCGAGAGTCTTCTGGATCCGCATCGACACCTCGGGGGACAGAAAAACCTTCGAGCCGTCGACCGGCGAGGCAAACGTGACGCCCTCCTCGGTGATCTTGCGCTTGTGGGCCAGCGAGAACACCTGGAAACCACCCGAGTCGGTCAGGATCGGCTTGTCCCAGCCGATGAACCGGTGCAGTCCGCCAAACCGTTCAACGATCTCCAGCCCGGGCCGCAGGAACAGATGGAAGGTATTGCCCAGGATGATCTCCGCCCCGACCTCGGTGATGTCACGCGGCGTCATCGCCTTGACCGAGCCGTAGGTACCGACCGGCATGAACGCCGGCGTTTCCACCGTGCCGCGGGCAAACGCGAGCTGGCCACGTCGCGCGGCACCGTCGGTGGCGTGAATCCGGAACTGGAGGGAAGTCATCGGCCCATTATCAAGTCGGTGAGGGGTCGGAGTCACTTTTCCTGCGCGAACCCGGATTCCGGCACCTGCTCCAGGCCCCGCGGCAGGATCAGCATCGCGTCGCCGTAGGAAAAGAAGCGGTAACGCTGTTCGACGGCATGCCGATAGGAGTCGAGAATGAATTCGCGACCAGCCAGCGCTGACACCAGCATCAGCAGCGTCGACTGTGGCAGGTGGAAGTTGGTGAGCAGGCCGTCGATACTGCTGAAACGGTAGCCGGGAAAAATGAATATTTGCGTCTCGCCGGCGAACGGATGCACCTCGCCATCGACACAGGCGGCTTCCAGCGCACGCACGACCGTGGTACCCACGGCGATGATGCGCCCCCCGTTGGCGCGGACCCGGCGGATCTGTCCCACCAGATGGGCGCCGACATTGAGCCATTCCCGATGCATGTGGTGATCCTTCAGATCATCGGCACGCACCGGCTGGAAGGTGCCCGCTCCCACATGCAGCGTGACGTAACCAAACTCGACCCCACGCTCGCGCAACCGCTGCAGAATCGGTTCGTCGAAATGCAGGCCGGCGGTGGGCGCGGCGACCGCGCCAGGCTCGCGTGCGTACACGGTCTGGTAGCGCTCCACGTCGCTGGTGTCGGCATGGCGTTCAATATACGGCGGTAGCGGCATCTCACCGAGCTTCAGCAACAGCTTTTCCAACGCCTCCGGCGCCTCGAATCGCAGCCGGAAGAAATCGTCCTCGCGCCCCAGCACCACGGCATGGCTGCCATCGGCCAGCTCGATACGGCCGCCCTCTTTCGGCTTCTTGCTGACACCCAGCTGCACTACGGCCTCGTGGGCCCCGGTGACCCGCTCGATCAGGATCTCCACGGCACCGCCGCTGTCCTTGTGTCCGTAAAGCCGCGCCGGAATGACACGCGTGTCGTTGAACACCAGCAGATCGCCAGGGCGCAGAAAATCGGGCAGCTCGCGGAACATGTGGTCCTGATGCGCCTGCGCCGCCACGTCGAGCAGCAGCAGCCGGCTGGCCGACCGTTCGGGCAGCGGAGCCTGCGCGATCAGTTCACGCGGCAATTCAAAATCGAAATCGGACTTCTTCAAGAGACATCGGCCAGAGTGCAGAATCGGGCATTATCCTGCAGCCGGCCCACGGTTGCGCAACCCGCTACAGCCAACCCTTCTGCCGTGCCAGCCGGTGAGCCTCGATCCGGTTGGCCACGCCGAGCTTGCCGATCGCTTCGGACAGATAGTTCCGCACCGTGCCATGGGACAGGTTCAACTGGGCGGCGATATCGGCTGCCGACTGCCCTTCGCCAGCCAGGCGCAACACCTGGCGTTCGCGGTCGTTCAGCGGATCGGCCTCCGACCACGCCTCGAGGGCAAGCTGTGGATCGATCGCACGACCGCCGCGATGGACCGTGCGCAGTGCCTCGGCCAGATTTTCCGCGGGGGCGTCCTTGAGCAGATAGCCGGACACCCCCGCATCCAGCGCGCGACGCAAAAAGCCTGGGCGGGCAAAGGTGGTGACGATGACCACCCGGGTCGACAACGCATGGCGGTGGATGCGCTGGGCCAGCTCCAAGCCGGTCAACCCCGGCATCTCGATATCGGTAACCAGGATATCGGGCTTCAGGCGCTGCAATTCCCGCCAGGCTTCCTCGCCGTCGGCGGCCGAAGCGAGCACTTCGATGTCGCTCTCCAGGCCGAGCAAGGCCGACAGGGCGCCGCGCACCATCGCCTGATCCTCCGCCAGCAACACCCGGATCATGCGGTGCCCCCGGACGTCCCGAGCAACCGACCGCCCTCGGCGGTCACGCCGCCAGTGCGAGTCGGTGCCTCTACGCGACCAGGCTGCCGAAGCGGCACCACCACGTCCAGGCGCGTACCGCGACCCGCAGGCGAATCGACGGTGAGTGTGCCGCCGAGCGCCCGCACACGCTCGCGCATTCCACTCAAACCGTTGCCGTCAATATCAATGCCACCACGACCGTTGTCGGTGACACAAAGGCGCACGCTCTCCGCCGTGGCCACGACCTCGACTTCCGCGTGACGCGCCCGCGCATGCCGATGGATATTCGTGACGGCCTCGCGCAACACCAACGTCAGCGCACGCTCCACGTCATCCGGCACGTCGGTCGGCGGTGCTCCGTAGTCAAACTCGACGCCCGACCCCTGCAACAACAGCCGGGCCGAGGCCAGCTCGGCCGCGATGCCGGCCGCACGAATCCCGGTGACGGCGGCGCGGACCTCGGCCAGCGCGTGACGCGCCACATGTTCGGCCTCCTCCAGCTCGCGCCGCGCGCCCTCGTGGTCGCGGTCGAACAATCGGCGTGACAGTTCCAACTTGAGGGTGATCAGCGACAAGGTATGCCCCAGCAAGTCGTGCAAGTCGCGCCCGATGCGTTCGCGTTCCGCCATCGCCGCCAGCCGCCGAACTTCCTCGTGCGACAAACGCAACTGCGCCGTCTTGACCTGACTCACCCGCCCCAGCAGCGCACCGAAGCTGCTGCTGCTGCACACGCCGACGGCCATCACCATCACGAACCACGGCCAGCCCAGCCACCACGCCCACATCACCAGCACGGCCTGGATCATCAGGATTCGCAGCACCCTGGCGGGCAGTGAATCGACATCCCGCAGGCCAGCGTAGACGCAGGCAAACACGGCATACGTCCAGGCGCTCGGATTCCAGTACATCGACACGAAGGCCAACATGGCGAGCGCCCCGACGTAGCCGCCCATCTCGTTCATCGGCCGCACGTGGATCAGCACGAACAGCAGCAGGAACACCGGGTAGCCGAGCGCGATCGTCCACCAGAATGCCGCCGTCACGGGCGTGAAGAACAGCGTCGCAAATACCCACAACGACCACAGCACGTTCAACAGGTGGAAGCGTGGGTTGGCGCTGCTGCGCTCCATCTCACACCACAATGAGTCGGGGGCAGCGCGCAGGAAGGCGGGAATGTTCATGATGATGCCGCCACGGGATCGATGACACTCATGCTACTTCAACCGTCGCGACGCAACCGGCGTGCGGCCAGCAGCAGGAAAACCGCGGTGAAACCGCCCAAGGCGAGGACGTGGGGCAGCAACGGCCCCGGGTTCATGCCCACCACCGCCAACGCCAGCATGTCCAGGTGGTAGCTCGGCCAGGCCGGCGCGATCTGCTGCAGAAACTTCGGCAGCATCGGCAGCGGAAACCACAGGCCGGACATGAATGACATCGGCAGGTAAATCAGTTGCAGCATGCCGGGCGCGCCCTGCCCCTTGATCAAGGTGCCCACGAACATGCCCAGCGCGCAGAACGGCAGCACGCCCAGCATCCCGGTAATCACCAACATCCCGGCGCGGAAGGGGCTCAAGCTCACGTGCCCCACCATCACGGCCATTCCCAGCAAGAGCAGAATGATCGCGCCGGCTGCCACCATCGCCATCAACATCTTGCCGAGCAGGTAAGCGCCGGGTGGCATGGGAAGTGCGCGCTTGAAGGTCAGCAAGCCACCATCGCGCTCCAATGCCAACGAGACGCCGAAGCCGAACAGTCCCGGACTCATCACGCCGAACACGCCGTAACTTGCCAGCAGATAGCGTGCCCCGTCGGCGCCGCCTTGCCCCGCCATCAATACGCCAAACAGCAGGTAGAACATCGCTGGGAACAGCATGATCGGCAGCATGAACCCCGGCGCGCGCATGTAGCGCAGACACTCGCTGCGCGCCTCTTCCAGATACACCCAAAGGATGCGTGTGCGCGGCATCGCCATCGCGGCAGGAAGGTGTGCGGTATTCATTTCAGGCTGCCTCGCGTCGACTGGATTGCGCGGCCCCTGCGGCCAGGCGGGTGATTTCGGTGAATGCCTCGGCCAGGCCGGCGCGGCAGACCTCCAGTTCGCCCAGGTCCGGGTCGGCCGCAAGCAGGCGGCGCACGACTGCTTCGGTTTCCGCGGTGGTGACCTCGAGACGGCCCTGGTTCCGGCGCGCCGCGCTGACCTCCGGCCAACCACACACGGTATCCAGCGGCACCGTCGCGGTGCAGCGGATCCGCTTCGATGCCACGCAGGCGCGCAATTCCTCGACCGTGCCTTGATGGATCACCTGGCCTCGGGCCATCACGCAGACGCGGTCAGCCAGTGCTTCGGCCTCTTCCAGATAATGCGTGGTCAGCAGCACCGAGCAGCCCTCGGCCAGCATGCGGTGGATCACCACCCACAGCTGTTGACGTGCCTCGATGTCCATGCCCACGGTGGGCTCGTCGAGGAACAGCAGCTCGGGCCGCCCACATACGGCCAGGGCAAACTGCACGCGCCGCTGTTGGCCTCCGGAGAGTTTCCCGTACGGCCGCCGGAGCAAGTCGGCGACCCCGGCCAGTTCCGCCGTCTAGGCCAGGCTGCGCGGTGCCGGGTAGTAGCTGGCCGTCAAACGCAACAGTTCGCCGACGCGCAAGGTCGGCGGCAAATCGGCACCCTGCAGCATCACGCCGATACGTCGACGTGCCGCGATGCGCTGCGGGTCCTGGCCAAACAATTCGACGGCCCCCGCATCGGACCGGATCAGGCCCAACAGCAGGTTGATCGCGGTGGTCTTGCCGGCTCCATTGAGGCCGAGCAAGGCCAGCAGCTCGCCGGCATGCACCTGCAGATTGGCGCCATCCAGCGCGACGATCCCGCCGTAGCGTTTGATGACCCCGTCGAGGCGGGCGATGGGCGTGGTGGAACGCAGCATGGAAAGTCCTCCTGTGACCCCTATCCTGCGCATCCAGCAGCCCGCCCGGCAGTCGCCGCCGTCAAGCATCCGTGGTGACAGGCGTCACCCGCTCGACCCGCCCGGGGTTACGGCCGTCACCGCCGCAGAGTATCCTGTGAGGGATAAATCAGCCGCACAGGCAGGCCCGCGGGGCCGGGAAACGCCTGAAAACATTGAGGAAGCACCTGTCTGTGCTTCCGGGCCAAGCTACGGAGGAATCATCATGGGTGTGATCAACCAATTGCGCGAATTGCGCGAATTCGGCGGCAAACCACGGACCACGGGCCTGGACGACGCCAGTATCGAGCGCATGGCGGCCCACGACCCCCTGCTGGTCCAGGCGGTCACCGAGGCCGTGGCGCGGCATCGCGAATTGCGCGCCGACCTCGCCGATTTCCTCAAGCTCGATGAAGCCGATCAGCTCCATCAGGCGCAGGCGGGCTTCGTCAACTTCTACCCGGACGACGCGGTGAACCCGTACCTGCCAGCCGCAGCCCGCGGCCCGTGGATCGTCACCCTGAAGGGTGCGGTCGTGCACGACAACGGCGGCTACGGCATGCTCGGCTTCGGCCACAACGACCCGGCGATTCTGGCCGCGTTGGCGCTCCCCCAGGTGATGGCCAACGTGATGTCACCCAGCGTGGCGCAAATGCGCTTCACCGCGGCACTGAACAAGGAGCTGGGTCGTAACCGGGGAGAGAACCCGTACGTGCGCTACATGTGCCTGAACTCCGGTTCCGAATCGGTCACGCTGGCGGCGCGCATCGCCGACGTCAATGCAAAGCTCATGACCGATCCCGGAGCCCGTCACGCGGGCCGCACGATCAAGCGGCTGGTGGTGAAGGGCGCATTCCACGGCCGCACGGGCGAGCCAGCGCGGTATTCCGATTCCACCCGCAAGACCTATCAGCAGCACCTGGCCAGCTACCGCCACGAGGACAGTGTGATCACCGTCGCGCCGTACGACGTGGCGCAGCTTGAAGCGGTGTTCGCCGACGCCGACAAGCATGGCTGGTTCATCGAGGCCATGTTCCTTGAGCCGGTGATGGGCGAAGGCGACCCGGGCCGCGCGGTCACGACCGAGTTCTACATGGCTGCCCGAAACCTGACCGAGGCGCACGGTACCTTGCTGCTGGTGGACTCGATCCAGGCTGGCCTGCGCGCGCACGGCGTGCTGTCGATCGTCGATTACCCCGGCTTCGAGAAGCTGCCTGCGCCGGACATGGAGACTTTCTCCAAGGCACTCAACGCCGGCCAGTACCCGCTTTCGGTGCTGGCGGTCAACGAGCGCACGGCAGCGTTGTACCGCAAGGGTATCTACGGCAACACCATGACCGCCAACCCGCGCGCGCTGGACGTGGCACTGGCCACCATGGGCGAGCTCAGCGATGCAGTGCGGAACAACATCCGCGAGCGCGGCAAGGAATTCGTCGACAAGCTCAACGGACTCAAGAACGAACTGGGTGGCCTCATCACCAAGGTTCAAGGCACCGGTCTGCTGTTCTCCTGCGAGCTGTCTGCGGAGTACAAGTGCTTCGGCGACGGTTCCACCGAAGAGTATCTGCGCGAGCGCGGCATCGGCGTCATCCATGGTGGCACCAACTCGTTGCGCTTCACGCCGCACTTCAACGTCACCAGCGCCGAAGTCGACCTGATCGTCGCGCATGTGCGCAAGGCGCTGCTGGAAGGCCCGCGCAAGGCCAAGGCCGAGGCGGCCTGAGCGACGCATTGCCCGACACCGGCCGCGGCAACACACGACACGTTGCCGCGGCGTGGTACTTCGCGCATGTAGGGCCTCGCCCACTGCCCGGGCGCCGGGCTCCCTTCCTAGACTGACCTCGCCGGAACAAGCCGGTCACTCAGGGAGGACTTACCATGCCAATGTCACTACGTTTGCTCGTTATCGGGGCCGGTCTCGCGTTCGCGGGGGCCACGCTGGCGGCCAGCCAGCCTGCCACGCCGGCGACCACCAAGCCGCACAGCGCCCAGCAGCAGCGCATGATCGACTGCAACAAGCAGGCAACCGGCAAGAAAGGCGATGAGCGCAGGGCATTCATGAGCTCGTGCCTGAAAGGCCACCACGCCGCAACTGCCCCGGCGAAGAGCAAGGCCAAATCGGGCAAATAGGCGGTCGCCAAGCCTGCGCCGGAACCCGGGTAGTCAAGCGCGACCAACACCGGTCCCCGCCAGCAAGCGGCTTGAGCACGGCCCGGCGCAACGTTCCATGGCAGACGCACGCGCCCCGCGCGTGCGTCTGCGTACCGCCTTGGCTAAGCTCGTTGACTGTCGCGCCACGAGCGCCCTATCCAAAGACAGTCACCCATGAAGATCGTCGAGGTTCGTCACCCGCTGATCCAGCACAAGCTCGGCCTGATGCGCCATGCCGACATCAGCACCAAGGATTTTCGCGAATTGGCCGCCGAAGTGGCCGCGCTGCTGACCTACGAGGCCACCAAGGATCTGGAAACCGTTGAAGAGGTCATCCAGGGCTGGGCCGGGCCGATCACCGTGCGCCGGATCAAGGGCAGGAAGATCACCATCGTGCCGGTCCTGCGCGCGGGCCTGGGCATGTTGCCGGGCGTGCTGGACCTGATCCCGGCCGCCAAGGTCAGCGTGGTGGGCCTGCAACGCGATGAAAAGAGTCTGCAACCCACGACCTATTACGAAAAGCTGAGCGGGCGCATGGACGAGCGAACCGCGCTGATCGTCGACCCGATGCTGGCTACGGCCGGCACCCTGGTTGCCACGGTCGACATGCTCAAGGCCGCCGGATGCAAACGGATCAAGGGGCTGTTCCTGGTTGCCGCGCCGGAAGGGCTGGAACGCATCACGGCGGCGCATCCCGATATCGAGATCTACACCGCCTCAATCGACCAGCGTCTCAACGAACACGGCTACATCCTGCCCGGGCTTGGTGACGCTGGCGACAAGATCTTTGGCACCAAGGCGTCCTGAGCGAACCCTGGCGGCGCGGGGCCGGACGCCGGCGAAAGCCCAGCGATCAGCGTCACGCGCCACCCACGTCCACCCACTCCCTCAGCGCGCCTCGCCTCAGTGGCCGAAACGGTCGGTCGCTTCGACCAGCTGGTGCAAAATTCCCGGCTCGAACGCCGAATGTCCGGCGTCCTGCACGATGTGCAGTGCCGCCTCGGGCCACGCGCGATGCAGATCCCACGCACTCCGCAAGGGACATACCACGTCGTAGCGTCCCTGCACGATCACCGCCGGGATGTGGCGGATGCGGTCGACATTTCGCAACAGCTGGTCATCGTGCTCGAAAAAACCACCGTTGACGAAGTAGTGGCACTCGATGCGCGCGAAGGCGAGCGCAAATTCGTCCTCGCCACTGGACTTCATATGCGATTCGTCCTGCAACAGAAAACTGGTGGCGCCCTCCCACACCGACCAGGCACGCGCCGCATCGATCCGCGTTTTCGCGTCGGAACTGGTCAGCCGGCGGTGGTACGCACTCATCAAATCGCCGCGCTCGACCTCGGGAATCGCAGCAAGATAGGTCTCCCACGCATCCGGATACAGCGTGTCGCAACCCTTCTGATAGAACCATTCCAACTCGCTCCGGCGCAGCATGAAGATGCCGCGCAGCACAAGTTCGGTGACCTTGTCCGGATGGGTTTGCGCGTAGGCCAGCGCCAGAGTGGAGCCCCACGAACCGCCGAACACCTGCCACTCGCCGATCGACAGATGTTCGCGCACGCGCTCGATGTCGGCGACCAGATCCCAGGTGGTGTTGTCGGTCAGCTCGGCATGCGGGGTGGACTTGCCGCAACCCCGCTGATCGAACAGCACGATGCGATACACGGCAGGGTCGAAAAAACGCCGACACTTGGGACTGACGCCGCCACCGGGTCCGCCATGCAGGAAAACCACTGGCTTGCCACCGGGGTTGCCACTCTGCTCGTAGTACAGCGTGTGCAGCGGTGAAACCTGCAGGAACCCGCTGTCAAAAGGCTCGATTTCGGGATACAGCGTACGCAGCGGCGACGATGACATGACAACTCCCGCAAGGGACGGACAAGCCCCAAAGACTAGCATGGGGGCGGTCTGCGGAGCTTTCAGTCGGCCGTGAAGAGCTTGCCGGGATTGAGAATGCCGAGTGGATCGAACACCTTGCGCACCCCGCGCATCAGGGCGATTTCCGCGGCGCTGCGGGTACTTTCCAGATACGCACGCTTGACCAGGCCGATGCCGTGCTCGGCCGAGATGCTGCCGCCATGGCGCTGCAGGGCGGCCGCCAGCAGCGTGGTGACATGCTCGCACTGGGCGATGAACGCATCCTCCGCCAGCCCGTCCGGGCGCAACACATTGATGTGCAGATTGCCGTCGCCGATATGGCCGAACCACACCACCTCCGCCAGCGGATACTCGCGTGCCAGCAATGCCTGCATGTCGTGCAGAAAGGCCGGCACGGCGCTGACCCGCACCGACACGTCGTTCTTGTACGGTCGCCGCGGCGCCAGGCTCTCGGTGATGCCCTCGCGCAGCCGCCACAGCGCCGCGGCCTGCGCCTGGCTCTGCGCCATCACGCCGTCGCTCACCCAGCCTTGCTCCAGCGCATGCTCGAATGCAGCCAACGCAGCATTCTTGTCGGCTTCGTCGGCGGCATCGAACTCGGTCACCACGTAGTAAGGATAATCACCGTCGATCGCACGTTGCGCGCCGTGTGCCAACACATGCCGGAGTGCGTGGTCGGTGAAGAATTCAAACGCCTGCAAGGCCAGCCGCGCGCGGAACAACGCGAATACCCGCATCAGCGCGTCCATGTCCGGTAACGCCAGCAGCATGGTCTGCGCCGGCGGCGGTGGATCGGTGAGTTTCAACGTGGCTTCGACCACGATGCCCAGCGTCCCCTCGGCGCCGATCAACAACTGACGAAAGTCGAAGCCACTGGAGTTCTTGATCAGGCCCCGGTTCAACTCGATCAACTCGCCTGCGCCCGTGACCACCTTCAACCCGGCAATCCATTCGCGCGTGTTGCCGTAGCGGATCACCCGGATCCCGCCGGCATTCGTGGCGATATTGCCGCCGATCGAACAGGAGCCACGCGCGGCAAAATCGACCGGATAAAGCAGCCCGTGCTCACCGGCGGCCTCGTGCACATGTTGCAGGATCATTCCCGGTTGCACGGTCAATGTGCGATCGACATCGTTGAAGTCGAGCACTCGGTTCATCCGCTCCAGGCTGACCACCAACTCGCCGCTGGCCGCCACGGCGCCCCCGGACAGGCCGGTGCGCCCGCCGGACGGCACGATGGCCACGCGCTGTTCATTGGCCCAGCGCACGATGCCCTGCACCTCGTCGATGTCCGCGGGCAGCGCAACCGCCAGTGGCGCCGGAGTCCAGCGCCGGGTCCAGTCACGGCCGTAGTGCTCCAGCTCGGTCGGCGCGGTGAGCAGGCGCAGCGAAGGCAATCGGCGGGACAAGTCGGTGAGACGAGGATCGGACATGGATGGCTCCCGGGTCATCGGCACAGCGTGCCAGCCGCAGGGCATGGCGTCCAGTGTTGCGGTGCCGCAATTCGCCACCGAATCTGGCATAGTAGAACCTTCACTCCCTCGCCAGGACCGACGCATGCAGACCTCCTACCCCCGACAGGACATCAAGGTATTGTTGCTGGAGGGCATCAGCGCCAGCGCGGTCGAGGTGTTCCATCGCGCCGGCTACAGTCAGGTCGAAATTCACGCCAAGTCACTGCCGGAAGCAGAGCTCAAACAACGCATCGCGGAAGCGCATATCGTGGGAATACGATCGCGTACCCAGCTCACCGCCGACGTGCTGTCCCACGCAAAACGTCTGATCGCCGCCGGCTGCTTCTGCATTGGCACCAACCAGGTCGACCTGCCCGCCGCACGCCAGCTCGGCGTGCCCGTGTTCAACGCGCCGTATTCCAATACGCGCAGCGTGGCCGAACTGGTGATCGCCGAAGCCATCATGTTGCTGCGCGGCATTCCGCACAAAAACGCGCAGTGCCATCGGGGCGGCTGGGCCAAGTCGGCCAACGGCAGCTACGAGACGCGGGACAAGGTGCTGGGCATTGTGGGTTATGGCCACATCGGTACGCAGGTCGGCGTGCTGGCCGAGAGCCTGGGCATGCGGGTGATCTTCCACGATATCGAATCCAAGCTGTCGCTGGGTAACGCCCGCGCGGTTTCCAGTCTGGACGATCTGCTTGAGCGCGCGGACGTCGTCACCCTGCACGTGCCGGAGACTCCGTCGACCCGGCTCATGATTCGCCGCGAACAGCTGGCCAGGATGCGCGACGGTGCCATGCTGATCAACGCCTCGCGAGGCAGCGTGGTCGACATCGACGCACTCGCTGCAGCGCTGCGCGACGGCCACCTGGCGGGCGCCGCCGTGGACGTTTTTCCGACCGAACCGAAAGGCAACGACGATCCGTTCGTCTCGCCATTGATTGGCCTGGACAACGTGATCCTCACGCCACACATCGGCGGCAGCACACTGGAGGCACAGGACAACATCGGCATCGAGGTGGCCAGCAAGCTGGTTCGCTACAGCGACAACGGCTCGACCCTGTCGGCGGTCAACTTCCCCGAAGTCGCCCTGCCTGAACACCCGACCAGCCGCCGCCTGCTGCACATTCATCGCAACGTGCCGGGTACGCTGTCGCGCATCAACGAATTGTTCTCGGCCGGCAACATGAATATCAACGCGCAGTACCTGCAGACCGACGGCGAAGTGGGCTACGTCGTGATTGACGTCAGCGCCGACGAGGCCCAGGCGCAGGAGCTCAAGTCCCGGCTGGCAACGATTCCGGGAACGCTGCGTAGCCGGGTGCTGTATTGAGGACAAGGAATAGAAGACAGCCCGAAGTCGGCGACGCGGGAGCGGGACAGGCCTTTCAAGCCGGGTAAGTTCCTCCGCGTCGCCCGAAAAATGGATGAACCGGTTGCGGGTGCCATCCATCCAGCAAAAAAAAGCGCCCATGGGCGCTTTTTTTGCTCTGTTGCCGAATTGGTCGGGGCGGCCGGATTCGAACCGACGACCCTCTGCCCCCCAGGCAGATGCGCTACCAGGCTGCGCTACGCCCCGACATACGGCAAGCTGGCAAGTCTAGCAGCTTGGGTGGTGCGTCCGGAAGCCTTCAGCGTCGCAGCAGGACCAGCACTTCCTCCAACTCCATCCGGACCTGGCGCACGATCTGGTGCGACATGCTCGCCTCCATTCGCGCCTGCGGCCCTTCCAGGCGCGCACGGGCACCGGTGATCGTGAAACCTTCGTCATACAACAGCGAGCGGATCTGGCGAATCATCAGTACATCATGGCGCTGGTAGTAACGGCGGTTGCCGCGGCGCTTGACCGGGTTGAGCGCAGGAAATTCCTGCTCCCAGTAGCGCAGCACGTGGGGCTTCACACCGCACAGCTCCCCCACCTCACCAATGGTGAAGTAGCGCTTGGCCGGGATGGCCGGCAGTTCGGTGTTATTCCCTTGATCCAGCATAGCCCTCGACTCTTACCTTGAGTTTCTGTCCCGGTCGGAACGTCACCACCCGGCGAGCGGAGATGGGAATCTCCTCGCCAGTCTTGGGATTGCGTCCAGGCCGCTGGTTTTTCATCCGCAAATCGAAATTGCCGAAACCGGACAGCTTGACCTGCTCCCCGCCTTCCAGTGCTCCGCGAACAACCTCGAAATAGGCATCCACGAATTCCTTGGCCTCACGCTTGTTGAGACCGACATCGAGGAAAAGCCGCTCGGCCATCTCCGCCTTGGTCAGAGCCATCTCATCCTCGCAGTTTTGCCATGCATGTGTGTTCCAACGCCGCAATCGCTTCCCGCACGCAGCAGTCCGCGTCGTCATCGGTAAGGGTGCGTGAAGCGTCCTGCAAAATCAAGCCCATAGCGAGACTTTTTCGGCCCACTTCGACGCCTTGACCACTATAACGGTCAAACAGCCGCAGTTCCTTCAGCCGTTCGCCCAGCGTGCGGCGAACCAGCTGCTCGATTTGTGACCAGCTTACGCTTTCGGGCAGGTCCATCGCGATGTCGCGACGCACGGCCGGAAAGCGGGGCACGGGGCGCGCCTGCGGCAGGCGACGACCCAGCAGCGGCTCCAGCGCCAGTTCCAGCACGTGGACGTCGGTCGCCAGATCCAGCGACTGGGCCAGCTGCGGATGCAGCGCGCCCAGGTAGCCCACCGTGACGCCATCGCGGGCGACACGCGCGCCGCGCCCGGGATGCAGCCAGCCCGGCAGGTCATCAGCGTGCACCGACCAGCGCTGCGGCTCACCGCCCCAGGCGATCAAGACATCCAGATCGCCCTTGAGATCGTAGAAGTCCAGCGACCGCGACGGCTCGCCCCATTGCTCCACACGTGCACTGCCGCAGGCGACGATTGCCAGGCTCGGCGTCTCCACCGGCGGATCACCCGATTCGAACACCCGGGCCACCTCGAACAGGCGCACCCGCGTTTGCTGACGCGCGAGATTGTGGCGCAGCGCTTCGATCAGCCCGGGCAACAGCGAGGGCCGCATCACCGCCATATCCGCGGACAGCGGGTTGGCCAACGACACCAGCCGCTCGGTGTAACCCCAGCTCGCCAGCAAGTCAGCGCCGACGAAGGACAGATTCACGGCCTCGTGGTAGCCGCGCGCGGCCATCTGTTCGCGCAGCGCCAGTTCACCGATGCGAGCCTCTGGCTCGATCGCCAGGGCCAGCGCCCCGGCCGGCGTCGCAGTGGGGATGTGGTCGTAACCAAAAATCCGCGCAACTTCCTCGATCAGGTCTTCCTCGCGCTCGATGTCGAAGCGGCTGCTGGGCGCCGTGATCCGCCAACCGTCAGCCGTGGTTTCCACCAGCATGCCGAGCGCGGTGAAAATGCGCACCACTTCGGTATCGGGCACGGACACGCCGAGCACGCGCAGCAGTCGCGCGCGTCGCAAGCCAACCGGGCCGGGCAGCGGCAGGTCCGCGGAATTCTCCGCCACCAGCACCGGTCCGGCCTTGCCGCCAGCGATCGACAGCAGCAGCTCGGTGGCACGCTCCAGCGCACGGCGCGGCAAACCAGGGTCCACGCCGCGCTCAAACCGGTGCGAGGCATCGGTGTGCAACCCGAGGTTCCGTGCGCGCCCCATGATCGCAGCCGGTGCGAAGTGGGCCGCCTCCAGGAAGACGTTGCGGGTCCCGCTGGTGACGCGTGACTCCAATCCACCCATCACACCGGCAACCGCCAGCGGCTTGCGCTCATCGGCAATCAGCACGAAGCCGGCGTCCAGGGTCGCCTCGCCACCATCAAGCAATTTCAATACTTCCCCGGCGCGCGCGTGCCGCACCACGATGTCGCCTTCCAGCGTGTCGTTGTCGAATGCATGCAGCGGCTGGCCCAGTTCCAGCATCACATAATTGGTGACGTCGACCACCGCGCCGAGCGGGCGCAGGCCGGCGCGGCGCAGGCGTTCGGCCATCCATAACGGCGCACGCGCGGTGGCATCGATGCCCTCGATGATGCGGCCCAGATAGCGTGGCGCATCCTTGCCGGCCTCCAGTCGAATACCACGCCTGGCGTCACCGGCCACCGGCGCAGGCAGTTGTTCTCCCACCTGCACCGTGCTGCCGAACAGGGCGGCCACATCGTGGGCCAGGCCGACCAGACCCAGGCAGTCGGGACGGTTCGGTGTGAGCTTGAGCTCAAAGCTGGCGTCAGGCAGACCGAGGTAGTCACCCAGGGTTTGACCGACCGGGGCGTCCGCCGGCAACTCGAGCAGCCCGGATGCGTCGGCGTCGATGCCAAGCTCCCTGGCCGAGCACAGCATGCCGTAGGACTCCACCCCACGAAGTTTCGCCGCCCTGATGGCGATGCCACCGGGCAGCTTCGCACCCACCATGGCCAGCGGCACCTTGATGCCAGGGCGTGCATTGGGGGCCCCGCAGACGATCTGCAGTGGCTCGCCCTGCCCGGCATCGACTGTGCAAACCTGCAGCCGGTCGGCTTGCGGGTGCTTGCCCGCCGCGATGATCTCGGCCACGACGACACCGGCCAGTTCTTCGCCCAGCGGGGTGACTTCCTCCACCTCCAGCCCGGCCATGGTCAGCGCGTGAGCGAGTTGTCCGCGATCGGCCTTGACCTCGACCAACTCGCGCAACCAATTCTCGGAAAATTTCATGATCTCGGTCCGGGGTTCGGATACCGGCATCCCGCAATCGGTCGAGCCAGAGCGGGCGCATCCGCGCCGCTCCCACGATTTCCGAATCCGGAATGCAGCATCCCGTTCAAGCAAACTGTTTCAGGAAACGCAGGTCATTTTCAAAAAATGCCCGCAGGTCGGAAACACCGTAGCGAAGCATCGCGAAACGCTCGACGCCGAGGCCAAAGGCGAAGCCGGTGTAGCGCTCCGGATCGATGCCGCAGTTCTTCAAGACATTGGGGTGCACCATGCCGCAACCGAGCACTTCCAGCCAACGGGCCGCATCGCCCTGGTCATCCCGGCCCGGCTCGGTCCAGCGGATGTCCACCTCGGCCGACGGTTCGGTGAAGGGGAAATAGCTGGGACGAAAGCGCATCTCGAAGTCGCGCTCGAAGAACGCGCGGATGAATTCGGAAAGCGTCCCTTTCAGATCGGCGAAACTGGACGTCTCGTCGACCAGCAGGCCCTCGATCTGATGGAACATCGGCGAATGGGTCTGGTCCGAATCACTGCGATAGACCTTGCCCGGGGCGATGATCCGGATCGGCGGCTGACGGCCGACCATGGTTCGAACCTGAACCGGCGAGGTGTGCGTACGCAGCAGGCGCCCATCGCCAAAATAGAACGTGTCGTGCATGGCCCGCGCGGGATGGTGCGGCGGGAAATTGAGCGCCTCGAAGTTGTGCCAGTCGTCCTCGATCTCCGGGCCGTCGGCACGCTGATAGCCCAGTCGGGCGAAGATGGACGAGATGCGCTCCAGCGCGCGGGTGATCGGATGGATACCGCCACGCTCGCCATCGCGGCCAGGCAGGCTGATATCGAGCCGCTCAGAAGCGAGGCGGCGTCCGAGCTCAGCCTGCTCCAACTCTCGCTTGCGCAGTGCCAACGCGTCGACCAGACGCTGCTTGACCTTGTTTACCTCGGCGCCCCGCGCCTTGCGCTCATCCGGCGCGAGTGCACCCAGCGTCTTCAGGACGGCCGTGACGATACCGTTCTTGCCCAGCAGACCGACCCGCAGCGCATCGAGCGCATCGAGCGTGTCGGCCTTTTCGATAGCGGCCAGCGCCTGCGCGGCGCGGCTGTCCAGATCGTCCATAGTGATGCGATTCCGGCTTGTTCCATGGGACTTGGGGAGCGGAACTGCGGATCGGCACTGGCAGCGTCGTTGCCTGCACGCCGCTTCCAAATTCCGCAACCCGAACCCGCCAACAAAAACGGGGAGGAGGCGCTGGCCTCCTCCCCGCTTGCTTTACATCATATCGCGCGAGCGCCGCAGCGCCCCACGATCAAGCAGCCAGACTGGCCTTCGCTTTCTCGGCGATCGCGCCAAAAGCCTTGATGTCGTGCACGGCAATATCGGCCAGAACCTTGCGGTCGACCGTGATACCGGCCTTGCTCAGGCCATTGATCAGGCGGCTATAGGACAGGCCGAACATGCGCGCCGCCGCATTGATGCGGACGATCCACAACGCGCGGAATTGGCGCTTGCGCTGCTTGCGACCGATATAGGCGTACTGGCCGGCCTTGATGACGGCCTGGTTGGCAACGCGGAATACCTTGCGCCGGGCGTTGTAATAACCCTTGGCACGACCGATGATTTTCTTGTGACGGCGACGAGCCGTGACACCACGCTTTACACGAGCCATGGTCTATCTCCTCACAAGTACGGAAGCATGCGAGCCACACCCGGGGCGTCACACGCCTTGAGGTGGTTCGGGGCACGGAGAGCGCGCTTCAGCTTGGTCGACTTCTTGGTCAGGATGTGCGACCTGAAGGCGTGACCGCACTTGATTTTGCCCGACGCGGTCTTGCGAAAACGCTTCGCAGCCGCCCGGTTGGTCTTGATCTTGGGCATGGGTAGGTTCCTTGATAGGGCGTGCCCTGCACGGGCAGCCCCGGTTTCTGACTGATCTGGCGGCAACCGCCTTCCCTTCGGGATGCGGCCACACTTTCCGTCCTGCCATGATCGGTTCACGACCCTTCCAAGCGGGTCGAACCGGCGATTATACGGAGTTCCCCCGACCGACGCCAGTAGGGGCGCGCCAAGGCGCGCCGCACGAAACGCCGGCGCCGCCAGGATGCTTACTTCTTCTTGGGGCCGATCATCATGATCATCTGGCGCCCTTCCAGGCGCGGAAAGGACTCGACCTGGCCGTTCTCGCCGACGTCTTCCTGGATCTTTCTGGCCAGATTTTTGCCCAGGTCCTGGTGTGACATCTCGCGACCGCGAAAGCGGATCGTGACCTTGACCTTGTCGCCCTCCTCCAGGAATCCAAGCATCTTGCGCAGCTTGATCTGGTAGTCGCCCACGTCCGTGACCGGACGGAACTTGACTTCCTTGATCTCGACCTGCTTCTGCTTCTTCTTGGCGGCTTGCGCCTTCTTCTGGGCTTCGAACTTGTACTTGCCGTAATCCATGATGCGGCAGACCGGCGGATCGCCGTTGGGCTGGATCTCAACCAGATCCATGCCGGATTCCTGCGCCAGGCTCAGCGCCTCATCGCGACTGAGAATGCCCAGCTGTTCCGAATCCGCGCCAATAACGCGCACCCGCGGCACACGGATTTCCTGATTGCGGCGATTGCCCTTGTTGTCGGTGGTTGCGATACCACGATCCTCCAGAAGAAGTAATGAAAAAGACCGCTCGGCGCTCAGCGTCGGGTTTCGGTCCCAAGACGTTCGGCGAAGGCGGCCAGCGGCATGCTGCCCAGATCATCACCGGAACGGGTACGAACAGAAATGGCCCCGGTCTCCTTCTCGCGGTCACCGACCACGAGCAGGTACGGTACTTTCTGCATCGTATGCTCGCGGATTTTATAGCCCACTTTCTCGTTGCGCAAATCCGATTGTACTCGGAAACCTTTGTCGACAAGGGCTTGCGTGACCTCCCGGACGTAATCGGCCTGGGCGTCGGTGATATTGCATACCACCGCCTGCACTGGCGCCAACCACGGGGGCAACAGGCCGGCGTGATGCTCGATCAGGATGCCTATGAAGCGCTCCATCGAGCCCACGATGGCCCGGTGCAGCATCACCGGATGCCGTTTCTGCGAGTGCTCGTCCACGTACTCGGCACCCAGGCGCTCGGGCATCATGAAATCGACCTGCATCGTGCCCACCTGCCAGTCGCGCCCGATCGAGTCCTTCATGTGGTACTCGATCTTGGGACCGTAGAAAGCGCCTTCGCCGGGCAACTCCGTCCAGGTCACTCCCGCCGTCGCCAGCGCTCCGCGCAAGGCCGCCTCGGCGCGATCCCACACGTCATCGTCACCGATCCGCTGATCCGGTCGCAGCGCCAGCGCCACCTCGATGTCAGTGAAGCCGAAGTCCGCGTAAACCTGCATCGCCTGGCGATGGAACGCGGTGACCTCCGATTCGATCTGTTCGGGCGTGCAGAAGATATGACCATCGTCCTGGGTGAACGCGCGCACCCGCATGATGCCGTGCAGCGCGCCGGATGGCTCATTGCGATGGCAGCCGCCAAACTCGCCGTAGCGCAGCGGCAAGTCACGGTAACTGCGCAGACCCTCATTGAAGATCTGCACATGCCCCGGGCAGTTCATCGGCCGCAGCGCGAAGGTGTGCTTCTCCGACTCGGTGAAGAACATGTTCTCCTTGTAGTTGTCCCAGTGGCCGGACTTTTTCCACAAGGACACATCCAGCACCATCGGGCAGCGCACTTCCTGGTAGCCGCTGGTCCGGTACACCGTGCGCATGTACTGCTCCACCTGCTGCCAGATCGCCCAGCCATTGGGGTGCCAGAACACCATGCCGGGGCTTTCTTCCTGTTGGTGGAACAGGTCGAGCTGCTTGCCGATCTTGCGATGGTCGCGCTTCTCGGCCTCTTCCAACTGGTACAGGTAGGCCTTCAGGTCCTTGTCGTTCAACCAGGCCGTGCCGTAGATACGGCTGAGCATCGCGTTGTTCGAATCGCCGCGCCAATACGCACCCGCTACCTTCATCAGCTTGAACGAATGCAGCTTGCCGGTGTTCGGCACGTGTGGGCCGCGGCACAGGTCGGTGAACTCGCCTTGCGAATACAGCGACAGGTCTTCGCTCGCCGGAATGCCCTCGATGATCTCGGCCTTGTAGTGCTCGCCCAGGCCACGGAAGAAGGCAACCGCTTCGTCGCGCGACTTCACGCTGCGCGTCACCGGCAATTTCTCGGCCACGATCTTGAGCATCTCCGCCTCGATCTTCGGCAGATCCTCGGGCGTGAATGGACGTTCATAGGCGAAGTCGTAATAGAAGCCGTTGTCGATCACCGGGCCGATCGTCACCTGCGCGCCCGGGAACAACCGCTGCACGGCCTGGCCCATCAGATGCGCGGTGGAGTGGCGCAGGATCTCCAGCGCCTCCGGGCTCTTTTCGGTGACGATGTGCACACTGGCATCGTGTTCGATCGGAAAACTGGCATCGACCAGCTGGCCGTCGACCTTGCCGGCCAGCGTGGCCTTGGCCAGACCCGCGCCAATGGAGGCGGCCACATCCTGCACGGTGACGGGATGGTCGAACGACTTCTTGCTGCCGTCGGGAAGCGTAATTTCAATCATGGAAGCACCTGAAGGATCCGCCACTGCGGCGAACCGAATGACAAATTATGCCCGCAAACCGCTGACGAGCGCTGCAACAATCCCGTCAGCACGCACGAAAAAGGGCGCAAAGCGCCCTCTTCGTTCCGGCCTTGCGGGTGATCATCAACTGGTGAATTTCGCAGTATCCATGTCGCACACTGGACCGACAGTCACCCGCCAGCCACCCGATCTGAAGTTGAAGGCAAAAAACTACTTCGCGTCCGGATGGCTGTCAATGTCGGCATGTCTGACAGCCAGAATCAGAAGTAATAGCCGAAATTGACGTTGAACCGGCGTTCGATCTGGCCATCACCGGCCATGCTGCCACCGATGAACGGCTGATTGCGGGCGGTCACAAAGTCGAAATAGGTGAACAATCCGCCGGCAGCCACGGACACTCCAGTCACATTCATCCAGGTGTGCGGCAGGCCGCCCGACTTCTGTCCCACGATCGTGTAGTCGTTGTAGAAGGTCAGCGCGCTGATTGGCCCCCACGACACCGGAAGCCTGTAGGCGACATTGCCGGTGTAGCTGTTCGCCCGGGCCGCAATGCTGTCGTAGAAGTGGTATGCACCCACTGCCAGACGCGTGGCGTCCTGCACTGCGTAGTTGTAGCGCGCCGCCTGCAACTGGACGTTCCACGGCCCCCGATTGGCGTTCATGTGCACGGCGTAGGCACTGTAGTGGCCGACACTGCGGGTGGCATCGTCCAGCCCGCCTCGCAACGCCGAAGCGCCCAGTTCGATGCTGGTGTCGTCCCTCAGCTGGAACGTGTACGCCGCCCTGGCGGCGGCCGTATCGGTGATGCCGATGGGATTCGCCGGATCGTCATAGACCCCTTCTTTCGCGTCGCGGTAACCCACCACATTGTAGGTATAGCTGTCGGATCGGTTGGCCACGTAGCCATCCACGCCACCCATGCCGTCGTTCTTGAAGAACGCCAGCTGCACGTCCAGGGGGCCACTGCTGTAGAGGTACTTGGCACCCATGAAATAACTGTCTTCCAGGCCAAGGTAATAATTGGAGCTGAAGAAGTAGCTGTGCGAGTTGAACGGCTGCACGCCAAACGGCAGCTTGACCAGGCCAACTCGACCTTCAGATGCCTCGGAGAACTTGTAGCCGACCCAGGCGTGATGGATCGCGCTCATGTACTGGAACCAGCGGTACTGCGCCGATAGCTCGACGTCGCCGACGCTCCCGTTGAGGTCGAGCCGGAAGATGTCGAAATCGCCGTCGCCGCCGCGGCGGCGATTGCCCGTGTTGTAGCCCTCGTTGCTGTACTGAAAGCGCACGGCCCCACCCAGCTTGATGCCATCCTGTTTGGCTGGCGCCGGGGCGGTCGCGACCAGCTCGACCGGCTCGACAGGCACGTCGACGTTGTCCTCCGCCATGACGCTGACAGGCTGCTGCTTGCGCAGCAGATCAAGCTGCTTCTGCATCTCATCCATGTTCGCCTGCAACTGGGCGATTTGCTGCGCGACTGTCGGCGCTTGTCCGGGCGCGGTCACGGTGTCGCTGCCCGCGTGGGCAGGATTGGCCAGGCACAGGCCAATGACGCCCGTCGCGGCTAGCGCGAATGGTTTGATCATCATGGGAACTCCTCGGGTATTGATGGACGCCGCACGCGGGCGGCGGTGCCATGGTGGGAGCATGCACTCCCGCACCCCGGTCGCTCGCGGGCCAGCCGCGAGCGGTCGGACGAATCAGGACTTTGGCGACACCCAGCCCGACACCACGTCGGCATGGCTCTCGACCCAGACCTTGGCGTTCTGCCGCGGATCGGCATCAGGCTCCTGGTCGGCGGCCATCACCATCTGCATCTGCTCGGGGGTCCAGTGGAACCCATCCAGCACGGCATAGGCCTTGGGCATGTCCTGCTGCAGACCTTTGCGCGTCAGGGTATCGATGTCCTCGGCCCCGCCGTAACTCCCTTTGGGGTCAGCCAGATACTTCAGGTTCCAGCGCGCCCACATCCAGTGCGGGGTCCAGCCGGTCACCACGATCCATTCATGGTTGGTGATGGCATCCTTGAGCGCCGCCGTCATCGTGGCGCCGCTGCCGTCGATCAGTTTCATCGGCAGCTTGTAGGCGTCGATCGCCTCGTGCGTGATACGCATCGCGCCGGCACCCGGGTCGATACCGATGATCCGGTCCTGGAACTGGTCAGCATGGGAGGCAAGCTGGTCGATCGAGTCGACGGTGACGTAGTCGGGGACGACCAGTCCGATCTTGGTGCCGGTCATGTTCGGCCCGAGATTGGCCAGCTTGTCCTGCGCCTTGGCGTAATAGTTGCCGTGCGTGCTGGGCAGCCATGCGCACACCGTGGCATCGGCGTCACCGTTGGCCAGCGCCGAATACATCGCCGCGCCGCTCACCGAGATTGTATCGACCTCGAACCCCTGCTGCTCCAGCGCGGCCCTGACCACGTTTGTGGCGGCCGTGCAGCTGGACCACTCAACGTAAACCAGCTTCGCATGCTGCGGCGCCGCGGCCGTGGTTGACGACTGGTCCGTCGCGTCACCGCCCGACGGCGAGCACGCAGCCAGTACGGCGGCGGCGAGCGCGGTGGCAACCGCGGTGCCGATTCGGAATGTCTTGTTGGTCATGGAACCTCCTTTGCGATGGTCGCGAATCACTTCGCGGACTTCATCGGCGGCTTGCGGCCGATGCGTTGGGTGATGCGATCCAGAATCATGGCGAGGATCACGATGGCGATGCCGGCCTCGAAACCCTTGCCCGGCTCCAGCCGCTGAATGGCCTGCCATACCTTGCCGCCGAGGCCGCCGGCGCCGATCATCGCGGCAATCACGACCATCGACAGGGACAGCATGATGGTCTGGTTGATGCCGGCCATGATCGTCGGCACGGCCATGGGCAATTGCACCTTGAACAGCTTCTGGCGACGAGTGGAGCCGAAGGCATCGGCAGCCTCGATCAGGTCGGCAGGCACCTGGCGAATGCCCAACGCGGTCAACCGGATGGTCGGCGGCGTGGCGAAAATCACGGTGGCCACGCTGGCCGACACCGCGCCCAGGCCAAAGAACGGAATCGCCGGAATCAGGTAGACGAAGGCCGGCATGGTCTGCATGAAATCCAGGATGGGCATCACGACCTGGGAGGTGCGCCGACTGAGTGCGGCAATGATGCCGAGCGGCATCCCGATGGCAATCGAAATGAGGGTCGAAATCAGGACCAGGGTGAAGGTATCCACGGTTTCGGACCACAACCGCAAGTTCCACAGCAAGGCCAGGCCCAGCAGGCTGAATAGCGCCACGCGCCAGCCCGCAGCGCGCCACGCCAGCACCGCCACAGCGGCAATCAGCAGCCACGGTGGCAGCCACAGCAGGCCGTCAATCAGTCCGTCGATCAACATCGACACGAAGCGGCTGAAGGCCTTGGTGATGAAGGCACCGTGCAGGGTCAACCAGTCCAGCACCACGTCGATGCCGTTCGCCAGCGGCAATTTCGGAATCATGGCAATCATGCGGCGGTACTCCTGGCGGCATCGGTTACAGCGGCCTCGCTGGTGCTGCTCTGTGCCAGTGCATTGATGACGCGTGGGCGGGTCACCACGCCCAGCAAATTGCGATCACCATCGACAACCGGCAGCCGGTAGGGCCATGTCGCCATGAGATTGATGATGTCGTTCAACGGTGTATCGGGATCCAGCGCAGGGGCATCGCGCTGGATCAGGCCGTCGATGGTTTTCCGCCCTTCGCGCACAGCCGCATCCAGCGCGTCGAGAGTGACTGATCCCACCATCGTGTTGTCGCGCTCGACCACAATCATGCTGGTGTCGCTGGTCTCGGCCATCTTGCGCAGGACCATACGAGGCCCATCCTCCGGGTGCGCCACTTCGCGCGCTCGGCCCATCACCGAATTAGCGGTCAGGACGCGTGACATGTCGACGTTCTCCACGAACCGCTCGACATAGGCATTCGCCGGATGGTTGAGAATCTCCTCGGGTGCGCCGATCTGGACGACGCGACCGTCTTTCATCAGCACGATCCGGTCACCCAGCTGCAACGCCTCGTCCAGATCGTGAGTGATGAACACGATGGTCTTCTTCATGCGTCGCTGCAGCGACGCCAGTTCCTGTTGCATGTCGCGACGGATCAGCGGATCGAGCGCGCTGAACGCCTCGTCCATCAACAGGATGTCTGACTTCACGGCCAGCGCGCGGGCCAGGCCGACGCGCTGCTGCATACCGCCGCTGAGCTGGCTCGGCAGCGAATCCTCCCAGCCTTTCAAACCGACGAGCTCAAGCGCCTCGACTGCGCGCGCGCGGCGCTCAACCGGATCGACACCCTGCACCTCCAGCCCGTAGGCGGCGTTTTCGGCCACGCTGCGGTGGGGGAACAACGCAAAGTGCTGGAACACCATGCTGATCTTGCGGCGACGCAAGTCGAGTAACTGCTCGCGATCAAATCGCGTGATGTCGTCGCCGTCGATGAAGATGCTGCCCCGCGTGGAGGGATTGAGCCGGTTGAGGCAACGCAGCAAGGTCGACTTGCCGCTCCCGCTCAAGCCCATTACGACCAGCAACTCGCCCTGCTCTACCTCGAACGACACGTCGACGATGCCGACGGCGTTGCCTGTCTTGTGAATCTCCGCATTGCTGGCGCCCTGATCGAGCATGCGCAACGCTTGTTCCGGACGAGGTCCGAAAACCTTGGTGAGGTGTTCCACTCTAATTTTTAGCATCGGCCCCTGAACCTGGAGTGCGAATGCCACATGCGAGAACGACAACATGCAGCGACGCCTCTGACGGAAGCGTCATGGACAAACACCGGGCACAAAGACGCTGGGGTCGTGGGCGCCAGTCGGCGCCGGCCCGGGTTTGCAAGAAGTGAGTGACGCAGTCTAGCGGAACAAGCCGCCTAGCTCAAATCCAGGGACGGCGCAATAGAATTTTCCCGCCCACACTTCAACCATTTCGCCTGCAGTCAGCCGGCCCCTGTTCGCCGCGAATTGATCCCTGCGACGACCCGATCAGGACCGCAGCGGCGGCATCGGTAGAATGGCGACTGCTTTCCTGACTGGACCTTGGCCATGCGTATCCTGGTTTCCGGCACTGCCGGCTTCATCGGCGCCGCGGTGACGCAACGCTTGCTCGAACGCGGCGATGTGGTTCAGGGCTACGACAATCACAACGATTACTACGATCCGGCGCTCAAGGAAGCCCGCCTCGCGCAATTCATCAAGCACCCGAATTACAGCCACCTGCGTGCGGACCTGGCGGATGCTACCGCGGTCGATGACGCCTTCGCCACGTTCCGGCCCCAGCGTGTGGTGCACCTCGCCGCGCAGGCGGGCGTGCGCTACTCGATCCAGAATCCGCGTGCCTACGCGCAAAGCAACCTGGTCGGCTTCGTCAATATCCTTGAGGGCTGCCGCAACCACCAGGTCGAGCACCTGGTGTATGCGTCTTCCAGCTCGGTGTACGGCGCCAACCGCAAGCTGCCGTTTGCGGTGGAGGACGCCGTGGATCATCCGGTCAGCCTGTATGCGGCCAGCAAGAAGGCCAATGAGCTGATGGCGCATACCTACAGCCATCTCTATCGCCTGCCGACCACGGGATTGCGGTTCTTCACGGTATACGGACCGTGGGGCCGGCCGGACATGTCACCCATTCTGTTCGCGGACCGGATCAGCCGGGGCGACCCGATCGATGTGTTCAATCACGGTCACCACAGCCGTGACTTCACGTATATCGACGACATCGTCCAAGGCGTCATTCGTACGCTCGACCATCCAGCCGAGCCGGACCCGACGTACGACCCCATGGATCCGAACCCGGGTACCTCCAGCGCGCCGTACCGCCTCTACAACATCGGCAGTGACCACCCGGTGCAGCTGATGCGCTTCATCGAATTGCTCGAACAAAACCTCGGCCGCACGGTTGAGAAGCGTCTGCTGCCAATGCAACCCGGCGACGTTCCTGACACCTGGGCCGACATCTCGGCGCTGCGCCGCGACGTGGGTTACGCGCCGGATACAACAATCGAAGAGGGCGTGGCGCGCTTCGTGGAGTGGTATCGCCGGCATTACAGCAAGTGACACTGGAGTCAGCGGGAAGTGCCTGCACGTCCGTCGCTTTGCAAAACCGGGTCCGTCAAAACGGCTTGGCGATGACCAACCAGATCACCCCCAGCAGCAACAGCACCGGCAGCTCGTTCAGCCATCGAAGCGTGCGCGACGACGGCAAGGCGCCGCCATTCTGACTGCGCTTGAGCATGCGCCCAGCCCAGACAAAGTAGACCAGCAACAGTGCCACGACAGTCAGCTTGGCGTCGATCCAATGGCTGTTCGCGGTGAGGTTTGGCAGCGTGGCCGGAAACATCCGCCAGCCCTGCCACAGCGTGACGCCAAACACGAAGGCGATGCCGAACATGTTGTGGCCAAACTTGTACAGCCGTCGCCCCATCAGCTGCAGCCGCGCCTGTACCGCAGGCTCGTCCACCGCTTCGGCCAGATTCACCAGGATTCGCGGCAGGTAGAAGACGGTGGCCATCCACGCGATCACGAACAACAGATGCAGCGATTTGATCAACAAATAGGTCATGACGAACGCAGGTTGTCGCTGCGACTCGCAGCGGACGTGATCATAACGCGCGGTTCAACAATCATTCCCGCACCGGGCCGATCCGCTCCAGCAAGGCCTGCAACAAGCGCTCCTGCAAGTCCTCATCGAGCGGCGCGTTGTGGCGGTCCGTCACCTGGAAAAAGTCCTCGACACGCTCGCCGAATGTGGCAATTCGCGCATCATGGACACGGACGCCGGTAGCCAGCATGACCTGGGCCACCGCCGCCAGCAAGCCCGGACGATCCGTACCGACCAACGCCAATTGAGTCCGGCCACCCGCCGCGTGGAAGCTTAGTTTGGGCGCCATCTGGAAATGTTTCTGGTGGCGCGACATGCCGCGCTTGCTCGGCTGCACGCTGGCCGCCAGCACCAGCGCGCGATGCAAGCGCTGCTGCAACTCCTCGGCGCGGGCCGTACTCACCGGCTGCTGACTTTCCGCGTCGAGCAACAGGAAGGTGTCCAGTGCCATGCCCGTGCTCGAACTCAGGATGCGCGCCTCCATCACCGAGAGCCGCAACCGGTCCAGCACGGCCGTCACCGTCGCGAAAAGGCCGTCGCGGTCCGGTGTGTAGACAAACAATTCGGTGCTGCCGCGTACGGACAGCGGATGCACCGCCACCAGGGGCGCAGCACCCTTGGCGCGCAGGATCGCCGCCGTCTGCCACGCGATCTGCTCGGGTCGATGGCGCAGGAAACTGAGTTGGGGAAAATCGGCCCAGATGCGCACCACGTCGCTTTCGGCGTAATCGTCGGCCAGCAGCAGCGCCATCGCCTGATCGGAACACTCGCGCACGCGCGCATGGATGTCACGCGGCAGCTCCACGTCGCTGCGCAGTGCATAGCGGGTGCCGGTATACAGGTCGGCCAGCAGGCGATCCTTCCAGCCATTCCACAGGCGCGGGCTGGTGCCAATGATGTCGGCGACGGTCAGCAGATAAAGCTGGCCGAGTCGCCCGCGGTCACCGACCACCTCGGCAAATCGATGAATCACGTCCGGATCGGTGATGTCCTGCCGCTGTGCCGTGGTACTCATCAGCAAATGCCAGCGCACCAGCCAGGCGACCCGCTCGACGTCGGGTGGCGGCAGCCCCAGCCGGGTACAGAACGCCCGCGCATCCTGCTCGCCGAGGACCGAATGGTCGCCACCCCGACCCTTGGCAATATCGTGGAACAGGCCGGCCAGCAGCATGACCTCGGGATTGACCAGCCCGCCCCAGATTTCGCACGCCAACGGGAACTCGCGCTGCGCCTTCGGATCGGCGAACCGCGCCATGTTGCGCAGCACGCGAAGCGTGTGCTCGTCCACCGTGTAAACGTGGAACAAGTCGTACTGCATGCGCCCGAATACCCGGCCGAAGGCGGGCAGGATCGCGGCCAACAGCCCGTGGCGGTTCATTCGCCACAACGCCTCGACCGCCGGGGCACCGCGTCGCAGCAAGCGCAGGAACGCTGCCAGCACCTCGCCATCCTCGGCCAGCGCGTCACCGTGGGCGGCGGTAGCCTGGTGGATGCGACGCATGGTGTCGGCACTGAAGCCAACCAGGCCGGGCTCGTCCAGTCGCGCGATGAAGACGTCCACCAAGGCCGCCGGCCGCCGCATGAACAGCTGTGGATCGGTTGCCGCCAGGCGGGGGCCGTAGCGCACGAACGCGGTGCCGACGGGCCGCGCCTGATCCGGCTCCTCCAACATCTCCTCGAACCGTTCGGCCACCTGCACACCAAGCCGGTCGATCTGGCTGGCGGCGCGATAGTAGCCCTGCATGAACTGCTCGACGCCCAGATTCTTTTCGTGTTCGTCCTCGAAACCCAGCCGGTCGGCCAGGGCTCGCTGGTAATCGAACAGCAGCCGCTCCTCGGCGCGGCCGGCTTCCAGGTGCAACGCATAGCGATAGCGGCGCAGGACGGCCTCGGACTGCTCCAGCGCCTCTTGTTCCGCCGGATCAAGCAAACCCTCGTCGACCATTTCGGACAGATCGGCCGCATGGGCCAGGCGCCGGGCCATCCAACGCAACGAATCGAGCGTGCGCAGACCGCCCGGGCCCTCCTTGAGGTTCGGCTCAAGGTTGTAGGCGGTATCGTCGAAACGGGCATGTCGCGCGTCGCGCTCGGCCAGCCGCGCCGCCAGATACGCGTGCGGGGGCCACAACGCCGGATCGTCGACGATGGTCTTGAGGCTGGCGTCAAACGCCGGATCGCCGGCCATCCGCCGGGCATCAAGCAGGCTGGTGAACACGCTGGCGTCTTGCGCCGCCAGCGCGCGACATTGCGCCGGGTCGCGCACCGCATGCCCCACTTTCAGCCCCACGTCCCACAGCGTGCCGAAAAACTGCTCCAGCGCGCGCAGCCGGGCGGCGTCGGGCGCCTGCACCAGCGCCAGCAAATCCACGTCCGAATGGGGGAACAGCAGGCCACGACCGAATCCGCCGACCGCGAACAGCGCCGCGCCCGTGACGTCGCCCAGGCATGCTGTCCAGACGTGCGCGACGACGCGACTCACCGACTCGCTGCGCCGCCGTGCCAACGCGCTGGCATCGGCACCCTCGGCAAACGCGACGGCAAGCGCCCGACCGACATCGCCCAGCAACTGCCGCAGCGCATGCCGCGCCTCGACCGACACACCCGAACGTGGCACCGCCAGCGGCAGGCGCGGCAGCGGTGGCAAGGCGATGGCTGTCGTGATGGCTGGCGACATGATGACGCCCGGAAATCGGGAATGAGCAGGATCGGAAAACGAGTAAAGCACATCGTGCCGTGATTCGTTTTCCGATTCGGCCCGTCGACCGGACGCTTACTGCAGGTCAGGCCACGGCGTGAGGATCTCGAAGCCGTCGTCGGTCACCACCAGGGTGTGTTCCCACTGCGCCGACAAGGAGTGGTCCTTGGTCACGACGGTCCAACCGTCAGGCAGCTGCCGGGTGTTGGGCTTGCCCGCGTTGATCATCGGTTCGACCGTGAAGGTCATGCCCTTCTTCAGCTCGATGCCGGTGCCCGGCTTGCCGTAATGCAGCACCTGCGGTTCATCGTGGTAGATCTTGCCGATGCCGTGGCCGCAGTACTCGCGCACGACCGAAAAGCCCGCGGCCTCCGCGTGCTGCTGGATCGCATGGCCGACGTCGCCCAACGTGGCACCCGGGCGCACGGCCTGGATGCCTCGCATCATCGCCTCGAAGGTGGTGTCCACCAGCCGCTTGGCCAGTACCGATGGGGTGCCCGCAATGAACATGCGGCTGGTGTCGCCGTGCCACCCATCCTTGATCACGGTGACGTCGAGGTTGACGATGTCACCATCCTTGAGCACCTTGGTTTCGCTGGGAATCCCATGACAGATCACGTGGTTGACCGACGTGCACAGCGTCTTGGGGAATCCGTGATAGCCCACATTGGCCGGAATTGCCTTCTGCACGTTCACGATAAGTTCGTAGGCGCGGCGGTCCAGTTCCTCGGTGGTGACGCCGGGCTTGACGTACTCCTTGAGCATGGCCAGCACTTCGGCAGCCAGCTTGCCGGCGACACGCATGCCGTCGAGGTCTTGCGGGGATTTCAGGGTAATGGCCATGGGTTCCACTCAGATGGCGACAAAATCCCTTGAATTCCAGAGACTTGTCGCGCCGCCGGTCGACCGGCTACAATTTCGGAGTTTTGCTGATCTGACATGGCTGTTTCGGCAGCCGGCCAGCGCAAAGCGAACCGGGATTGTAGCGCTGCACGCTGCTACACCCAAACCAACGCCACACACGCATCGGCACCGCCTTCGGGGTGCTGCGCCTCGCCCACCACATGAATCGGGCCAGTCGCGGTCGAAGCCGGGGATGCGTGGAGGTCCCAACCCCCAGGTTCCGCCTGTCGGAACCGACAATTTGGAGTTACACCCATGGCCCAAGTCACCATGCGCCAGATGCTCGAAGCGGGCGTCCATTTCGGTCACCAGACCCGTTACTGGAACCCCAAGATGGCTCCGTACATCTTCGGCGCCCGCGGCAAGATCCACATCATCAACCTCGAAAAGACCCTGCCCCTGTTCACCGACGCGATGAATTTCCTGTCGGGCCTGGCGCAGAAACGAGGCACCATTCTGTTCGTCGGCACCAAGCGTTCGGCCCGCGAGCCGTTGGCCGAAGAGGCAGCCCGCGCCGGCATGCCGTTCGTCACCTCGCGCTGGCTCGGCGGCATGCTGACCAACTTCCGCACCGTGAAGCAGTCCGTGTCGCGCCTGAAGGAGCTGGAAGCGGCCGAGACCGATGGCAGCTTCGACAAGCTGGTGAAGCACGAAGTGCTGGCCCGTCGTCGTGAGCGCGACAAGCTGCAGGCCTCGCTGGGTGGCATCAAGGACATGAACCGCCTGCCCGACGCACTGTTCGTGATCGACATCGGCCACGAGGACATTGCGGTGCAGGAAGCCAAGAAGCTCGGCATTCCGGTGATCGCCGTGGTCGACACCAACTACAACCCGGACCTGGTCGACTACGCCATCCCGGGCAACGACGACGCGATCCGCGCCATCCAGCTGTACGCTCGCGCCGCCGCCGACTCGATCCTCGAAGGCAAGGCCGCTGCGCCGGCTGCCGCCCAGGGCGACGGCAACGAATTCGTCGAACTGGACGAGGACGGCAACCCGGTTGCCAAGGTCGACCGCCCGCGCCGCGAAGCCGCCCCCAAGAAAGGTGCTCCACGCCGCGACCATGCCCGTGGCGCGCGCAGCGAAGGCGCACCGGCCAAGTAAGCGCTGCGGTGGCGGTCACTGACCGCCACCCGCCCTGCCCGAGACTGTCGCGCGCCGGCGTTCGTTCGCCTGTCGTCGTGCGATCCCAAGATTTGGAGACACATTGATGAGCACTATTTCCGCACAACTGGTCAAGGAACTGCGTGAGCGGTCCGGCGCCGGCATGATGGAATGCAAGAAGGCGCTGGTCGAGAACAGCGCCGACATCGACGCCGCGATGGAATGGCTGCGCAAGTCCGGCCTGGCCAAGGCCGACAAGAAAGCAAGCCGCGTGGCCGCCGAGGGCCGTATCGTGAGCGCCCACACCGGCGGCAAGGCTGTCCTGGTCGAAATCAACTGCGAAACCGACTTCGTGGCCAAGGACGCCAGCTTCCTGAAGTTCAGCGACACGACAGCCGATGTTGCCTTGAAGTCCGGCGCCGCCGACGTCGACGCGCTGAAGGCTGCCGCCTACCCGGGCGGCGGCACCGTCGAAGAAGCTGCCAAGGCCCTGATTGCCACCATCGGCGAGAAGATCGACGTTCGCCGCATGGCGCGCGTCGAGAATGACGGCGTGATCGGCAGCTACATCCACGGCGGCCGCATTGGCGTCCTGGTGTCGCTCAAGGGCGGCTCTGATGAGCTGGCCAAAGGCATCGCGATGCACGTGGCCGCGATGAATCCGGCGCATGTTCGCGCCGAGGATGTACCGCCGGAGTTCCTGGCCAAGGAGAAGGAAATCGCCCTGAGCCTCATGTCCGATAAGGAAAAGGCCAAACCCGCGGAAATCCTGGAAAAAATCATTTCTGGCAAGGTCCACAAGATCGTCGCCGAAGTCACCCTGATCGGTCAGCCCTACGTGCTGGATACCAGCATGACGGTCGGCGAGGCACTCAAGAAGGCGAGTGCCGACGTACTGAGCGTGGTGCGCCTTGCCGTTGGTGAAGGCATCGAGAAGGTGGAAGAGGACTTCGCCGCCGAAGTCATGAAGCAAGCCGGACTGCGGTAATCGCCGGACTGCGCAGGCAATCCATGCTTCGATTTGAAGGCCACGGGAAACCGTGGCCTTCTTCGTTACCGCTGTGGATGCCCGACGACACGACCCGTTTTTCGCTCCATCCCCTGCAAATCTCGTCGATGAGCCCCGCTCTCCGCTACAATGCGCCGGTTTGCCCCACACAATCCGGAAAAGCCATGAGCGACCAGCCCAAGTACCGCCGCATCCTGCTCAAACTCTCCGGTGAGGCCCTGATGGGTGATGCCGACTACGGCATCGACCCAAAGGTGATCGGCCGACTGGCCGACGAGATCATTGAGGTGCGCCGCGCCGGCGTGGAAGTGGGTGTGGTGATCGGCGGCGGCAACATTTTCCGCGGGGCGGGACTGGCTGCCGCGGGCATGGACCGCGTCACCGGCGACCACATGGGCATGCTGGCCACCGTGATGAACGCACTGGCGATGCAGGATGCCATTGAGAAACGGGGTGGTTACGCCCGTGTAACCAGTGCGATCCAGATCCATGACGTGGCCGAGGATTACATCCGACGCCGCGCGATTCGCCACATCGAAAAGGGCCGCATCGTGTTGTTTGCCGCCGGTACCGGCAATCCGTTCTTCACGACCGACTCGGCCGCCGCGCTGCGCGCCGTGGAAATCGGCGCCGACCTGCTGCTGAAGGCCACCAAGGTCGATGGCGTGTACACCGCCGACCCGGCCACGCACGCGGATGCCACCCGTTACGACCGACTCAGCTACGACGACGTGATCGCCCACAAGCTGGCCGTGATGGACACTGCCGCGATTGCGCTGTGCCGCGACCAGCAGTTGCCGCTGAGGATCTATGACATGACCACACCCGGCAACCTGATGCGGATCATGCGAGGGGAGTCCATCGGGACCCTGGTCAGCGGCGACTGACCGCGCCGCAGCAAGTCTGGCCAATTGCCACTGCTATAATCAAACGTTGCCTGTCTTACCCGGAAGCGCCACATGCTCAATGACATCAAGAACGACGCCGAGATCCGCATGGGCAAGAGCATTGAATCGCTCAAGCATGATCTCACCCGCATCCGCACGGGCCGCGCCAGCACGGCGCTGGTGGACGGGATCAAGGTGTCCTACTACGGCTCGGACACACCGTTGGCGCAAGTCGCCTCCGTCACCCTTTCGGATGCGCGCACCATCCTGATCACACCGTGGGAAAAGAACATGGTGGCGCCGATCGAGAAGGCTCTGATGGCGTCCGACCTGGGCATTACGCCGACCACCGCGGGCACCGTGATCCGCCTCAACATGCCCGCGCTGACTGAAGAGCGCCGACGGGAGCTGGCCAAGCACGTGGGCAACGAGGGGGAAAATGCCAAGATCGCGATTCGCAACGTGCGCCGTGACGCCCTGCAGCAGGTCCGGGATCTGCTCAAGGAAAAACTGATCACCGAGGACGACGAGCGCCGCGTCGACGACGAGATCCAGAAGCTCACGGACCGGGCGGTGAAAGACGTCGATGCCGTGGTCAAGATCAAGGAAGAGGAGTTGATGGCCCTTTGACGATGACTTCGTCGAGAGCCACGACCGCTCCTGCATTCGGGAGGCTTGGCATGGCGCCTTCGTGCAGCAATGCCGCCCGCCTTCTGCGCCAGAAAAGCGCGGACCTGTTGGCTGCGCGCCACCACTCCGCGCGGGGTGTTGAGCCGCATGACTGCCAAGCCTGAAGTCCGCACGGTTCCGCGTCACATTGCCATCGTCATGGATGGCAATGGCCGCTGGGCCAAGGCGCGCCACCGCCCCCGCAGCTTCGGTCACAATGCTGGCCGCAAGGCAGTCCGCGAGGCCATTGAAGCGTGTTTGCGCGAAGGCGTGGCGGTGCTGACCCTGTTCGCGTTCTCCAGTGAAAACTGGCAACGCCCGCAGGACGAAGTGGGCGCCTTGATGGGACTGTTTCTGCGCGCCCTCGACAAGGAAGTGGACGAATTGCACGGTCATGGCGTGCGCCTGCGCTTCATCGGGGATCTGGACGCATTCGATGAAGGGCTGCGCGAACGCATGCGCGATGCCATGACCCAGACCGCGGGCAATGACAAGCTGCAGCTGAACATCGCGGTCAGCTACGGTGGCCGCTGGGACATCGTCCAGGCCAGCCGGCAAGCGGCGGCCGCGGTGGCGCGCGGCGATCTGCGTGCCGACCAGATCGACGAGCAGCGGATGGGCCAATGGATGAGTCTGGCCGAATTGCCGCCCCTGGATCTGTTCATCCGCACCGGCGGCGAATGCCGCATCAGCAACTTCCTGTTGTGGCAAGTTGCCTACGCCGAACTGTACTTTACCGACACCTTGTGGCCAGACTTCGACCAGGCCTGCCTGCGTCTTGCCATCGACGACTACGCACGCCGGGAACGCCGCTACGGGCGAACCGGCGAGCAGGTCACCAACGATCCCTGAGGGATTCCATGCTGTTTCAGCGCATTCTCACCGCCCTCGTCCTCGCGCCGCTGGCGATCCTGATCATCCTGCTGCCGCCGACGCGGATCTTCAGCGCAATCGTGGCGCTGGCGTTTCTGGCGGCCTGGTGGGAATGGGCCCAGCTCAGTGGCCTGAAAAATCGCTCGTGGCGCATCGTGCTGGTGCTCGCGGCAGCCGGCGTGTTCGCGTTGCTGTGGCGGGCGCAGGCCCCCATCGTGACACCACTGCTGCTGGCGCTCGGCGTGGCGTGGTGGCTGCTCGCCTGCCTGTGGTTGCGCCACTTCGCGTTTGGCGCGGCACCCACGCGGGAGAACCTCGCGCTCAAGCTGGCGGCGGGTGCGCTGGTTATTTTCCCGGCCTGGGTCGCCCTGGCCAGCATCCATGCCCGCATGCCGCATGGCCACTGGTGGACCCTGCTGGCACTGATGATTGTGTGGGCGTCGGATATTGGGGCGTATTTCAGCGGACGCCGCTTCGGCAAGCGCAAGCTGGCGCCGCAGATAAGCCCCGGCAAGACCTGGGCCGGCGCCTACGGCGCGATGGTGGCCGGGGTGCTGGTGGCCGAGGCCGGCGGCTGGCTGCTTGGCATGCGGGGCGCCGCACTGGCAGCGCTGGCGCTGCTTGCCGTGATCACCGTGGCGGCGTCGATCGTGGGCGATTTGATCGAGAGCCTGATGAAGCGGCATGCCCAGATGAAGGACTCAGGCAATATTTTCCCCGGTCATGGCGGACTGATGGATCGACTGGACAGCGTGTTCGCGGCCCTGCCGGTGTTCGCCGCCGGACTGCTTCTGCTGGATTTATGACATGAACAACGTCGCCGTCCTGGGCGCCACCGGTTCCATCGGTGGCAATACGCTTGACGTCATCGCGCGCCACCCGGAGCGCTTTCGCGCCAGCGTGCTGACGGCGCATCGCCAGGTCGAGGCGCTGGCGGCGCTGTGTGTTCGACACCGACCGGACTTGGCAGTGATCGCCGATCCCGCGCTGGAAGCGGAACTGTCGCGCCGGCTGGCCGCTGCTGGTGTGCGTTGCGACGTCGCCAGCGGCCATGATGCCTTGACCGCCGCTGCGGCCGGCAACCTGTGCGACACCGTGGTCGCCGCCATTGTCGGTGCAGCGGGGCTGGATTCCACGCTGGCTGCGGCCCGTGCAGGCAAGCGGCTGCTGTTGGCCAACAAGGAATCGGTCGTGATGGCCGGCCCCCTGTTGCTGCAGGCTGTCGCAGCCGGCGGCGGCGTGCTGATTCCGGTGGACTCCGAACACAACGCGATTTTCCAGTGCCTGCCGCCGGGCGGGCGGGCGGATCTCGCCGGCGGTGGCGTGCGCCGTTTGATCCTGACCGCGTCTGGTGGCCCGTTCCGTGGCTGCACCCGGACGCAACTGGCCGACGTCACCCCGGAACAGGCCTGCAAGCACCCCAATTGGGTGATGGGTCGCAAGATTTCGGTCGACTCGGCCACCCTGATGAACAAGGGACTGGAGGTCATCGAGGCGCACCACCTGTTCGGTGCCCCGATCGAAACGATCGACGTGGTGGTACACCCGCAAAGCCTGATCCACTCGATGGTCGAGTACGTCGATGGCTCGGTACTGGCTCAACTGGGCAACCCCGACATGCGCACGGCGATCGCCCTGGCGCTGGCGTGGCCGGAGCGCGTCGCGTCCGGGGTAGCGCCACTGGATCTGGCTGCCTGCGTGCCGTTGCAATTCGAAGCACCGGATCTGGCCACCTTCCGCTGCCTGGCGCTGGCGTTCCAGGCCTTGCGTGCCGGCGGCGACGCCCCGGCCATCTTGAACGCCGCCAACGAGGTGGCCGTGGAGGCATTCCTGGCTGGCGCGCTGTCGTTCCTGTCCATTGCCGACGTGGTCGAAGGCGTGCTTGCGGAACTGCCGGCGCAAGCCGTGGTCGATGTTGAGACCGTTTGTGAACGGGACCGCACGGCCCGGGAAGCAGCCCGTCGCATCCTGCGCAGCGCTTGCTGATATTCTTGATCCGATGACTTTCCGCCCCGGTACTTGATGACTTCCTTCTTCGGCTCGGTATTCTGGTTGCTGGTGACGCTCGGCGTCCTCGTGACCTTCCATGAATTTGGCCACTATTGGGTCGCGCGCCGCTGTGGCGTGAAGGTGCTGCGATTCTCGGTCGGCTTTGGCAGGGCAATCTGGAAGCGCGTTGGCCGTGACGGCACCGAATACCAGATCGCCGCGATCCCGCTGGGTGGCTACGTCAAGATGCTGGACGCCCGCGAAGGCGAGATCGACCCGGCACTGCAGGGGCAGGAATTCACCGGCAAGTCGGTGTGGAAGCGCATCGCCATCGTGGCGGCCGGACCGGGCTTCAACCTGATCTTCACCATCGCCGCGTTCTGGCTGATGTTCATGCTGGGCCGACCCGACGTGGCGCCGACGATCACCGCCACACCACAAAGCATCGCAGCCAGCGCAGGCATTCAGTCGGGCGATCGCATCGTGAGCATCGACGGACGTGCCGTGGGCACGTGGACCGATTCGATGAACGCGGTGGCCAATGCCCTGCTCGGGCGCCAGCCATTGCCCATGACGGTACGGGGCGCCGACGGCCTTACGCGCGAACTGGTGCTGCCGCTGGACGAACTGCCTCCCGGCGAAGACGTGGGCCAGTACCTGGGCCGGCTCGGCCTGAAACTCATGCCACCGGCCGCGATTGCCGCCACCGTGCTGCCAGGTCAGCCCGCCGGGCTCGCCGGCATGCAAGGGGGCGATCGCGTGATCCGCGTCAACGGTCAGCCGGTGGGCGATTTCGTGGCCTTCGGAAAGCTGGTGCAGACCGAGGCGGCCAAGTCACCGACGCTGACGATCGACATCGAACGCAACGGCCGCCCGCTGCAACTGCAGGTCAAGGCCAAATGGGAGTCGCTGCAAGGCCAGCCGGCCAAGTGGCTGCTGGGAGTCACGCCGCCACCGCTGGAGCCGGCAACCATCAGCTACGGCCCGATCAGGGCGATGGGTGCGTCGCTGGCGGCCACGTGGCGCAACACCACCCAGACCTTCAGCATGCTCGGCAAGATGCTTACCGGTGAAGCCTCGACCCGGAACTTGTCGGGCGTGATCGGCATCGCCGAAGTGGCCAATGCCTCGGCCGGCATGGGCCTGCCGTGGTTCCTGCAATTCCTGGCGTTGGTCTCGCTGAGTCTGGCGATCCTCAACCTGTTGCCGATTCCCATCCTGGATGGCGGACACCTGCTGTATTATCTTGTCGAATTGATCAAGGGCAGCCCGGTAAGCGAGCAGACGATGATTGTCGGCCAGTACATCGGCCTGGCCCTTCTGTTCACCCTGATGGGGCTGGCGTTTTACAACGACATCCACCGCATGTTGCCGTCGTGACGCCGGTGCGTGACGACGGCGGCAAGATGAAGACGCATTTGCCTGCGCCGGCTCCGGCCTGGCGCGGAGATGCGTCAATCCGCGTACTTCCTCGTTGGAGTACGCACTTCCTTTCGAGGCAGGGCCCGGCCCTGCCTCATGCATTGATCGGGACGGCCGCGCTGGCCGCTCCATCGAAATAACCCAACGGAATCGACGATGAAGCGTATCGCCGCGCTGATCCTGCTTGCCTCCCTCTCCGCCAACGCGTTCGCGTTCGACCCGTTCGTGGTGTCGGACATCCGCATCGACGGACTCAGCCGAATCTCGGCCGGCACGGTGTACAACTACCTGCCGATCAACAAGGGTGACCAGCTGACCAATGCCAGCGTCCAGCAGGCCATTCGCGCGTTGTATCGCACGAAGTTCTTCAGCGACATCGAGTTTGATCGCGAGGGCAACATTCTGGTGATCAAGGTGGTTGAACGACCCTCGATCTCGAAACTGACCCTGCGCGGCAACAAGGACATCAAGACCGACGACCTGAAAAAGGGCCTCAAGGAGATCGGCCTGGCCGAGGGCGAGACCTTCGACCGGCTGGCGCTGGACAACGTGCAACAGGAACTGATCCGGCAGTACTACAACCGCGGCAAGTACAACGTCTCGGTCGATCCTCATGTGACAAGACTGGATCGCAACCGGGTTGCCGTGGAGATCGAAGTCCGCGAAGGCAAGGCGGCCCGGATCAAGGAGCTGAACATCATCGGGAACCATGCGTTCACCGACAAGCAGATCCGCGACGGTTTCGAATCGGATACCACCAACTGGATGTCCTGGTACTCCAAGGACGACCAGTACTCGCGCGAGAAACTGTCCGGCGATCTGGAAAAGCTGCAGTCCTATTACATGGATCGCGGCTACGCCGATTTCGGCGTCGACTCCACCCAGGTGGCGATTGCGCCGGACAAGCGCGCCATGTACATCGACGCCAGCATCAAGGAAGGCGAGATCTACAAGGTCAGCGACGTCAAATTGCTCGGCGACCTGATCCTCAAAGAAGAGGACATGCGCAAACTGGTCTACGTCAAACCCGGCGACACGTTCAACCGCGCCGCCATCGAGGCCAGCACCAAGTCGATCAAGGCAATTCTTGCGAATATCGGCTACGCCTATGCCAAGGTCACGCCGATTCCGAAGCTGGACAAGGAAGACCGAACCGTCGACCTGACTCTTTACGTCGAGCCGGGCCAGCGCGTGTATGTGCGCCGCGTGGTGTTCCAGGGCAATACGCGTACCGAGGACGACGTGCTGCGCCGTGAAATGCGACAGCTCGAAGGCTCCTGGTACTCGCAGGCCGCCATTGACCGTTCAAAGGTTCGTCTGCAGCGGCTGGGTTACTTCAAGACCGTCGAGATCGACAAGAAGCGGGTGCCCGGCACCCAGGACAAGGTCGACGTTTCGGTCAAGGTCGAGGAGCAGTCCGCAGGCAGCATGCAGTTCGGCGTCGGCTACTCGCAGTACTCCGGCATCATCCTCAACGCCTCGGTCTCGCAGAACAACCTGTTCGGCACCGGCGACAGCTTCTCCGTCAGCGGCGAACGCAGCAGCTTCTATTCGCGCGTCGGCCTGAACTACTACAACCCGTACCTGACCGACAGCGGTATCGGCATCGGCTACAGCGCGACGTATTCGAAGACCGACTACGGCAACACCGATTTCGCCAATTTCTCCACCAGCACGCAAAGCTTCTCTTCGTACCTGGGTATTCCCATCAGCGAAACCGATGGCCTGCGCGTAGGCCTGGGCGTCAGCAGCAACAAGATCAACCTGTTCCAGGGCTTCAGCCCGCAGGTACTGCTCGATTACCAGAATCAGATTGGCAACAAGACGATCCACACATGGACCGGCACCTTGGGCTGGAACCACGACACGCGCAACGGCTACTGGGCGCCAACGCGGGGCGGTCTGATCTCCGCCTCGACCGATATCGCGCTGCCCGGTTCGACCGTGCAGTACTGGAAGCTCGGCACCGAAATCAATCACTACTGGCCCATCGGCAAGGGCTTCGTGCTGTACCTGGATGGCCAGGTCGGCTACGGCAAGGCCTACGGCAAGAACGGCATCTCCGATGACGCCTACGACGCGCTGGCGGCAGCGAGTGCGGCACAGAATCCCAATCACATTCTTACCGACATGCGCCAGGATCTGCCGTTCTGGCAGAACTACTACGCTGGCGGTGTTCGCGACGTGCGCGGCTTCCAGGACAACACGCTCGGCCCGCGAGTCTGCATCGACGGCAGCACACCGAACCTCAAGGGCATGTGCAACAACGGCGCCTATTACGCGCAGCCGATCGGCGGTGCGTTCAAGGTATTGGGCACCGCCCAGGTGTTCCTGCCGCTGCCGTTCCTGAAGGACGTCAACACGGCACGCGTTTCGTGGTTCATGGACGTTGGCAACGCGTTCAAGGACTACAAGAGCTTCAGTGCCTCGGAGCTGCGCGCATCCACCGGCCTGTCGTTGCAGTGGCAGGCGCCTATCGGCCCGCTGATCATCAGTCTGGCGGTGCCGCTCCGCTCCAAGGAAGTGGACCGTCGATACGAGGAACGCATCCAGTTCACCTTTGGCAGCCAGTTCTGAGTTGAGTCCGGGCTGAGGGGACGGCAAAGCGCGGCCGAGCCGCGCTTTCTCTTGCCATGGCTCGCCGCGCACGCCATGGCGGCCAGCCCGTACAATGGCCGACAAGCTCCGGAGCAAGCATGAGCGCAATCCAGTACACGGTGGCCGAATTGGCCCAACGATTCGGCCTGGCGTTCCACGGCGATGGCGGCCGGCTCATCGAAGGCGTCGGTACGCTGGCCGGGGCGGGCCCTGACCAGCTGGCTTTTCTGTCCAACACCAAGTACACCGCCCAGCTGGCCGGGACCCGCGCAGGGGTGGTTGTGCTGCACCAGCAAAACCTGGCCGCGTGTCCAACCGCGGCCCTGGTCGCTGGGGACCCCTATGTCACCTATGCACGCATTGCCGCGCTGTTCGAGCGCCAGCCAGCTGCACCCGTGGGCGTCCATCCCACAGCCGTGGTGGCGCCCGGCGCCCAAGTCAGCGCCAGCGCCAGCATCGGGCCGGGCTGCGTGATCGCCGACGGCGCGAGGATCGACGACGGCGCCGTGCTTGGCCCCCACTGCATCATCGGCGAAGGCTGCACAGTGGGCGCACATTCCCGGCTGGTGGCGCGAGTAACCCTGGTGACCCGGGTCACCCTGGGCCTGCGCGTGCTGGTGCATCCCGGCGCGGTGATCGGCTCGGATGGCTTCGGACTCGCCTTCGACCGCAGCGCATCCGATCACGGCGCGTGGGTCAAACTGCCCCAACTGGGTGGCGTGCGGATCGGCGACGATTGCGAGATCGGCGCCAACACGACGATCGACCGCGGCGCGCTGGACGATACCGTGCTGGGAGCGGATGTGCGCCTGGACAACCAGATCCAGATTGCGCACAACGTGCACATCGGCGCGCACACCGCGCTGGCCGGATGCGCCGCGGTGGCAGGCAGTGCGAAAATTGGCCGTTACTGCATGATTGGCGGCAATGCCGGCGTACTCGGCCATCTCGAACTTGCCGACGGCGTTACCATTACCGCCAAGAGTCTGGTGACGCATTCGATTCGTGAACCAGGCGAATATTCATCTGGCGTGCCACTGCAGGACAACCGCACATGGCGGAAGAACGCTGCGCGCTTCAAACATCTGGACGAGTACGCGCGCCGACTGTCGGCGCTGGAGAAGGACAGCAACAATGAGTGAGATTAAAGACGTCATGAAACTGCCGATCGACGTGGAGCAGATCCAGGAACTGCTGCCTCACCGCTACCCGTTCCTGCTGGTGGATCGCGTCGTTGAGCTGGTACCCGACGTCAGCGTGGTCGCGCTGAAGAATGTGACCATCAACGAGCCGTTTTTCCTGGGCCATTTTCCGGGTCACCCGGTGATGCCGGGCGTCCTCATCATCGAGGCGATGGCGCAGGCCGCCGGCCTGCTCACCCAGCTCAGCCGCCGCATGAAGGGCGATCACGGCAGCGCCCTGTTCTATCTGGTCAAGGTGGACAATGCACGTTTCAGCGCGCCGGTGGTCCCCGGCGACCAGCTGCGCATGGAAGTTCGACTGAAGCGACTGATGCGCGGCATGGGTATTTTCGAGGCGCGCAGTCTGGTCGACGGCAAGGAAATGGCCAGCTGCGAACTGATGTGCGCCGCGAGGTCCGGAAAATGATTCACCCCACAGCGCTGATCGATCCCTCCGCCGTCATCGGCGCCAACGTCAGCGTGGGCGCCTACAGCGTGATTGGCGCCGACGTCGAGATCGGCGACGGCACCCAGATCGGTCCGCATGTGGTGATTGAGGGCCCGACCCGAATTGGCCGTGACAACCGCATTACCCAGTTCGCCTCTCTCGGCGGCGCGCCGCAGGACAAGAAGTGGAGCGGCGAGCGCACCGAATTGGTGATCGGCGACCGTAACCTGATCCGCGAATTCGTCACCATCAACCGCGGCACCGGCGACGGCGGCGGCATCACCAGCCTGGGCGACGACAACTGGGTGCTGGCATACGTCCATGTGGCGCACGACTGCCGTATCGGCAACAACGTGGTGTTTTCCAATTACTCGGCACTCGCTGGCCACGTGGAAATCGGTGACTGGACGATTCTCTCGGGCTATTCGGGTGTGCACCAATTTTGCAAGGTGGGTGCCCACGCATTCATCGGCATGGGCTGTCTGGTCGGCCACGACGTGCCGCCCTTCGTGATGATGGCGAACGAGCAACACGGCCGTCCACGCGGCATCAACAGCGAGGGCCTCAAGCGCCGCGGCTTCGATGCCGACCGCATTGCGGCGATCAAACGTGCCTACCGCACGCTCTACATGGCTGGGCTTTCGCTGCCCGAGGCGCGCGAGAAGCTGGCCGAACAGGCGCAACAGAGCGAGGACGTGCGGGCGATGCTGGAGTTCATCGACCACAGTGAACGGGCACTCGCCCGCTGACATGCCGACCGCGCGCAATGGCGGTTCGAACACCCGCCACTGCTCTTTTTCGGACTGAATCATGCCGGCTACCGACACAGCTGCCCCCGTGACCATCGCGCTGATTGCCGGCGAAGACTCCGGCGACCAGCTCGGCGCGGACCTGATCGCAGCCCTGCGACGACGCTACCCCGAGGCACGTTTCGTCGGCATCGGCGGCGCGCGCATGCTGCGCGAAGGATTTGAATCCTGGTACGACATGCGCGAACTGTCGCTGTTCGGCCTGAGCGAAGTGATCCGCCATTTGCCGCGACTGCTCCGCTTGCGCAAGACGCTGGTCGCGCGCCTGCTGGCGGCACGGCCTGCCGTGGTGGTTGGCATCGACGCACCAGATTTCACCCTCGGCGTGGAACGGCGCCTGAAACAGGCCGGTGTGGCGACCGTGCACTACGTCAGCCCATCGGTCTGGGCCTGGCGCGAGAAGCGCGCGCAGAAAATTGGCCAGAGCGCCAGCCGCGTGTTGTGTCTGTTTCCGATGGAGCCGGAGATCTACGCCAGGCATGGCGTCGACGCACGCTTTGTGGGCCACCCCCTGGCCGATCAGTTCGCCATGGTGTCCGATCGCGTCGCCGCACGCGATGCCTTGCAGCTGCCACAGCAGGCGCCGGTGCTTGCCGTGCTGCCCGGGAGCCGATTGTCCGAAGTGCACCGGCTGGGCCGGATCTTCATCGAAGCGGCGGATCGGGTGGCGCGCGCCCTGCCCGGGCTGCGGGTGGTCATTCCAGCGGCCAATCCCGGCGTGCGCCACGCGCTCAATGGCATCCTGAGCGCGCGCCCTGATGGCAAGGACACACCGCTGCTGATCGACGGCCACGCCCATCAGGCGATGGTCGCCGCCGACGTGGTGCTGCTCGCCTCGGGTACCGCCACGCTGGAAACCATGCTGGCCAAACGCCCGATGGTGGTGGGCTACCGGGTGTCGCCAATCAGCTATCGCATCGCGCGGGCGCTGAACATGGTGAAGACCGACATCTACTCGCTGCCAAACGTCCTGGCCCGTGCCAGTGGCATCGACACAGGCGAACGCCTGCTTGTACCCGAGCTGATGCAGCACGACTGCACAGTCGAGAAGCTGACCGCCGCCACGCTCACCCTGTTCAGAGACAGCGAGCGGCGCGGCGAGATCGTCGCCGCGTTCGAGCACCTGCATCAAGCCCTGCGCGGTGACCTGGAAGGCCAGGCCGGAGATCGTGCGGCAGCGGCAATCGCCGAATTGATCGATCAAGGGGCAGTTGGTGCGTAAGCTGATCGTCGACAGTCGCTCGCCATCCCTGCCGGCACCCGGCCACGAAATCGTTGCCGACACGCTGCACAAGCTTGTAGCAGGCGTAGACGAAGCCGGGCGCGGCCCCCTGGCGGGTCCGCTGGCGGTGGCTGCCGTGATCCTCGACCCGGACCACCCGATTGCGGGGCTCGACGATTCGAAAAAGCTCACTCCCGCGCGGCGCGAAGCGCTGTACCCGTTGATCATCGAGCGCGCGCTGGCGTACTGCATCGTACTGGTCGATGCAGACGAGATTGACCGGATCAACATTTTCCAGGCCACCATGAGCGGGATGACCCGCGCCGTGACGGGCCTCGTACCAGTGGCCCAGGAAGCGCTGATAGACGGCAACCGACTGCCGAAAGACCTGCCGTGCCCCGGCCGCGCCATCGTGGGAGGCGACGCGCTGGAGCCTGCCATCAGCGCCGCCTCGATTCTGGCCAAGGTCAGCCGTGATCGGGTCATGGTCACGCTTGACGGCATCTATCCCGGCTACGGCTTTGCCACCCACAAAGGCTACCCGACCCCGGCACACCTGGCGGCCCTGCGTCGGCTGGGCCCGTGCGCCGAACACCGTCGCAGCTTCGCACCCGTGCGCGTGCTGCTGGAGCAGGCTACGCTGTTCTGAGCGGCCCGCGCGGCGATCCCCATCGTTCACAAGGCGAAATCGCGCTCTCGATGAGACGGCGCCAGATGATCCGCAAACTATTTTGCAACCTTGCCGCGCGCGGATGCATCATTGACGACAGGATTCGCGATCTGCACGGACGCGCCAGCCGCACCGGCGAATCGTCCTGACGAGATTGGCCGGGCACGCTTACAAGCGTACCAACCCGCTCGCAGGAGCCGTGCCATGACGCTTCCCGACTATCGCCCTATCGCAACCGCCCTGCCGACCAGCGAATGCTCGTCATCGGCGTCGATCTCGTGCGACCCGGTTGACGACACCATGACCACGCACACCGACTACGACCTTCGCCCACTGTTGGTGGACGGCTTGGACCATTACGTGGTCGTCGACAACGACGCTGAACGCTTCTCCGTGCGCTGACCGCGTTGACCTTGCCGACCGGGCCAAGCGTACTGGGTAGCGCACGCCAAGACCGGTCGCGGCAATCCCGCGCCGATCAGCTTTGCAGCGGGCACCAGCGGATTCTGATCGGGCCACGATAGACCTCGGCGGCAATGGCAGCGCCCGGCGAAGCCTGCCCGGGCACAGCACCATCGTCGATTGCGCAAACTGCAGGGAAGTCAATCTTGCCGCCCGGCACGGTGCCGGGTAGCCTGCATGGACTCACCGCGCAAACCGGCATGACCGTCAGCTATACCCACCTGCACTTGCACAGCGAATATTCGCTGGTCGACTCGACGATCCGCATCAAGGCGCTGGTCGCCGCTTGCGTGCGCGACGGCATTCCGGCGGTTGCGTTGACCGACGACAGCAACATGTTCGCGCTGGTGAAGCTCTACAAGGCGTGCAGCGCGGCCGGCATCAAGCCCATCGGCGGTTGTGACCTGTGGATCTCCGCGCCCGACGATCCACGGCCGTGGCGGCTGACCCTGCTGTGCCAGCATCATGACGGCTACCTCAACTTGTCACGGCTGGTCTCGCGCGCGTGGCAGGAAGGCCAACAAGGCGGTCATGCGCTGGTCGATGCATCCTGGCTGACGGCAACCGCCACCGACGGTTTGATCGCCCTGATCGGCCGCAACAGCGAGGTCGGTCGGATCGCCGCAAGCCGGGGTCGCGAAGCCGCCTTGGCCAGGCTGCGGCCACTGGCGCAACTGTTTCCCGAGCGCCTGTACCTGGAGTTGACCCGCTGCGGCCGCGACGGCGAGGAAGACTGGAATACGGCCGCATTGGCGCTGGCCGCGGACCTCGACCTGCCGGTGCTGGCCAGCAACGACGTCCGCTTTCTCACCCAGGATGACTTCGGCGCGCACGAGGCGCGGGTTTGCATCAACCAGGGCCGCGTACTGGCCGACCCCAAACGGTCGCGCGAGTACAGCGACCAGCAATACCTCAAAACGCCGGCAGAGATGGCGGCACTCTTCGCCGACTTGCCCGAAGCGCTGGAAAATACCGTCGAGCTGGCGAAACGCTGCACCCTGGAGCTCAAGTTCGGCACGTACTACCTGCCCGACTTCCCGGTTCCGGAAGGTCACGACCTGAACAGCCACATCCGCGAACTGGCGCGGCAAGGCCTGCGCGACCGACTGGCGACCGCGCCGCTGGCCGCCAACCACACGCTGGACGATTACCAGGCGCGACTGGAGCGCGAGCTCGAGGTCATCGTCAAGATGGGATTCCCCGGCTACTTCCTGATCGTGGCGGACTTCATCAACTGGGGTAAACAGAACGGCATTCCGGTCGGCCCCGGGCGCGGTTCGGGCGCAGGTTCACTGGTTGCCTGGGCGCTGAAAATCACCGACCTCGACCCGCTGCAGTTCGACCTGCTGTTCGAGCGCTTCTTGAACCCCGAACGCGTGTCGATGCCCGACTTCGACATCGACTTCTGCATGGATCGCCGCGACGAGGTGATCGACTACGTGGCCCGCAAGTACGGCCGCGACCGGGTCAGCCAGATCATCACCTACGGCTCGATGGCGGCAAAAGCCGTCCTGCGCGACTCCGGTCGCGTGCTGAGCATGGGCTACGGCCAGGTAGACAAGCTGGCCAAGATGATTCCCCCGCGCCCGCTCGACCTCACCCTGTCCGACGCACTCGGCCGCTCGGAAAAATCGAAAGTTGAATCCGACCGCGTCGTCAAGGATTTCTGCGAAGCCTACGAGCACGACGAGGACGCCCGCGCGCTGATCGACCTCGCGCTGAAACTGGAAAACCTGACCCGCAACGCCGGCAAGCACGCCGGCGGCGTGGTGATTGCGCCGAGCCCGTTGACCGACTTCTCTCCGCTGTATTGCGAAGCCGGCGGTGGCGGCGTGGTCACCCAGTACGACAAGGATGATGTCGAGGCGGTTGGTCTGGTGAAGTTCGACTTCCTCGGCCTGCGCACGCTGACCATCATCGACTGGGCGGTCAAGGCCATCAACGCACGCCGGCGCCAATCAGGCGAAGCACCGCTGGATATCTCGGCGCTGCCGCTGGATGACCACGCCACCTACGACCTGCTCAAGAAGGCGCAGACCGTCGCCGTGTTCCAGCTTGAATCCTCGGGCATGCAACGCATGCTCAAGGATGCCAAACCCGACCGCTTCGAAGACATCATCGCCTTGGTGGCGCTGTATCGCCCCGGCCCGATGGACCTCATTCCCAGCTTCATCGCGCGCAAGCACGGCCGCGAGGAAGTGGAGTACCCCGACCCGCGCGTCGAGCCGATCCTGAAAGAGACCTACGGCATCATGGTCTACCAGGAGCAGGTGATGCAGATGGCGCAGATCGTCGGCGGTTACACGCTTGGCGGCGCCGATCTGCTGCGCCGTGCGATGGGCAAGAAGAAAGTCTCGGAGATGGTGAAGCATCGCGCCATTTTCCGCGAGGGCGCCGCGAAGGATGGCCTGTCGGGCGAGAAGGCCGATTCGATTTTCGACCTGATGGAGAAATTTGCCGGTTACGGTTTCAACAAATCGCACGCCGCCGCCTACGCCCTGGTGTCCTATCAGACCGCGTGGCTGAAGACGCACTATCCGGCCGAGTTCATCGCAGCCACGATCTCCTCGGACATGGACAACACCGACAAGGTGGTGACGTTTCTCAACGAAGCGCGGGCTCTTGGGATTACGGTGCAGCCGCCCGACGTCAACGCCTCGGTCTACATGTTCGTGGCCGTCGAACCGAAGGTCATCCAGTACGGCCTGGGCGCGATCAAGGGCGTGGGGCACGGTGCCTGCGAGGCCATCTCCAGCGAGCGCGCCAATGGCGCGTACACCGACCTGGCCGATTTCTGCCGCCGGGTCGATCCCGGGCGAATCAACCGTCGTGTGCTGGAAGCGCTGATCCTGGCCGGCGCGCTGGATGCACTGGCCGCCAATCGCGCCAGCCTGATGGAACAACTGCCCGATGCGGTCAAGGCCGCCGAACAGCATCTGCGCGATCGCCAGTCGGGTCAGAACGACATGTTCGGTGCCGCCTCAGGTGCGGCCACGCCGGTGCTGAAAATCGACTTGCCGACCGTGCCCGAATGGCCGCTGGAGCAGCGGCTGCAGGGCGAGCACGACACGCTTGGCCACTACCTTTCCGGCCATCCCACCGACCCGTGGAAAGCGGAGCTGGCGCAACTGTCGACCTGCCCGATCGGCGAGATCATCGACCGCTACCAGCCACCCAAACCGCGCCGCAACGATGACGGCGACCACAACCGTTTCCGGCGCGGCCCCGACACAGCCTGGACCGTAGCCGGCATGGTCGCCGCCGTGCGCAAGCGTGGCGACAGCGATGCCTTCGTCAGGGTGGAAGATGGCAGCGGCAGCATCGAGGTCAGCTTCTTCGGCGAGCTCTACCAGCAGATGGCCCCGTTGCTGACGCGCGGCGAGATCCTGGTGGTCGATGGTGGACTGCGCATCGACGACTTCTCCGGTGGCGGCTTCCAACTGCGGGCACGCAGCGCCTGCTCATTGGCTGATGCCTGCCGCCGGCACGCACGCTTGGTGCAAGTGAAGTTGAATGGCATCGGCCCGGAATTCATCAGCCAGTTGCAACTCGCCCTGAGCGCTTATCGAGGCGGTCGCGCCAGCGTCACCCTGCACGGCTACCGCAATCACAGTGCGCAAGCCGACTTCGAACTGGGCGAGGACTGGCGGGTGGACGCCATTCCGGATCTCTTGCGCAAAGTGCGCGCTCTGCCCGGCGTGCAGGCCGCGCGCCTGCGTATCGTCAAGCAGCCTGACGCGTAGGGGCGCACCCTGTGCGCGCTCATCGTCGCGGCACATCGTAGGGCGGGCTCCGCCCGCCAGCGTTGCGACGAAGTGATGCAAGAGCGGCGGG
>DATCMT010000019.1:0-13498 GCA_036563155.1 Rhodanobacter sp.
AATGAAAAATGGAACGATATAAAGGAGAATAAGCAGAAAGTACACGTAAATATGCCGCCATGACGGTCGAAAGAGCGCGTAGACCGTAACTAAGGGCGCGATCATCCAGCTACCCACAGCTTCGCTTGGTGCACGAATCAGAATGACGCGCCATAGATCCATGGATCCCCTTTGTGCCAAAGTGCCGTAATTCCACGATTCCATGCCTACGGCGTGGCTGGTCAAGCTCTGTCCAATCAAATTGAGCGATTTGAGCTGATCGCTGTAATGGACCCATCCCCAAAGTGTGGCAATGGAAATGCACACGGACAAAGCTGTCAGAGCATACGGCATCAGGGCTTTTGGATATCTGAGTTGCTCTCTTGCCACGTACATGGCGTAAACTACTAGGAGCGCTCCAGCCAATGAGAACCCAAGGAAGGTGGTGATCTTTATGCAGGCGGCCATCGAGGCGGCGAATGTCATTTCCGCCAAACCGAAGACATTTGGCCTGTTGAGAAAGTCCCGAACGGCCGCCACGAACCAGATCGAGAAAAATAGGGCTGCTGACTCAATCATGAAGGCTCGTGACCAAAACACGTACAGCGGCGACAACATGATCAAGGCTGCACATACCCGGAACGTCGAGCGACCATTTCGGTAATGCGTGGCTATCCGCCATGCGGGCCAAAGGCATCCTAGAAAGAAGCCCATGCTGACCAGTCGCCCTGCCTGATCGAGCGTGGTGGATGGGCTCAGTGATGTCACGCTTGCGGTCAACCACTGATAAAACGGGAACTCAAATGGAATCGACCACGGAGCTCCGAGCGTCGGAGTGGCATAGGCCAGCCAGCTGCCACCTTTTGCGATCCAGTAAGCGCTTATAGCAGTTTGTGTTTGACGAAACGCGTACTGGTCAAGGATCGGCTTGTCCCAGCTCAAGATTAGTTGCGTAGCGCAGAACGCCATGCATATGACAAGGAAGGTCCATTCTATGGTTTCCCTGGATTGAGAGCGGTTGAAATGCGAAGCCATTCTTCTAATCATGGTGTTGATTCGTCATCGTCGGACACCAGCAGCCGGCGGCCGTTATCGCATGTGTAATAGGTGCCGTCGTGGTCGAATACGATGTACATGTGATATTCGCCTGTGGATAAGCCCGTTGTGTTTATATTGACTATGAAACCGGCGTAGGCAAAGTCCGAACCTCCTCCAAGAGCCTCCTGGACATCAGGGCGCTTCTCGTGAAACATGATGGGAATCTGATACGACGGGATGCTTCCAACACCGGCCAAAACGATCCACGCCTTGTCAGGCACAGTTTCACCCAGCTTGTCGACGAGCCAGCCCCCCAGTCCGACGACGCTGCCTGAACGCTGGGTCACGTCCTTGTTGTAATGCTGGCCGCTGATGGCGGAAATATTGCATCCATCGATGCCGTGAAAGTCTTTCTGATCCTTGGCGATTACTAGTATCGTAGGCGACTGAATCGGTAGGCTTGAAGTCGGCGGGATAATCCGCGGAGATGTCATCGACTTGGCGCCATGGGGTTCCTGCACCCGTAAGCTGCAGTAGAAGAAGACAACGACGACCGCCAGGGCCAGCGACACCACCAGTCCCTGTTTGCCGCGTGCCACGCTTGCCGCGCAATCAACTTCAGAAGCCATTGTTGTCAATCTCATGTGCTGGATTCATGCGGGCGGTGATCTCGGGATCCGAAATGGCTGGTTCGGAGAGTTGATCAGGATGTCCTGAACGACAGGTACTTGTGCCCCAAGTAACTGGTTACCACCGGCACCAGCACCCCGACGCCGTGCGCAATGGTCTCGGCGTGCGCCCGCATACCGATGGCCGGCAGCAGGTAGTCGGCTAGCAACAGGCTTATCGCGAGCGTCTGGGCGACGGCGGCCACGTTGACGAGCGTGAACCAGCTGGCTTGATTGCGTAGCGAGTTCGCGGCGCCAGCAAAGACGAAGAGCCGGTTGAGCACGAAGGCAGTTGCCATGCCGATCAGGTAGGCGATGATGATCGCCGGGATGTAGTGCATCCAGTGACTCAACGCGATACGCGAACCAAAATTGGCTACGGCGGCGATGCCGCCAGCTACCAGGAACTTCAGAAATTGCGGAGTCACGCTGCTGAATCTGATGCGGTGGCGGCAAGTTTGCGAGCCGCGGCGATACTCTCGTTGATCGAGCGATCCTCCGGGTAGTAGTAGGAGGTGTCCGCCATATACAAGCCCGTGATAGGTGTTTTCATGGGAGGCAGTGTGTCGTAGAAGCCGGGTGGGCAGATGGTCTGCGCGAAGTCGTAACGGTGGCAATGCCGAGCCAGGACCCAATTGGGTGAGAAGGCTGGATTGAGCTTGTGAAGGTAGCCGATGACCTCGGCTATGAGCTGGTCGTTACTATTTGCCCACTTTGGGTGGGTCTTGGGCATATAGAACGGAGCGTACAGTATGGATGGGGTCATGTGGTTGAGGTTGGAGTATTCGATTACGCCTGGAATGTCGATCAAAGGGTCGTTAATGTTCATCCAGAAGTTCTCGGTCAGCGGCTGCTTGAGTTTGAGAATGACGCAGGCCACCGGGATGTTTTGGATCCGGTTGATTCGTGCGGTGAACTCGCTTGGCAGTTCGGGCACGAGCCGGGGAACGTATTGGATCGGAGCGGTCGAGATGACAGCCTGACATGGATGCTCTGTGTCGCCGACCTGAATGCCGCAGATACGGCCTGCGGAGATGTTGACACGGTCGATGCCAGACTTTAGATGGATATGTCCGCCACGGTCGACAATGAAGCGCTCCATTGCTTTGAGCAAAGTGGCCGAGCCTCCTTCCAGGTACCCCATTGTCTCTTGCATCAGATTTCGGCGTGACAGCGCAACGCGCTTGAGCCGGGTGCCGATCCAAGCCGCTGAAACTTCATCGCCATGCTCAAACAGCTTTAATTCGAACAGGCTCTTCCATAAGACGTCGTACGCGCGCTTACCAACCCAACGGCGAATCCATTCTGTTGCGCGCATGCGGTCAAACGGACGCCAATCCTTGATGTTCTTGGTATACATCGCGTGCAGGCCGTATCGTATCTTGCTTATAAAATCGAGCCCGTCGAAGGCCATCAGTGCAAATGGAGTGCCCCATTTGTAAAGCCGGCCGTTGTAGAAAAAGCCCATTTTGGTATCAGTCCAGCGGAGTTTGTCTGATAGGCCAAGGTCTTTCAGAAGCTCGAAAAGCGCGAAGTCGGTTTTGCAAATAAAGTGGTAGTAACGCTCGATCTCCAGACCGTCGAAGTCGAAGCTCGCCGACATGCCGCCGATCCGATCGTCGCGTTCATATATGTCAACTTCGTGCCCGGCTTTGAGTAGCTCAATGGCCGTCATGAGGCCCATCGGGCCTGCTCCCAGTACTACGTATTTCATGAGTATCGTCCCGCGTTGGGTTGCTTGGGGTATTATTTCGCTTGACCAGGTTCAGCGCTTTAGCACGATAGCGCTGTAGCGTGGGTCGCAATAGCTTTCGCGTATGGCTTCGTCAAACGGGGTCTGGGTGACCCCGAAGACAGCCGCCGTATCGATTCCTTGGAAATCGTCTCCAGCGGTCAAGGCCTCGAGTTGGTCGGCTGTAAATGGTGGCTTCCCACTGAATAGCGCGTAGACACGCAATAGCAGGTGGAAAAGACCATAGGGAACATGCACGATCAGAGTGCGCAGATTCTTTGCATGCTTGATCGCCTTGATGATATCCACGTAGTCAATGCGAGTGTCGCCGACCACATCATAGATATCGCCAGCGGGCTGGGTTTCGATGCAGCGTACGATGCAGCGGCAGAAATCGCGCTCATACAGCGGCTGGCGCATGTAGCGGCCATCGCCTGGGATCGGGAACACCGGCGTTTTTGCCATGAAGCGCGATAGCCAACCCAGGTGCTTGGGGTCAAACCAGCCGAACATCAGGGTGGGGCGAAGCACGCAATGTGGGATGCCGCTTTCCACCACCATCGCTTCCTGCGCCCGCTTGGTGCGCGTGTACTCGTCGTCGCCAACCGACACGACCACCGACGAGCTTATGTGAACCAGGTACGGCACCGCGTGCTTGCGCACCGCTTCGAGCACACGCCGGCTGGCGTCAAGGTTGTTACGTACGAACAGGTCAGGCGTCTTGCCGGTGATCTGGGCATGCAGCTGCACAACACAGGCCGCGCCGGCTAGAGCAGCGGTCCAGTCGCCGTCGTCGGCGAGGTCGGCGTGGATGGCGGTGACGTCGGGGTGCAGTTGACTCAGGATGCCGAGGTTGTAGGCGTGCTTGTCAATCGCGACGATTTGCGTATAGCCCTGCGCCTTGAGTTCCACGATCAGGTTTTGGCCGACCAGCCCGGCGGCACCGGTTAGCACCAGTTTGGCGTGTTTGTCTATTTTGCTCATGGCGTGGTCACAACTTGAGGCGCTTGAAGATGAACTCAGGGATATGGCGGATGATCAGCATGATCGGCTGCCAGAACCAGGGCAGGTAGGCTACGCTGCGGCCGCGTTCCGCCGCGCGCACAATGCCACGTGCGACGGCATCGGGGGTGGCCCATAGTGCGCCTTTGCGGAAAGCGTGGGTCATCGGAGTGTCCACGAATCCCGGCTTGATTGTGAGCACGTTGACACCAGCCTTGGCAAGACGCTGGCGTAGCCCGCTAGCGAACGTGCTAACCGCGGCTTTCGCCGCACCGTAGAGATAATTGCTCTGCCGGCCACGGTCGCCGGCAACGGAAGAGATCACTACCAGCGTGCCGTTTCGCTGCGCTTCCAGGCGCTGGGCCAGAGCGGTCATCAGAGCAATGGTGGACGTGCCATTGGTGGTGAACTCCGCCAGCGCGGTTTCCACCGACGTTTCGCAGGCGCCTTGGTCGGGCAGCGTGCCATGCGCGATCAGCACCACGTCGACCTTTTGCAGCAGATGCCAGGCCTGATCGAGCACTCCGGTATGCGCGTCGAGACTGTTGACATCGAGTGTCGCCTGTCCGACATCGGTGGCCCCGCGAACTCGCAGGTCGGCGACGATATCGGTCAGTCTGTCGCTATTGCGAGCGACCAGGAAAAGCCTGGCGCCACGAGCGGCATAGTGCCGCGCGGTTGCCTCTGCGATCGCTGAAGTGGCGCCAATGATGAGTACGTTGAACATGTTTACTCCATGACCCGTCGCCAAAAGCTGGACGAAAAGTGAGGGTCGACAAACGGGCGGAAAGATTCCCAAGCCGGAAAGTATTGGCGGAAATGTGCGCCGGACATGCGCGCGTCCTTGGCTGGATAGACCGCTCCGCCTGCCGCGGCAACGACATCGTCAAGGCGGTTCAGCAGCGCCAGTGTGCGGGCGCCCTGATTTGGAAAGTCCAGTGCCAGCGTGGTGCCTGGCCTTGGGAAAGACAGCATGCCCGGCGAGACCAGGTTTCCAAATTGCTTGAGCACGGCCAGAAAGGAGCCGCTGCCCGACGCAGCAATGAGCTTGAGCAGTTGTGCGATGTGGCGCTCGGCTTCGGTCGGCGGGACAACGCACTGGTACTGCATGAAGCCGCGCGGGCCATATATGCGGTTCCAATCGCCGATACCGTCAAGCGGGTAGAACTGCGGCAGATAGTGCGTTGTCTTGTGCACTACAGGGCTGCGTTGACGGTGGTAATACAAGGTATTGAAGCCGCGCAGGGTGAGCCGGTTGATCAGTGACACTGGTGGTGTGAACGGTATGCGCAAACGGCCCGCGGGCGCGATTGGCCGCCGATCGGGGTGGGCCGGCGCGTGGTTGGCGCGGGTAAACAGGCCACGACCGAGTTTTTGGCCAGTGGCCAGGCAGTCGATCCACGCCACCGTGTATTCGTAGTCGCGATCAGACTGCTCCGAGAGCCGGAAAAACCCGGCGAGATTGCCGAAACGATGCACTTCCGTGCTCATCCAGGGGCCCGCGATGCGACGCAACTGGATGCGGGCGCGGGTGATCATGCCGGTCAAGCCAAGCCCGCCAATGGTGGCGGCAAACCATTCGTGATCTGCGTTCGGGCCGCAGACGAGCCGGCTACCGTCTGAGCGCAGCAGCTCAAATTCCAGCACATGCCGCCCGAAATTGCCTGCATGGTGGTGGTTCTTGCCATGTACGTCATTGGCGATGGCACCACCGACGGTGACGAATCGGGTGCCGGGTGTGACCGGCACGAACCAACCTTGAGGCACCACGAGGTCGAGGATATGGGATAACAGAACCCCTCCCTCGCACTCGAGCACACCGGTTGCGGGATCGAAGGCGAGGAAGTGATCGAGCGCCCGAGTGCGCAGCAATGTATTGCCTTCATTGAGGCAACTGTCGCCATAGCTCCTGCCGTTGCCATAGGGCAGCAGCGATCCATTCACGTCGGGTAGCAGCCGATGGCGGTCGGACAGATCAACCATCGTCTGGTTGACTCGCGGGTAGCGCCCCCAGGATTGCCCGTCTGCGCTCATCAGACGGCAGCAATGATGATGATCGCTGCGAGGCCCAGCAGCAGCAGGCTTAATTTGTCCTTGACGGCGAAGACCACAGGATCGTCGTGCATGACGCCACGGTGGGCTATCGCCCAGGCCCTACTGATCCAGTAAAGCAGCAGCGGACAAAGCAGCCACAGATAATCCGGAGTCCGGTATAGCGCTTGGCTTGCTGTGCTGTCGATGTAGAGCGCCAGCACCAGGACCGCCAGGTAGCCGCTGGAACCGCCGAGCGATTGAATTAACGATATGTCGCCCACTTCGTAACCGCGGCCGTTCGCCGTCACCTTACCGTGCTTCTGGGCGGCTACAAGTTCGGTATAGCGCTTGATCATTGCCAGACTGAGAAAGATAAACATCGAAAAGGCCAAAAGCCAGAACGACGGGAAACTCTTCACGGCGGCCGCGCCAGCCAGGATACGGGTGGTGTAGAGCATGGCCAAGACCACCACATCCAGCATCACGATGCGTTTGAAGTGCAGCGAGTAGCCAGTGGTGAGTACGTAGTAGCCAAAAAGTACCGCAAAGAATACAGGTGCGATGTACCAGGCCAGTGCGAAACTGGCGACCAGGAGCATGACCGCTGCAATCGGCCCAGCCAGCAATGGCAGGGTGCCGGCCGCAAAGGGTCGATGGCGTTTGCGTGGGTGCGCACGATCAGCGCCCAGATCGAGCAGGTCGTTGGTCAGGTAGACACTCGATGCACACAGCCCGAAGCAGAGAAATGCAAGAAGCGAGCTGACTGCCGCCGCCGGATCCAGGATGCGATGCGCGGCCAACAGTGGCAGGAAAACCAGCAGGTTCTTGACCCACTGATGCAAGCGCAATGCCTTCGCCCATAGCTTCAACGAAGGTCGTGCGATGGCGAAAGTCCGGTCTACCCGAGTTACCTTCGCCGCGGTCGAAGCCAGTCTTGAACCTGATTCGACCACGATGGCCGAACGCGCATGGCGCCATACCTTCAGGTCGACAGTGGCATTACCCACATAGTCAAACCCGCGATCGCCGTAGAGCGCGATCAAGGCTTGGGCTTTGTTTGTTCCGGAAAGGTTGCGCGCACCGTCGCTGGCAAGCACTTTGCTGAAGCCTCCCACATGGTGCGCGACCGGTTCAGCCAGCCGGAGATCGGACGCCGTGCAGAGGGTGACTGTGCGCAGTTCCTGTTGTGCACGAACCCAATCAAGCACTTCGTCATTGTAGGGCAGCGTGCGCGCGTCCAGCTCTACGCGACTGGCGATCTGCTGCTTGAGGAATGCTTTACCGCGCAACAGCCAGATCAGCATCGCGAATATGCTGAGCGGGTTACGCGCAATCAGTGCCAACCCCGACTCGATCAGAAGATCGGAACGAATAAGGGTTCCGTCAAGATCGACACACAGCGGTACAGCCGCATTTCTCTGGCTGGTCGACGCTTCATCCGCTGCTGGCTTGTCCATCCATATCACCACTATGCAATTCGGTGCGGTTGTTGCACCGGAACCGGCCTGAATCGCGCCGAGCGTGAAAACGCACTAGAAGCCTGCAGGCATTTCGACACGGCCTTCGTCTTCTCAACCTGCGTCAGCGCGCCTCTCCAATGGGTCGGCAGTTCGGGGGCCGGGATTCGTGGATTCCGCGCAACTCACGCCAACCGGGGTTGGTGTCCTGTGACGTAGCCAACAAGCTGATGGCTCCGCGACCAGCGAAACTCAACCCAGCGCCTGCTCGAGCTCCGGGATAATCTTGAACAAATCCCCCACCAATCCGAAATCGGCGACTTCGAAAATCGGTGCCTCGCCGTCCTTGTTGATGGCCACGATGGTACCAGCGTCCTTGATGCCGGTGAGGTGCTGGATGGCGCCGGAGATGCCGATGGCCATGTACAGCTCGGGCGCGATGATCTTGCCGGTCTGGCCGACCTGCATTTCGTTGGGGCAGTAGCCGGCATCCACGGCGGCGCGTGAAGCACCGACGGCGGCGCCAATCTTGTCGGCGAACTTGTAGATGATGTCGAAGTTTTCCTTCGAGCCGACGCCGCGACCGCCGGAGACGACCTTGCTGGCGCTCTGCAGGTCGGGGCGGTCGCTCTTGCCTTGCTGCAATTCGATGAAGCGGGTGTGCGCGGGCAGGTTGGCGTCGACCGTCAATGCCTCCACGGGCGCGCTGTTGCTGCCGCTTGCGGCAGCCGCCCAGGATGCGGTGCGAATGGTGGCGACGACCGTGTGGGCGGGGTCGGCCTCGACCGTGATGATCGCGTTGCCCGCGTAGATCGGACGCGTGAACGTGTGCGATCCCGCCACGCTCATGACGTCGCTGACCTGGGCCACGCCGAGCAGGGCGGCGACGCGTGGGGCAACGTCTTTGCCGAACGTGGTGGAGGGTACGAAAACGTGGCTGTAGCCCGCGGCAGCCTTGGCAATCTGCGGCGCCAGTACGGCGGCCAGCGGATGGGCATTCTCGCTGCGCACGATGGTGAGCACGCGGCTTACCCCTTCGATCTTGGCCGCCTCGCTGGCAATCGCGTCCGCTGCGTCGGAAAGCACCAGTACGTCGATCGCCTCGGGCTTGACCGCGCTGGCCGCGCTGACGGCGCGTGCCGTGGAGGGGTTGAGTTTGCCGCCCAGGTGTTCGGCGATGACAAGGATTTTGCTCATGATGTGGAAAACCTTCTGTCTCGAGTAGGGCTTTGGTTCTTGTATGGCTCTGTTTTTGCTGGGCGGGCAATGCCCGCCGGTTTTTCATGGTTTTGGATCTTGTAGGGCGGGCATTGCCCGCCGGTTTTTCGGGTTTTGGCCGGGTGGCGGGCGGCGCCCGCCCTACTACAGCAGGCCCTTTTGCTTCAATGCGGCGACGAGTTCGGCGGCGTCCTTCACCATCACGCCCTTGCTGCGCTTGGCCGGCGCGGCATGGTGCGTGGTTTTCAGCAGGTCGCCCGTCTCGATGCCCAGCGTGCCCAACTCGATCAGGTCGATCGGCTTCGACTTGGCCTTCATGATGTCGGGCAGCTTGATGAAGCGGGGCTCGTTGAGACGCAGATCGGTGGTGATCACGGCGGGCAGCTCGGCCTCGATCACTTCCAGGCCGGCGTCCACCTCGCGGGTCACCGTGGCCTTGTTGTCGGCGATCTCGACCTTGCTGGCGAAGGTGGCTTGCGGGCGGTCCCACAGCGCCGCCAGCATCTGGCCGGTCTGGTTGGCGTCATCGTCGATCGCCTGTTTACCCAGAATGACCAGGCCCGGCTGCTCTTGCTCGACCAGCTTCAGAAACACGCGGGCGGCGGACAGCGGCTGGACGGCATCCTCGGTGACGACATGGATGGCGCGATTCGCGCCCATGGCCAGACCGTTGCGCAAATGGGCAGTGAGGTTGGCCGGGCCGATGCCGACGACGATCACTTCCTCGGCAACGCCCTTTTCGCGCAGCCGCAGCGCTTCTTCGAGCGCGATATCGTCAAACGGATTCGCCGATAGCTTGACGCCATCGGTGACCACGCCGCTGCCGTCAGGCTTGACCTGGATGCGCACGTTGAAATCCACGACGCGCTTGTAACCAACCAGAATTTTCATCTGTGATTCCTTGCTACTTGAGGCTTTCGCGGGCCAAGGACAGGCCGCCGCGCAAATTCTCATTCTAACCCGATGCCCCCCGGCTGCGGGTAGCGGCGCCGGGTATCATTGCCCGAGACAGGATTCAGGATGAGGGTATGAAGGTTTTGGTTTGTGGTGGCGCGGGTTACATCGGCTCGCACATGGTTCGTCATCTGGTCGCCCACGGCCATGATGTGGTCGTATTCGACAACCTGTCGACCGGGCACCGCGAGGCGCTTGGCCCGGTGACCCTGGTGGTCGGCGATCTACTGGACCCAGCGGCGCTGAGTGCGCTGTTCGAGAGGCACCGATTTGATGCGGTCATGCACTTCTGTGCGCTGTCCTTGGTCGGTGAGTCGGTGCGTGAGCCCTATCAGTACTACCGGAATAATGTGGCGGGGACGCTGAACTTGCTGCAGGCGATGCGCCTGGCGGAGGTCGACAAGCTGGTGTTCTCGTCGACGGCCGCGGTTTTCGGTGTTCCCGAGCGGGAGTTGATTGACGAGGGCCATCCCACCCACCCGATCAACCCGTACGGTGCGAGCAAGCTGATGGTCGAGCGGATTCTGGTCGATGCCGCGCATGCCTATGGACTTCGCTCGGTGGCCTTGCGTTATTTCAATGCCGCCGGTGCTGATCCGTCGGGCGAAATTGGTGAGTCGCATGAACCGGAAACGCACCTGATTCCCAACGTGCTGCGCGCCGCGCTTGGGAGCGGTGGGGCGCTGAAGGTATTCGGCGATGATTATTCAACGCGCGATGGCACCTGCGTGCGTGACTACGTGCATGTCAACGACCTCGCCTCGGCCCACCTGAAAAGCATTGAATTCATGACCACCCACGCGGGCGCCCACGTGTTCAACCTGGGCAATGGGCAGGGGTTTACTGTGCTCGAAGTGATCGAGGCCGCCCGACGCGTAACCGGTGTGCAGATCGCCTTCGAGCGGGCGCCACGGCGTGCGGGTGATCCGCCGGTGCTGGTTGCATCAAGCGCCAAGGCGCGAGAGATGCTGGGCTGGGTGCCGCAGTTCGACGATGTGGCCGCTATCATCGAGACTGCGTGGCACTGGCATCAGGCGCCTCGCTACTGACGCGGTCTGCCTCGGTCTCGGCTTCGACCAACTGAAGATACTCCGTGCCGGTTTCGGCTTGGCCCCACCCAGGATGAGTGTGGAAACCGCGCGCCGGCGGATCAGCGTGCGGTTTCGGGCGCTGCTGGGCCAATGGCTGTGGGTCGTCAATCCAGCACCCGCCGCAGCACGGCCGCCGCGGCAGCGGCGGAAAAGTATTGCTGGACATTTTCCAGGCCGCCTGCCGAGAGTTGTTGCCACAGCGTTGCGTCGTCCTGCAGGCGCCGCACCGCAGCAACCATGGCCATGGCATCGTCGGCCACCAATACGTTCACGCCATCCGCGAGCTGCATGCCTTCCACCGCCATGGTGGTGGCGATGACCGGCACGCCGTGACTCATCGACATGTTGATCTTGCCCTTCACGCCAGCGCCAAACCGCAGTGGCGCCAGGGTGGCGAGGCACTGGTCGAGCCACGGCGTGAGGTCAGCAATGCGGCCGTGCATTTCCAGGCCCGGCGTGGCCAATGCCTGTCGTACGGTGGTCGGAAGGTCGCCGATCACGTGCACGCGGATGTCGGGCAGTGCCTCACGCAGCTTGGGCAGGATCTCGCCCGCTATCCAGCGGATGGCGTCGCTGTTTGGCGGGTGGCTGTAGCCGCCGATGAAGACCAGGTCACGGCGCCCGGCATGCGGGTGACCGCAGCCATGCACGTCGTGGATATTGGACAACAGTTCCACCCGCGCCTGCGGGACCAGCTGTTTCAGCAACGCCTGCTCGTGCGGGCTGACCACGAAGCTGATGTCGGCCTCTTCTATCAAGCCCAGCTCGCTGCGACGGGCGGCTTTGGCTTGACGGGCCATGCTGGCGTTGCGGTTGAGTTTCGCCGCGCGCCGTTCGCGCAGGAAGTGCAGGTCGACCGTGTCGAACAGCAGTTTCGCCTGCGGTGCGTGCCGGCGCACCAGGGCGGCGTACTGGCCGGCGACGGTGTGTCGGCACAGGATTACCGCCCGCAGTTCGCTGCCGTGCTCGCGCAGCCAGCGCGGCAGGTCCGCCACCCATGGCTTGCACAACACTTCGCAGCCCAGCGCACCGAGGGCATCGATTTCAGCCTGGCTGGCGCGGCCGTCGTCGGGCAGGAAGGCCGTGCTCCAGCCCTGCTCGTTGAGCAGGCGCAGAATGGCGCACAGGCGCACGGACCCGGAGTCGCGTGCGGGCTCCGGTGTCATGGCGTCCACCACCAGCACCCGGCCGCGATGGCGCCAGCGGATTGCGCGTTGCAGCGGCGTGCCGGCAGGGGGCTGGGCGGTGAGTTCGGTCGCCCATTTGTCGACAAACTTCGCCTGGTTGGACAGCTGGTGGCGCTTCATGCCGCGGTCCAGATCGGTGCCGGCGCTGATGCCCTCGCAATGGATCACTGTGCTGGCCGGCTCGTAGTACACGCGCAGACCCAGCCGGCGCACCGCGAATGCCAGATCGACATCTTCGTAGTAGCCCGGTGCATAGCGCGCGTCGAATCCGCCGACTTGCTGGAACAGTTCGCGCCGGATCAGCAGCGAGGCCCCGGAGACATAGTCGACCTGGCGGCGCCAGCGGAACGCCGGTGCATCGCGCGACTCGAAGCGCCCGGTATTCCAGCAACTGCCGTCGGCAAACACGAGGCCGCCGGCCTCCTGCAGCCGGCCGTCCGGATAGACCAGGCGGCTGCCCGCGATGCCGCAGTCGGCCCGTTCCGCGAAGCAGCGCAGCATCGCGTCCAGCCAACCCGATGTGACCTGGGTGTCGTTGTTGAGGAACACCAGGAATTCGCCGCGCGCCTTCGCGGCACCGGCATTGCAACTGCCGATGAAGCCGAGGTTGTCGGTATTGCGCAGCAGTTGCAGACCTTCCATCCGTGCCAGCGTGGCGACGGTGTCGTCGGGCGAATTGTCGTCGACCACGATGACTTCGAAGGAAGCGGCCGCACCGTGCAGGGCGATCGAGCGCAGGCAGGCCAGGGTCCAGGCCAGCTGGCCGTAGACCGGGATGATGATCGAGACGCGTGGCTTATCGGCGACAGGCAGGGCGAAGGGCGCGAACGGCGCGTCCAGCGGCAGCAGATCGAGCGTGGCATCCGTCGCCGGGCGCGCGCGGAACTCCTGCGCGACCCGTCCCAGGGTGTCGGGCCAGCCACGCAACGCGGCGCTGCCGCGCAGCCTCTGCAGCAAATAGCCGATGCGTTTGGCGCGCCAGCGCAGTCGTGCAATCAGGGTGAGGCCCTCCGTGGGACATCGCGAAGTGCACAGTGTGAGGCTTCGTTGCTGAATCGTGAAACGATGATCGCCGATTTTCGCTTTGGTCGCGGCGCGGCCATGTAGGGCGGGCATTGCCCGCCGGCTCTTGGTGTTC
>DATCMT010000020.1:0-62289 GCA_036563155.1 Rhodanobacter sp.
GCAGTTCGCTGCGGCCTCATTGAAGCATCTGCTACGACGCATGGGACGAACTGCCGGAAGTGTGTTCCGCAGCAGTTCGCTGCGGCCTCATTGAAGCATGGCCTTGACGATCAGGTTCTGCACCACCAGCGGGTGTTCCGCAGCAGTTCGCTGCGGCCTCATTGAAGCAGTTCCAGCCTGCGGCGCACGCCGCGCGCGTACGATTGTGTTCCGCAGCAGTTCGCTGCGGCCTCATTGAAGCGGTGCCCGCAAGAATGATCGCGTGCTCGACTACGAGGTGTTCCGCAGCAGTTCGCTGCGGCCTCATTGAAGCGTGCTTGCGCGGCGGCCTGCTCGGCGGCCTCGCACGTGTTCCGCAGCAGTTCGCTGCGGCCTCATTGAAGCAGTGCCGACGATCGCGCCCTGGTGCGCGATGTGTTGCGTGTTCCGCAGCAGTTCGCTGCGGCCTCATTGAAGCCAGTCCTCGACGTAGCCGCCAATCACCTTTCCGTCATGTGTTCCGCAGCAGTTCGCTGCGGCCTCATTGAAGCTCGGCGTAGGTGTCGCGGAGCGCTTCCGGCGTCACGGTGTTCCGCAGCAGTTCGCTGCGGCCTCATTGAAGCGGGTATTGACGCCCGTTCTCCCAGTCGGATACCGACTGTGTTCCGCAGCAGTTCGCTGCGGCCTCATTGAAGCAGCATCTTCAGCGGGGAGGGGTCGGATGGGTCGATCGGGTGTTCCGCAGCAGTTCGCTGCGGCCTCATTGAAGCCAAGTTGATGTGTTGATGAACGACAGTCCGTACTGCGTGTTCCGCAGCAGTTCGCTGCGGCCTCATTGAAGCCTGCGGAAGTTTTGCACCCGCCCGTGGCGATGCAATCGTGTTCCGCAGCAGTTCGCTGCGGCCTCATTGAAGCGATGCGAACGGCGCGCTCGTCAACGGCAAGAACAGGTGTTCCGCAGCAGTTCGCTGCGGCCTCATTGAAGCAGCCAAGCCGCATTGCCACACCCGCCGAACTGGCCGGTGTTCCGCAGCAGTTCGCTGCGGCCTCATTGAAGCCGCCTGCTCACCAGCGTGTGCCACACCTCCCACCCGTGTTCCGCAGCGGTTCGCTGCGGCCTCATTGAAGCGGAATCGTGGTGATCGATGTAGTCATATCATGCCTTCGTGTTCCGCAGCGGTTCGCTGCGGCCTCATTGAAGCCACAATGGCCACGGTTCCACTATGCTCACAGTTGTGAGTGTTCCGCAGCGGTTCGCTGCGGCCTCATTGAAGCGCCGTGATGCGCGTAACCCGAACCGTCCACCCCGTGTGTTCCGCAGCGGTTCGCTGCGGCCTCATTGAAGCTTGATCGGGTCATCAATCAGCGCAACGTGGGCGCCGGTGTTCCGCAGCGGTTCGCTGCGGCCTCATTGAAGCGAGTGCATGCGGCTGATCCGCGCACAGATGCTTGAGGTGTTCCGCAGCGGTTCGCTGCGGCCTCATTGAAGCATGCGTGTAGTCGGTCGGCTGCTCGTCCGGGTGATGGATGTGTTCCACAGCGGATCGCTGCGGCCTCATTGAAGCTGCGACCACTACGCGCGCGCAGGAGAGATTCGGGCGCTGTGTTCCGCAGCGGTTCGCTGCGGCCTCATTGAAGCGCAGGGTGCCGGCGATTTCGGGCACCAGCACGCCGGTGTTCCGCAGCGGTTCGCTGCGGCCTCATTGAAGCATGGAGCCGGACGGCAAGCGCTTCGGCATGCTGCTGGTGTTCCGCAGCGGTTCGCTGCGGCCTCATTGAAGCCTGGCGTACCTGATCTGGAGTGATTGCAGTTTTACGTGTTCCGCAGCAGTTCGCTGCGGCCTCATTGAAGCGTGAAATCCGATGCCGAGCACATCAAGGGCGGCGGGTGTTCCGCAGCAGTTCGCTGCGGCCTCATTGAAGCATCGCGCAAGCCGATCTTCGCCTCGACCCAGTCGGGTGTTCCGCAGCAGTTCGCTGCGGCCTCATTGAAGCTTTATCACTCGAATCGAGGCCGAGGAATACGCATGAAGTGTCCCGCAGCAGTTCGTTGCGGCCTCATTGAAGGTGTAGGTCAAGCAGCCCGTCGGCCACCTTGCCGAGGAAGGGGTCAAGTTGGAGATACCCGGGCTTGGCGAGCGGCACGGCTCGTCTGATCTCCTGTTGGGGCCCGCATGCCGGATGGCATTTAGCATCAAGGGCAAAAGCAGCTTGCCTGTGGCAGTCAAGAAATCCGCGCCCACTACCGCAACGGAGTGGCGGACTTGGACAAAATGGCTAAGGCAGTCAATGTCGGCGCCGCCCATATCTGCACCATCATCAGGCTGGCGCCGCCCTGCGCTCGGCGCCGGGTCGCGTTGAGTTGAATTGAGAATTTGACCTCGCGCACAGAATTCAGAAAATGCCACTGACACGATTCTGTGTATCGACGCCAGACACGACTGTCGATATCTCAGCTAAGGCACTCATCGACGCCCAGTTCGAATTCCAGTCGGGAGATGCCATCGCCAGTCCCTGCATGCGATGGACAGGCCGCAGAATAAGACGCGCTGCCCAACCTCGAGCACCTTGCACCGGTCGAAAGCCTGAACCTTGTTGCCTTACGCACGATCCCTCATCCATCCGGCGTCGAAGGCAACCATTCGCAGACATGGAGTCCAGCTATGGATGCTATTCACTCCAAAAGCACACTTGTGTACAGGCAGGTCAGGCGCGCCCTGCGGTCAGGGCGCTACGCACCCGGGCAGCGGCTCGATCCGGCCAGGCTCGCCGCGGAGTTCAACACCAGCCCCACGCCAGTTCGATTCGCCCTTTATCGCCTGGTCGGCGAATCCCTGATCGTCGACCATGCCCGTGACGGATTGCACGTCCCGTTGCTCACCGAAGTCGCCATGCGCGACCTCTATGACTGGATGGAGCGCCTGTTGCTGATGGCATGCGATATCGGCACCGCACCGGCAGCCCGGAAGATTGAACAGCTGGAACTTGCCACCGCTGATGACGATCTGGTCAAACTGACGTGGCAACTGTTCGACGTGATCGCCCGAACGTCAGCTCACGGGGCGCTGTACCATGCGGTGAAGCAAGCCAACGATCGGCTGGCGCCGATACGCCGGGCCGCGCAAGAACTGCTGGAAAACCGCTTTGAAGAACTTTCAGAACTGAATCAGCATTGGGAGAGGCACGATATCAAGGCCCTGAGGTTGGCACTTCGCGATTATCACGACCGCCGGAAACAGCTCGTCCCGCGCATTGTAGCTTTGCTCAGTGACGGCAGTGATTACATCCGCTAGGAAGCTTCTGGTTTTTCGGTCATCCCGAAATTGCGAAGCGACGCTTGGCTCCGGCGTCCCGGGGTGCTGCGAGAAAGGCACGGATTTTTGAGCGTCGCCGTTGAAGAGCGCCCAGCACTTGCAGGGAACTGAGGGCGAGGCCAGTCGATCAAACGTTTTCTGGCGCGCGTCAGTCGAAGGATCGTCGACGCTGACTCCGGCATTTCGGTGCGGCGATCACGCTTCCGGAATAATTACCGGATGACACCGCAATAATCAATTGAAAATCAACCTTTTCGACCCCTACGCTGCGCGCGTCATGGGATAGCCATGACGTGAGCGAAGGAGGTTGAGATGAACACGAACGAGAACATCCTCAACGACACACCGGAAGAGGTTATCGAGCTTGGCGTGGCCAGCGTCGACACGAAGGGAGGTGTTTTCGAACCCGGCGAGGCAATGGGCCTGACCATCGGCGCAGGGATTTCGGAAGAGTGAGCAACGAAGGCGCGCCGAAGGGCGCGCCTTCGATCCGCGAGGAGAAGCCACCATGCCTTACCGAATGCGCGAGGGTGTATCCCACTGCCAAGTGGATGGGTCCCTGATTTTCCTGGATCTAGAGGAAGACCGGTATTTCCGCCTGTCCAGCCGCCTGGAAGACATGTTTCTCTCCTTCCTATCCAGTAATGGGCAACCGGTAGTGGATGTGAGCGAGCTGGTGCGGCAGAACATTCTAGTCAAGGCCCTCGACGCGGCCCCCACACCGTCTGCAACACTGAACGCAGCTCCCTCCCTTAGCGCGATTGAGCACCAGTCCGATGCGCCTGTGTTCGATGCCGTGACCCTGCTGGAGGTCTTTGCCACTGTCTGCTCGACGCAATTTCAATTAAGAACGCGACGTCTCAATCGCACCATCGCCAGCGCGGTCGCGTATCGACAACGCATGACGTCGCACATCCTGTTCCCACCAAACAGACCACAGGCAGAACGCCTGATTGAAAGTGCGGGTGCATTCAGGCACGCGCGCCGCTGCGTCCCCATCGACACTTCCTGCCTTCTGGACTCTATTTCGATGGTGAAGTTTCTTGCCCGTCGGCGGCTGCCTGCAGACATCGTCTTCGGTGTCGCGCTCAACCCATTCGCCGCACACTGCTGGGTACAGGCCGGGGAGTGGCTATTGAACGACACAGTGGGCAACGTCGCCGCGCATACGCAGATTCGGAAAGTCTGATGGGCTACCACTATATTGCTCTGGTAGAAGCCGGCTCTTCTGGAACGACGCCGCAGGTGTCTGACGGCCAGGTCGCCTTTTTGCGCTCCCTCAACATGCAGAGTGTTCCGATTGCCGGTCCGGTCGCTCTTTTTGTTTCGAGTGAGACTCCAACTTTGGCCGTCCCGGGAGGGGTGGTAATTGGCCATCTCTTCTCGAAGGACGGCCAACCAATCAAGCCAGAACATCTGCCGGCACAGACAAGTGCCGAGTGTTTTGCCGAATACATGCTGGCGAATTACTGGGGCGAGTATGTGCTTTTCCAGCCTACCGTATGCCACTCCTCAGGGCTCGACATTCTGCGTGAGCCTTCGGGTGGCGTGCCTTGCGTCTACTCTTATCAAGAAAACGCCAGTTTCGTGACGTCGGATATCTCACTGGCGACAGGGTTGGGACTCCACGATTGGCAGATCGATTGGGATTTCATTGCGCAATCGCTGGTCTACCCGCACGTTAATACGACGCGCACAGGGATGGCTGGCGTCCATGAATTGCTGCCTGGTTGCTCGCTGCGACTGAGCGGTACTTCCGCGAAGGTCAGAGAGGCGTGGTCGCCTTGGGTATTCGTGACCAGCCCACATCGGCACCACGATTTTCGCGACGCAGCGTGTGAGGTCCGTACGACCGTAGACACTGTCATCAAGGCATTGGCAGAGACCGACAAAACCGTCCTCGTGGAGCTATCCGGTGGCCTGGATTCTTCGATTGTCGCCATGTGCTTACAGGGAACCGCAGCCAAGACAACATGCTGCAACTTGGTGACACCTGTGCCCGGCGCCGACGAACGACAGTATGCGCGCCAGATAGCCCGTGCTCTCGGAATTGAACTGCATACGGAGCAGCTCACCTTTGTGAATGCCAATTTCGACTTCGCGCCACACGTGCAAACCACGCGGCCTCGCATGTCCGTCCTGCAGTATGTGTTCCAGGAGGCCCTGGCAGGAGCGGCAAAGTCTCAGGGCGCCACCAGTTTCTTTTCGGGCGGAGGTGGGGATACCGTCTTTTGCTACGCGGCGGGCGCAGCGCCCGCCGCGGATTCTTACCGAGAAACTGGGTTGTCGGCCGGTTTGACGGCCGTCCGGGATCTATCAACATTGCATCAGTGCACATACTGGAAAGCAGGGCGATTGACCCTCAAAAAGCTGCTGCGCGGCGCCAAAGCACCCTTCAAAGCAAACAACTCGTTTCTCAATCCGTCCATCGGCATTCCAGACCTCGACCGCCACCCCTGGTTCGCAGCACCGGCCGGGACGCTGCCGGGCGATCAAGAGCGAATCGCCGATCTGGCGGGGACCCAGGTGTTCCGCGACGGCGCCCCACGAGGATCCACTCACTGGCTGCGGCTTCCTCTATTGTCACAACCCGTCATGGAAGCCTGTCTAAAGGCACCTTCCTGGATGTGGATCACCGGCGGTGAGAACCGCGCCATCGCCCGGGCAGCATTCGCGGACCGACTGCCCCGAGGCGTGCTCGAGCGTCGAAGCAAAGGCACCTTCATGAACTATTTCGGCGCGATCTACGAACGCAGCAAGCCACAATTACGCGAATACCTCTTGACTGGGCACCTGCAGGCGCGGGGGCTACTGGACGCCAAGGCGCTGACGGCCTTTTTCGGGACTGCGTTGCCGCCACGCGATACGTCTTTCATGCGCACATTCGATCTGTGCATGATCGAGAACTGGATTCGCCACCAAGGCTAGATGCCGTTGCGCGGTGCGCCCTCCTTATGCTTTTTCAAAGCTGCGCGCATTCGACGCCAGTGCGTGTACTGCCCCGCCTTGGCCGGAATTGCATCTTCGTAGTCCTGCAGCCAGAAGCGAAACCAATCGAGATTCCGTTCAAAGGCCGCCAGCTTGTGCTTGGGCTGGAATTTTTGGTGCGTTTCGTTAGGAAAGACGTAGAGATCGGCTCTGCTGTCGCGAACCAGGGGCAACGTGACGCCCAAGGAATATAAATACTCCTGTTCGGGCATCTGAAACAGAATCGGCGCCTTGACCCTGTCGATCTGATACACAGGGGAGATTTCCCGCCACCGATCAGGCGTTTCGTCCGGCGCTCCCAGTCCCCAGGACTTTCGCAATTCGGCGAAAAAAGCATTTCCTCGCAGCGTGTTAAACAGATAGTAGTTGGGCTCGATCGATGTAGATGTGATCGACGCGGCAGCAAGAACATTGGAGTGGGTAACCGTCCACATCGTCACTTCGCTCCCAAAACTGAGCCCGCCCATGCCAACCCTGGCAGGGTCAATCTTTCGCTCCGAAGCCAGCATTTGAATGGCACTGCGGACGGCCAAAAGGCCTTGGCCATAGCGCTTCACGGCATCGAGAAGGTAGCCTGGTGGGTGGTTGATGCACAGGGAAGAAATACCCTGCTCGGCCAATGTTGCCAGCGGCCACTCATCACCCACCCCGCCCCTCAGGAAACCGGAGCAGCTGTAGTAGGTCAGGAACAGGGGTGGTGGATGGTCGTTCGCCGTGTGCGCCTGAAAAAACTGTCCTGTAAAGACCTGGCCACCTGCATCTGTCCAACGGAGCAGGCGCGCCCGCGCAGTCGCGGCCATATCCGCCGCCAGTGTCGCATTCGGATCGAACAATACCCGGCGGTGACCGGTCGCCAAGTCAATCCGTTCCAGCCGTGGTGGCCGATCCGCCTCCGCGGCGACACATGCCATGGCCGCCGCCGAGGTCCCGCATGCACTGAAGCGATCACGTCCGCCGCTGACCAAGCCGCGAGCGTGCACCACCAAGTGCACGTCACCGCTGCGCACATTCCATCGAAAGATCGACTGCGCGAGTCCGTCCTGTGGCTCGGTCACGGTGAACAACACCTCATCGCTATCTGGACGCCACTGAATTCCACTGATCGCCTTATGAGTGCACAAGTCGGACGTGCAAAGGAGGGGCTGGTTGCTCGCCCGGCCTGGAAGCATGCTCAATTGAACACCGGGACCTTCACGGAAGCCATCGACATGCCCCACGCGCGTCAGCAATGCGATGCGGCCACTTTTCGGTTCGACCGCCAGTTTCCATGGTCGGGGCAGCCCGGAAGCGAGATCGGAAGCCGTCAGCGGACGCGAAGGTTGATAGGAGGCCGGAAGAGCCTTGCGCCTCCGACTTGCGAGCTCGATGGACTTCCAATGATCCGGGACGTTCGCCAAGAGTGGGGCGCGACCGAACCACATGCCTGCGTAGCGCTGGGTTTCCCGACGCCCCTCAATATTGATAGATCGGAACAGGCCTTGGCCAATGGGCACATCTTTGTCGATGCGTATCCCGCGGTCATATTCGGCCTGCTCGGCATCGATGACCTGTTCGCGCGTGGCACCCACACTATAGATCAGCCGCCGTCCATCCTCGCTCAGCGAGAACTCGCTATAAATGAGGCGCTGTCCATCTTTGCTCAGCGAGAAACCACGAACATCCGCCGCGTCGAGCGTCATCGGCTCGGCGCCAGATCCATCTGCAGCCGCGCGCCAGACATCGATCTTTCCATCCATCAGGGCGCGGTAGTAGATCCAGCGCCCATCCGGCGCCCAGGTGGCCGTTGCCGGAAGGGAGACCCCCGCGGCGTCGCGCAACGGAACGCCGCCATCCGCCACGCGGCGTGGAGCGGTCTCGCCGTCCATGTCCTGCACGTACCAGACGCTGTCGTAGGTATTGCGCTCGATGGAGGCCTGTTCGATGCGGAATGCGACCCGTGTTCCATCTGGCGAAACCACGGGTGGGCCGAAGTCCGCCACCTCCAGGAGGCGCCGCGGTGAGATCGTTCCGGCATGAGATAGATTGGAGAAGGCGACCGTCGCGGTAAGCGCAATTGCGGGCAGCATCAAAATCCACGTCCCGCATGCTCGGCGTGGGCTCCATCCTGCACACGAGGCCCGGCATTGATCCAGCAGATCAAAAGTCTTCATGTCTGCCTCAGAAATGCTTGGAGATGGAAATGCTGATGAAGCGACCAATGGCCGAATAGTTGGTCGAGTCGTAGGGAGCGGTGTAATCCGCGTATGCGCCCGGGGTATACAGCGGAGGCGCCCGGTCAAGCAGGTTCTCTACCGACAACGCAATTCCAACGCCCGAGAAGACGCCGGCAGGCTGGTCACTGACATAGCGCAGCACTGCATCGAATGTCGTGAACGAGGCAGTCTTTTTCCCGTCTGCCCTATTGGTCACACCGCCGGTGTAGTTGGCGAAGGCCGAAGTGGTGAAGCTCCCCTGCTCCCAGACCACTCCGGCCCGGCCTCTGAATTTCGCCGGATTGAACAGCGTGCCCGACAGGCCGAATGGCTCCTGCGCCGCGGTGTTCTGCTGCGCGCTGTCAATCCAGGACGACGAACCCCGCAAGGTGAGCCGACCGACGCCGAGATTGACGCGGTACGACCCGGTAAGATCGACGCCTTTTAGCTTCTGCCGGGCGACATTGACGTAATTCCCGTAGATGATGGCGGCTACGTTGTCGGGATCGTAGGGAACGCCCGTGAAGTTGAAGAATCTGGCGGTTGAGGCGATCCTCTCCAGTTCGGCGGCCGACGGTTGATAGTCGACAACTTGCGCGAAAACGGGGTTGCCTAACACTTGCGAGTAATTCGTTATCGGCTGCACCACGCGGTCGGTGTAGTCGATATCAAATCCCGTCAATCCCAACTCCAGGCCAGGCAACGCTTCGGGGTGGTACGCCAGTGACGCCGTCCAGGTCCGTGCTCGCTCCGGCTTCAGGTTGGGATTGCCACCCCCCACACGCAACACCATTGCTCCAGCGGGATAACCCGTGCCACCGAAACTGCGCGGAAAGCCGAGCTGCGCAACCTGACCCTGGTTCACCTGGAGTAATGTCGGTGCCTTGAAAGAGCGGCCCCACGACGCCGTGGCCGTGAAGTCGTCGTTCGGGCTGTAGATCAACCCGACCTTTGGCGTGGTGACGCCACCAAGGCCGTTGTAATCCTCCCTGCGAAGGGCGGCCGTGAGGGACAGCTGCTTCACACCGGACACACTTTGACTGGCACCAATCATGGGCACGTCAATCTCGGCATAGGCGGATCTCGCACTCTCCGCGCCTTGTGTAGTTCGGGCGCCTTTCGTGTAGCTGTACTGCCAGAAGGTGTTCTTCCTGTAGCCAGTTCCGGCCGCAAGACGCACGTCACCGCTGGAAAGCTCGAACAACGGGCCTTCAACGCTTAATTCATACGTCCGGCTCTCGTTGCAGTAGCAGTCATTAACCAAGATTGTGGACACGCCCGTCGTGGGGCTTTCCCTCACCTGACGTTCGTCATGCTCATCCTTGGCCCAGGTCCCGCCGAGCGAAAGCGTCCAATCTCGCGGCAACGTGAATTCGACGCTGGGTGACACGAGTGAGGTCGTGGTCTCCGGCGCAAGGCGGTTCACGCCCAGGTAGTCGTAGTAGTAGCGCTGATCGCGCCTGCTACTGAGCGCATCCAGCCGCAGTTCAATGGCATCACCAACCGCCTGGTAGGCACTCAGCAGACCACTGCGCAAGTCACTGCCCGGATAGATGGTCGTGGGCGGCCCCAGATGATCGGTGTAGTCACGTTCGGCCGCGTAAATCGGATCGACAGATGCATTCCGGTAGGTGGCGATCAGCCCGCCACTGCCCCAGTAACTGCCTGCAGTAAGGCCATACTCACGGGTAGCAAGCCCTCCGGCGGTGGCGCGGCCATAGCGTGTACTCGCAGTCACGCCGTCGAAGTCGCGCTTGAGGATTACGTTGCCCACACCGCCGACCGCATCGGAACCATAGATGGCGGACGCGCCGTCAGCAACGATCTCGATTCGCTCCACAGCTTCGACCGGGATGGCGCTAATATCGACCGCCTGCGTGAAGCCGCTGTAGGCCATGCGGTGACCGTTTAGCAGCGTGAGCGTGGCATCCGGCCCCAGTCCGCGCAGGTTCAAGGATGAGCCGCCCGTAACGTTCTGATTCGCCAGACCTGCCCCGGAGAAGCCTCCACTACTAACCCCGGGATTTTGCCCACCCGAGAAGTTCTGCGGCACGCTGCGGATGACCTCGCCGAGATCCGTGAAACCTTCCTGCTGGATCTGCTCGCTGCCGATGGTGATCACGGGCGATGGCGTGCTGCCGCCGCGGATGCGTGTGCCGGTGACAGTCACGGTCTGCAGGTCGGTTGCCGTTGGTGTTGCGGACTTGTCGGTCGATTTTTTCGGTTGCGCCCTGGCCGGTGCCTTGGTCACCGACGCCCTGCCCTGCGTGACTTTGTCTGTCGTGGTGTCCTGGGCCATGGCCCACTTGCCGGTGCCGGTGACGGCCACGAGCAAGGCGATGGAAATGGCGTTGCGTAGCGTGCTTGTCTTCATGCTGCGTCCTTTGCTTTCCCCTGATTGACGCCTTGCCGGTCGCTGCTTGATCACAGGCTCGGATTGCACTTCTCAGCGCGTACAAACCTGCCGCCAGTTAAGCCGCCATGTCTCTGTCTTCACCCCTCACTGGCTCCGGCTGGATTGCACTTGCGCCGGATCACCAGCAAAAGGCCCCATAGCTACGATACACGTAGCTTCGTTAACACTACGTTTTACGTAGTATCAATGTCAAGCGCCCGCCGGGAAGCTGCTGCGTATCGAGACTGATATGCGCTTATGACCGAGAAGTGCCCGGCAACCATCTACGGCCGTCGCCTACGCGAGGCACGAAAAAGCTACGGCTTCTCTCAGGAGAAGCTGGGGCTAGCGGCGAGACTTGATCGGTCAGTCGCGAGCAGCCGCGTCAGCCGCTACGAGACAGGCAAACACGAAGTGAAAGTTGGTCTGCAGAAATTGTTCGCCAAGGCTTTGGCACTGCCTTTGAAATACTTCTACATCGAGGATGACGAGGAAGCGCGACTGCTCGCGGAAGCTTCGCGCAGCGATAAGCCGGTCAAGCTGAAAGAGGCGATCGAGAGAAAGATGAAGGGAAAGTAGGTCCCCAGATAGGAACGGACCCTCGCCATCCTCCTGGCTCTCGACCCCTGCATAAACGACGTGCTTGAGAAGTGCGGCCGCCGTGCGATCGGCTGCCATCATGTCCACTTGTCCACACGCGCGCCTGGGCTTCTCGGCTCGCCAAACGCTTATTACGTTTAACGTAGTATCGCATATGCGCGCGTATCTGGAAGCTTCCACACATGGAAGTTCAAGACGCATGCGACCGTGGTTGAGAAGGGACCACTCCCTGTGTACAGCCGTAGGCTGCGCGAAGCACGCGAAGCCTACGGCATTTCACAGCGCGCCCTAGGTATCGAAGCTGGATTGGACGAATTCGTCGCCAGCACGCGGGTCAACCGCTATGAAACCGGTGTGCACCAGCCCGACTTGCAGACCCTGCAGCGCCTCGCAGCAATCCTCAAGCTACCAGTAGCCTACTTTTATGCCGAAGATGACGAACTTGCGCAGTTGATCGCCAATTTCAAAGGACGAAGCAAGACCAAGCGCTGATCGAAAGCTACCAAGTAGGTATGACGTCGTTTCTCCATAGGCACGCCTGTGCGCCGCGCAGAGTGTAACCAGGCCGTGACGGATTCCAATGCCTCCGAAGTCCTCGCCACGAACCCTGCCAAAAGCACGCGCCCGCGCTGCAGTGAACATTCGCCGCCTACGCACGGCCCAAGGACTGAGTCAGGAGCGACTGGCTGAGGTGGCACAGTTCCACCGCACATATGTCTCGCAACTCGAACGTTGCGTTACCAACATCTCCATCGACGGCCTCGATCGACTAGCTCAGGCTTTGGGAGTGGACGTCGTCGAGCTTCTGCAGGTGCCTGATTAGAGGAAGCGGAAGGGCATTGGCATATCACGTCTCATCTCGACGCCCCCGCTTTCAGTAGCGTTTTGCCTATGATCTGGGATCGCTTTCCCCAGCCACATCGTGGGAAAAAGGACAGCGATCCGCTGCGGCGTCACTGGAGCAAGCCTCGCCGGAGCAAGCCCCGTCAGGCCAAGGCGACATCTCTACGTTGACACGTCAGGATGCCCCGCGCGGGTCCATCAGGCGCCGGCCAACTGCCGTCTGGCCCGCTTGCGCTCGAGCCGTCGCGCGCTCCAGGCTTTGCGCCGATCGCCCAGGCAGGAGAAGATCACGTACAGCGCCGGGGTGCTGAGCAGAGTCAGGCTTTGCGAAATCAGCAGGCCGCCGATCAGCGCGATGCCGAGCGGCCGACGCAGTTCGCTGCCCTCGCCCAGGCCGATGGCGATCGGCAACGCGGCGAGGATCGCCACCATCGTGGTCATCATGATCGGGCGGAAGCGCACCGTGCACGCTTCGCGAGCCGCTTCGAGCGGACTCTTGCCATGTTCGCGCTGGGCGACCAGGGCGAAGTCGATCATCATGATCGCGTTCTTCTTGACGATACCTATCAACAGCACCAGCGCAATCTGCGCCACCACCGACAGCTCGGTGCCGGTCAGCCACAACGCCAGCAGCGCGCCGGCGCCGGCAGCCGGCAGGGTGGACAGGATCGTCACCGGATGAATGAGGCTCTCGTACAACATGCCCAGCACGATGTAGACGGTCAGCACGGCGGCCAGGATCAGCCAGCCCATGCCGCTTTGCGATTGCTGGAAGCGGCGGAAATTGCCGCCCATCTGCACCTTGATGTCGCCGGGCATGCGCATGTTCTGCACGGTGCCCTGGATGATCCCCATCGCCTCGCCCATGCTCACGCCGGGAGCGAGATTGAAGCTCAGGTCCATCGTGGTGTACTGGTTCATGTGCACCACCTGCGACGGCGACAGCCCCGGCTCCTGCCGCGCGAACGCGGTGATCGGAATCATCTGGCCGCTGTTGGAACGCACGTAGATGCGATTGAGCGCTTCCGGCGTGGCGGTCTGTTCCGGCATCGCATTGACCACCACCTGGTACTGGTTGATGTCCGAGTAGATGGTCGATACCTGGCGCTGTCCGAACGCGTCGTACAACGCACCGTCGATGGCGCCAATCGTCACGCCAAGTCGGGCCGCCTTGTCCCGGTCGATCACGATGTTCTGGCGCAAGCCGGCCTCGTCCACATCCGTGCCGACGTCGCGCAGTTTGGGATTCTTTTTCAGCTCGGCTTGCAGTCGCGGCAACCACTCCTGCAGCGAGGTGAGGTCATTGCCCTGCAACGACACCTGGTACTGCGCGCCCTGACTGGTCCCGCCGCCACCCCCGCTGGGCAGGTCCTGCACGGGACGCAGGCGCAGGTCGAGGTCGGGGTAATTTGCCGCCTTGGCGCTCAGCCGGGCCAGCACGGTGAAGGTGTCGTCCTTGCGGCCATCGGCGCGGGTCTTCAGATCGATGTTGAACGAGCCACTGGTGCCCTGCCGACTGCTGCCCAGCCGCGAGCCGACCGTGGCCACGTCCGGGTCGGCCATCAGCATCGCGGTCAGCCGCTCAAGCCGCTGTTTGCTTTCGGCAAACGACACGGTGGCGCTGGAACTGGCGCGGCCCCAGATCAGGCCGGTGTCCTGGGCCGGAAACAGGCCGGTCTTGACCACGCTGAACAGGTAGAACGTCACCCCGATCAGCACCAGCGGCATCAGCGCGAACATCAGTGCGTGGCGCAGCGAGAAATTCAGCGCGCGGGTGTATACGCGCAGCATGCCGGCGTGAAAGCGATCCAGCGCTCGCGCCAGCTTCGAGGGCTGCGCCGTGGCCCGAGCACCATGACCGTTGAGGAAGCGACCGCACAAAGCGGGTGTCAGCGTCAGCGACACCAGCGCGGAAACGGCGATCGCGGCCACCAAAGTCATCGCGAACTCGTGCATGAACATGCCGGTGACGCCACCGGCGAACAGCAACGGGATGAATACCGCGATCAGCGAGGCGGTGATCGAGACAATGGTGAAGCCGATCTCGCGCGCCCCCGCCAGCGTCGCCTGCATGCGCGACATGCCCTGGTCGATGTGCCGGATGATGTTCTCGATCACCACGATCGCATCGTCCACCACGAAGCCGATCGCGATCACCAGCGCCAGCAGGGTCAGGTTGTTGAGGGTGTAGTCGAGGATGTACATCACCACGAAGGCACCGGCCAATGACAGCGGCACCGCCACCGCGGCGATCAGGGTCGGGGCGAGCCGGCGCAGGAACAGGGCCATGGTCAGGATCACCATCGCCAACGAAATCAGCAGGGTGACCTGGACTTCGTGCAGCGACGCGCGGATGGTGGGCGTGCCATCGAAGAACGGGGTCAGTTGCGTGGCCGGCGGCAGATACTCGCGCAGCGTGGGCAACTGGCTCTTGACCAGGTCGACGGTGGCAATGATGTTGGCGTCGGCCTTCTTGTAGACGTACATCAACACGGCGGGCTTGCCGTGGAACCAGGCCGCCTGATACGCGTCCTGTTGCCCCGCGTAGACGTTGGCCACATCCGCCAATCGCACGGGCGTGCCGTTGCGGTTGGCAATCACCAGCTGGGCGAACTCGTCCGCGTTGTGCAGCTGGGTGGTCGCGCTGATCGACATGGTGGTCTTGCCGTTGGACAGGAAGCCCTCCGGCGAGGTCACATTGGCTGCCCGCAATGCGTTGCGCAGCTGATCGGGCGACAGGCCCATCGCATTGAGCGCGCGCAGGTTCACGTCGACCCGGATGGCCGGCGTGGCCGCGCCGGCAATCTCCACCGACGACACCCCCGGCAACTGGCGCAGCCGCTGCGCCAGCAAGGTGTCGGACAGGTTGTACAGGTCCGCTGCCGACTGCGTATCCGAGTTCAATGCCAGCGCGATGATCGGATCGTCGTTCGGATTCGCCTTCTGGTAGCTGGGGGCGCCGTTGAGGCCGGTGGGCAAATCCGGCGCGGCCGAGTTGATCGCCGCCTGCACGTCGCGCGCCGCCCCATCCAGGTTGGTGCCACTGCGGAACATCATGAACACGAAGGTGCGGCCTTCGGAACTGGACGAGCGCATCATCTCGATGCCCGGCACCTGGCCCAGATGCCGCTCCAGCGGTGCCGCCACCGTCGAGGCCATCGTCTGGGCATCCGCGCCAGCCTGGCTGGCCTGCACGAAGATCGCCGGAAACTGCATGCTCGGCAGCGCCGCCACGCCCAACAGGAAGTAGCTGATCACGCCAGCCACGAAGAGGCCTATCGCCAACAACGAGGTGCCAATCGGGCGGCGGATGAAGGTGCCGGAAATGTTCATGGATTCAACGTGGGCGGGGCATGGGCGACCATATGACAGACGGCGCGTGAATACTTCATCCCATCCTCAACGCCCGAACATCGAAAAGGTTGATCGGCCGGTAGGGCGGGCATTGCCCGCCGGCTTTTGGGTGATACGACAGGAGCGGCGGGCATTGCCCGCCCTACGCAATCGTTGGTCACGCCGCGCTGCGGGCCTGGGTCAGGGCGCGTTGTTCGCGCCGCGCGGCCAGCCAGTCGGAAAAGCGCTCCATGTACAGGTAGATCACCGGCGTGGTGTACAGGGTGACCAGTTGCGACAGCAGCAGGCCGCCCACGATCGAGATGCCAAGCGGCCGGCGCAACTCCGAACCGATGCCGGTACCCAGTGCCAATGGCAGCGCGCCCAGCATGGCCGCGAACGTGGTCATCATGATCGGGCGGAAGCGCAGCAGGCAGGCGCGACGGATCGCGTCGTGTGCGTTCAGCCCGGCGCGACGCGCCTCGATCGCGAAGTCGATCATCATGATCGCGTTTTTCTTGACGATGCCTATCAGCAACACGATGCCCACGATGCCATCCACCGACAGGCTCATGCCGAACATCATCAATGCCAGCAAGGCGCCCACACCGGCCGGCGGCAGCGTGGAGATGATCGTCAACGGGTGGATATAGCTCTCGTACAGCACGCCCAGCACGATGTAGATCACCACGATCGCGGCCAGCAGGAGCAACACTTCGTCGCCCAGCGACGAGGCAAACTCGGCCGCCTTGCCGACGAACTCACCGCGCACCTGGGGCGGGAAATTCAGCTGCTGCTCAACCTCGTGGATTGCCTTCACCGCGTCGGACAGCGAGTACCCCTGGGCCACGTTGAAGGCCAGCGTCACCGCCGGCAGTTGCTGCTGGTGGCTGACCACCAGCGGCGCACTGGTGACTTCGGCGGTGACCAGCGACGACAGCGGAATGGTGCCGCCGCCGCCGATCTGGAAGCCCACGTTGCCGGCATTGCCGATGCCGGACGGCGTGGCCGAGTTGCTCGATTTCAGCTGGCCGAAGCTGGTCGCATTGCTGCCCGTGAGGGCGCCGCTGCCGTTGCCGCGCACGGTGAGCTTGGTCAGCAAGTCGTCGGTGGTACGGAATTCGGGCGCCACTTCCAGCACCACGCGGTACTGGTTGAGCTGGGTGAAGATGGTGGAAATCTGGCGCTGGCCGAACGCGTCGTACAAGGTGTCGTCGATGCTCTGCACCGGCACGCCCATGCGGCTGGCCTTGTCGCGGTCGATGGTCAGCTTGAGCGCGTTGCCATTGTTGACCAGGTTGTTGTCGACATCGGTCAGCTCGGGACGCTGGCGCATCGCCTGGGTCATCTGGGCCGCATAGCCGGCCAGCTCCGTCGCATTCACGTCCGACAGCGAGTACTGGTATTCGGTGGCGGCCACGCGACTGTCCAGGGTCACGTCCTGCACCGGCTTCAGATACAGCGCCACGCCCGGGATACCGGCCACGCTGTGCTGCAACCGGGGCAGCAGTTCATCCAGACCGTCCCGGTCGCCGCGATCCTTCAGCACGATGCTGAGCTGGCCCTGATTCAGCGTGGGGTTGATCGTGCCGGCACCGATGAAGGCGGCCACGCCGGCCACCGCCGGATCCTTGCGCAGGGCTTCGGCGACCGCCTTGGTGCGGTCCTCCATCTGCGGGAACGCGATGTTGTCGTCGGCCTGCACCACCCCGGTGATCAGGCCGGTGTCCTGTTCGGGCAGCAGACCCTTGGGAATCACGATGTACAGATACACCGTCAGCAGCACGGCAACACCCGCCACCAGCATGGTCACGCGCTGATGGTCGAGCACCCAGTCCAGGGTGCGCTCGTACAGGTGTACCGATCGCGACCAGACCGTGCGCTTGCCCGCGGCATCGTGGCGCTCGCGGTCGGTATCACCCTCGGGCAACTGGTCGGGCTTGAGCAGGTAGGCGCACATCATCGGTGTCAGCGTCAGCGACACCAGCAGCGAAATGGTTACCGCGATGGTCAGCACCCAGGCGAACTCGTGGAACAGCCGTCCGGTGACGCCGGGCATCAACAGCAGCGGCAGGAACACCGCCACCAGCGACACGGTCAACGACAGTACGGTGAAACCGATCTCCTTTGCACCGATTTCGGCTGCTTCCTTGCCGTCCTTGCCTTTCTCGATATAGCGCACGATGTTCTCGACCATCACGATCGCATCGTCCACCACAAAGCCGGTGGCCACGGTGAGCGCCATCAGCGACAGGTTGTCCAGCGACATGCCGGTGAACGCCATCACGCCGAACGTGCCCATCAACGACAACGGCACTGCCGTGGCCGGAATGATGGTGGCCCACATCCGGCGCAGGAACACGAAAATCACGCCGATCACCAGGAACACGGTGAGAATCAGGGTGAACTGCACATCGTGCACCGACGCACGAATGGTCACCGTGCGGTCGGCAAACACGTCCAGGTGCACGTCCGCCGGCAGCGTGCTGCGCAGTTCCGGCAGCACGTTGCGGATCTGCTCCACCGTCTGCACGATGTTGGCGCCCGGCTGGCGGCGCACGTCCAGCAGCACGGCGGGCTGGCCATTCGCCCACGCGGCGAGCTGGTCGTTCTCCACGCCATCAACCACATTGGCCACATCGGACAACCGCACCGGCGAGTTGTTCTTGTAACTGATGATGGTGTTCTTGTATTCGGACGCATCGCTCAACTGATCGTTGGTGCCGATCGAGTAGCTCTGGGTCTTGCCGTTCAACGTGCCCTTGGGTGCGTTGACGTTGGCCTGGGTCAGTGCGCTGCGCACGTCCTCCATGGTCAGACCAAGGTTGGACAGCTGCGCCGGATTGACCTGCACACGCACGGCCGGGCGCACGTTGCCGGCAATCGAGACCAGGCCCACGCCCTGCACCTGCGACAGCTTCTGGGCGATGATCGAATCGGCCAGGTCGTTCACCTCGCGCAGCTGGCGGCTGTCGGAGGTGAGCTTCAAGGTGAGGATCGGCGCGTCCGCGGGGTTGACCCGGTTGTACACCGGCGGGTACGGCAGGTTGCCGGGCAAGGTGCCCTTGGCCTGGTTGATCGCCGCCTGCACGTCCTGCGCGGCGATATCGATGTCGCGGTCCATCGAGAACTGCAGGATGATCGTCGACAGCCCGGCGGAGGAGTCCGAGCTCATCATGGTCAGGCCGGAGATCTGCCCCAGGTTGCGTTCCAGCGGCGTGGTGATCAGCGCCGCCATGGTATTGGCGCTGGCGCCCGGATACTGGGTGCTCACCACCAGGCTGGGCGCCTCGATCTCCGGCAAGGCAGAGACCGGTAGCTGGCGATAGCCCAGGATGCCGAGCAGCAGCACGGCCACCATCAACAGCGAGGTGGCGATCGGGCGGCGAATGAAGAGGGTGGAAAATCCCATGGCTATCCGTAACGTGTAAGTGCAGGGTCGGCCGCGGTCATGGCCGGATCACGGCCGCCGCGGCCGCGGTACCGGTGCGGTTCGGCGCACCGGCCGTTCCATCAGTGGCGGCGACCACCGCCACGAGTGTTCTTCTTGGCCTTGTCCATCTCGGCCGTCGTGGGCGCGGCCGGCACTTCACCGGGCTTGAGCGCGTTGATCTTGCTGCCCGGCTTCAGTCGGAACTGGCCTTCGGTGACTACGCGATCGCCGGCCTTCAGGCCGCTGCCAATCATCACGTGGCTGTCGCCCACTTCGCCGGCAACCACCACCGCCTGCATCTTGACCGTGCTGTCGGCCTGCACCTGATAGACGTAATCACCATCGGGGCCGCGCTGCACCGCCTGCGCCGGAATCACCAGGCCGCCGTCGACGGTATTCACCAGCAACTGCACGTTGACGAACTGGCCTGGCCACAACTCGTTCTTGGCATTGGTGAACTCCGACTTCAGGCGGAACGTGCCGGTGCCGGTGTCGATCTGGTTGTCGATCACCTTGAGCACGCCGCCACTGGCGATCGGGTGCGAGTCGGTACGATCCAATGCGGTCACCTGCAGGCCAGCGTCTTTCTGTGCGGCGGCCGTGCGCACCATGTCCAGATTCTGTTCCGGCAGGCTGAAGACCACATTGATCGGATGCAGCTGGGTCAGCGTGACCAGCGAGGCCCCCGGAGTCACCACATTGCCGGGGTCCACGCCGCGGATGCCGGCCAAGCCGTCGATCGGCGAAATCACCTTGGTGTAATTGAGCTGAACCTTGGCATCGCGCACGCTGGCGGCGTCGGCCGCCACCGCCGCCTCATACTGGGCGGCCGTGTTGCGCAGCGTGTCCAGGTCCTGCTTGGAGATGTAGCCCTTGGCGGCCAGATCCCCGCTGCGGGCCAGATTGCTGCGGGCGGTGGCGAGCTGGGCCTGATCCTGCCGCTGTCTTGCCACGGCCTGGTCGTAAGCGGCCTGATACGTGCGCGGGTCGATCTGCGCCAGCACCTGGCCCTTCTTCACCGGCTGACCCTCGGTGAAGTCCAGGCTGAGCAACTGGCCGCCCACCTGCGGGCTGATCGTGACCGTGTTGAGCGCCTGCACGGTCCCCAGTGCGGTCAGATAGACCGGCACGTTCTGCTTGACCACGGGCACCACGGTGACCGGAACTGGCGGCGTTTCGTCCTTGCCGTCCTTGCCCTTGGTGTCCTTTCCGGCACCGGCGCTGCGCGACGACGCGGATGCGCCGTCCGGGGCCGACTTGTGCAGCACGGCGTAGCCCACCCCCGCCACCGCGACCACCGCCATGACAATCAACGCGATCTTCCAAAAACGCGACATGCAAGACTCCTGAATTGAACCATGCGGCGATCCGCCGCACTGCGCGGCTGCTCGCGCCCGGCATGCGATGCGCGCACGCCGGGCGACGTCGACACACGCCGCCATGGGATCGAAGCATAGGGGCATGTCAACGGGTTTGGACAATGCCGGTTGACATGGATGCCCCATGACCGATGGCATGGGCGCTGCGGGCAGTGAGGCTCAATCGGCTGCGGGGCGCGGCCCCGACCGAGGCCAACCCGGGCCTGGGCGGCGACAAAGGCCTGAAACTTGCCCCACGCTTCGTCTATAATCGTCGCTTCGCTGGCTGCCACGACCCGTGGTACCGGCCGGCAGCAGGTGTGACCCGTGCCGTGCTCACCCTTGCGGCCCCGCAGGGGTGTCTTGAGCGGGTCGGTGCAAAGGCAACTGGCAATCCCGGCAGGTCATGCAGCCATCGCGGCGTGCTGCCATGCCCACTGAGAGGAGTACGTGCGTGAGCGGTCCCATGAGCAAGTCCGACAAGAGCGTCTTGCGCCAGTTTGCGATCATGATTGGCGGTCTGGCCCTGCTGGCGGTCGTGATGATCTTCATGACCTTCGTGATCCACGAGCGCGAGCCGAAGGAAACCAACCCGAACCAGCCGGCCCAGGTCACGGCGCGGATCGCGCCGGACGGCGCCGTCTACGCGGGCGACACCGGCCGCGCCGCCATGCAGGCCGCCGCCGAGGCCGCCGCCAAGGCAGCCGCCTCGCAGGTCGCCTATGGCGGTACGACCGACGGCAAGGCGATCTTCGATCACCTGTGCAGCAGCTGCCACACCCCGGGCATCGCCGGCGCGCCGAAGGTGGGCGACAAGGCCGTCTGGGCCCCCCGCCTGGCCGAGGGCATCGACACCCTGATCAAGCACGCGATCGAGGGCTATCACGGCCCCGACGGCAATTTCATGCCGCCCAAGGGCGGCAACCCCGCGTTGACCGACGAGCAGGTCGCCAACGCCGTGCACTGGATGGCCGACCAGGCAAGGTAAACTCCGCTATCGCCGCGAATAACCAGACGCCGCCTCCGGGCGGCGTTTTCGTGCAGGCCGACGACTGCCCCGTGAAGCAGCGCTCACGCTGCCTGATCCACCCGCCAGTCACGGGCAAATTGCTGCAACTGGGGGAAGAACGCCTCGAAATGCCGCTGCAATGCCGCTTCGCGTTCCAGCAGCACCGGCATCGCCGAGTCCAGCGGGTTGGCATGGCTCAATCGTTGCCCGATGCCCGCCAGAGCCTCCCCCAACACAGCGTCATCGGCATAGCCTGCCGGCAACCCGTGGCTCGCCATGTAGGCGCGAAAGCGGCGCAGTGACGGCGGCAACAGCGCGTCGTGCCGCCACAACAGGGCCTGTAGTGCATCGGAATACGCCGGCAGGGGCTGAGCGCTCCAGTGCCCGAAGTCGCGCGCCAGGCAGTGGTCGAACCACATGTCCAGCAAGATACCGGCATAGCGCCGGTAGGGCGCGGGCAACAGCGCCTTCGCCGCCAGCACCTCGGGATGGGCGTCGGTATACACGTCGATGGCCCGGTGCAGCCGCACGCCGACAATCACCGGCGCCGGCAGGCGGGCCGCCTGGGCCGGCCCGCGCACGAAATCACCCAACATGCCGCCCAGCCTGAGCGCCTCGTCATTACCGGCCAGCAAGGCATGGGCCAGATGGTTCATTGGCGGCGTCCACGGCAGCGGACCCGCGCGGCGGTTATCATCTGTGGCATGAATGCGACCGAACTTTCCGCGGCGCCGGCCAATTTCCCGGACATCGCCGCCAGTTTCCTGCTCGACGGCCCCGCCGGCAAGCTGGAAACCATCAGCGACGTTGCCGTCCCCGCCTGCGCGCGCGAAGGCGTGGCCGTGCTGTGCCATCCGCTCACCAGCGAGGGCGGCACCATGCACAACAAGGTGGTGACGATGGTAGAGCGGGCGCTGCGCGAATCCGGACTGGACACGGTGCGCTTCAACTTCCGCGAGGCCGGCAACTCGGCCGGCAGCTACGATCACGGCCGCGGCGAGGGCGAGGACCTGGCCGCCGTGGTCGCCTGGGTGCGCAGCGTTCGGCCCGACGACGCGTTGTGGCTGGCCGGTTTCTCGTTCGGCAGCTACGTCAGCATTGCCAATGCCGTACGGCTGCGAGCCGATGCATTGATCAGCGTGGCCCCGCCGGCCGGGCGCTGGCCGTTCGAGACGGTGGCGCTGCCGACCTGCCCGTGGTTGATCGTGCAGGGTGAAGCGGACGAGGTGGTCGAACCGCAGGCCGTCTTCGACTGGGTCGCATCCATGCAGCAACCGCCGGAACTGGTGCGCATGCCCCAGACTGGCCACTTCTTCCACCGCCGATTGATGGACCTGCGCGGCGCCGTCAAGCACGCCGTGCGCGAATGGCTGCCGCCCTTGCGGCATGGCTGACGCCAACTCTCCATCCCTCTCCAAGATCCCCCGTTCCATGAGTGAAATCCCCTCGCTCGCGCCCAGTGCGCGCTACCTCGAAGGCGTCGCCGCGCACCGCTGGGAGTCCGATCCGACCCAGCTCGCCCTGCTGCCGGAGTTCGACCGCCTGCACGCCGCGCTGTGCGCCGCCACCCACGAAAGCGGCAACGGCCTGTTCGATCGCCTGAAGTCGCTGCTGGGCAACGATGCGCCCGAGGTCGTGCCGGGGCTGTACCTGTGGGGCAGCGTGGGCCGCGGCAAGACCTTTCTGGTGGACCTGTTCGCGGCCAGCCTGCCGCACGGCCTGGTGTTGCGCCGGCACTTCCACAGTTTCATGGGCGAAGTGCACGCGGCCCTGCGCACGCTGGGCGAACGACAGAATCCACTGGTGGACGTCGCCGCTGGCATCGCCGCGCGCTGTCGCGTGCTGTGCCTGGACGAGTTCCTGGTCAACGACATCGGCGACGCGATGATCCTGTCGGGCCTGCTCGACGCGCTGTTCGCACACGGTGTGAGCCTGGTCACCACCTCCAACACCGCCCCCGCAAACCTGTACCGGGACGGGCTGCAGCGCGCGCGTTTCCTGCCGGCGATTGCGATGATCGAGCAGCGATGCCACGTGATCGAGATGGCGTCGTCGCGGGACTGGCGCCTGCGCGCGCTGGCCCAGGCCCCCGTGTACCACACCCCGCCCGGTCCCGAAGCGTACCGTGCACTGGAACGAATCTTTGTCAGCCAGGCCAGCGGCAACGTGCTCCAGGACGGCACCCTGACGATCAATGGCCGCGAGATTGCGTTCCTCAAGCGCGCCGAGCAGATCATCTGGTTCGACTTCGCCGCGCTGTGCGAAGGGCCGCGCGCCGTCGCCGACTACATCGCCCTGGCCAAGGCCGGCCCCACCGTGATCATCGCCAACGTGCCGCAGTTCACCATCTACAGCGAAGACGCGGCCCAACGCTTCGTGCAACTGGTCGACGAGTTTTACGACCGCCGCGTCAAGCTGGTGCTGTCGGCCGCCGCGCCCATTACCGAGCTGTACGACGGCGAACGCCTGCGCGCGGAATTCGGCCGCACCGAGTCGCGCCTGATCGAGATGCAGAGCGACGAGTATCTGGCACTGCCCCATCGGGCGGCATGATCGGCCAGCGGTCAGACGCCCGGCGCGCGGCGGCAGCCCTGGGAAATGCCTGAACGCTACGGCACAGGCTGCAACGCCCGCCAACGCATTTCGAGCACCCGGATCGTGATCAGGTAGATGGCCACGATCACCAGCGGAATGACCACGAAGCGGTGCTGCGGGAACACGTACCACGCCGCCAGCACCAGCACAGTCCGGCCAAGGCCGTGGAACAGGCCGATCCAGTGCTGGATGACCCACGACAAGGGTATCCACATCAGTCCGCTCAGAATGCCCACGCTCAACGGCAGTGAGGTGTAGTCGCGCAGGAAGAACGGCAGGGCTATCGCGTAGACCAGCAACGACATCGCCACGGTCAGAAAAAAGAGTGTGTCGAAGGTATTCCGGGGGCGCGTCTTGTCGAGAAAATTCTCGCCGGTGTAGCGGGACAACAGCATGCCCACATAGGTGATGGACCCGGTGCCGATGAACAGGCTCCAGACCGCCACCACCGGTCTGCCAAAGGCGCCGGCCAGCCCCACCACCGTCCAGGCGAGGGCTCCGGCCAACGGCATGGCCAGGAAACGCCGCCGCGAAAATTCATCGCGCTGTTCGTCCAGCGAACGATCCGTTTTCCACATGCCACCTTTCATTGCAAGCTCCTGTACACATGGGTTCTCCGAAACTGGATGACTATGGCGCGACGCTGCGCGACTGCGCCTGGCGCAAGCGACGGTGTCGGAACAACACAGCGCTGTAATAGGCGATGTAGTAGCCGACCAGCAGGCCGATCACCAGCATGGTCAGCGGGCTGGAGGCGTAGCCGGTGTGCTGCCCCGTCACGGCGGCCGAGTTGGCCGCGGTTCCCGCCCCGGCCACCTGCATCGACGGCCACAAGACCATGAGGCGCCAGGCGAGTCGCCCAAGCAGCAGCACCGCAAGCACCACGCCGATCCACGGATCGGGCACGTAGCAGTCGCCCTGGCGCGGATCGCTTTCGAAACGGGTCAGCCACAGGGCCAGCAGGCCCAGCACAGCACCAATCAGTACGCCGCCCAGCAGGCCTTCGGCCAGCGCCGGATTGTGCAGGCCGCTGAGCGACAAGACGCCGCCTACGACGACCAGGATGGCGATGCGCTCCAACATCCGCTTGCGCCGGATTCGCTGCCGGCCGAACGAGCTGCGCACCCGTCGCCACACGACCACGGCGAGCAGCGGCAACGTGATCAGGAAACCGGTCAAGTGGGCGGGCATGGACGGCACCCAGAGGAAGGACATGAGACCAGCATAGCCAGCCACGCACGCACTGACGATTGACGTTTGTCACACGTCTGGCGTGGCGCAAAGCCCTGTCATCCGGCCGATTCGCGAATTATTTGCCGAACCCGCGGACCGCACTCGATGCGGTCGCCGGATGCCGCGACCCGCCGCGTCCAGCCAGACCATGACCGGCTCGCAGCCGGTCCTACTTCGCCTTGCCCTGGTTGGCCACGGCGGCCATCTTGGCCGCGATCGCGTCGGCATCGCCCAGGTAGTAATGGCGCACAGGCACCAGTTCGTCGTCGAACTCGTAAACCAGCGGCACGCCGTTGGGGATGTTGACGCCGACGATGGCTTCGTCGGATACGTTGTCCAGATATTTCACCAGCGCACGCAGCGAATTGCCGTGCGCCACCACCACCACGCGCTGACCGGCGCGGATCGCCGGTGCCAGCACGTCATGCCAGTACGGCAGCACGCGCTCGACCGTGTCCTTCAGGCATTCGGTGTCGGGAATATCCTTCGGATCGAGCTTCGCGTAGCGCGGGTCGCTGACCGACTCGTTGGCTGCACGCTCCATTGGCGGCGGCGGGATGTCGTAGCTGCGCCGCCACACCTTGACCTGGTCCTCACCAAACTTCGCCGCGGTCTCGGCCTTGTTCAGGCCGGTCAGGCCGCCGTAGTGGCGCTCATTGAGACGCCAGTCGGTGACCACCGGAAGCCACATCAGGTCCATCGCATCCTGCACGCCCCACAGCGTGCGTACTGCGCGCTTGAGTACCGAGGTGTGCGCCACGTCGAAACGGTACCCTGCCTCCTGCAACAGCCGACCGGCCTCGGCGGCCTCAGCCATGCCCTTCGCGGTGAGGTCGACGTCGGCCCAGCCACTGAAGCGGTTGTCGAGGTTCCACTGCGACTGGCCGTGACGGATCAGAACGAGCTTGTGCATGATGATGTCCGGCAACGATCAGTAAACCAGCAATGGTGCAGTGCGCCCCCGGTGGCGTCAAATGCGCCCCCTGCCACAGGTCACGCTAAACCGATCCGGTCGCTGCTGCATCTCAATCAGGCATCCATCATCCACGGAGATCCCCATGCGTCGATTCCCTTCGCTATTCATTCTGGTCACCCTGGTCCTGGGCTTGGTGCTGCCGCCCCTGGCCGTCGCGCAAGGTGGTGACATCGACAAGGTCAATGGCGCGGTGCGGGTTGCCGCGGGCCAGCAGGCCGACAACGTCAGCACCGTCAACGGCGCCGTGTACGTGGGCGACGGCGCGACCGTGCGCGGGGCCAGCACGGTCAACGGCGAGGTCGAGCTGGGCGACAAGGCCCAGGCCAGCAAACTCGACACGGTCAACGGCTCGATCAGGATGGGCCAGGGCAGCCGGGTCAGCGGCGCGGTCAATGCCGTCAATGGCAGCATTCGCCTGGCCCAGGGTGCCGACGTAGCCGGCAAGGTTGAGAACGTCAACGGCGCGATCACGCTCGACGCTGCCCACGTTGGCGGCGGCATCCGCACGGTGGGTGGCGACATCACCATCGGCGCGAACTCGCGGGTCGAGGGCGGCATCCTGGTCGACAAGTCGCGTGGCTGGTTCAGCGGCAGCCGGCGCACGCCGGTGGTGGTGATCGGCCCGCACGCGGTGGTGCAAGGCACGCTGGATTTCCAGCGCGAAGTGGTGCTGAAGGTCAGCGACAGTGCGCAGATCGGTCCGGTCAAGGGCGCCACGCCGGTGAAGTTCAGCGGCGCCACGCCGTAAACGCCAGCGTGCAGCAGCGGGCAACGAGCGGGCGGACGCAGGCGGGTTCCTTCGCCCGCGACCCGCTCGGAGTCGCTCAGACCCAGTCGCGCGGCTTGAGGTACTCGGCCAGCTTCGCCTCGGCGGAGCCGGCCGGGGGCTGGTAGGCGTATTCGAAGCGCACGCGCGGGGGCAGGCTCATCAGGATCGACTCGGTGCGCCCGCCCGACTGCAGGCCAAACAAGGTGCCGCGATCGTAGACCAGGTTGAACTCAACGTAGCGGCCGCGCCGGTACAGCTGGAATTCGCGCTCGCGCTCGCCATAAGCCGTATCCTTGCGGCGCTCCACGATCGGCAGGTAGGCGTCGAGAAAGCCCTGCCCCACGGCGCGGGTGAATTCAAAGCAGCGCTCGAAGCCACCCTCGTTCAAGTCGTCATAGAACAGCCCGCCCACGCCGCGGGTCTCGTCGCGGTGCTTCAGGTAGAAGTATTCATCGCACCATTGCTTGTAGCGCGGATAGACGTCATCGCCGTAGGGCTGGCACAGGTCGCGCGCCACCTCATGCCAGTGCCGCACGTCCTCATCGTGCGGATAGAACGGGGTGAGGTCGAAGCCCCCACCGAACCACCACACAGACTCCACGCCGGGCTTGCTGGCCTCGAAATACCGCACGTTCGCGTGTGAGGTGGGTACGTGGGGATTCTTCGGATGCAGCACCAGCGACACACCGGTGGCGATGAAGCTGCCGCCAGCCAGCTCGGGCCGGTGCGCGGTGGCACTGGGTGGCAGCTGATGACCGGACACGCGTGAAAAATTCACGCCGGCCTGCTCGAACACGCCACCGTCGCGCAACACCCGGGTCCGCCCGCCACCACCCTCGGCGCGCTGCCACGCATCCTCCTCGAAACGGGCCTTGCCATCGACCTGCTCGATCGCGCTACAAATACGGTCTTGCAGCCCGCGCAAAAATTTCTCAGCCTGGTCGGCCTGCTCGCTCATCGTCTGACTCGCTCCAAGAATGGATGCAGTCTAGCAAGCACCCTGCCCGCGATCGCTGCGGCACCGTGCCCCGCACGCGGAAGCTCCACCGTCTGCCGATCAGCGAATCCGCGCCGCCATCCGCTGGTTGCCGATCAACTGCGCCCAGCGTATGCCCAGATCGATCCACATCAGGTAGCCCGCCTCCAGCAGCAACCGTCCCACATAGGCAAAGCGGCGCGGCAAGCTGACCTCGGCCGCCACCGGCGTGCCGTCGAAACCGAGCCGACGGGCCAGAAGCAGGCAACGCGCCAGGTGATAGCGACTGGTGACCAGCGCCACCGGCGGCAAGCCGGACTCGCCGAACTGCGCCCGCAACAGGCGGCGCGCGTGACGCAGGTTTTCGAGCGAGTCGACCGACTCCTGCTCCAGTTCCAGTCGCACCGTGGCGGCCAGCCCCTGCTGGCGCAACCAAACCTGACCGGCCGCCGCCTCGCTGCTGTGCCCGGCGCTGCAACCGCCCAGCAGCAACAGATGATCAACCTGCTGCTGCTCGGTCAACGCCAGCGCGCGGTGCAAGCGTTGCTGGTAGTCGTGTCCGGGCCGGTCGTCCACCAGGCGCCGGCCGAACACCAGCGCCACCATGCGCCGCGGTGGCACCAGCGGGCTGCGCGCGGCCACCCGCCACACGTGGATCAGATAGCCGACCCAGACCAGGCCAGCGCTCAGCACCACCGCCAGCACAGTGACCACGGCCGCCTGCTGCACGTCATGATCGCGCAGGTAGCGCCAGCTTCGCGATGGAACAGGATCTGCCGACACGGAATTCCCCCCTTTTCCCGCGCAGTCTAGATCGACATGCCGCGTTCGCGGCAAATTCATGTGAGGGCAACGACGATGAGACTCGCTCCGACCCCGGATCACGAACGTGGGCGGCGACAGTCTGGCCGCGCGGCCAGTTGTCCCAGCCGCCGGTTGGCGGCGAACATCGATGGCGGTCCACCACCGTGACGCGAGGAACCAGAATGAACGGACGCGCTGCTGTTCGCCCCGCTCCGCCGCCCGGGCGCCTAGTCATTCCGCGGGGCGAACGTTAGGCTTTCCTGATGCCGGAATTGATGACACCACTTGCCGTTACCGCCTACACCGCCACGTCCGCCATGGGTGCTGGCCTGGCGCAGCAGCTTGATGCCCTGCGCCACGGGCGCAGTGGTCTGCGTCCGAACGACTTCAGCAGTGCCCCGCTGCCGTGCTGGATCGGACGCGTCGCCGGGGTCGAGGAAGCCAGCGTGCCCGCTGCGTTCGCTGATTGGGATTGCCGCAACAACCGCCTGGCCTGGCTGGGGTTGAACCAGGATGGTTTCGCCGAGCACGTGCGTGCCGCCCGCGAGCGTTATGGTGCCGGTCGCGTCGCGCTGCTGCTGGGCACGTCCACCGCCAGCATCGGCGCCACCGAGGAGGCCTATCGCCGACTCGACCCCGATGGCGGCCTGCCCGATGACATGCTGCGCCCGGCAATCCACGCGCCGCACTCGCTGGCCGCCTTCGTTGCCGCGGTGCTGGAGCTGGAAGGACCGTGCCTGACCGTGTCCACCGCCTGCTCCTCCAGCGCCAAGGTGTTTGCCAACGCCGAACGAATGATGCGACTGGGTCTGATCGATGCCGCGGTGGTCGGTGGCGTCGATACCTTGTGCGACAGCGTGTTGTTCGGCTTCAACGCACTGGAGCTGGTCTCGCCCGATCCTTGCCGGCCGTTCGACGCGATGCGCGACGGCATCTCGATCGGCGAAGCCGCGGGCTTTGCCTTGTTGGAACGAATCGGGACGGCCGAGAACGCGCCCCAACTGCTGGGCTACGGTGAATCCAGCGACGCCCACCACATGTCCACGCCGCACCCGGACGGACTCGGCGCAAAACTGGCGCTCGATGAGGCACTGGCACGCGCCGGCCTCGGCGCGAGCCAGGTCGACTACATCAACCTGCACGGCACCGCCAGCCAGAAGAACGACGAGGTCGAGGCGGCGCTGGTGCAGCAGGTGTTTTCCCCTTCTACGCGCGCCAGCTCCACCAAGGGCTTCACCGGCCACACGCTGGGCGCGGCCGGCATCCTCGAAGCGACCATCGCCCTGCAGGCCATCCAACACGGCCTGGTGCCCGGCAACCTGGGCGCACAGACGCCCGACCCGGCATGCGGTGCCCAATTCGCCTGGCGCAACGAAGATCGACGCGTCGATGTGGCGCTCACCAACTCCTACGGATTCGGCGGCAGCATCGCCTGCCTGGCCTTCGCGCAGGCGGGATGGAACGCATGAGTGCGCTGCGCGTCTACGTTGAAGGCATTGGCGTATGGTCGCGGCAACTGGCCGACTTCGCCGCGCTGCGCACGCAGTTGGCGGGCACGTCGCCGGCACCGCCGAGCCGCCCGGCCGCGGCCACGTTGCCGCCGAACGAGCGCCGGCGTGCGCCGGAAAGCGTGCTGCTGGCGGTGGAGGTGGCTGGCCAGGCCGTGGCGATGAGCGGCCGCGACGCCGCCTCGCTGGCCTGCGTATTCTCCTCCTCCCACGGCGACCAGCCGATCACCGATTACATGTGCGCCACGCTGGCGCAGGCACCGAACGAGCTGTCGCCGATCCGTTTCCACAACTCCGTCCACAATGCGCCGGTTGGTTACTGGACCATCGCCACCGGCTGCCACGCGCCCTCGACCGCGGTCTGCGCCCACCACGCCAGTTTCGGCGCCGGGCTGCTGGAGGCGGCAACCCAGGTGGTGGCGGACCAGCGTGCGGTACTGCTGGTGTGCAGTGACACCGCCGGCCGCGAGCCGCTGCGCGAAGTCACCGGTTGCGCCGACCCATTCGGTTGCGCGCTGGTGCTGGCGCCGCAACCGGGTGAGGCCACGCTGGCCCGGCTGACCCTGAAGTTGACCGCGCGTCTCGCCGAGACGGCTCTGCCGCAACCCCTGGCCGACTGGCGCGCGGCCAACCCTTCGGCAGCGAGCTTGCCGCTGCTGCGCCTGCTGGCCGATGCGGGAGGCCACTGCGAACTGACGGCCGCCGCCACACTCGGACTACGTATCGACATGGAGAAAGTCGCGTGAACACGAAGATGCCTCGATGGTGCGTGCTGATTCCCTGCCTCAATGAAGAGGCGGCAATCAGGTCCGTGGTCGAATCGGTCCTGGCACTGGGCGCGCCCGTCATCGTGATCGATGACGGTTCGGACGACCGCACGCCCGAGATCGTCGCCTCGCTGCCGGTGACCCTGCTGCGCCACGAGCAACGCCGCGGCAAGGGCGAGGCGCTGCGCCGCGGGTTTCGCGAAGCACTGCGCCAGGGCTACCAGGCCGTCCTGACGATGGACGGCGACGGCCAGCATCTGGCCAGCGACATTCCGCGCATCGTCGCCGCCGCCGCCCGCTACCCGGAGCACATCGTGATCGGCGCGCGCCTGCTCGACAAGGCACAACAGCCGAAGGGCCGCCGTCGCGCCAACGCGGTCGCGGACTGGGGCATCTCGTGGGCCTGCGCCCGGCCCGTGGCCGACACGCAGAGCGGCCAGCGCTGGTATCCCCGCGCGGCGCTGGAACTGGTCGACCTGCCGGCCGAGGATTTTGTGTTTGAAGCGGCGATCCTGATTGCCGCCACGCGCGAAAAGCAGCTTGGCGTCGTCTCCGTGCCGATTGCCTCGCGTTACCAGGGCGCGTTCCGCCCAAGTCACCTCAAGCCGGTGCGCGACGTCACCCGGATCACCACGTACACCATCGGCCGGGTCATCCATTACGGCGCGATCGTGGCCAGCCATCGCCGCTCGCGCGCTACCCCGATCGTCGTCGACGACAGCATCGCCGGCTGAAACGCCGGCTCCGATCGGCGCGGCATTACCACGTACCACGCATCCGCAGGAGGCCCGCTTGAGCGACACGACGCATGAAGCAGTGATCCTCGGCGGTGGCCTGGCCGGTTTGTGCCTTGCCCTGCAGCTGCGCGGCGAGTTTCCGGATATGGACATCCTGGTGCTCGAGCGCAGCCAGCATCCGCCGCCGGCCGCCGCGCACAAGGTGGGCGAGTCGACGGTGGAGATCGGCGCGCACTACTTCGATCACACGCTGGGCCTGCGCCAGCATCTGGATGCGGCACACATCCGCAAGTTCGGCCTGCGCTACTTTTTTTCCGACCACCGCGACGACATCGAGAATGTCACCGAGCTGGGCGTCAGCCGGGTCTTGCCGGTGCCGAGCTACCAGATCGACCGGGGTATCTTCGAGACTTTCCTTGGCGAAGAGGCCCGCCGGCGCGGCATCGACTTCCGCGACGGCGCCACCGTGAAAAGCCTCCGCGTGGGTGAGCACGGCGCCGACCATGAAGTGCGCTTCGTCGACGCGGATGGCGAGCACACGGTCCGGGCGCGCTGGTTGCTCGATGCCTCCGGCCGCGCCGCCCTGCTGCGCCGGCGCTTCGAGCTCACCGTGGACAACGGCCATCACGCCAATGCGGTGTGGTTCCGCCTGAATACGCGCATAGCCATCGACGACTGGAGCGATGACGCCGAATGGCGCGCTCGCTGCACGCCGGCGGAACGCTGGCGCTCGACCAACCACCTGATGGGCGCGGGTTACTGGGCCTGGCTGATCCCGCTGGGCTCGGGCGCGCACTCGGTGGGCGTCGTGTGCGACGCGGCGATGCATCCACTGGAAGGCATGCGCGACTTCGACCGCGCCTTGCACTGGCTGCACAAGCAACAGCCCGCGATGGGCCGCGCCGTCGCCGCCGCGCGCGACAGTCTGCTCGACTTCCACTTCCTGCGTGACTATTCGTACAGCAGCAAGCAATTGTTCTCCGCCGATCGCTGGGCACTGACCGGCGAGGCCGGCACCTTCCTCGACCCGTTCTATTCGCCCGGCAGCGACTTTATCGCGATCGCCAACACCTACATCGTAGCCTTGATCGGCCACGACCGCGCCGGCCGCAGCCTTGCGCCCTATGCGCACTTCTACGAGAAACTGTTCTTGTCGTTTTACGAGAACACGCTGACCCTGTTTCGCGATCAGTACGCACTGTTCGGCAACGCCGAAGTGCTTCCAGCCAAGGTGGTCTGGGACTACGCCTACTACTGGGGCGTGTTGTGCCAGTTGGTCTTCCAGCAACGATTGAGCGACCTGGACCTGCTCGGCGAGCTGCGCCCCGAGCTGGAGCACGCGCAGGCACTGAACAGCCGCATGCAACAGTTGTTCCGCGACTGGCACGCGGCGGGCGACGCTGGCCACAGCCGTCGCCAGATGCTGGATCAATACGCGCTGTCGTGGTTCGCCGAGCTCAACGCCACGCTGCACGACGCGCTCGACGAGGCCGGCGTCCGCGCCCGGCTGCGCGGCAACGTGCGCCTGCTCGACAGCGTGGCCGACGCCTTGGTGTTGCAGGCCGGCACAGCCGACGCGCGTCTGCGTGCGCCGCTGTCCGGCCAGCCGCGACCACCGCTGTTCACGGCGGTGGGATGAACTGTCGACTCGCTGCAGATCGCCGCGCTGATCGCCGCGCTGATCGATGTGTCGCCGGCCGCGAACCGGGGCGAAGATTCAGCCCATGCCGCCGTTGACGCCGATCACCTGGCCGTTGATGTAGGCGGCCGCATTCGAGCACAGGAACGCGACCAGCGCAGCGACTTCCTCCGGCTTGCCCGCGCGTTGTGCCGGCACCATCTCGCGGATGCGCTCAGGGGAGAACGCGTCGGCGGCCATGCGGCCCTCGATGACGCCGGGCGCCACCACGTTGACGGTGATGCCGCGCGAAGCCATCTCGCGCGCCAGCGATTTGCTGGCGCCATGCAGCGCGGCCTTGGCCGCCGCGTAATTGGTCTGGCCGCGATTGCCCAGCTGCGCCGCCACCGAGCTGACCGACACGATGCGACCGAAGCGCTGCCTCGCCATCGGCAGCAGCAACGGCTGGGTGACGTGGAAAAACCCATGCAGCGAAACCGCGATCACGTGGTGCCATTGGGTGTCGCTCATACCTGCCATCGGCGCATCGTCGTGGATACCGGCGTTGTTGATCACGGCGTGGATCGGCCCTTCGGCCAGCAAGGCATCCAGCGACGCGCGCGTCAGCTCCCCGTCGGTGACGTCGAAAGCCAGTGCCTGGGCGCTGCCACCCGCGGCAACGATCGCCGCGGCCGTCTCTTCGGCACGGGCCAGGCTGTGATGGCCGTGCACGATCACCTGCCAACCGTCTGCAGCCAGCGCATGGCAAATCGCGGTGCCAAGCTCGCCACTGCCTCCGGTGACCAGGGCACGGCGTGCCGATTTGATGTCGGACATCACGAAAGCACTCCAGATCGGCCCGCCGGATGAATCACCGCAGCCCGCCCGCTGGCCAGCACGCGGCCACGGTGTTCGACACGAAATACGTACTGCGCGCCGCCTTCGGCAGCGTAGAGGCACTCGGCATGAACGTCCAGATGACCGTCCAGTTGATCAACGTACTCGACCTGCAACTGCACGTCGCGCAGGCTGACCAGCATGCCCGGTCGCGCGGTCTCGACGCCGCGCTCGCGGGCCAGCAGCGCGCCGTGCACCGCCATCGCCTGCGCCCCGTACTCAGCCAGATGCACCGCGTGCAGCCCGTCGCTGCTGCGCAGCGGATTGTCGGCCCGGGCGTGGCCGGCGCTGATCGCGTGAATCGTCTGCGCATCCCACGTCAACACCGCATCCAGCAGGCACATCGCGCCCGCGTGCGGAATCAAATGCGACCAGTCAGTCTTGGCGAGCATGGGGCGCCATCAGGATCGACAGACAGAAATGGAAAGCCACGCCCAGGCTCACGGTGAGTCCGATGGCGCGCAACACGGGAATCGTGGCCCAGGCCAGCATGCCAAAGACCAACAGCGCCGACAGCACGCACACGATGGTGGCATGCAAGGTACGCCGCTGCTCGGCCGGGTCGCCGGTATCGCGCTCGAAAAACAGCGCGTAGTGCAGACCCAGGCCGCCGGCGAGAATCAGTGCGACCAGGTGGAACAGCGAAATCTCGATGCCCATCGCCCGCTCGACGGCCAACACCAGGAACGTCGCCAGCGTCATCGGTGCCAGCACGTGCCAGGCGCGACACATGCTGCGCAACGCCAGGCTGATCGTCAACACCAGCAGGATCGACGCAACCAGCAAGGCCTGCAGAATGCGCGTGCGATAGTCCACCACCAGTGATTCGGAAGCCGCTTTCAGATCGAGTAGCCGCACGCTGCCAGCACTGTTGTCGCCCAGCGCGCGCAGCGCGGCCACGTCGTGCACACCGCTGACGGTACCCAGACCGAGCCAGTGCCCGTCGCGCTGCAGCAGCATGGCCGCCAGACGCTGGCCCAGTGGCGTCTGCGCGTATCGCTCCGGCGTCAGCACAGGCAGCTGGCGGGCGGTCTGCACATCATCAACGAAGGGCTGGAACAGGCCCGCCTGGAACGGCAGGCCCTGCAGCGCGCCATCCAATGCGTGCTGCAGCGTGGCGCGATCGGGCAGCTGGCGCTGGCGTTCGCGTTGCACGGCCACGCTGGGCAGGTAGCGCGAAGGCAACTCCAGGGCATCGACCGCATGCCGCGCCACCAGCGCATCCACCTGCGGCTGCAACGTCTCCGACAAGGCCAGCACGCCCTGCTCGGTCGGCGCCTGCAGCACCAGCAAGTAGCGCACGTCGGGAGCGCCCAGCGCGTCACGCAGGCGCGCGTCATGTTGCAGCAAGTCCTGCGGCAGCGGCGTCAAGGCGGCCAGATTGTTCTGCCAGAACGGCGGCGGTGCCAGCGCCAGCAGCAGCACAATCAATGCGGCGACCGCCGCCGGGATCCAGCGCCGGCGCGGCAGCCGGTCGACCAGTTCCCGCGCCCGCATCAGCCAGCGCATGTCGGCCACGTCGCGCACCCGCCGCGGCAGCAGATGAGGCAACAGATAGCGGGTGCTGAAGCCGGCCACCAGCAGGCCGACGATGGTGAACACCGCCAGCTGCTTGAGGCCGTTGACGCCGGACGCGTAGAACGCGAGGTAGGCGATGCAGGCCGAGGCGATCGCGGTGAGCAGCAGCGGCCACAGCGAGCGCACGCTTTGCACGGCGTCTTCGCCGGCCCGTCGATGGCTGAGCACCCGGATCGGGTACTCCTGCGCCACGCCCAGCAGGGTGAAGCCGAACGCCAGGGTGATCCCGTGCACCTCCGGGAATGCAATCGTCAGCGCCGCGATGCCCGCCAGCGCCGCGCTGGCAATCGGCAAGGCGGACAGCAGCAGCGAGCTGAAACTCCGGTACGCCAGCAGCAGCAGCGCGATGAAACCGGCGGTGGAGATCCGGCCAATCCAGTCGGCCTGGTGCCGGGTTTGCTCGCCCACCACCACGCTGAAATAGCCGGGCCCACTGAGCGTCAGCCGGGCACCGGCGCGATCGGGCAACGCATCAAATGCACGCTGGATGCCATCGATCGCCTGCCGCTGCGCGCCCGGGTCAAAGCCTGCAGCAACCGTTTGCACCAGCAGCAATGCTTCGTGGCGGGCCGAAAACCACACGCCGTCGTGCAGCTCAGGTGATTTCGCTGGCGCCCAGCGACGGGCCAGCTCCAGCATTTCCAGGGTGGGGTCGCGCGGCAGCAAATCCTTCAGCAAGCTGGCTGCGGGCGAGGACAGGTCGTCCAGGCGCTGCTCCAGCTGGTCGGCCAGATACGCCTCATCCAGCGGTTGGTGGTCCAGCGTGGACGACAGCAGAAAGCGGTAGGGCAACAGCGCCGGATCAAGCGCAGCGAGGTCGAAGTTGCCGTTCAGCACCTGGCTGTAGCGTTGATCGTGCTGCAGCGCCTTGACCAGGCCCTGGCTCAACGCGGCCAGCCGATCGTCCGGCGCACCATCGATCGACACCAGCAGCAGACGCGAGCCCGGCCCATCGCCGACCTGCTCCATCAACAGCCGCTGATCCGGCGTGGTCGGCGCCGGCATGAAACTGCGCAGGTCGGTGCTGACGTGCAAGCGCTGGGCGACAAACCAGCCCATCCCGGCCAGCGCCAGCAGCCACGCCAGCAGCAGGACCACGCGCGCACCGCCGCGCATGCTCAGGGCGCACCCCGGCACAACGCCTGCAGCGCCTCGCGCGTGGGTTCGACCGGCATCTTCGCGGCCAACGGGCCGAGCAGGTCGACTGCCAGGTCACCGTCAGCTTCCTGCATGTGCATGCAGCGCGACTGCCCCGCGTAACCGTCGATGCGGATGCTGGACACCGTCCGCGCCACCCGCGCATCGCGCGGCACCAAGGTCAGCGTCCAGGCACCAGTGACGTCGCCCTCCTGATGAATCTCGAAGGCCTGCTGCAGTCGCGCCGCATCGCCGCTGAGCAAGGCCACGAAACTGTCCAGCAGCACCTGCAACTGGGGCGCGCGCTTGAGCGAAAAGTGTCGCGGGCGTCGGCCCTCCCGCTGCTGGGTGACCTCGCCCTCGGCGATGGTGGCGGTTTCCCGCCGGGGCTGCTCGACACTTCGCTGCAACTGGTCTCCACCGAGCCACGACAGCTGGCCGGACACCACCAGGGGGCGCTGCAAGACGCGCATGAAGCGGGCTTCGGCGAACGCGGTATGCGCCGGTGCCGGCTGACCCAGGGCGGCGATCAGCGCCACCGCCGACGACGATGCCGCGGTCGGTTCAGACGCCCACGTGTTCGCCCACAGCGGCAGCAGCAGGCTCAGCACGAGCAGGCGTGTCTTGCCAGAAATCATAGAAATTGAACCAGTTGTAGGGAGCGGCCCGGATGTGATGTTCCAATCGTTGCGCGTAGCGGGCGAGCAACGCATCCAGGATAGGTCCCCGATCATGCCGGGGAATTTCCACCCGTTCGCTGAACGGCTCGAACACCAGCCGGTAGCGGTTGCCGCCCAGATACAGGCCGAAACACAGCATCACGGGCACTTTCAGTGTATGCGCCAACAGCCACGGACTGACCGGCAGGGCCGCCGACGCACCCAGCAGGTCGACTCGGCGCAGCACCTCCCGTTCCCGCCCGCGATCGGCCAGCATTGCCACCAGGGCGCCTCGCTGACAGGCCTCGGCCATGGCCAGCGCGATCGAGGTTCCGTCCTGCGCCGCGTCGATCACGCAGTCGCCGACCTCCGGCGCCAACGCCTCCAGCAGTTCGGTCATCGCGGGCGTCTTCTGCTTGTCCAGCACCACGCGCAACGGCAAACCCGGGCGGCGCGCGCCGATGGCCCGCAAGGCCTCGAAGCTGCCTTGGTGCGAGCCGAACAACAACACGCCGCGCCCCTCGTCCATGCGCTGGTCGAGCAGGTCCAGACCCTCCGTCTCGATCTGGAACGGCTGCTCACCGCGGGTCAGCAGGAAGATCCGGTCCAGAATCGTGGCCGCGAAGCAATGAATGTGCTTGAGCACCTGCCACGTGCTGGCCGGACGACCGAACACGCGCTGCAGGTACGCGCGCGAGGCCCGGCGTTCGGGACCCCGGCGCAAAAAGAAGTACAGCGTGATCGGATACAGGCACAAACGCCCGACCCGACGACCGCCGTACAAGGCGATCGAACGGATCAGCCAGATCGCGAAATGCCCGCCGCCCTCAGGCCGGCTTTGCCAATGCTCGTTCAAGCTCAACTCACTCCTTCCACCAGACCACGTGCCAGCAGTGTGCCGTCGCGGTGGATCTCAAACCGGACGGCTGATCCACCGGTGGCCGCCGGGGTCAGGCACAGTGTCGCCGATTCGCCCGGCAACAGGGGTGCCACGAACTTCGCCTCGACCACCCAGGCAAGCCGCTGCGCCCGCCACGCACGCAGCGCCAACGCCACCTGTTCCAGCAACACCACGCCGGGCACCAGCGGCTGACCGGGAAAGTGGCCCGCCAACGAGGGATGCGTCGATGTGATCAACAACGGCCGGGCAAACTCCCCCTTCATGACGTCGTCGTCCGGTCGCCGCGCAATAACTGCGGCCATTGCCGCGCCAGTTGCAACAGCGTCCGGTACAGACCTGGGTGGCTCAGATGACGCAGACGCCAGCGGCGATAGCCGTATTCCAGCACGAAGACCACGCCCAGCAGCATATAGCCACCCAAATGCAACCAGGCGGCCGCCCAGCTATCGGGCACGCGGATCGGTGTGACGATGCCCAGGCGCGCCAGCAGTCCGCCGTGCTCGGCCAGCAGCAGCAACAGGGTCAGCAGCACCGCCTGCGCTCCCAGCAGCCACGCCCAGAACCGGGTCAGCTGGCGGGCGTAGTCGGCGACCCCGCGCTGGTGCAAGCGCGCCTCACCCTCGATCGCGACGATGAAACGCGCCACCCGCGGCCGGGCCGTGGCCAGCGTGCGGCCGAACCACCACGCCAGCAATCCATTGATCAGTACGGGCACCATTTCCAGCACGACGCCGGCCAAGCCATGCCGCGACACCAGCCAAAGCACCAGCAGGCCAGCCATCCAGCTCAGGCACGGCCAGATCCGCCAGGTGAACAAACGCGGCAACATCAGCACCGACCACAGCACGGCCAGCGCCAACAACGAAAAGACCTGCCGCTGGGTCAACGCACCGGTGATCGCCAGCACGGGGTAGACCAGCAGCAGCGGCAGCGCAAAGCGCCGACCGGTGGCTTGCGTCGAGGGGGGGATGGGCGTCATGGCAGGTCAGGCGATCAAGTCAGGCACACCGCCAGCGTGGCATGCGCGGGGGAATGCGGCGTGACGGACACAGCCCCACAAACCCGCTACCCGCCTCAGCTGGCGCGCTGCTGCTCGATGTGCGCGGACAGCGTACGCAGACTGGTGAAGATCTGCCGGTTGTCCGGGTTGTCCGAGCGCAGCTGAAAACCGTAGTGCTTGGACACGGCCAGGGCGATTTCCAGCGCGTCGATCGAGTCCAGACCCAGCTCGCTGCCGAACAAGGGTGCGTCGGGATCGATCTGTTCGGCGGTGACGGATTCGAGATTGAGGCACTCGACCACCAAAATGGCCAATTCGTGCTGTGCCGTTGTCTGTTCCGTCATGCTGAATCCCGTACGCTGAAAACATTGCCTCCCCCCGGTGGCAGTGGGCGCGGAGTGTACCATAGCGGCCTTAGTCTGCCCGGTTGCAAGTCATGATGCAGGGATGTGAAAGCCAACAAATCAATCCGTTGCGACGCCGCGCGCCGCGGGTTTCGTACCGCACGGTGGAAGCCGCCGCACTGCTGGCCGCGCCCGATACGCTGGCCCTGTTCGGCTTTGCCGAAGGCGCCGCAGCCAGCGGCGATCCGCGTTACTTCCAGGTCGCCCTCGAGCCGTGCGATGACCCCGCGCCCATGGAGCTGTGGCAGGTCGATGGGCCGGTGGAGTCAGGCGTGGACGGCACCGTGCGATGGTCGAGTGGCGCCGGCTGGTTGTTCGCCGCGATCGAACTGGACGAGCGCGAACACGGCGGCCCCGCAGGTGGCGCGCAGTGGGCGTACGAAGAGCTGCACCGGGTGGTCGCCAGCCGCGAGGCCAGGCATGTGGTGCGCGTCTGGAATTACCTGGGCGCGATCAACCAGGGCATCGGTGACGCCGAGCGTTACAAGCATTTCTGCGACGGTCGTGCGGCCGGCGTGGAGGGCTTCTTCATCGACGGCTTCCCCGCTGCCACCGCGATCGGTCACCTCGGCGCGGAGCACAGGCTGCAGGTCTACCTGCTGGCCTGCGACCAACCCGGCCTGCGCGTGGAGAACCCGCGCCAGGTCAGCGCGTGGCGCTACCCTCGCCAGTACGGCCGCACGCCACCCACCTTCGCCCGCGCCACGGCCCTGCCGGCGCACGATGCGCTGGCGATCTCCGGCACCGCGGCCGTGGTCGGTCACGCCTCGGCGCATCAGCACAATCTGGAGGCCCAGCTGGAGGAGACGCTGACCAATCTGGAAGCGTTGCTGGCCAGCGCCGGCATGGCCGCCGGCTTCGACTCCCACTCGCCACTGAAGGCCTACGTGCGCCACGCGGCCGACGCGGCGCCGGTGCGCGCTTTCCTGCGACAACGGTTGCCTGGCGTGCCGGTCCTGCTGCTGCAAGGAGACATCTGCCGCAGCGAGCTGCTGGTGGAACTCGACGGCTGGCGCTACGCGTAAGCGGGCCGCGGGCGTTGCAGCCCGCTGCGCGTCAACTCATTTCTGCTTGGTGGGTCGCTTCCACCCGTCGTAGGTCTGCTGCCGTCCCCGCGCCACCGTCAGTTCGCCATCCGGCGCGTCGTGGGTGATCACCGAGCCGGCGCCAATGGTTGCATCCGCGCCGATGCTCACCGGCGCAACCAGCGCGCTGTTGGAGCCGATGAAGGCACCGTCGCCGATCCGCGTGAGGTGCTTGTTGACGCCGTCATAATTGCAGGTGATCGTGCCCGCGCCGATGTTGACCCCGCGCCCGACTTCGCTGTCGCCCAGGTAGGTGAGGTGATTGGCCTTGCTGCCCTGGCCCAGACGCGTCTTCTTGGTTTCGACGAAGTTGCCCACGTGCACGCCCGCCGCCAGCTCGGTGCCGGGACGCAGGCGCGCAAACGGGCCGATCGTGCACGGTCCGAGCGTGACCACGCCGTCGAGGTCGCAGTGCGACTGCACGACCGTGCCGGGCGCCAATTGCACATCCCGGAGCCGGCTGAACGCGCCGATCCGCACCTCGTCGCCCAGCGCCACCCGGCCTTCGAGGATCACGTCGACATCCAGCTCGACATCGCGTCCCGCCGTGACCGTGCCACGCACGTCGATACGCAGCGGATCCGCCAGACGCACGCCATCGTCCATCAGCGCACGGGCGGCCCGCTGGCGATAGGCCGCCTCGAGTTCGGACAACTGCAGCGGCGTGTTGGCACCGGCCGCTTCGAACGGATCGGCACATTCCACGCTGCGCGCGGCACGACCTTTCGCGGCCGCCATGCGGAAAATGTCGGTGAGGTAGTACTCACCCTGCGCATTGTCGTGATCGAGCGCCTTGATCCAGCCGCGCAGCACCCTCGCGCCGCAAACCAGGATGCCGGTGTTGACCAGGCACACCGCACGCTGGGCGTCGTCCGCGTCCTTCTCCTCGATCACCGCCCGCACGTTGGCGTTGCCGTCGCACAGTACACGCCCATAGCCGCGCGGTTCGGCCAAGCGGGTGGTGAGCAGGCTGAAACCTCCTTCGGTCGCCAGCAGCCGTTGCAGCGTTTCGACCCGGGTCAACGGCACGTCGCCGTACAGCACCAGCACGCGGGAGCCGTTGGGGATGACAGCCAGGGCCTGCTCCACCGCGTGGCCGGTGCCCAGCCGTTCGGCCTGCAACACCCAGCTCAGGTCGGCCTGCTCTGCAAAGGCGGCCTGCACCTGGTCGCCGCCATGGCCGTAGACAATGTGAATGGCGGCAGGCTGCAGCGCTCGCGCCGACTCGATCACGTGCGCCAGCAGCGGGCGGCCGGCCAGCGGCATCAGCACCTTGGCGCGGCTCGATTTCATCCGCGTGCCGGCGCCTGCGGCCAGGATCACGACATGGAGTGGCGCGTTGTTCATCGGTCTCGACCCTGACGTATTTCGATCAAAAAGCATAGCAGCCGGTTCGGCCCGGACGAAGGCAACACATGACTCAGCGATGCGCCGCCGCTGACGCCTCGGTGGATACAGAGGACGCACCATTGTGGCATTCGAAGTGGAACACGTAGCTCAGGCTGAATGGTTTGATCTGACTGTCCACGACATGGTTGTTGCCATCGGCGTCGGCGGCCCAGTGGTTGATTTGCAGTGGACTGAACTGCCACTGCAACGCAGCCACCCGAACGGCGCGGATGAACGCACGTTGGTCCACCCCGGCCTGCGCCTCGTCGGGCACGCGTACTTCGCTGACCTTGCCGTGCACGTCGACGACAAGCTGTGCCTGCACTTCCTGCGGCGGCGCGCATCTGGCCAGTTGGTCGGCAGGGTAGATCGGCGTGACGCGGTGTAATGGCGTGGCGCCACTGGAGACATCGCCCATCGCCAGCTGGTATCGGGTGGTGCCCGGCGGCACCACCACATGCCACGAGGCATCGCCGGTTGGCGGCGGTGGTGGCATTTGTTGCATGGTCGAGCAACCAGCCAGCACCGAGCTCAACGAGGCCCACCAAAGCACGCGCGCAAATCGGATGATGGCTGGCCTCCCCTGCGAAACAGCGCTGCCGAAGTTATCAGATTGCAAATGGAGTTTGTAGGTTCGCCGCCGCCATGGTCACGCGGCGAGTCCGCACAAAAACGCCGGCACGAGGCCGGCGTTTTCTTTCACCCGAATGTAGCCACGCAGCAATCAGTGCTTGAGGTTCCTGCGCAGCCGTTCCAGCGCCTGCAGCTGGGTCATGGCCTCGACCAGCTTGGTCTGTGCCTCGGCCAGCTCCATCGCGTCGGTGCGATTGGCCAGCGCGTCTTCGGCTTCCTTCTTGGCGCGCTGTGCGGAAGCCTCGTCCAGATCGGCGGCCCGCGCGGCGGTGTCGGCCAGCACGGTGACGACCTGCGGCTGCACTTCCAGCATGCCGCCGGAAACCCAGAATTGCTGGCGTTCGCCGCCGGCCAGCACCACGTCGACGTGACCCGGCTTGAGGCGGGTGATCAGCGGCGCATGGCGCGGCGTGATGCCCAGCTCGCCGATCTCACCGGTGGCAACGACCATCGTCGCGTCGCCGGAGAAGATCTCGGCTTCGGCACTGACGATGTCGACGCGAATGGTTGTCATGATGATGCTCTCGCTTTGCTCGAGGTGAACGGGGAACCGGGAACCGATAGATCACGTATGGAACGGGCAGCTTGCTGCGGTTGCCCGTTCCCTGTTCCCGCCGGTGAGGTCAGGCCGCCTTCTTGGCGCTCATGTCCTCGGCCTTCTTGATCGCCTCGTCGATGCCGCCGACCATGTAGAACGCCTGCTCCGGCAGGTGGTCCACGTCGCCGTCGACGATCATCTTGAAGCCGCGAATGGTTTCGGCCAGCGACACGTACTTGCCGGGCGAGCCGGTGAACACCTCGGCCACGTGGAACGGCTGCGAGAAGAAACGCTCGCACTTGCGCGCGCGGGCCACGGCCTGCTTGTCCTCTTCGCTCAGCTCGTCCATGCCCAGGATCGCGATGATGTCCTTCAGTTCCTTGTAGCGCTGCAGCGTGCCCTGCACCTTGCGGGCGACGTCGTAGTGCTCCTGGCCGATCACGTTCGGATCGAGCTGGCGGCTGGTGGAATCCAGCGGGTCCACGGCCGGGTAGATACCCAGCGAGGCAATGTTGCGGCTCAGCACCACGGTCGCGTCCAGATGGGCGAAGGTGGTGGCGGGCGACGGATCGGTAAGGTCATCGGCCGGCACGTAGACGGCCTGGATCGAGGTGATCGAGCCGGTCTTGGTCGAGGTGATGCGCTCCTGCAGCACGCCCATTTCCTCGGCCAGGGTCGGCTGGTAGCCCACTGCCGACGGCATACGGCCCAGCAGCGCGGACACCTCGGTACCGGCCAGCGTGTAGCGATAAATGTTGTCGATGAACAGCAGCACGTCCTTGCCCCGGCCGGTCTCGTCCTTCTCGTCGCGGAAGTATTCGGCCATGGTCAGACCGGTCAGCGCCACGCGCAGGCGGTTGCCCGGCGGCTCGTTCATCTGGCCGTAAACCATCGCGACCTTGTCGAGCACGTTGGAGTCCTTCATCTCGTGGTAGAAGTCGTTGCCCTCACGGGTACGCTCGCCCACGCCGGCAAACACGGACAAGCCCGAGTGCGCCTTGGCGATGTTGTTGATCAGCTCCATCATGTTGACGGTCTTGCCGACGCCGGCGCCGCCGAACAGACCGACCTTGCCGCCCTTGGCGAACGGGCAGATCAGATCGATCACCTTGATGCCGGTTTCCAGCAAATCGTTGGCCGCGGCCTGGTCGGCGTAGCTCGGTGCCTCGCGGTGGATTACCCACTTATCCTTTTCACCGATCGGACCGGCTTCGTCGATGGGGTTGCCCAGCACGTCCATGATCCGGCCCAGCGTGGCGGTGCCCACCGGCACCTTGATGCCTTCACCGGTGTTGCGTGCCTGCAGGCCGCGCTTCAGACCTTCGGTGGACCCGAGCGCGATGGTGCGCACGATGCCGTCGCCGAGCTGCTGCTGAACTTCCAGCGTGATGTCGGTGCCGTCGATCTTCAGTGCGTCGTACACCTGCGGCACCTGATCGCGCGGAAATTCCACGTCGACGACGGCGCCAATGATCTGAACAACTTTGCCCTGGCTCATACTGATAGCTCCGGATGAATCTCTAAGATTTCGTTGTGTACAAAGCGCCGTTGGTACGTCGCTCTTGCTAGGAGTGCGGCCACGGATGGCCGCCTGTTGACCTTGCGCTGCGATCAGAGATCGATCGCCTCATGCACTCTTACACCGCCGCGGCACCGCCGACGATTTCGGAAATTTCCTGCGTGATCGCCGCCTGGCGGGCCTTGTTGTAGACCAGGGTCAGCTCGTCGATCACCTTGTTCGCGTTGTCCGACGCGCTCTTCATGGCCACCATCCGCGCGGCATGTTCGCTGGCCAGATTCTCCAGCGCCGCCTGGTACACCACCGACTCGATGTAGCGGGTCAGCACGTGCTCCAGCACGGTCTGCGCGTCCGGCTCGTAGATGTAGTCCCAGTCGTGGCTCGCTTCCAGCTTGACCCCGGCGTAGGCCGACTCACCGGCGGCCTGATGGGCCTCCAGTTCGGCGGCAACCATCGGCAGCGGCAGCAGCGCGTCGATGGTCGGCGTCTGCGTCATGGTGTTGACGAAGTCGTTGTAGGCCAGGAACACGCGGTCCAGGCCGTTGGCCTGGTAAGCGTCCATCATCACCTTGATCACGCCGACCAGCTGTTCAAGCTTGGGCTTTTCGCCGAGCTGGCCCACGCTGCCAACCAGGTTCACGCCCTTGATCCGGCGGAAGAAGGCGATGGCCTTCTGGCCGATCGCCACCACGTCGACCTGCACGCCCTTGCCCTGCCACTCGGCAATGGCGGGCAGCAGGCGACGGAACATGTTGGAGTTGAGGCCACCGCACAGGCCGCGATCGGTCGACACCACGATGTAACCGACCCGCGCCACATTGTCGCGCTGGATCAGGAACGGATGGCTGAAGTCGGTGCTGGCCTGGGCCACGTGCGCGATCACCTTGCGCATCGCGCGCGCATACGGGCGCGACGCCTTCATCAGATCCTGCGCCTTGCGGATCTTCGAGGCCGAGACCATTTCGAGCGCACGCGTGACCTTGCGCATGTTCTGCGTGCTCTTGATCTTGGTTTTGATTTCGCGTCCGCTTGCCATTCGTCTCGCTCGCTTTGCTTACTCGGGGGAACGGGGAAGGAGGATCGGGGAGTGGCTCGCGCCGATGCTCCCGATCCCGGTCTTACCAGCTACCGGTTTTCTTGTACTCGTCCAGCGATGCCTTGAAGGTGGCCTCGATGTCCTTGTCCCAATTGCCGGTGGCCACGATGGTCTGCATCAGGTCGTTGTGGTTCTGGTGCATGAAGGCGTGCAGGCCCTTCTCGAACGTCAGCACCTGGTTCACCGGCAGGTCGTCCAGGTAGCCTTTTTCAGCCGCGTACACCGACAACGCCAGTTCGGCGATCGACAGCGGCGAATACTGCTTCTGCTTCATCAGCTCGGTGACGCGCTGGCCGCGGTCGAGCTGGGCGCGCGTGGCCGGGTCCAGGTCCGAGGCGAACTGCGCGAACGCGGCCAGCTCACGGAACTGCGCCAGCGCCAGCTTCACGCCACCGGACAGCTTCTTCACGATCTTGGTCTGCGCGGCGCCACCGACACGGGACACCGAGATACCGGCGTTCACGGCCGGACGGATACCGGCGTTGAACAAGTCGGTTTCCAGGAAGATCTGACCGTCGGTGATCGAGATCACGTTGGTCGGCACGAACGCCGACACGTCGCCGCCCTGGGTCTCGATGATCGGCAGCGCGGTCAGCGAGCCGGTCTTGCCCTTCACTTCACCGTTGGTGAACTTCTCGACGTACTCCTCGGACACGCGCGAGGCGCGCTCGAGCAGACGGCTGTGCAGATAGAACACGTCGCCCGGATAAGCCTCGCGGCCCGGCGGGCGCTTCAGCAGCAGCGAAATCTGGCGGTAGGCAACAGCCTGCTTGGACAAATCGTCGTACACGATCAGCGCGTCCTGGCCGCGGTCGCGGAAGAACTCGCCCATGGCGCAGCCGGAATACGGCGCGATGTACTGCAACGCAGCCGACTCGGATGCCGAGGCAACCACCACGATGGTGTTGGCCAGCGCACCATTGTCTTCAAGCTTGCGCACGACGTTGGCAATCGACGAGCGCTTCTGGCCGATCGCCACGTAGATGCACTTAATGCCGGAATCCTTCTGCGCGATGATCGCGTCGATGGCCAGCGCGGTCTTGCCGGTCTGGCGGTCGCCGATGATCAGCTCGCGCTGGCCGCGGCCAACCGGGATCATCGCGTCGACCGACTTGTAACCGGTCTGCAGCGGCTGGTCGACCGACTTGCGCCAGATCACGCCCGGCGCGACCTTTTCGATCGGCGCATTGAGCTTGGCACCCAGCGGGCCCTTGCCGTCGATCGGGTTGCCCAGGGCATCGACCACGCGGCCGAGCAATTCCGGGCCAACCGGCACTTCGAGAATGCGGCCGGTGGTCTTGGCCGTATCGCCTTCGCGCAGATGCACGTAATCGCCGAGCACCACCGCACCGACCGAGTCACGCTCGAGGTTCAGCGCCAGCGCAAAGGAGTCGCCCGGCAGCTCGATCATTTCGCCCTGCATCACGTCGGCCAGACCATGGATGCGCACGATGCCGTCGGACACGCTGATGATCGTGCCCTCGTTGCGTGCCTCGGCGCCGAGCTTGAACTGCTCGATGCGGCTCTTGATCAGTTCGCTGATCTCGGATGGATTCAGGGTGGTACTGGACATGGTCGTTATCCCAAAGATCTAGAAACGAGTTGAGAGGAGTGAGTCGTGAGCGAGAGCGGCGCTGTGGTCAGTGGATTTCCGCTCGTCTCTCACTTCTCTCCGCACTTTTATCTGCTTTCAATGCGCCAGCGCGCCGGCCAGCTTGGCCAGGCGCCCGCGGGCGGAACCATCAATGACTTCGCCACCCGCATCGATCACCACGCCAGCCAGCAGCGAAGCATCAACCCGGGTTTCCAGGGCGATCTCGCGCTTGAAACGGCGCTTCAGCGATGCCTTCAATTGGTCGGCTTGCGCCGCGTCCAGCGTCATCGCGCTGGTCACCTTGACCAGCAGCTGCGCTTCGGACTCGCGCTTGAACGCTTCGAACAATTCCATCACGTCCGGCAGCAGGCCCAGCCGACGCTGCTCGGCCATCTCGGTGAGGAACCGCCCGAACGGAGCGTCCACCGTCGTGCCCGCCGGCAGGTGCAGCGCCACCAACTGGGTCGGCAGCACCCGCGGGTCATTGCCGAAGCCGGCCACGCGCGAATCCGCCGCCACGGCGGCCGCGAAAGCCAACGCCTGCGACCATGCATCCAGCGAACCGGCGGCGTGCGCCACTTCGAAGGCGGCGCGGGCGTAGGGACGGGCGAGGGTGATTGCCTGGGCCATGACGGGGCGTTCTCCTAGATCTCGGCCGCAAGCTGGTCAAGCAAGGCCTTGTGCGTGGAAGCATCGACCTCGCGCTGCACGATCTTGCTGGCACCCTGCACGGCCAACGCACCGACCTGCTCGCGCAACTGGTCGCGGGCACGCTGCGCCATCGACGCGATGTCGTCTTGCGCCACGGCCTTCAGGCGGTTGATCTCGTTGATCGCTTCGCCACGGGCCTTTTCGATGATCTGGTTGGCCTGCTGCTGAGCCTTGTCGATGATTTCCGACGCCTGCAAACGGGCCTGCTTGATCTCGCCAGCCACCTTCGCGTCGGCGCTCTTCAGCTCGGCGTGGGCGCGCTCGGCGGCATTCAAGCCTTCGGCGATCTTGACTTGCCGGTCTTCGATGGCCTTGGTGATGTACGGCCAGATGAAGTGGACGGTAAACCAGATCAGAATGGCGAACGAAATCATTTCGCCAATCAAGGTCGCATTTGGTTCCATTGCAGCGTTACCTGTGGATGCGGGTTGAAGCGGGCACGCCGCATGGCGGCGACCCAACCGGAACGGCGGCGCCGAGGCGCCGCCGAGAGGCTTAGCCTGCGGCCAGCGACGCCAGCAGCGGGTTCGCCACGGCGAAGTACATCGCCAGCGCCACGCCGATCAGGAACGCGGCGTCGATCAGGCCGACCAGCAGGAACATGCGGCCCTGCAGCAGCGGAACCAGCTCGGGCTGACGCGCAGCCGCTTCAAGAAACTTGGAGCCCATGATGCCGATGCCGATACAGGCACCCAGGGCACCGAAGCCGATGATCAGGCCGAGCGCGATGGCGGTGAAGGACTGAACCTGAGCAATGTGAGCGAGTAGTTCCACGACGATCTCCTAAGGAAATTTGATGCTGAGAAATTTGGTGCTGAGAAATTTGTGGCTGAAATTGACTGGGTGAAACGCCGTTCTTCGAGCAGGCCCGAATCAGTGGTGATCGTGTGCCATCGAGATATACACGATGGTCAGCACCATGAAGATGAAGGCCTGGATCGAAATGATCAGGATATGGAAGATGCCCCAAGCCGTGTAACCGATGATGCCGGCGCCATACAACGCCCAGCCGGCAAGACCGGCACCGGCACTGAACAGCCCGGCGATCAGCATGAACACGAGCTCGCCCGCGTACATGTTGCCGAACAGTCGCATCGCCAGGCTGACCGGCTTGGACAGCAGCTCCACGATATTCAGCGCAAAATTGAATGGCGCCAGGATGATCTTCGCCACCATGTTGCTGGCCGTGAACGGTGCGGTGAACAGCTCCTTCGTGTAGCCGCCAAAGCCCTTGGCCTTGAAGCTGTAGAAGATCACCAGCAGCAATACCGTCAGCGACATCGCAAACGTCATGTTGGCGTCGGCGGTAGGAACGGCGCGGAAATGCGTGACACCGAACATTTCGGTGATCCACGGCACCAGATCGATCGGCAGCAGGTCCATCGCATTCATCAGGAATACCCAGACGAACACCGTCAGCGCCAGCGGACCGAGCACGCGGCGGTCGCCGTGGAACACATCCTTGATCTGGCCATCGACGAATTCGAGGATGATCTCCACGAACGCCTGACCCTTGCCGGGCACGCCGGAAGTCGCCTTGCGCGCCTTCAGCCAGAACCACAGACAGAACAACACACCCAACGCCAGCGACACGGTGACCGAGTCGATATTCACCGTCCAGAAGCCACCTTCACTGCCATGCGGAGTGAGATGCTGCAGATGGTGCTGGATGTATTCGGTAAGACCGCCCGTCGGCTCGCTTGCCATGGATCAACCCTTGAATCTGAACGCCAGCAGATAAACCGCGTAAGCCATCACCAGGCCCGACAGCGCGGCTAGCGGTGGCAACTTGAATTGGAACAGGATCACAAACAACCCGCCGACGATCACGCCCCATTTCAGGAACATGCCCATCAGCAAGCGGCTCAGGGCCACACTCGCGCCGTGAAAGCCGCCGAAAAACTGCGCCGACATCAGCGCGGTACCCAGCGCCACCACCGTCGCACCCGCCGCAGCTGACGCTGCGGCACGAGGCCCCAACGTCAGGAATACCAGTCCAGCCAGCAGCGCCACAGCAAGCTGCAGCAAGGCGATGCGCAACGCGAGGCGCCGACCAATGGCAAGACTATTGAGCACGTAGCTTCTCCGCGCGGCCTCGACCAAGCGACACCGATACAGCTGCGGGCCACGATTTGATCTGTAGAAGTATATCAGTTCGCCATTTCCAGCCACAAGCCGAAACGCCTGCGACATCGTGTCCCGGTTGGCTCGCCAAGTGCCCCGCCACGCCCGGGGAGCCACACAGATGCGACCAGTCGCCGAATGACCGCACAAAAAAACAGGGCCGAACACGAATGTTCGGCCCTGCTGTTCAGCGTTGAAGCGGAGTGGTGTCGCCCAATTACTTGGTGGCAGCCTTCTTGGCGGCGGCAACCGGCGCGGCAACCGCGTCGTTGGCAGCCTGGCGCTGTTCCTGAACGAGCGCGTTCAGCGACTCGGCAGTCTTCTGGGTCACCGCGATCACTTCCTGCGACACGGCAACGGCGCGCTCGGCATTCTCGCGGCTCAGGCTGGTGCCCTTCTCCCACAGGTTGCGCAGGCCGTCGATGTCACGGGTTTCCATCGCCTCGGCGACGAACTCGGCGGAGAGCTTGGACTGCTCCTCGAGCGCCTTGAGCTGCAGCTCGGCGACCGTCTCCAGGCCCTTGAGCGCCAGCGACTGCGCCTTGAACGCGCTATCGGTGAACTGTTTGGTGAAAGCGAAAAGCTGATTGTTGATTTGCTGGGTCATGTCTTGGTCCTCGTCGAGGATGGGGGTAGTGGCAGCTACCTTACCAAGGATTTTGGTGCAGTGCAATATATTTCTTCCCCCCAAAACCAGACCAGTCACAAAATATTCAGATAAAACCTAGACTTGTGGTCGCCCAACCTGCACCTGCACCGCGTCAGAAACTGTCCCGACTGCAGCTCGCTCCGGACGTGCAGGTCTCATGCACCACCACCTTGTCCAGCCCCGCCAGCCGCGGCTCCAGGCGCTGCCAGATCCACCGCGCCAACACCTCGCTGGTCGGATTCTCCAAACCCTCGATCTCGTTCAGGTAGTGATGGTCGAGCTGGTCGTACAGCGGCTGGAAGGCCGTCTTCAGGTCAGCAAAGTCCATCACCCAGCCCAACCGCGGATCCGGCTCACCCGCCACATGCAGCTCGACCCGGAAGGAGTGCCCATGCAGCCGCGCGCACTTGTGCCCCTCCGGCACGTTGGGCAGGCGGTGCGCGGCTTCGAACTGGAAGACTTTGAAGATGTGCATGGCCGACATTGTATAGCGGCAATGACAACCTGCCGCTGGCGGGCAGTAGCCCTCCCGCGCAGCTCCACTGGATGTATGGAACCCCCTCAACCACTTCAACAGCCGTTCGCCAGCGAAGGCTGTGGCAAAAGCCGCTCCTAGTCCTGAGGCTCCCCGGACCAGTTGTCAGCCAACAACTCAGCCTGCGCGATGACCTTCTCGATCGCCTCAGCTTGCTTGTCCGGCGGATATTTGTGCTTGGCCAGCAACACCTTGACCATTGCCATCATGCGTGCACGAGAGTCTTTGCGGTTTTGCCAGTTGATGGTGGCTGACCGGCGCAACTTGTCGGTCAGCTCCTGCGCCAGCGCCCGCAACACCGGGTGGCCGAGCTCGCGCACGGCGGATTCGTTCTCGATCAGCGCCTGGTAGAACGCGAACTCTTCTTCCGTCATGCCGTCAGGCGGACGCGCGGAATTGATTTCCTTGGCCAGCTTGATCAGTTCCTCAATCACCTCGACCGTGGTCAGACCGCGGTTCTGGTATTTGGTGATCGCTTCTTCCAGCTTTTTCGTGAACTCCTTGCCCTGCATCGCATTCTTCTGGCCACGTGCCTTCACCTGATCGGCCAAGAGTCGCTCCAGCAGTTCTGCCGCGAGATTCTTGGTCGGCATCTCGCGGATCTGTTTAAGGAAGTCTTCGTCCAGCAGCGAGATGTCTGCCTTACCCAAGCCGAGCGTGGCGAAGATATCGTTGACGCCATCGACCAGCACGCCTTTGGCGACCAGTTGTCGCAGCGCCGCCTCCTTTTCCAGGCGCGAGCGGCCTGCGCCCGCACGTGTCAGCTTGATCAGGCAGACGCGCACGGCCTGGAAGAACGCGATCTCCTCGCGTACCGCCATGGCTTCGGTTCGGGTACCGGCGAGGGCCTGCGCCGTCGTCAGCCTGGCAACCACGTCTAGGTAGCTCCGCACACCGAGGTTGCGGCCCTTGTCGTCCATTTCGGGATTGACCTGCAGGATGTGCTCCATCGCCGGCCCCAGCAGGGCCAGTGCCTTCTTGGGACTACCGGATCCGCTGTAGTCGAAGCCATGGAAGAACTCCTTGCGAATCACATCCAGCGTGTCGAGCAGCACATGCAACGCCGCGCCGGACGTATCCACTGGCTCACGGTCGGCTCCGGCATCCTTGGTGTACTGCTTGATCGCCTTCTTGAGTTCCTCGCCAACGCCGATGTAGTCGACGATCAAACCACCGGGCTTGTCCTTCCAGATGCGGTTGGTTCTTGCAATGGCCTGCATCAAACCGTGGCCTTGCATTGGTTTGTCCACATACAGCGTGTGCACCGGGGGCGCATCGAAGCCGGTCAGCCACATATCGCGCACGATCACCAGCTCCAACGGATCGTCGGCGTCCTTGAAGCGCTTCTCCAGCAGTTTGCGCTGTGGCTTGTCCGTTCGGTGCGGCTGAAAGTGACCCGGATCAGCCGATGTACCGGTCATCACAATCTTGATGCGGCCGGCATTGATGTCATCGCTGTGCCATTCCGGGCGCAGCTTGACGATGGCGTCGTACAGCCGAATCGCGGCCTCGCGGGAGATCGCCACGATCAGCGCCTTGCCCGCCACCGATTCGGTGCGCGCTTCCCAATGCGCAACCAGGTCGGCGGCCAGCACCTCCAGCCTGCCCTCAGCCATGGCCAACGCCTCCAGCCGGGTCAGTCGGCTGACGGTCTTGTTCTGCTGGCTTTCGTCTTCGTCCTCGGTCACTTCGAGGAACTCGTCCATCAAGGCCTGCTTTTCGGCCTCGTTGAAGCGCAGCTCAATGATCCGCGACTCGTAGCTGACCGGCACTACCGCCTGATCTTCCTGGGCGGCGATCATGTCGTACACATCGACATAGGTGCCAAACACCGCCTCGGTGTCACGGTCATCCAGGCTGATCGGCGTGCCCGTCATGCCCAGATAGATCGCGTTCGGCAGCGCATCGCGCATGTACTTGGCCAGGCCAAAGCGCGTCTTGCCGGTCTGCGTGTTGAGGTCGGCCTTGAAGCCGTACTGCGTGCGGTGCGCCTCGTCGGCAATCACGATCACGTTGGAGCGCTCGCACAACACCGGTACCTTGGTCTGGCCGGACTCGGGAGCGAACTTGTTGATAGTGGTGAAGAAGATTCCGCCGGCCTGAACCTGCGACAGCTTGTTGCGCAGATCATCGCGGCTGTCCGCCTGTTCCGGCGTGGCACGCAGTGACCACGCGCAGTCCGCAAACGTCTCGTAGAGCTGGCCATCCAGATCGTTGCGATCGGTGACCAGCACGACCGTCGGATTACGAAACTCGGGACGGTCGCGCAGCGCCATCACGTAGAACAACGCCAGCAGCGACTTGCCGGAGCCCTGGGTAAACCAGATCACGCCGCCCTTGCCATCCTTGCGATGCAGCAGCGCATCGGCGGCGCGCGCCACCGCCTTTTGCACGCCGTGGTACTGGTGCCATTGCGCGATGATCTTGAAGCCGGCCCCACCATCGGCGCCCCCAAACGCGACGAAGCCGTGCAAGAAGGTCAGCAAGGTCGACGGATCGAACAGGCCGAGAATCAGCACATCCAGTTCCAAACGTCCCTTGGCCACCTTCTCGCCGCCCAGCAAACGCCAGCGCGAATAGCGGCCGAGGTCCGCCGTCAACGATCCATACCGCGCCACGGTGCCGTCGGAAATCACATTCATCAGGTTGAAGTAGAACAACTGCGGGATGTCGGCCTTGTAGGTCTGGATCTGGTTCCAGGCCGCTTCGACGTCGGCATGCAGATCCGCCGGATTCTTCAGCTCGATCACCACCAGCGGCAGGCCGTTCACGAACAGAATCACGTCCGGCCGCCGCACTTTCAAACCCTGCACGGTGAATTGCTGCACGGCAAGTAAGTCATTGCTGCCAGCGAAGTCGATTACCCGCGCACGCAGCACCGTGCGGGTGCCATCGTGTTCTATGCGTTGCACCGGCACGCCATTGCGCAACCAGTCGTAGACTTCCTTGTTGCCGTCCACCAGAGACTGCGCGCCGTAGTCAGCGAGCTTGGAAACCACGTCATCCACCTCTGTGATGGAGAGGGCGGGGTTCAATTGCACCACCGCTTGGTGCAACCGCGGCACAAGCACGACGTCGGCATAACGGCTGCGTGCTTCCTGGTCACCACCGGGCGACACATCATCACCATGCAGGCAGGTCCAGCCCAGGCCAGCAAGCCATTCGAGGCACGCCGATTCCAGATGGTCTTCTTTCACGTGTTTCCCCTGTGTGCCACGCCGTCCCTTTGCAGACTTCCCAGCGTTTCCTCAAGCTTGCGGTAGTCAGCTTCGCGCTTTTTGTCCGAGCGCGCATTCAAATTGTCCAGCTTGCGCCGAATGGCCGGCAAGGTGGCGGCCTGCGGCAAGCCGATCAAGGTGAAATCCGGCGCCTCGCGCTCCACCGACAACAAGAAGCGGCAACTGGTGTCATCCAGCAGCACCGCCATTTTCCGTAACAGGCGGCCGCGTATTGCCAGTAGTTGATCGGCGCTGGTTGGTGTGGCGGTCATCCCGCGGAAGTGGGCAGCAAATATCTCAGCAAAGCCCTGCGGCTCGCCGGGCGCCAGCATATCGGCGGCAGGCTTGGGACTGGAGGTCAGGTAGACGAGGAAGGTTCGCCACAGCTCGGCGTCGAGCTGATCTTGCTCAAGCAAGGGCCCCATATCGAACAGGTCGCGCGGGTGTTGCCGCGACACCGTGGCCGCCAGCTTGCCTGCGTACAGATCCGCAGAATGCAGCACCTGCGCTTGCGCAAACCCAAACTCGTCTTCCACCGCCGGCTGCACAGTCATCGTCCGCACCGGGTGGACAGCGCCACGCATCACCGGTGACGTTTCGATCTGCACACGCGCGCGACCGCGACTGGCAATGATCCGGTTGACTGGCGCTCCCTGTGCCGCCGAGGTCTGTACTTGCAGGCGTAGCGGCGCCGCACGAAGCGCATCCGCGAGCGTGCTCAAGCCCTCGGCAATCAGCCTGCTGTCTTCGGCAAACTCGCCGCATGACAACCAGGTCAGGTCGATATCGACCGACAAGCGCGGCAAGTCACGCTCGAACAGATTGATCGCCGTGCCACCCTTGAGTGCGAAACGCGGTTCAAGCGCCAGGGTCGGCAAAATTTCCACCAGCAAGGCCACCTGCTCGGCGTAGCGCCTATCCCAGTTGCTCATCGAGATCTGCCGGCAGCGTTATCTGATAGGTCGGATGCAGGCGGCCACCGGGCACCAGGGCGCGCTTGCCGCTTCCCAGATTCACACCCTCAAGGTCCACCCGAGACAACCAGGCGTGATGATGCCGTTCGGCCAGCGCGAGGAACAAACGCTTGGCCTTGATACTCCGGCACTCCCGCAACAGTGCGCCAAGCAATCCGGGCCGCAACGTGGCAAGGCCCTGCATGAGCGCGTCGGCCTCATATACCAGCGCCGCCGAAGGCGGCTCGTCGCACAGTTCCAACATGGCGCGCTCGGGCATCGCCATCACCACCGGCTTGGTGCCCGCAGCGATCGTCATGCGCATCAGACCGAGCTTCTGCAGCGCCTCGTCCGGTGCGGTGACGAAATCACTTTCACAGGCGGCAAACGGACCCGTGCCGCGATAGTCGAAATGTTCGGGCAAGACCAGCTTGCCAACCCAACCAGGCGGCTTGGTTGCGCCATACAGCGTCACCGTCGCAGCCTCGCCCAGGCGAAGGGAGTGTTCATGGCCTTGCCAGGAAAGCGCGAACCGCCCGCCCACATGAACGGCCAAGGCCTCCGTCAACTGCAGCGTGTTCACCACCCCGTCCCAACGCAACACGCCACCCGCACGTTGATATACCCCGCGTGCCGGCGATACCAGCCAGCCACTGGCGGCGTAGCGGGCTACCAGATTGCGGGCATAGCCGTGTTCGCCCAGCCAAGCGCTGGTGACCACGCTGGTATCACCCAACACGCCCAAGAGCTGGTTTAACTTTGTGGTGTTTTGCTCACTCATAGTGAGCACAATAGTGTTTTCATAAACTAACCGCAAGAAGGCCGAGGTTTACCAAATCATAAAAACGCTCACTTAAGGTGAGCTTTTTCCGCGTTAGCTAAACCCGCACTGGGGAACTTGAAGACACTATCTCTCTTGCTTACGCCGACTTGCACTCACAAGCGCGCTTGTTCGAGATCCCGCTCCGGCAGCGCTGCCCCAATCAGGGCACCACTTTCCAGATCCAGCGGAACGGCATCCAGCCACAGCCCATCCTCCAGATCGAACCTCTCCAACGGCGCCTTGAACGCCTCCCACCCCGGATAGACCAGGACGAGCTGCCCGTTCCCCGACAAATATCGCTTGCCGTAGGCGAACAGCTGATAAAAGTCGCCCTGCTTCAAACCGTAGTTGTTGGCCACGTCAGCCGAATCGATGAGCTTCCATTTGGCATCCACCACCCGGGTTTCGCCGTGGTACTCGATCAGGAAATCCGGACGCAGTTGGAACATGCGGCGTGCCCCTTGCCCACAGAGATACTTGCTCGCGGCTTGCGGCTTGATTGACGCCCCACGGGGAAGCCGACGACGAAGGCACGCCTCCACGAAGTTCTCGAACACCTTCTCCATCGGAAACAGCAGGCTGCGACCGGTCCATTGGCCAAGCGCCGAGGTGGGATTGTGGTTGCCGAGAATCAGTTCGCACCACGGCTGGATATGGCCGTAGTGACTCATCAGTCGATCTCCACTCCAGCGGCGGAAATCCCCGACGGTGTCATGGCTGCGTTTGATTTCCGCGACCTGGTGCGCCAGCTCATGCGCCAGTCGCCAGTTCGCGGACTCGCGTGTCATCCCCGCCACCTTGTCCAGCGCGGACACAATCAGCCGGTTCTCCGGGCGATTCGCGTCGAATACCTGGTGCTCGACCTGAAACAGATGTTGCCGCCCTGCGGGCTGGCGAATCTGGTTCGCCACCTGCAGCCGACCGCGCAGAAACCGCAGCTCCTCCTCGACCGGGTGATAGTCGAAGCGCAGCCCGCGCCGCACCAGCACATCCAGCTCCAGCAAAAATTGCTGGATGATCCACTCGCTCACCGGCGCATCGAAGGTCTGCAGCGCCGTTGGATTGGTCTCACGCACCGGCAAGCGAAGGGCGGCCCGCAGCATCCGCACCAACACCCGGCGCGCGGTAGCCACGTCAGTCTCGCCACGCACATGTTTGGGCAGGATCTCGATGCGCGTGCCGCAGGGTGATTCGAGCACACCCACGTAGTTGTCCAACCGCAACCAGCGTCGATCTTCCAGCTGCACCAGCGCTGCGCCGCCTGCTCGGTAGCGCTGCGCCTCTCGACACAGCCAGTCGAACGCTGAAGCTGGGATGCTCGCCTCGTCCAAACTGCCCGCCGCAACCGGCCCCGTGGTCAGCCTGGCGTGCTCGCGGACGGTAACCAGCGTCACGCGGCGACCTGGGGAGCCTTGATGATCGCCAGATAGGCGTCCGGCTTGTCGAACGACTCCGTGTTGATGGTCCAGACGCGGCCTTCGCTGGGCAGATCTACGTCATCACCCAGCAACTCGGCCACGCCCGTCGTGGCTTGCCGCAGAAATCTCAGCTCGGCCGGCTTGCGATGATCATTGAGCACCCAGGCGATTTTCTGCCAGTCCTCGAAGAAATACTCCTGCAGCAACGGCAGCACCTGTCGGCGGAAAACCTCGGCCAGCGTGTCCAGCGTTGGCGATTCCTTCAAACGCATGAAATACGCGTGGCCCAGCATGTAGTCGCGGCCCAGCAGTATCTCGATGCGCTGGTTCATCGTGGACAGCAACTCATCCACATGAACACCCGCGACCACCACGCCGGCCAGCGCGTCGGCATCGGGCAGCATCTCCACGAACTCGAAGCGCCGGCGCAGCGCCACGTCCAGCCCAGCCAGCGAGCGATCGGCCGTGTTCATGGTGCCGATCAGGTGCACGTTGCGCGGGACACTGAACTTCCGTTTTGAGTACGGCAATACAACCTCAAGCGCCTCGGATTCGCCCTTGCGCTTTGAAGGTTCAATCAACGTGATCAGCTCACCAAAGATACGCGAGATGTTGCCGCGGTTGATCTCATCGATGATGAGCACATGCGGCGTCGCCATCGACTGTGGCGCAGGCTCGACTCCTTCGAGCTGGATACCAGCGTCCTGCAGATAGTCCGCCAGCTCGGCCCAGCCAAAACGAGTCAGCTCATACACCGTTTTCTGAACGAATCTACGGCCACCATTGATGCGACGTATATCCAGCTCCAACCCCGTCGTCAGCCATTTGACCGGCAAAACATTGCCGTAGTCCTCTCGTACACCGGCCGGGGGTTGCGGCTGAAATTCATATTCACCCTGAACGACGCCGATGGCCTGCACTTCGACGTCCGAACCAATGCACAGAAGCACATCACCCGGTTCGATATCACGCGAAAACACACGCAGCGTATTCCGATCGTTGGGTCCAAGCTCGGCGTAACCAGGGACTTCTGCCAATTGCTCGTTGCGAAGGTTGCCCGTCTTATACCAGCCAATCCTCGCCTCACCATGGACGAAGCAATAGTTGCGCGTGGCGTTTGGCGCGCTCGTACCGTCGATAGAAATTTTCCAGATCCGCGCGTCTTCCCGGACACCGAGCTCTGAGGCAACCTGCACCGAGCCGCTCGCATCTTCGCAAATTTCCCGAAACACGCCCGGCACCACGCGGTACTGCAATTTCTCATCTTTGGTTTCAGCCCGAATACCTTCCACAAAGTCCTCGTAGCTGAAGCTTTGGTGGAAAGTGACAAAACGGATCAAACCCGCCTGCGCCAGCGCATCAAAGCGCCGCTTCAGGGCGCCGCGATCCGCTTCGTTCTCGGCAAGGAAAATTGGGGCCAAAATGCGCAGCGCTTCATTGACGGTGCGATAGGTCTTGCCGGTGCCGGGCGGGCCGTAAAGGATTCTGTTGACGGACATGGTGGTGTACTCGGGCACAGGTTCTTTCACGGAAGCGAGTCCTGCCGCGGCGGGACTCGCGACGTGGGCAGGGGGTACATCGCCCTTCGGGTGATGCGTGATGAGGTAGACACCCGCTTCGTCCGGCTGAATCTCAATCACGTCACCGGGCTGGACATGGCGCTCCCCAAAATACCGGGTGAAGCGCGCCCGGATCCGGCCGCTGTCGGAGTTGGGCGCCCTGACGTCACTCTCAAACGTCCAGCCGGTGTCGGTACGAAATGGAACTGGTTCCCCGGCGTCGCGATCGTTCGCGCCTCCCCGAATCGTCTCCGGGAACGGCGCACTGATCAGATTGATCGGAATATACCCATTGCGAACCGCCCCTTCGGTCAGACGGACGCGGAGCGGCGTCGACATCACCCAGTCGCGCCAGATGCGATGGCTGAACGCCATGAGAGATTCTTCGGGAGACCGCAAGGCAGCTGTTCGACGGTATAGCTCACTCAGTGGCAGAGATGTCTCACCACTCGCCAAACCACACGCATTCAGCAGAGGCTTGCGCAAAAAGACGCAGGGCAGCAGCACAGGCTGTGTCCGGTCCTGGTAATGGAACGCGATCTTCCAGCGATAGCTAGGCCCAAGCTCGCTTTTGTCGATGTCTTCCAAGCGTCCGGCGCGTGCAGCCTCGGCAACAGCTGTCACTTCCGCGCGCACAGTTTCGAACGCCTTGTCGTGGGTCTCGCCAAAACGGCGATACCAGCCATAGCTGTCGTCGTAAGCCAGCGCTGTATCACCTTCCTTGGCCGTGGCGTCATGGCGCGAATAGATCCCGAATTTGAAGGCCGAGCCACCCCAAATGCTGCCGTACTGATCCAGCCCGGATTCGATCCAGTGCACGAAACAGTGTTTGTCGCCGGCGCTCGTGTAGTCGGCCAGTGCCATGGTTCGCAGGCGCTCCAGTGGCCACTCGGCCAGGAACGTGTCCCACGCTGTCTCATCGATTGAAAATGCCATTTTCCCCTGTCCTTAGTTATGGCGCGCAAACTGCCTGTTTCGAGTTTCCCTGTGCCGCCTCACCCAATTCGGCCGTTGCCTCGGACAGGCGCAGCTTGCCGGAGATCAGGCGGGGGAGAAGGGTGTCGCGCAAAGTGGCGAGCGTAGCTATCTGCCTTTGCTCGCTTCGTATTCTTTGAATCAATGGACCCGCCAGTTCGTCGAACACCTGCGCCAACGCAAGGCTTGGGTATAACAACGGAATCTGTCGTACCGCCTTGGAATTCGTGGCATTCGCGATCGAGGACGTACTGCCGAGGGAATCCATGTTGAAGGTCCTAAGAAAGCCATACAGATAGCTTTGAGGCAAGGACCCGCGTTTGGACTTGAAATGGGCGATGGCCTCATTTGTAGTCATTTCGCAATCTGTAATGGCGAGCCTACCGACCGTCAGCTTGAAGCTCATCAAAACCGTCTCTTCCGGCACCAAGCGAACGTGGAATCGGTCAATCGCTTCTCTAGTCAGGAACTCGGACGTGGTTGCCAAGAAACATCCAGAAGAGCCCATGTCACGAATCGATGCCCACGGCACATCCGTTGTTTCAGTGGAAAACCATTGCGCTTCTTTTCTTGGTGGAGTCTTGCCGATTCCAACGTCATAGATCGTGCCTACTGGCACTCTGCACCAGCCCTTCGGAGTCAACCCCAGCTCCGACTCCTCGAACTCGCTGGGGAACAGGGCGGCGGTGGCGGCGTCCATGGCTTCCGGCTCGCGGCCTTCGGCCTTGGCGTGCACGGGGTCGAAGTCCACGAACCAGGACTTGAACAGGGCTTGGGCGATGGCTTCGAGGGTGGTGTTGGTTTCGCGCAGGAGATCGATCCGATCGTCGATGACACCAAGCGAATTACCTATCTCTATCTGTTCTTCGTACGACGGTAGCGTGATCGTCAGCTTTCCCAGCATTTCATTGTTGAGACTCGCACGCGTGGATGGTGAAGACATCGCGTAGACATCTTGACGAAAGGCGGAACTACGGAAGTAATATCTCGCGAATTCTGGAACCACGTAGCGGGCACGTTTGGGGCGAAGACGTTTCGTAAAGCCATTGAAGGTGGCATTCGGTACGTCGGCAAGGGCAACGCAACTCATACCAAGTTCGTCCACCGTCTCGCTGGTTCTCGTGAGGAACACATCCCCACGCATGACGGATCCGCACTCACGCTCTCGTTCAGTTGAGTTCACGAGCTCGGATAGGTGACGCGGCACAGCGGAGTTATAAAAAACGTCCTTGAATGACAGGAATGGGTACCCGAAACCAAACGCACTTCGGGGCTTGGATAGTCCCGAGCTGAATTCGTATACAGCGCCGAGTGACACTTTCTCCCACTTAGGGATGCTCTGATCAATAATGTTTTAAATGGCCATCCATACGGCCGCATCTAAACTGCCGGCCCTGCCACCTGAAAAGGCGATCTTTGGGACAAATTAACGCCATCGTTGCGCGTCTTCGCGCCAAATCACCACGA
>DATCMT010000012.1:0-274044 GCA_036563155.1 Rhodanobacter sp.
TCGTGGTGATTTGGCGCGAAGACGCGCAACGATGGCGTTAATTTGTCCCAAAGATCGCCTTTTCAGGTGGCAGGGCCGGCAGTTTAGATGCGGCCGTATGGATGGCCATTTAAAACATTATTGATCAGAGCATCCCTAAGTCTGGTGACGTGTTCGGATTCAATCGCTACACCTACGCCAACAACAATCCCGTGACCAACCTTGATCCGGATGGGCGGGATTGCACGACAGCGAATCGAGTGACCACCTGTTTCACGGCGGTGTATCGAGTTTCGTTTGCGGCGCAGCCTGGATTCAAGGACTTCACCATCGCCTCGCCCAACTACCATTTTTACAGTGTTCCAGTGGCCACGCCGGGCATGACGGTGGCTCAGAATCAGAACTTCTTGAACAACAACCCAACCCCAGGCCTGTCCAATAGCGCGTCAGCCCAAGGCACGCCGAACGATGCAACGCCGGTCATTGGGAACATCATTCCGAAATCGATCAGCCCGGTCATGTCGTTCCAACTCACCAACCAACTGGACGGCAAACCCGTGGTTGTGAATGTCACTTTGCCAGGTCATCCGTTGCAGTCTGGCATCGTCGTTCGCGAAGCTCAGCAATCTAGCAATGGCTCGACCTCGATTCAGACGTGGGGCGAGGGCACGGCCTCTCTGCAGGCTCCGGGGTCGCTCTTCGGTAAGGAAATCGACAACGTGTGGCAGCATGAAGGCCCGCCTTCAGCGCCCAATCCCACGGGTTGCAGTGCCGCTGCAGGACCGATGAACAATGTCTGCAGCCGGTAAGTCTTCCTTGGGCTTTTGGGTGGGATTCTTGTTGGCGCCCATCGTCCCAGGATTGCTGTTCTTGTTGCTGTCACTTTTCAGCAATCCTGGCGAAGGCATGTGGGCGTTAAAGCTATCGGCCATGGTGGGGTATCCCGCCATGCTGGTTCTTGGCGTTCCCGCTCACGTGCTGTTGAACAAGCGCCACTGGGTCAGTGGAGGAAGTTATGCCTTGGCGGGGGGCGTGATTGGTGCCATCGTCGCCGCAGTATTGTTCGGCAGCGTTGCGGTCGACAATTTCAGCCTCATCCCGGACCCCGGAAAATCAATGGTGCCATCCGTCATGATTTTCATCGTTGCGTCCTTGCTTGGCGCCCTGGCGGGCTGGTTCTTCTGGCTTGTCGCACGTCCTGCCCGTGTGCTTGGTGCCTAAGAGGATGCGGCGCTGGGTTGCGCTCGCCTTCATGTCGATCAGCGCATGGGTATTTGCCCAGACCACCGGCCCCATTCGCATCCCGAACGACCCGAACGTGCACGCCATCGAAGCGCTGGCGAATGCGCCGGGCGGCGTGGATTACGCGAAGGTCCAGACGGCTGTAGAGCTGGCCGTCAATCCGAAGTTCGACGCGGCCGTGTTCAATGCCGAACTCAATAGGTGGGCTGCTCTGGTGAGGGCGAAGATTCCCCAAGGTGCGCCGCCCACGGAAGTGATGACCGCGTTGGGCCAGGTGATTTACGAGTCCGGCCCCTGGAACGACCACCACCCGTTCTCGTATGGCCTGGACGACCCGCTGGGCAACGACAAGCAACACAAGTTGGTCTCGACCTACCTGCGAACGCGGAAGGGCAATTGCGTGTCGATGCCCACCTTGCTGGTCATTCTGGGGCAGAAGTTGGGCCTTGAAATGACCTTGAGCCAGGCGCCGCAACACGAATTTGCGCGCTTGAAAGGCACCAATGGGCGGTGGTTCAACATCGAGGCCACGAGTCCCGGGTCTCCCCCGGATTCGAAATACATCGACGAATTGCACATCACGCTGCGGATTCCGGCCACCACTGATCAGGTGTCCGGCCGGGGTTGCGCAAGCTGCCGGTGTTGAGCATCAGGCTGGTTCTGCGCAGGCAAGCCTGCCCGACGGAGGCGCGGCGCGTGCTTTCTGAGGAGTGCCCCAACCCCGGACAGGAAGTGCGGGTCGGACCGCCTATCAGCCCGGCTGGGCCGCCTATTTGCCGTGTTCGGCTTTATAGCGCTTCACGCGCTCCAAGTATTCCCTATCGCCGGCGTCGGTGGGCGGGGCCCATCCCATCGCTTTCACCCGTTTAATGACGCGGTCGTTGGCGTCGTAGAGTGCGTTGAAATCTGCTCGCTGCGCCGGTGGCAACTCCTCGGGAGTCAGGTGATGCGCTAGGTAGCGGTGAGCGAGGGTCAGGAAATAGGCGTTCGCCTCACTCACGTATCCGCTCGCATTCTTTGGATCGAGCCGCTGCTCCAACTTCGCCAAGCCGAGCAGGTAGCCCGGTGGACGTGTGTGGGCGTAGATGCTTTCCAGCGGTCCGAGCATCGCTGCGACGGTTTCACGTGGCGTAGTCGTTCGCATGTAGATTCCGCTCTGCATCGATAGCGACGTGACGTGCAGTTCGTTGATGTACTTCGAGTCAGGTGGGGAACCAGGACTGGTGGCCTCGATATTGAACCATCGTCCGTTTTCATCCTGAAGACGCGCGAATTCGTGCTGTGGTGCCTGGCTCAGCGTCATGTTCAAACCGAGCTTCTGCCCCAAAATAATCAGTAGCGTGGGCATCGACACGCAGTTGCCTTTGCGCGTGCGCAGATAGGTCGACACCAGCTTGTTCTGATATTTCGCCCCGAGCGGGTCGTCTAGATCGTAGGAGAACGGGTGATTGTCGTTCCAAGGCCCGAGCGCGTAGACCACCTGTCCCAGCGCTGTCATCACCTCGGTGGGTGGGGCAACCTTCGGCACTCGTGCCCGAACCAGGTCAGCCCAACGGTCGAGTTCCGCATTGAAGGCCGGGGCGTCGAAGGAGGGGTTGACCGCACGCTCAATGGCGGTCTGCACCTTCGCATAGTCCACGCCATCCGGCGCATTCGCCAGTTGCTCTAAGACACCCACGTTCGAATCGTCGGGGATCTGAACGGCACCGGGCGTTTGAGCCCAGGCCCAAGGGCTGGCCGTCATGAAAGCGATCACGCACGCCCAACGCATCACGCGATGCAACCTTTTCCCACGAGTAAACATTGTCATCGTTGCGAGGGCGGCTGTTTTCGGAACCAATCGACGTGGTTGACGTAGAACAAGCCCCGGGGATTAGCCTCCGACGCTGCCGTGTAAGTGCCGACGACTTCGACATCGAATGCTCGCAAGGACAGATCCATGACATCTCCCGTCAGCGCCCGATCAAACTGTGCTGCCTTCGAGGTCGGCGGCAGTTGATCGGCGAAGCGGAACCCTATCGCGGTGCCCGGCGGACAAAGCGGGTCCACAAAGATCGCCCCATGCCTCGGCCCCATGTATGCGCTCGCCTTGAGGCGAATTTCACCCGCAGGCGGCGACTGGCGACTGGCATAGAGTTGGCAGACGGTCATGGTCCGGGTTTCTGCAGCCCTTGAAGCATCAGGCACGGAGCAGCCGGCCATTCCCCATACGACGAAGCAAAGGAGCCACTGTGCGCGGCGCATCAGCACCCGTTCTCCTTGCACCAGTAATCCGTGGATGTGTTCGCCGCGTCATTGATGCGCGCATTGATGTCTTTCATCAATGCGCCCGGTGCATAGAGGTCGTTGGAAACCCCTAATCCTTGTGCCACGCCTATCTCAGTGCGATAGGCGTTCATTTCCGTGGCGTGCTCTGTAGTTCGGTTCGTTGGATAGCCAATCGCGGGATTTTGGTAATCCAACTGGTGCTGCCCCTCGTGTGCCACAGCTGCGGCACCGAACGCATTTGTAAGCTTCGATGCACTCATACCCGGGTTGTATTGTTTAAACATCGCTGACAGCGAGGAAGCTTGTTTGACATCGATGGTCATCAACGAGGAGCTGTTCGCTACGGCAATGACGTTCTTTCCCAAGCTGCCGGACGCCAACGTCACACCGTTGCCATCGCCCAACGTACCAATATGCGCCGAAACCGCGCTCAGTTTGGCGTAGGCAGCCGAATTCGGGTTGAGGTTCCCCATGGCAGCATGCAGGGTGTTCACGAACCCGTTGATCTGAGTGCATGTTTGCTTGCTGTCGCTGCCGCACGCATAGCGCCCGTCCGGATCGATATTGGCCACCGGGTTGTTTTTCGCGTAGGCGTATCGATTGAAGACGAAGACGTCGCCGGCTTTCGGTGGTACCGGATCAGGCGTTAAAAAGTGTGCTTGCGCGACTTGGCTGATACTGATAGCTACGGCCATGAACAGGCCGACTCTTGTTCCTTTCCCCATACCAGAATCTCCTTGTTCCCCTCGCCCGAGTCTACACCCACGTACAGCCTGCGCAATCTGCCTGCGCGGGGGCCCACGGAGCCAATGAGGAAAGTTGCTGACGACATTCGCATTCGGTGCTGTTCGCTGCGCTGCCTCAGCTTCTGCATAGTGGGTGCAACTAATCGCCCAGCTCGGGCCAGCGGGCGTCGGGGTCGGTCATATATGCCACCCAGTCGTCCATGAATGGCCGCTTGGCCCAATCTGGCTTAGTGATGTAGTCGAGCGCCTTCCATCGCGCGTACTCGTCTTTCTCGAAGGTTCCGTGCCGCTCTGGATCGCGTCGAAGCTCTTCTGTGGGTTCGGTGGGCATTCGCAGAGCGAACAGCAGGTCGAAGCCGTAATTGCCACGCATAAGCTTGAGGCGCTCACGCACCCAGCTTTTCCAATCGGGCGCGAGTCGCCCCATGTCCTCCCATACCAGACATTGGCTCCGAAGGATGTGCTCATAGAGATATATGGGAGCGCTCTTGATCGCGACCCGCTCGCCTTGGTGGTGCACTTGGTCTAACAGGGCGTCGCCCGCCAAGGCTGCCATGGAGGACAGGAGATTGATGAAGGGAAGCGTTGACCCGATAAGCAATAAAACAGCCCAGAATGATTGAGCGCAGCTGTAGGCCAGCGCTTGGTCGCCCTCTGCCTGTGCCTCCCGCAACAGCAGCGCAGTCGCGGCTAACGCCTCAAAGCTGCCCAAGCTCTCCAGTCGCCGCAGCAGGCGGCGCGAGGTTTTCTCGCGTCGCACCATGATTTCACTGGCCATGGGCCGGGATCGATAAAGGACGCGCTGTACCTCAGCCCCCAACCCGGCCAGCCATCGGGACCGGTGCACCGTCAGGTCTTGCTCGGGGTCGAGGATCTCCCAGTACACATGCTCGAGCAGAGCCTTGCTCTTGGGGAATTTGAGCTCGGCACGCTCAACCAGGTCGCTGCGCGGCACATGCTTGCCCTGAGCGTAGCGAGCCATTCGATGACGATGGGACAACACGCCTTCGACATTGCGGCCGAAGCCATCACCGATCAGTTGCTTTTCCAACGCGTAGTAGGTGGCGCCATTGGAGAGCTGGTGAATCCATTGAAACCACAGCTGGACCCGTTGCTGGTCGATACATCGCCGCAAAGTCGATCGACTCCGGCCCCGCCGCTCAATTTCGCACCCACCTGCGCAAATCATCGGATTCCCTTCGTATCAATGACTTGGACCTCAGGATAGGGTAAAACCGAGGGGTCGATTTACCGGCTACCCTCTGGCTCGTCTGCACGCTAGCATCAGTCGTGACCAGACGTGACGAGCCATGACCCTCCCTCAGCAACCACCGCTGACCGATCTGCTGGAACGCGACCTCTTGGTGCGGTTCGGTGCCCCGCTGATCGGTGGCGAGGAGCTGCGTGTCGCGCTGGGCTACCCCACGGCAGAGGCACTTAGACAGGCCATGTCACGCGGAACGGTACCCGTGCCGGTGTTCGCCGTACCGCATCGGCGAGGGAAATATGCGCTTGTCCGGGATATCGCCGCGTGGTTGGCCACATTGCGGCAAGGTGCCGTCGGCCCCGCAGGAGTGCAGGAGGTGCCGATGCGTTAGCGCTCAGGTCTACCTGCCTTCCTTCTGCGGAGCGCCAGACGCGAAGGCCCGGGAGCTTGCGATTCCCGGGCCTTCAAGGTGCGATGGATGCGAACCCCATCGGCGCCTAATGTCCTCCTCCCGCCTCGACCGGTCAAGCCCCTTGCCTGGCTCCCAGCAGGGCGGGTTGGATCGCGTCGCGCCCGCTGACATCCCGTCACCGCCTTACGGCGGTGCCGCAATCTCGGAGTCAGCATGTCTTCTTCTCTTAAGGAAATCCTGCGCCTAGCCCTGACCACGACGTGGTCCAACCGCCAGGTCGGCCGCGTCGTCGGTAGGTCTGCGAATACCGTGGGGCGCTATCGCCGCCTGGCAAGCGCCCAATCCCTCACGTGGGCCGACCTCGCCGAGCGCTCTATCGATGACCTGGACGCCCTCTTCAATCGCGCTTTGCGTCGCACCGTGGAGAAGGAGCACCCCGACTGGGCGTGGGTCCACGATCAGATGCAACTTCGCGGAATGACGCGCACGCTGCTGTGGGAGGAGTATCGCCGGGCGTGCCCCGAGCATGCCTTGGCTTATTCCCAGTTCTCGCACCATTACCGCGCGTATATCCGCAAGCTTCACCCGGTCATGCGGCAGCATCATTCGCCCGGCGAGCGCGTCTTCGTGGACTTCTCCGGTCGCCGTCCCTTCTATGTGGACCCCGAGACCGGCGAACGCATCGTGGTGGAGCTGTTTATCGGGGTCTTGGGCTATTCCAACTACGTGTTCGCGCTTGCTTGCCCTAGCCAGCAGGTACCGCAGTGGATCAAGGCCCATGTGTTGATGTTCGACGCCTTTGGCGGCGCTCCTCGGGTCATTGTCCCCGACAACCTGCGCAGTGCGGTGACGCGGCCAGGTCAGCATCCCATTATCCACCGCACCTATCAGGAGATGGCGAGCCACTATGGCAGCGTCGTGCTACCAGCCCGCGCCCGGCGGCCGAAAGATAAAGCCAAGGTCGAAGGGAGCGTGTTGATCGTGCAGCGCTGGGTGTTGCTTCGCCTGCGCCACCGTACGTTCTTCTCCCTGACCGAGCTCAATCAGGCCATTGCGGAGCTCGTGGCAGAACTGAACCGGCGTCCCTTCAAGAAGCTGGAAGGCTCTCGCATCGAACGGTTCGGAGCCGATGAATCTGCGGTGCTTCAACCTTTGCCGGCCGTGGCGTACGAGCACGGTGAATGGACCTCCGCGCAAACGGTGCCGGCCGATTATCACGTCCGGCTTGGCAAGCACTGGTACTCGGTGCCGTTCACGTACATCGGCTGTGCGGTGGAAGGGCGCCTCTCGGCCGATGCAGTGGAGATCTACTGCAGCGGTATCCGGATCGCGAGCCATCGCCGCGGGATCGCCGATGGCACGACCACTGATCCGGGCCATCTGCCGAAACACCATGCGATGTATGCCGAGCGTACGCCTGAGCACTTTGTCAGGTGGGCTGTGGGTATCGGTCCTGCCACAACGGATTTCGTACAGCGCCAATTCCAGCGAGCCCACCCGGGGCTGGGCTTGCCTTGCTGTGATCGGCTGCAGGCGTTAGCACGAAAGCATGGCGCCGCTGAGCTTGAGGCCGCCGTGCAACGGGCGCTGGACATTCGCTCCCCCTCAGAAAAAACCGTGCGTGCCCTGTTGGCCAGCGGCCGGCATCGCAGCAGGAACGATAGCCCGGACGAGCCGGGCGCCGCACTCCCCGAGCACCGCAACATCCGTGGTAGCGCCTATTTCGCACCGACCAAGGAGGCCATCGCATGAGCCGGCAGCACACACTTAACGCCTTGCGGGAACTGAAGCTCGAGGGCATGGCCGCTGCCTTGGAGCGTCAGCATGCTAGCCCGACGCTCCAGGACAGTCCCTTTGACGATCGCCTTGCCGTTTTGGTCGATAGTGAGCGGGCAGCACGCGAGAACCGACGCCTTGCGCGACTGCTGAAACAAGCACGCCTCAAGGTGGAAGCGTGCGCCGAGGACATCGACTACCGGGCGGGACGTGGTATCGACAAGCAACAGGTCCAAGGGTTGCTTGCTTGTGACTGGATCACGCAGCACCAGAATCTGATCATCACCGGACCGACCGGCGTCGGAAAGACTTGGCTGGCGTGTGCCCTCGCGCACCAAGGAGCGCGACGCGGCATCCCGGTGGCATATCGGCGGCTTCCTCGCCTTCTGGAAGAGCTGGAGATCGCACGCGAGGCAGGCAATATCACAGCGGTGCGCACGCAGCTCGCCCGGATGAGGCTGTTGGTGCTGGACGAGTGGGGCGTCAGTCCGTTGGGACGACGCGCCCGGCAGGATCTGCTGGAGGTCATCGACGATCGCGTCGGTAGTGGTTCCGTGGCGATCACCTCGCAGTTACCGATCAGCGAATGGCATGCCTACGTGGGGGAACCAACCATCGCGGATGCCATCTTGGATCGCCTTGTGCATAGCGCGCACCGGATTCAGCTCCAGGGAGATTCGATGCGCAAGCTCAAAAGTAAGGGAGCGAGCCGAAGGGATTGAAGTGCTAGGTAACGGCTCAGGGATGAGCCACATGCTCAGGAACAGCAGCGCGCTCAGCAGCAGCGATGTGGTCAGCGCTCACCGGATTCGGTGCTCAACGTGGCCGGAATACGCATCACGCCATTGTCCATCCAGAGCGGGATCTACATGCGCACGACCACGCCGAAGGAAACGGCCGCGGTGATGGTGGACCCAGTGGAAAGCATCTATGCGCACACCCGGCCACCGGGCTACTTGCTGGGCTTGTCGCTGATGATTCAGAAACTCGACCCGCAGAATGCCAATGGCCTGGTGAACGAGGCCAACGCGTATTTCCTCGAGTTAAGTCACCGCTATCTGCGCCACCACCAGACGCCGGAAGTCCTGCCACCCGAGCAGCGGAAAGACTTCACCGCGTTGTATGACGCGAACACCCAGGTCATGAACAAGGTTCAAGCCATGGGATGGGCACCGCCCACCGATGCCGGAAAACAGGAATACCTGGGCCGGGTGAACCGCTACAAGGCCGAGCACGGTTCCAAGTAGGGTGGGACTATGGTGGGATTGCCTAGCCAGAACTGGTTGTGTAAATGATCAGCGAAGGGTGGGGCTTCTCTTTGGTCGGGACGGCAATGTCCATCATGAGGTCCCCATTCGTCGAGCTTTCGTCGAGCAGGGGAATTTTGCGTCGAGCTAAGTAAAATCCCCAATTCTTCGCTCTGACCGCTTACCAAACGCTACCCACGAAAGAAAAGCCCACTTTTCGAAAAATCGAGAAGCTGGCTAAGTCGTTGATATAACAGCAGAAAATGGTGGCCGGGGACGGAATCGAACCGCCGACACGGGGATTTTCAATCCCCTGCTCTACCAACTGAGCTACCCGGCCGGGAACCTGGCGATCAAGTACAACCGGTGGGGTCGTGTTTGATGCGTGGAGCCGCGCATTAGAGCGAATACGCGGTGATTCGTCAAGACTCGGTGGGTGGTGGGGTGAAGCCGGCGGCCTTGTCGAAGTCGCCGTCGAACAGGAATTTCTCCATCTGCTCGCCCAGGTATTTGCGCGACTTCGGGTCGAGCGGGTTGAGCCGGTATTCGTTGATCAGGGTGGTCTGGTGGGCCAGCCACTGCTGCCAGGCGGGCTTGGAGATCTCGGCGTAGATGCGCTGGCCCAGCGGGCCGGGCCAGGGGGCGAAATCGAGGCCCTCGGCGTCGGTGCCGAGCTTGCTGCAGTGGATGGTGCGACTCATGGTTTCGTTCCTGTTCGGTCGGCCCGTTGGGCGGGGATCGAGGTGTCCGTCTATTCTGCGGCAGGCGCCCTGTGCGGGTCGCTGATCTGCAGCAGGAGGTTGCGCACGGGGGCGGGCAGGCCGAGCGCGACGATCTCGGCGGCACTGCACCAGCGCATCTGGGGATTATCGGCGATTGCGTGGGTCGCTGTCGCACGGTCGAACAGCAGCGGTTCGATGTTCAAGCGAAAGTGACTGAATACGTGGGTGAACGACGCGAGGCTCTGCGCATCGTCGATGCGGGCGTGCTGCTGCGCGATGCGCCAGGCGTCGTCCGGGTTGTTGGCTTCGGGCAGGCTCCACAACCCCGGCCATACGCCGTGCGGGCCCCGCCGCTCCAGCAGCACGCGGTGCCGGTCGTCACGCAGGACCAGCATCAAGGTGGCGCGGGTGGGAATGGCCCGGGTCGGCTTGCGACTTGGCAGCTCGGCGGTGAGACCGTCGCGGTGGGCGATGCAGTCGGCGGCCAGCGGGCAGGTGTCACAACGCGGACGCGAACGCACGCAGACGGTGGCGCCCAGATCCATGATCGCCTGGGTGTAGTCGGCGACGCGGGCGGCAGGCGTGTGAGTTTCGGCCAACTGCCACAGTTGCCGTCCGATGGCGGCATCGGCCGGGTTGCCGTGGATGCCGTGGAAGCGGGTGAGGACGCGTTTCACGTTGCCGTCCAGGATCGCGAAGCGCAGGCCATGTGCTTGCGCCAGGATCGCGCCGGCGGTGGAGCGGCCGATGCCGGGTAATGCATGCAACGCGGCAAAGTCGCGTGGCAGTTCGCCGTCGTGTTGCTCCATGCACACTTGCGCGGCGCGGTGCAGGAAGCGTGCGCGGCGGTAATAGCCCAGGCCGGACCACAGGGCCAGCACGGTGTCCTCGTCGGCAGCGGCCAGCGCCCGCAAGGTCGGCAGTTGGTCGATGAAGCGCTGAAAATAGCCAACTACCGTGCTGACCTGGGTCTGCTGCAGCATCACCTCGGACAGCCACGCCCGGTAGGCATCGCGCGGATGCTGCCAGGGCAGGTCCTTGCGGCCGTGCTGGTCGTACCAGCGCAGCAGGCGATGGGCCAGATCCGGGCTCATGGTTGCTTGCTGGCGCCGGGTTTTGCGGGCGGGGCGCTGGCGGTGCCGGCGGGGGCGGGCACCGCGTCGCCGGCCTGGATGGTGAGGCCTTCGATGCTGATGCTGCCGGCGTCGATCCTGGCGATGTCCGCGTGGCCGCTGCCCGGCGGCACGCTCAACTGGGGCCCCTGTGGGTCACCCAGCTCGCCCCACCAGTGGATCAGGGCCAGTGGTGGCATGCGCAGATCGGCATGATTCGCCGGACCGTCGAGCTTGAGCGCCAGCACTAGCGGATCGCTCTGACTGGCGGGGGTCAGCACCAGCGATATGTCGTACTCGCCCGCATCGGCCTGATCGATCTTGCCGGCGAGGCTGGCCTGCGCGTCGGCGGGACCGTGCCAGTGCGCGTTGCCGCCGAGTGTCAGCGTCAAGCTGCTTCCCTGCGTGGCGTGCAGGGCGATGTTGTCCAACTGCAGCGTGCTGCCGTCGATGCGTGGGGTGGCGGACAGGCGCACCGTGATCGCCGTGCCGGCAGCGGTGTCGGCCGCCAGTTGCAACGGAAACGGCTCGCCGGTGATCAGACTACCGACTTCGAGCGAGACGTTGCCCAGCAGCAACTCGTTGCCGCGGACCAGGCTGCCGTGGCTGATGCTCACACCGGTGACGATGCGCGGAATGTTGGGCGGCGCGCCCTCGGGCCGGGCCGGCAACGTGCCGAGCCAGTCCTGCAAGGCATCGAGGTCGACCCGGGGCGAGTCGATTTGCAGTTGCGAAATCACCGTGGGGCCGCCCAGCACGGTGTGCCAGGGCAACACCAGTCGACCGTTGGCGGCGAGCAGGATCGGTGCGCGCGCGCCCTGGGCGCTCAGCGTGATCCCGTCAAGCTGCAGCGCCGGCCGGGGGAACAGCGTGGGACTGGCCGGGCGGGCCAGGTTCAACTCCAGTCCGGCGGCGCTGGCCTGGGTTTGCAGCATGCGGGTGAAGCGCTCCGGTTGCAGCAGCAGGTACACAGCGAGCACTGCGGCGAGCAGCAGCGCCAGCGCAATGCCACCGAGTACCAGCAGGGTCAGGCGCAATCGGCGCGACATCGCTTCAACCTCGTCGTGACTCATTCATGGCCGGTCGATCCACCGCCAAGGCTGGCCGGGAGCAGGCCATCGACAAACGCTTCGGCCTCGAATGGACGCAGGTCGGTGGCCGTCTCGCCCAGGCCCACGTAGCGGATCGGCAAGCCGAACTCGCGGGCCAGCGCAAACACCACACCACCCTTGGCCGTGCCGTCGAGCTTGGTTACCACCAGGCCGGTGACGCCCACGATCTGGCGGAACTGACGTACCTGGTTGACCGCGTTCTGGCCGGTGGTGCCGTCGATCACCATCAGCACTTCGTGCGGCGCCGCGGTGTCGAGTTTTTTGAGGACACGGGCAATCTTGCCCAGCTCGTCCATCAGCCCGCCCTGGGTGTGCAGGCGGCCTGCGGTATCGGCGATCAGCACATGCGTGCCGCGCGAGCGGGCTGTCTGCAGGGCGTCGAAGATCACGCTGGCAGCGTCGGCGTCCTGGCCTTGCGAAATGACTGGCACCTGGTTGCGCTCGCCCCAGGTCTTGAGCTGTGCGACGGCGGCAGCGCGGAAGGTATCGCCGGCGGCCAGCATCACGCCGTGACCCTCGTCGCGCCAGCGGCGGGCCAGCTTGCCGATGGTGGTGGTCTTGCCGGCGCCATTGATGCCCACCACCAGCACCACGAACGGCTGGCGGCCACGAATGTCGAGTGACTGCTGGACCGGCGTCAGCATGGCCACCAATGCCTGGCGCAGGGCCGAGAGCAGGGCGGACGCATCGGCGAACTCGCGCGCGTGCATGCGCTTGCGCAGGTTTTCGACCAGCGCGGTGCTGGCTTCGACGCCGACGTCGGCGGTGATCAGGGTGGTTTCCAGCTCGTCGAGCAACTCATCGTCGAGCAGCGGGTTGCGCACAAACAGTGAGCCGAGGCTGCGGGCGAAGAGGTTGCCGGACAGGCGCTCGCGCCAGCTTCGCGTCGCGGCTGGCAGCTCGGCGGCTGCCTCGGGGGCCGGGTCGATGGTTGGCGCCACGAAACGCTCGGTTTCCGATTTGGTTTCCGCCGGCGCCGGGATTTCCGCCAGCGCTTCGTGCAGCGTGGCGCTGCCATTTTCGGGCACGACGGCATCGGCCGGAGCCTTGGCCGCGGCCAGGTTCTCATCCTTGTCGTGGGGCTTTTTCTTCCAGAACTTGAGCATTGCGGCCGGGATTCAAAGACAATGAGCGGCATGCTAACACTCCGATCCGTACTGCCCGCTGAGGAACCCGCCGCGTGAGCGGCAGGCACGCGGGCAGTCCCGGAAGGGTCCGCATCATCGGCGGGCATCTGCGCAATTCGCGGCTGGACGTGCCGGATCTGCCGGGCCTGCGACCCACTCCCGAGCGGGTGCGCGAGACCTTGTTCAACTGGCTGGCGCCGGTGATCGAGGGTTCGCACTGCCTGGACTTGTGCGCAGGTACCGGCGCGCTTGGTATCGAGGCGTTGTCGCGCGGTGCGGCCCAGGTTCGCTTTGTCGAGCCCGATGCGCGGGCCGCGCGGATGTTGCAGGCGAACCTGCAGCGGCTCAAGGTGTCCGGCGGCGACGTGATCGTGATGGATGCACAGCGGTATCTGCAGGGCGGAGCGCCAGTCAGCAGCGTGGTCTTCCTGGATCCGCCGTTCGCGCTGGAGCTGTGGTCAACGCTGGCCAGCCAGCTCGAACAGCGCGGATTGCTGGCCGGGCAAGCGTGGATTTACGTGGAGTCGCCACGCGGCACCACGCCCACGTTACCCCTGAACTGGCAGCTGCACCGGGAAAGCCACGCGGGCGAAGTACGTTTTGCACTCTATCGGCGCGCGCTTCCGTTAAGCTAGGGTCAATTCCGCTGCCGCTTCTGTCTCGTGAGCAAACCATTGGGCAATCCGCGCCTGGCTGTCTATCCGGGCACATTTGATCCGATCACCAACGGGCATACTGATCTGGTGACACGTGCCGCGACGCTGTTCGACCGGGTCGTGGTGGCGGTGGCAGACAGTTCGAGCAAGGGGCCGGCATTCAGCATCCGTGAGCGGATCACCCTGGCGCGGCTGGCGCTGGCCGATCTGCCGAACGTGGAGGTGCAGGGGTTTGACTGCCTGCTGGCCACCTTTGTCGAGCAGATTGGCGCGGGTGTAATCATTCGCGGCTTGCGGGCAGTGTCCGATTTCGAGTACGAATTCCAACTGGCCAGCATGAACCGGCACCTGATTCCACAGGCAGAGACGCTGTTCCTGACACCCGCCGAACAATACAGCTTCATTTCCTCCTCGCTGGTACGCGAGATCGGCCGCTTAGGCGGTGATATTTCCGGTTTCGTCCATCCGGCGGTACAACAAGCCATGCGGCAACGCTGGCAGAAGGGCCACGAAGGCTCCAACAAGCAACCCGAAACGGAAGGTGACAACCATGCGTAAGTTCGCTCTCATTGCCATTATTGCGCTGGCCGCCAGCCTTGCCCTGACTGCCTGCGACAAGCAGCAGGGTGACGAGCAGGCCGGCCAGCAGGCCAGCCAGAAGGCCACCCGACCGACCGATCTGAACGACACCGCGGCCTGGAATGCCTACTTTGGCCAGATCGTGCAGAACAACATGCAGGACATGAAGGCGGATCGGCCGTATCCGTATCTGGTGCCGGCGGGTGACTCCGACGAGGCGGTGGCCGGTCGTGGCCGCCAGTTGTCCAACGTGCAGGACACCGTGGCGCGTGGCGTGTTGCCGGGCAACATGCTGGTGTTCGCCGGTCCCGATTCCAGCAAGACCGCCGACCTGGTGAGCGAAGCGTTCAAGAATGCGAATCCTGGCTCGTTCAAGGACGTGATCATTCTGTTCATCGGCGACGAGGCCGACAAGCAGCGCGTCGAAGACGTATTGAAGCCGACCGGCGCCACGTTCCGTTTCGTGGCGATGTAACAGGGCGGCTGGGCGGGGCCGGAGCAGCGCGCATCGTGCCGCTGGTCTGGCCTCTGCTTTTGCACCGCCTGCCCCCACAGCGATTTCCCCATGGCACTGAAGATCCTCGACACTTGCGTCAACTGTGACGTCTGCGAACCGGCTTGTCCCAACCAGGCCATTTCGTTGGGCGAGGAGTTCTACGTGATCGATGCGGACTTGTGTACCGAATGCGTGGGCCACCACGACGAACCGCAGTGCGTGGTGGTGTGTCCGGTCGAGTGCATCATCAGTGACCCCGACCACGTCGAATCCCCTGAGCAGCTTGAACTGAAGTATCGCCACTTGATGGCGAAGGAGCCGGCGGCATGACCCTTTCCGTCAATTGGCGCGTGGCATTGCTGGGCATGTTGCTGGTTGGCAGCAGTGCATGGGCCAGCGATGGCAGGCCGTCCACGACGGCGCATGCAAGCTCGCACGTGGTGCAGCAGCGCCCCGGCCATGCGGCCATCGCCAGCGCCAGTTCACTGGCCACGGAAGCGGGGCTGGAAGTGCTGGCCAAGGGTGGCAACGCCTTCGACGCGGCGGTGGCCGTGGCTGCCACGCTGTCGGTGGTGGAGCCGCAGAGTTCCGGCATCGGTGGCGGCTTCCTGGCCGTGCTGCATCGGGCGAAAGATGGGCGCAACGTGTTCATCGATGCGCGCGAAACCGCACCAGCGGCGGTTGACCCCAGGGACTACGTCAATCCCGACGGCACGCCCAATCGCAGCACGGCGTTGAATGGGCCCCTGTCGGCCGGCATCCCGGGCCAACCGGCGGGGCTGGTGCTGATCGCCAAGCGCTATGGCCGTCTGTCGCTGCAGCAATCGCTGGCTCCCGCGATCCGCATCGCACGCGATGGCTTCAAACCCGATGACCGCATGCTCGGCGCCATTGCCGAAAAGCAGGACCAGTTCAGGCGCTGGCCCGCCTCGGCTGCGAAGTACCTGCCGGGCGGCAAGGTGCCGGTCAAAGGAGCGGTCTGGCGCGACCCCGATCAGGCCCGCACGCTGGAATTGATCGCCACCCATGGCAATGACGGTTTCTATCGCGGCGAGACGGCCAGCAAACTGGTTGCTGCCGTGCGCGCGGCGGGCGGCAACTGGACGCTCGCCGACCTGGCCAGCTATCAGGCCAAGGAGCGCACGCCGATCACTGTGGACTATCACGGTTTCCGGATCATCACGGCGCCGCCGCCGTCCTCGGGTGGCGTGGCGATCGCGGAGATTCTCAATATCCTGGCGGGCTACGACCTGGCGAAGATGGACCAGGTGCAGCGCGTGCATTACATCGTCGAGGCGATGCGGCGCGCGTTCCGCGATCACAATGATTACCTGGGTGATCCCGACTTCGTGAAGATGCCGCTGGACATGCTGCTGTCGCCGTTCTACGCCGCTGGCCTGCGCCAGAGCATCCTGCCGGACAAGGCCACGCCGTCGTCCATGCTGCCCCGCGCCGAAGCCGCCGAGCCGGGCATGCACACCACCCACTTCTCGATCATCGACGCGGACGGCAACATGGCTGCGGTGACGGCCACAGTCAACACCACGATGGCCTCCAAGTTCGTGGCCGCCGGTACCGGTGTGCTGTTGAACAACGAGATGGACGATTTCGCGCTGGTTCCGAACCAGCCAAATGTCTACGGCCTGCTGGGCAGCCGGGCGAACGCGCCGGCGGCTGGCAAGCGGATGCTGTCGTCGATGTCGCCCAGCATCGTGATCGGCGCTGACCGCACCGCCGTCATCGGCTCGCCGGGCGGCTCTACCATCATTACCCAGGTGCTGGAAGGCATCCTGCACTTCATCGACGGTGCTTCGGCAAGCGAAATCGTCGCCCACAAACGCTTCCATCATCAGTACCTGCCCGACCAGGTGATGGTGGAGCAGGGTACGTTTGATGCGGCAACCAGCGAGGCGCTGACCAGGATGGGCTATCAGCTGAAGCAGCGGCAGTCGTGGGGCTTCATGAACGTGGTGACCTGGGACCGCGCGAGCAACAAGCTCGATGCGGCCAGCGATCCTCGCCATCCGTCGGGACTGGGCAAGGTGCAGTAGTCTCCGGGCATGGAACTGTTTTCGATACTCGGCAACTCCCAACGCCTTGATGGCGGCGCCATGTTCGGCAATGCGCCGAAGGCGCTGTGGTCGCGCTGGGTCGAGCCCGACGCCGACAACCGCATTCCGCTGGCCTGCCGCTGTTTGCTGGTGAAGGATCTGGACGGCCGCAACGTCCTCTTCGAAACCGGGATCGGCGCGTTCTTTGAGCCGGCGCTGCGCCAGCGCTATGGCGTGGTCGAATCGCGGCACGTGCTGCTGGATTCTCTGGCCGAGGTCGGGCTGGCCGACACGGATATCGATGTCGTGGTGCTGTCGCACATGCATTTCGATCATGCGGGCGGTTTGTTGGCGGCGTGGGCTGACGGTGAGCCGCCGCGGTTGCTGTTTCCCAACGCGCGTTTCGTGGTGGGTGCCGCGCACTGGCAGCGCGCGCTCAATCCGCACCCGCGCGACCGCGCCTCGTTTGTGCCTGAGTTGCAACCGTTGCTGGAATCCAGCGGCCGGCTGGAGCTGGTCGATGGCGAGTATTCGCGCACGCTGGGCCAGTCGGTACGCTTTTCCTTTTCAGACGGCCATACGCCGGGCCTGATGTTGGGCGAAGTGGGTGGCGTGGTGTTCTGTGCCGACCTGATTCCAGGGCGTGCGTGGGTCCATCTGCCAATTACCATGGGTTACGACCGCTGGCCGGAGAAGCTGATCGACGAGAAGCGCACATTTCTGGAAGACAAGCTGGCGCGCGGCGTGCGGCTGTTCTTCACCCATGATGCCGAGTGTGCGATGGCCCAGGTAACCCGCGACGAGCGGGGGCGATTCGGCACCAGCGGTGAGCTGCGGCAGCTGCGTGGCGTGGCACCTCCCGGTCAGGCGAGGGCCGCTTGATGGATTTGCGCAGAGGCATGTCGGTGCGCGCGCTGGTGCTGAATATCGTCGGCGCCTTGCTGGTGCTGGCGGGCATCGGACTGTCGGCGCTGACCGCCGAAAGCCTGATCGATTACCACAACGCGGCCACTCATCACGGTGGCGAGATCGTCGACCTTGGCGCCAATGCCCGGCCGCAGGCGGGCCAGCACGGCACCATGGCGCGCATCGTGGGCACGCCCACCGTGGTGGAGGCGCCGCACGATCCGGATTTCAATCTGCCGGTCAGCACGCCGGTGCTGGTGCGTCACGTGGAGATGTTCCAGTGGCGCGAGGTGCGGGTCGCCAACCGTGTGCACTACGAACTGGACTGGGTTGATCACCTGCTTGATGCCAGTCGTTTCGAGGTGCCGCGGGGGCACGCCAATCCGGGCGCCTTCCCGCTCAGCGGCAAGCGCTTCGACGCCGGACTGGTGCAAGTCGGTGGCTTCAAGCTCGGGCCCGCGCTGTTGCATGCGCTGCCTGGCAGCGAACGGGTGATGCCGAGGATTTCGGCCATGCCGGCAAATCTCGCCGCTACGTTCACGCCCTATCAGGACTATCTGGTGACCAGTACCCGACCGGGCGAGCCGCGTCTCGGCGATGTGCGGGTGAGTTGGACCGCGGTTCCGTTGCAGGAGGTGACGGTCGTTGGGCGGATCGACGGCGATCGACTGCTGGCGGCTACGGATGCCGCCGACGGCAAGGGATACATGGTGCAGGTCGGTGATGTGCCGGTCATGGATATCTTTCCGGACCTGCCCTCACCGCCGGGGTTCGTGTGGGGCGGTCGCCTGTTGGCGATACTGCTGGCGGCGTTGGGTGCGTTTATTCTGCTGTCGAACCAGCGTCACCGACGTGATCTCTTGCTGGCCGTGGGCCTCGGTGCGTTGGCTGTGAGCACGGTGGCCAGCCTGCTGTGGCTGGGTACCAGCGTGTACATGACGGGTGGCTGGGTGGCGGTGGCGTTGGTCGGCCTGGGCTTGATCAGTTGGCGATTGTGGCGACCGCGCTGAACCCGAATGCCGGTGATCCAGGCCGACGCCAGGCATCGGCGTGCGTGGCCGGGCCGTAGGCGAACTGTTTCCGTCGTTCGCGCCCGGCGGCTCGAGCTGGATTCTTACGAGGCTATCTGTTTGTCGCCACTCGCCGCAAAGACCTGGTCGGCCCACTGCGTTGCGCCCAGATAAATCGTGGCCAGGCGCTGGATTCGCTGCGGCATGGCGTGCTCGCTGGTCAGTTCGCCAGCCTCCCACGCCAGGATTTCCTTGAGGAGCGGACCGAACGGGCCGCTGCGACTGGTCAGTGCGTCGCTGATCTCCGGCACCAGCCGCAAGTGGGTCAGCAGGAATTCCATCGGCGCGCACATCAAGGTATCGAGCAGCGAGAACAGGCCCACCGTGAAGGCCATCTCCGGGTAGCCGTTGGGCATGCCGGTGGCCAGCTTTTCGCACATGTGGGCGCGGATCAGTGCGGCGCGCAGGAGCTCGGGTGGCCGATCATCCATGCTGCACATGGACATCGTGTCGATCCAGTTGCGCATGCGCGTGACGCCGAAGAAGATCGCGGCCTGCTGCACCGACTTGAGTTGCCGCGGCAGGGCGAAGTAGGCCGAATTCACGCAGCTGAGCAGCTTGTAGCTGAGCACCGCATCGTCACGAATGATGTTGCCCAGTTCCACCGGCCCGGGATTGCTTTCCTGCAGTACACGCATCAGGCGCAGCATGCTCAACCGGTTCGCCGTGAGCACGGGGACTGCCACCGGCTGGGGGATCAGCAGGTAGCGCCCCTGGATCGCCTCGACCGGCAGCTCGAGGCAGCGCTCATAGGTCGGGTGGTCGTTGACCTGACCGGCGATCACGCGGATGCCCCGCGTGTGCAGGTGTTCGGCGTGTTCTTTCAGGCGCTCCGGCGTCAGCGAGCTGGCGTCGAGCCGCACCAGCTGCACCATCTGCAGCAGGGCTTCGAGTTGCAGGCTGCCTTCGAGCTCGCTGTCGCTGGCGTCGAGGATGAACTGGCAACCGCGCTGCGCCATCTGCTGCAGGCGTTTCATCACCCGTGGGTCGGCGGCCGCACCCAACTGGAGCACCAAGCCCAGCCGGGGTTGGTGCAGCAGCACGTCAGAGTCTTCGGGCAACAGTTCGATCGGCAGGTTCAGGAACGCGCGATTGCCGCGCACCAATCGGGTCAGGGCGCCATCCGTGATGGTCGACAGCAGACCCTGCAGCAAATCCTGTTCGTCGCCCGATTCCCGGTGGAACGTTATTTCGTAGGCAAACAACTGGCGCTCGCGATCGAGCATTGGTACACGCAAAACCGGCAGTGGCACCGACACGGGCACCGAAGGCGGTACCTGGTCATGGTTCTGGACGCTGGCATTGGAGGCGGGGGTGGGTGCGTTCAGGTTGCTCATGGCCAGTCATCGCAGTTGGTGCAAATCAACGCCGCACGCGGCTGATTCGCGGTTGGTGGTTGGTCGCCTGCACCGGCATGGCGGCCTACGGCCTGCGGTGTCATGGTCAAACCGCAGCGAGTACTTTTGAACGCAAGCTGGCCTGCAGCTCGCCTGAGCGGCCATACAACTCGCTCTGGTTGGAATGCCCCGTCAGCACGGCCAGCGCCTGTCGCACCTGGCTCAGTCGCTGCTGCACGACACCGCCATTGCGTTGATTGAGCAACTGGCAGCGCTGCAGCGCCTGCACGACGCCGGCCCATGCCGTTTCCGCCGCGGGCGAGGCGGCCGCGCGTGCATCACGCAATTGCTGACGCTCGCCATCGAGCTGCTCCAGCTGGAGCAGGATGGCCTGTTTGCGGCTGCCGGCTTGATCGAGTGCGTCGCTGTCGCGGGCATCCAGCGCCAGGCGTTCGTCCTCAAGTGCTTTTGCAAACTGGTCGACCGCCTGTCGCATGTCGCCCAGCACGGCGGCTAGCGCATCGTCCAGTTCCTGGCGTGCCGGGTGGCTCATGCCTTGGCCGAGCCTCCGAATTGCTGGTCCATGGCGATCATCTGATCGGCGATGCGTCCGGCATCGACCTTGTAGCTGCCGTCGGTCAACGCCTGGCGTATCTGCTCCACCCGCTGCGAGTCGATCACGGATGATTCATCGGATCGGGCGGCTTCGCGCAAGGCCAAGGCCGAATCGGTCAGCTTGAGCTGATCGTCGGATTTGGGAGCCGCTGCCGCGCTGTCGGCCGTACCAGAGGCCGTCGTGGCCGACCCGTTGCCCGAACTGGCGGTAGCCGGTGTGAATTTTGGCAAGCCGTTGTTGGGAATGGTTGTATTCATGGATCCGTTCTCGCTGGGATGTGGCCCTGTGACTGTCAGATCGGCTGGTTTAGGGAAAACTTTAGGGGTTGTTGCGAAAATTGACCGTCGTGGCTTCGATGGGCCTGGTTCATGGCAAGGCCACCACGACTCCCGGGGCGCTCACCATGGCGTCCAGCACGCGGCCAGAGTTTTCGTTGCGTACCCGCAGGCGGGCGCCGTTGTCCCCACTGCCCAGTGCCACGCCGGTTGCGCGTACCTCGATGCCGGCAAGTTTCGCCACCACCTGCACGTGATCACCCGCCCGCACCATGCGCCGGCCACCCAGAACACCGGGGGAGAGTACGCTTCCGCTGCGCAATGAGCGAGTCAGCGTGCGTCCGGCCACCTGGTCCATACGCTCGAGGTAGCCGTAACCCAGGCGGGTCACATCACGCTCCTCGGTGTGCACGTCCGCGGCGCTGAGGCCATCGCCGCGCAACAGTGACCGGTTTGCGACCAGCACGTGGCGGAACAGTTGAATCTTCACGGGCACGCGTACCGTCCAGCCACCGGGCTGCGGACATTGGACCGGTACGTACATGCGCGAGGAGGCCGTCGCCTGGGGCGAAATCACGGCGCGCAGGGGGGCGTCACAAGGCGCCAAGTGCAGGCGCAGGTCAAGCGCGTCGGACTCCACCACCACGCGGCTGCCCGGCATCGAAAAATGCTGCTGCACCGACTGTTCGGCGGCTGCGCGGATACTCGGCAGGGATTGCGTGGTGGCTGTGTTCACACTCGCCTGAACGCCACCCGGGTACCCGATGCCAAGCCAGATCACGGCCAGCTGCAACGCGAAAGCCCTGGCCAGGCAGGTCTTCATGCGTCCTCCAGCAGCGAACCGAGCTGACCCAGCAGGGCCTCGCGGCCGGATTCCACTTGTTGGGACAGCTCCGTCGCCTGGTCCAGCTGGCCATCGCACAACAGCGCGATGAACCGGCTGCTCTGTTCGCTGAGCTGCGCACCGGCGAGGTTCAATTCGCCGGTGGCGGGATTGTCCGCGTGCAGCGCCGTCAGCCGTTCGATGCTGCGATTGATCGTGTGGGTGTCGAACCAGCGGCGATCCAGCGCGCCGGGCTCCAGCAAGGCCAGCTCCATCGCCTGGCGCAGGTTCAATGCGGTTTCGCGCACGGTCAGGCTGAGGCTGGCAGGGTCATTGCCGCTTTCGCCTTCCAGCCAGTCCAGGCCCAGCCGATGCGCCAGCAAGGCGGCGCGGTGGAGGGATTCGGACTGGCGCTTGGCCTCGCTGCCGCGGCGCTGCAAGGCACCCAGTGCCGCCTGGGCACCGGTGGCGCGGGCGTGCTGGACGTCGTGATTCTGTTGCAACTTGCTGGCGTGCTCGCTGGCCGCGCGGAGCGCTTCACCGCCTTCCCGCAAGGCGGTGCCGGACTCGCCGATACCACCCTGGGCGCGTTCGAGTTGCCGCAGCCCGTGTTGCACGTCGCCGTCCAGCTGCAGCGAAAAATCGCCGATCGAGCTGGTGACGGTTTCGATTTCCGTGGTGGTGAGCGTGGTTTTTTCCGCCAGCTGCTTGACCTCGTCGGCGACCACGGCAAAGCCGCGGCCTGCTTCGCCGGCGCGCGCGGCCTCGATCGCCGCGTTCAGGGCGACCAGGTTGGTCTGGTGGGCGATTTCCTGCACCACCCCGGTGAGCTTGCGGATCTGGGCGACCTGTTCGGCCAGTTTGCTCTGATTGCGATTCATCGCCGACAGCGCGCTGCGCAGGAGCCGCAATTGACCGTCCAACTCGCTGACGCTGTGTTCGCCGGCCAGGCTCGCCTGGCTCACCTGGGCCAGTTCGGCGGCGATTTGTGCCAGTGCCGTCGAGATACCGGCGCTGCCATCCGTCAAACGATCGACGCTGCTGCGGCTTTCGCTGGCGGCTTTTTCCATGGCTGCCTGCTCGCGCGACAACTGCTGCACGGCGCCGAGCACCAGGCTCTGCTGCTCGACTGTCTGCACCGCGACCGATGCGGGCAGCCGGCTGGCGGCCTGCGCCAGCAATGGCGCCAAGGCACGTGCCGCGCGGGGATGCTTGCGGCGGAGCCGCGCCACCTGAGCGTCGTCGCCCGCGCTGGCGGCGTCCGCCAGGGCAGTGAGGTGCTTGATCCAGATCAAACTCATGGTACGGGCGTCACCTTGTATATGGCAGGCAGGGTTACTCATGCATCGTCAAAAATCTTCCGAGCTTGAGGAAGCAATTGGCATGCCACCCGTTCCGGTTGCACCACACGACCTCGCTCAAGACGTTCCATTTGCGGTCGATACCCAACGGGTAGGGCCGCCTTTGCGGCGAGGCATTCGAGGAAACTGCATGGGTGGCACGCTGCTCGAAAAGGTGGAACAGCATACCCGGCTGGCGGGCCACAACCGCGTGGCCATGTTGCTGTTCCGCCTGGGTGACAAGCAACTGTTCGGCATCAACGTGTTCAAGGTGCGCGAAGTCATGCGGCGCCCGCCGCTGGAGCGCATGCCGGGCGGCCACGACCTGATGGCGGGCAGCTGCGATTACCGCGGACAGACGATTCCGGTGATCGATCTGGCTGCGGCACTTGGCTACGAGCCGTTGCGCGACGTGGCATCGGCACATCTGATGGTCACCGAGTTCAGTCGCTCCATGCAGGGGTTTCTGGTTGCCGACGTGGACCGGATCGTGCATTGCGCGGGCGAGTCGCTGTCGGTACCGGCCAGGACGCTGGGTTTTGGCGCGCGGGTCAACGCAGTGACGCGGGTCGATGGCGCGCTGCTGGCGGTCGTCGACGTCGAGCACGTGCTGGCCAGCATCGAACCAACGCCTTCCAGCCTGTCGCTGCAGATGCAAAAGGTGGCCAGTGCGCGCTCCCTGGCGCCGCGCCGGGTGATGGTGGCTGACGACTCGTTGATCGCCCGACGCCAGCTGGTTGGACTGTTCAAGCAGATGAACATCGAGTGCGTGGTGGCTACCGACGGTCGCGAGGCGCTGGATCGCCTGCTTGAGCTGGCGGCGGGCGACCCGAAGGACGGCGTGCGCCTGGTGATATCGGATATCGAGATGCCGCGGATGGACGGCTACGCCTTGGCTCGGGCCATTCGCGAGGCGCCCGAGTTGCGCAAGCTCAAGGTAGTGCTGCACAGCTCGCTCAGCGGCATCTTCAACGAGGCGATGGTGAAAGAGGTCAAGGCCGACCGCTTCGTGGCCAAGTTCCAACCGGACCTGCTGGCCCAGGCCGTATTGGATTTGCTGCCGGAGGCGTCGGCGGACTGACGCTTTTGGCCGGCTTTGCCGGTGGCGTCAACAAACCGTCTTTCTTCGAGATCAGCCATTTCTGGCTGCGGGCCGGTACGCCGCCAGCCCAGCAGCAGCAAGGGTTTCCCCGTGGTGGCATGCAACTTGCCTCCAGCTCCGTGCAGCAACGACACGCGGAGCGAATCAATGGGCCTGACCCCTGACAATCTATTCGGCATGCACAGCCGGGCACTGGATCTGTGGCAGCGCCGCACGGAAGTATTGGCCAACAATCTGGCCAATGCCGACACGCCCGGATATCTGGCGCGCGACATCGATTTCCGCAAGGTACTGGCCGACGCCAGCGGCGGACAAGGCACTCTGCCGTTAGTCACCAGCACGGCGGGCCAGATTGGTTCAGCCGGTACCGCAGCTGGTGGGTTGGCCTATCGCGTGCCGACCCAGCCAAGCATGGACGGCAATACCGTCGATGGCCAGACCGAGCAGGCCGCCTTCGCCGCCAACGGCGTGCATTACCAGGCCAGCCTGTCCTTCATCACGGCACAGATCCGCATGTTGCGCATGGCTATCAACGGAGGCCAGGGCTGATGTCGCTCTTTTCGATTTTCAACGTGGCCGGGTCCGGCATGGCGGCGCAGTCGCTGCGCCTCAACACCGTGGCCAGCAACCTCGCCAACGCCGACAGCGTGTCGAGCAGTGCGGATACTGCGTATCGCGCACGCGAACCCTTGTTCGCCGTCATCAAGAACGGGATGGATCGTGGCCCCGATGCAACTGGTCAGGGGGTGCAGGTACTCGGCGTCACCGAAAGTCAGGCCGCGATTCCCCGTCGCTACGAGCCCGGTAACCCGTTGGCTGACGCGGATGGTTACGTCTACAGCAGCAACGTGAACCCGGTCGACGAGCTGGTCAACATGATCTCGGCGTCGCGTTCGTACCAGAACAACGTCGAGGTGATGAATTCGACCCGGCAGTTGATGCAGAAAACGCTGGACCTGGGCAAGTGAGCGGCGGACGGATGAGGCCAACGAGATGAGCGACATCAATATTTCCAGCGTGGGGTCGAATGCAGCCAAGGCGGCCACCGTGGGCAAGGAAAAGACCCTGGACCAGGCCGACTTTCTGAGCCTGCTGGTGCAGCAGATGCGCAACCAGGACCCGACCAAACCGATGGACTCCTCGCAAATGGTCAGCCAGCTGGCGCAGATCAGCCAGGTGTCGGCTACGCAAGCGTTGCAGGTGTCGTTTGACAGCTTGAGTGCCTCGATGCAGGGCAATCAGATCTTGCAGGCCAGCAGCATGGTCGGACGCAACGTGGTGATTCCATCGGGAGCCGGCAGCTTGGGCGCCGATGGCATGGGCGGGGCGGTGAATGTGCCCGATGGCGGAGGACAGGTGTTCGTGAAGATCACCGATGCCGCCGGCAACTCAATCCGCACGATCAGCCTGGGGTCACCGCCGGCTGGCCTGGTCCGCTTCCATTGGGACGGCATCGGTGACGACGGCACGGTGCAGCCGGCCGGTACTTACGGCTTGCAAGCGCAAGCCGGCAACACGGCCGTGGCTACCTACGTCAGCGGTCAGGTAACCGGTGTCGGTATGACCGAGCGTGATGGTGCGTATCTGGATGTGGACGGTTTTGGTGGGGTCCTGCTGAGTCAGGTCGCGCAGATCAACTGATGGCCCCGCGGGGCTGCAACATAGAGGAATTTTCCAAATGCCTTTCAACATTGCACTGAGCGGTCTGAATGCCGCCTCGAAAGACCTCGAGGTCACGGCCAACAACATCGCCAACACCGGTACGACCGGCTTCAAGGGTTCGCGCACCCAGTTCGCCGAACTGTTCAACGCGGCGGGCCCCAACCTCAGCTCCAGCCAGACCGGCAGCGGCGTGCGCTTGACCAACGTGGCCCAGCAGTTCACCGCCGGCAGCGTGGAGACGACCAACAACAGCCTGGATTTCGCGCTGAGCGGTGAAGGCTTTTTCACCATTCGCGACGGCAAGGGGTACTCCTACACGCGCGCCGGCGCGTTCCAGAAAGATCAGAACGGCTACGTGATGAACGCCAACGGCCAGCGCCTGCAGGTGTTTCCGGCGGTTGCCGGTGGCGGTTTCGACACCAGCACCTTGGCCGACCTGCAGCTGGTGACGGCGCAGAACGCGGCCAAGGCCACCGGTACCGTGCAGATGTCGCTGAACCTGCCTTCGGATGCCGTTGCGCCGGCGACCGCCTTCGATCCACTCAATGACCCATCCAGCTACAACCAGGCGACGCCGTTCACGGCCTACGATTCGCTGGGTGCGACCCACAACGGCGTGGTGTATTTCGTCAAGGACGCGGCGACCAATGTGTGGAACGCCAACCTGTACGTGGATGGCACGTCGGTGGGCCCGGCGCAACAGCTGACGTTCAACAGCAGCGGTGCCCTGACCATGCCGGCCAATGGCCTGCTCAGCTATCCCGCGGCGTCGGTCAGCCCCGGTGCGGACCCGATGCAGTTGACGCTGGACATGAGCAAGGCGACCCAGTTCGGCAATGCCTATGCGGCAAGCGCCATCAACCAGGACGGCTATCCAACCGGCATCCTGTCCAGCATCGACGTGTCCCGCGAGGGCGTGGTACAGGCGAAGTATTCCAATGGACAGAGCACCGCGCTGGGACAAATGGCCATCGCCCAGTTCTCCAACGAGCAGGGCCTGCGCCAGCTGGACAACACCAACTGGTCAGCTTCCTTTGACTCCGGTACGGCGGTCATGGGCGCGGCCGGCAATGGCACTTTCGGCAGCGTGCAGGCCGGCGCGCTGGAGGCGTCCAACACCGCCGACCTCACCGCGCAACTGGTGAACATGATCAAGGCGCAGCGGAACTACCAGGCCAATGCGCAGGTGATCTCCACCGACAACCAGTTGACCCAGACCATCATCAACATCCGCAACTGACGCTATCCACGGGCCGCATGAACCGGCACGTGAATCGAGGTTCCCATGGATCGATCTCTCTATGTAGCCATGACCGGTGCCACGCAGATGATGCGGGCGCAGAACGAAGTGGCGCACAACCTGGCCAACGCCAACACGGTCGGATTCAAGGCGCAGCTCTCGGCCTTCCAGCCGCTGGCCGTGCAGGGGCCGGGCTTGCCCACGCGTGTCAACGGTGTTGCGCAGGGGCAGGGAGTGGATGTGACCCAGGGTGGCCAGATCGAAACAGCCCGCGACATGGATGTGGCCGTGCAGGGTCCGGGCTGGATCGCCGTGCAGGGAGCGGACGGCGGCGAAGCCTACACGCGGGCGGGCGAATTGCGCCTGACGGCGGATGGCTTGCTCACCGACTCACACGGCAATCTGGTGATGGGCGATGGAGGCCCGATCAGCGTGCCGCAGAGCGCCAAGATGGACATCGGCGCCGACGGCAGCGTGTCGGTGGTGCCGATGGGGCAGGGTCCCGAGACGGTGGCGTCGATCGGCCGCATCAAATTGGTCAATCCAGCGGCGGATCGGCTGGTGCGCGGCAGTGACGGACTGATGCACCTGAGCGACGGCGGCACGGCGGAAGCGGATCCGACGGTCACGCTGAAGTCCGGCGTGCTCGAGTCCAGCAATGTGAACGCCTCGCAGGTCCTGGTGCAGATGATCCAGCTTTCCCGTCAGTACGAGTTGCAGATCCGGGCGATCCGCAGCGCGGACGATAACGCGCAGCAAGCTTCGCGCCTGCTGCAAATGACCTGAACATCGGTCCATTCATAAAGACATCCAGACGTCCAGACGGAGTCAATCGACATGTTTTCATCCCTGTGGGTAGCCAAGACCGGCCTCGATGCGCAGCAGACGCGCATGGATGTCATCTCGAACAACCTTGCCAATGCCAACACCACGGGATTCAAGAGTTCCCGCGCCTCATTTCAGGATCTGGTGTATCAGAACATGCGTCAGCCCGGTGGCCAGACCACCGAGCAGACCCAGGCTCCGTCCGGCTTGATGCTGGGCACTGGCGTGCGTGTGGTCGGCAGCGAAAAGCTGTTCACCCAGGGCAATATCGAGCAGACCGGCAACGCGCTTGATGTGGCCATCCAGGGTCGAGGCTTCCTGCAGGTGACCATGCCCGATGGCGCCGTTGCCTACACCCGCGATGGCTCCCTCCATATGGACCAGAATGGCCAGATCGTGACGGCCAACGGTTACCCGGTGGATCCGGCGGTCAGCATTCCGGCCAACTCGCAAAGCATCACCATCGGTAGCGACGGCACCATCAGCGTGAGCCTGCCGGGGCAGGCCGCGCCACAGCAGGTCGGCACCGTGCAACTGGCGGACTTCATCAACCCGGCGGGCCTGCAGCCGAATGGCGACAACCTTTATCTGGAAACCGCTTCGAGCGGTTCGCCGCAGATTGGCCAGCCCGGGCTCAATGGCCTGGGCACGCTCGCCCAGGGCGCGTTGGAAAGCTCCAACGTCAACGTGGTGGAGCAGATGGTCAACATGATCGAGACCCAGCGCACCTACGAGATGAATTCCAAGGCGGTGTCGGCAGCCGACTCGATGCTGCAATTCCTGGCCAACAAGACGTGAGACCCGCCGTGATGTCGAATCGTTACTGCCTTCCGATCGTGCTGTGCGCGCTGGGTCTGGTGGCCGGCTGCGCCAGCGGGCCGCGCGCGCACGACGATGCGGCGTGGGCGCCGACGCCTCCGCCAGCCCAACAGGTTGCCCCCGCGGTGGCCGACGGCTCGATTTACCACGAACAGCAGAACATGGAGCTGTTCGCCGATCCGCGCGCACATCGGGTGGGCGACATCCTCACCGTGGTGTTGGTGGAAAGCACCCAGGCCAGCAAGAAAGCCACCACCAGCACCAGCAAGACCGACAAGGCCAACATCGCCTCGCCCACCGTACTGGGCCAGGGCGTTTCGATCGGCGGCAAGCTGGCCAATATTGGTCTGGACGGCGAGCGTTCCTTTGACGGCGCTGGCTCCAGCACGCAGAGCAACCAGCTGACCGGGCAGATCACCGTGACCGTGGCGCAACGGCTGAGCAACGGCAACCTGCTGGTGCGCGGCGAAAAGTGGCTGACGATCAACCAGGGCCAGGAGCTGGTGCGTGTTTCCGGCATCGTGCGACCGCAGGACATCGGCCCCGACAACATCGTGCCGTCCACCCGCGTGGCCGATGCGCGCATCAGCTACACCGGACGAGGCACCCTGGCCGACGCGAATTCGCGCGGCTGGCTGTCGCGCTTCTTCAACTCCAAGTGGATGCCGTTCTGATGAACGCTCAGCACCGCAGGCAGGCAAACCGGGATGACGATTACGAGTCGACGTCCAAAGCGGAGCCCGCCTTGATCCGCGTCAACACCGTGCGGCCGGATACCGGGTTCGATCCGGCCGATTCGCGCAGCAGTGCCCAGCAACGCCGCGCCAAGATCCGCGACGCGGTGTCGCGCTGGCTCGCGTTCGGCTCGACCGCAGCGACGTGCGTGTTTGCGCTGGCGCTGAGCCTGGCGTCGACGCCGGTCCACGCCGACAAGGTGCGTGATCTGGTGCAGGTGGCCGGGGTGCGCAGCAACCAGCTGATCGGCTACGGCCTGGTCGTGGGCCTGGATGGCAGCGGCGATCAGACCACCCAGGCGCCGTTTACCACGCAGAGCCTGGAAAACATGCTGCAGCAGTTCGGCATCACGGTGCCGGCCAACGCGCGACCGCAGCTGAAGAATGCCGCGGCCGTGATGGTCACGGCCGATCTTCCCGCATTCGCCAAGCCGGGGCAGAACATCGACGTCACCGTGGCCTCGATCGGCAATGCCAAGAGCATCCGCGGTGGCCAGTTGTTGATGGCGCCCCTGCGCGGCGCCGATGGCAACGTCTATGCCGTGGCGCAAGGCAGCGTGGTGGTTGGCGGCATCAGCGCCCAGGGCAAGAGTGGTTCCAGCGTGCAGGTGAACATCTCCGCCAGTGGCCGCATTCCCAATGGCGCGTCGGTCGAGCGCGTGGTGCCTTCGTCGTTCAGCAGTAGCGGCGACGTGATGCTCAATCTCAACACGGCGGACTTCACCACCGCCGGGCGGATCGCCACGGCGATCAACCAGGCCTACGGGGCCGGCACCGCGCAGGCGGTCGACGGCGGCACGGTATCCGTGCGCGGGCCGCAGGACCCCAGCCAGAAGGTGGCATGGCTGGGCGCTATCCAGAATCTTGATGTGCAACCCGGCGATGCCCCTGCGCGGATCGTGGTGAATTCACGCACCGGTACCGTGGTGATTGGTTCGGACGTGCGGGTGAGTGCCGCCGCCGTCGCCCATGGTGCGATCCAGGTGACCATCGGCGAACAGTCCCTGGTCAGCCAACCGGCGCCGTTCAGTCAGGGTCAGACGGCGGTCGTGCCCAGCAGCAACGTGCAGATCAGTGAGGAGGGCGCGCACATGTTCAAGTTCGGCCCAGGCGTGAGCCTGGATGCGATCGTGCAGGCGGTGAATCGGGTGGGCGCCACGCCCAGCGACCTGGTCTCCATCCTGCAGGCGCTGAAGCAGGCGGGCGCGCTGCATGCCGACCTCGTGATCATCTGAGCAGGCGACCAGATCGTGACGTCCATCAACAGCACATCGCCGGCACTCGATACCTGGACTGAACTGTCCGGGTTCCAGCAGCTGCGCGCGCAGGCGCGCAGCGACGGTGGCAAGAGTGCGCTGCCGGCGGTGGCCAAGCAGTTCGAGGCGATCTTCACCCAGATGATGCTGAAGTCCATGCGTCAGGCCAATGCTGGCATGGGCAGCGACCTCTCCGGCAGCGAACAGGTGGACACCTACCGTGACATGTTCGATCAGCAGCTCGCGCTGACTCTGTCCAACGGTCGCAACGGCTTGGGTATCGCGAAGATGTTGATCCGCCAGCTCGGCGGCGAGCCCGAGGCTGGTGCGGTTGACAGTGTGCAGGCAGGCAACGGACTGCCGGTGCCCACCGCGAGCGTAACCAACGCCAACGTGCGCGCGCTGTTGAACCTCGGCGCCGATCCCGCCGCGGACGGCGCTGACGTGAAGTTGCTGGGCATGCCCACCTCCGCGGACGCGGGTTCGGCGTGGCGTCAGACGCTCGACCGCGTGGCGCAAGGCGCCTGGACCGTAACCGATACGGCGGCCAGGCTGCTGCCTGGTGGCGATCCGGTGTCCTTCGTCCAGGCTCTTGCACCGCACGCCGAAGTGGCGGCGAAAAAACTGGGAGTGTCGGTCCGCGCCTTGCTGGCGCAAGCTGCACTCGAGACCGGTTGGGGCAAGCATCTGCCCAACCATGGCGACGGCAGCAGCAGCAATAATCTGTTCGGCATCAAGGCTGGGCGGAGCTGGGCTGGGGACAAGGTCAACGTACCCACCCTGGAGTACGAGAATGGCGTGGCCGTGCGCCGGCGCGAGCAATTCAGGGCCTACGATTCGCCGTCGCAGTCGTTCGCTGATTACGCCCGGTTGTTGAGTGAGAGCCCGCGGTACGCCAACGCGCTGGGACAGGGCGACAACATCGCCGGCTTCGCCCGGGCACTGGTCAGCGGAGGCTACGCGACCGATCCGGCGTATGCCGCCAAGATCACCGCCATCGCCAACAGCGCGCAAATGCGCGAGGCGTTGGCCGCGCTGCAGCAAGCGGGTCGGCTCAAGTGACGGCGCCTGCGGCCGATAGGGTTGTCATGTACCGCGCCGTTCGAACGGCGCTTCAGGCGTTGAGGATCCACCATGGCTGACATGCTTTCGACGGGTGTGTCCGGACTGCTTGCCGCGCAGATCGGGCTCAGTACGGTAAGCCACAACGTGGCCAACGCGAACACTGACGGTTACAGCCGCCAGCTGGTTTCCTTCGCGGCGCGCATGCCCGAAGGACAGAGCGGCTATTTCGTGGGTACCGGCGTCAACACGGTGGCGGTGCAGCGCGCGTACAGCCAGTTCCTCAACAGTTCGCTGTGGTCCGCGACGTCCGGGCAGGCCCGCGCCGGTACCATGGCGAGTCTTACCGGGCAGCTGAACAACCAGCTGGCCGGCAGCAGCAACCTGCAGACTTCCCTGGACAGCTTTTTCGGCGCTGTGCAGGACATGGCCAACGCGCCGGCGGATACCGCCACGCGAGCGGTCCTGCTGGCCAGGGCCGGCGGGGTGGCCAGCACGTTCAGGGCACTGTCGGGGCAGTTCAACCAGCTCTCCGGCCAGGTGCAGCAGCAGATTGGCGACGCCGTCGATTCGATCAACAACGACAGCAAGGCGATCGCCAAACTCAATGGCCAGATCCGCTCCTCGGTAGCCAACGACGGCACCCCGCCCGCCGACCTGCTCGATCAGCGCGATGCGCTGGTGAAGCGACTGGCTGGCCAGGTCGGCGTCAGCGTGGTCTCGCAGAACGACAACACCATCAGCGTCTTCGTGGGCAACGGCCAGGCCCTGGTCACCGGGACCGAGGCGCATGGTCTGGGCACGGCGCCAAACACCTACGACGCCACCCGCTTGGAAGTGGTGGGTGCCGGTTCCGGCAGCGTCCTGAGCGGTCGCATTGGTGGTGGCACGTTGGGCGCGTTGCTGGAGTTCCGCAGCAACGTGCTCGATCCGGCGCAGACCCAGCTCGGCCGCGCCGCGCAGGCGCTCGCCGGGGCGTTCAATGCCCAGCACGCGCAGGGCACCGACCTGCAGGGAAATCTCGGTGGCACCTTCTTCAATGTTGCCGGGCCCGCGGTGCAGGGCGCCAGCACCAATACGGGCAGCGGCACGCTGGATGCCAGCGTCGATGACCTCGGCCAGCTGACCGGCAAGGATTATCTGCTGCGCTTTGACGGCACCAGTTGGAGCATGCGCGACACCAATGGCGCCGCCGTTCCACTCAGCGGTTCCGGCACCGGCGCCGATCCATTCAAGGGCGCGGGGCTCAGCCTGGTGGTCGGTGGCAGCGCCAGCGCCGGCGACAGCTTCCGCGTGCAGCCGAGTCGCGATGCCGCGGCCACTTTCTCGGTGGCAGTCGACAATCCGGACAAGGTTGCCGCAGCGGCGCCTTTCGTCGTCACGGCGGCGGCGGCCAATACCAGCACCGCATCGCCCCGCGTCAGCGTCAGCGATGGCAGCGACCCGAATCTGTTCAACAGCAGCGCCGTCACATTCAGTTCGTCCACCAGCTACAGCATTGATGGTGGCCCGGCGCAGACTTTCACGCCCGGCCAGCCCATCGTGCACAACGGCTGGAGTATGCAGCTCGATGGCGCGCCAGCGGCGGGAGACTCCTTCAACCTGCGCGCCAACAGCAATGCGCAGGGCGACAACACGAATGCCTTGCGCCTGGGCGCGGTGGCCGGTCAGGGCGTGCTCGACGGCGGCGTGACCAGCGTGGGTCGCGCCTACAGCCAGTTGCTCAGCCAGGTTGGCAGCGCAGGTGCGCTGGCCAACGATGATCTGACCACGCAGAACGCGACTTTCAGCCAGGCCATGGGCGCCCAGCAGAGCGTGTCGGGTGTGAACCTCGACGAGGAAGCCGCCAACCTGCTGCGCTACCAGCAGGCATACCAGGCGTCCGCGCAAGTCATCAGTATCGCCAACAGCATCTTCAGCGCGCTGCTCAATGCGGTGCAGAGGTAAGCCATGCGAGTCTCCACCAGTTGGATGCATCAACAATCGGTCGGCAGCATGCTGGAGCGGCAGGGCGACCTATCCAAAATCAATACCCAGTTGAGCACGGGCAAGCGCATCAACCAGCCGTCGGACGATCCGGTCGGCGCGGCGCGCGCGTCCGAGCTGACGCACCTCGCCACGGAAAGTGCGCAATTCCAGCGCAACATCGGCAGTGCCAACGCGCGGCTCGGACTGGAGGATCAGACCCTGTCCAACGTCAGCGACGTGCTGGGCCGCGTACGTACCTTGCTGCTGCAGGCTGCCAACGGTACGCAGACCGATGAAACCCGCGGCGATATTGCCGCGGAGATGGCGCAGCTGCGGGAACAATTGCTGGGCCAGGCCAACAGCAAGGACGGCCAGGGCGAATATCTTTTCGCGGGCAATCGCACGGGCGCCATGCCCTTCGTGTCGCAGGCCGGAGTCACCTATGTGGGTGACGATGGTCAGCGCATGGTGGCGGCTGGCCCCGGTCTCCAGGTGGCCACCGGAGATCCCGGCAGCGCGGTGTTTGCCAATATCCCCACCGGCAACGGCAAGTTCGCGATCAGTGCCAGTGCGGCCAACACCGGGACGGCCGTGGCCGGCGCAAGCAATGTCAGCGATCCGGGTGCCAATCCCTCGGCGTGGGATGGTGGCAGTTACAGCATCGTGTTCACCGCTGCCAACGCGTATGAAGTACGCGATGGCGGCGGTGCGGTGCTGGATAGCGGCAGTTACGATCCGGCTGTTGGTGGCAGCATCACATTTCGCGGCGCGCAGGTGGCGTTCAAGGGCGCGCCCGATGTGGGTGATGCGTTCGCGCTGGGTGCCTCGACCATGCAGGATGTTTTCACCACGTTGGACAACATCATCGGCACGCTGCGTCAGCCCAATGGCGGCGGCGCTGCGATGCAAAACGACATCAACACGCAGTTCGTCAATCTCGATCAGGCGATCGACAACATCAGCCGCACCCGCGGCATGGTTGGCGCGCGCATGAATGCGCTCGACCAACAAAGCGCGCTCAATGATGACCTGACCTTGCAGTACAAGACCACGCTGTCCGATGTGCAGGATCTGAACTACTACGATGCGATCAGCCAGCTCGGTGCGCAGACGACTGCACTGCAGGCGGCGCAACAGACGTTCACCCGGATTCAGGGTTCAAGATTGTTCGATTATTTGCGTTGACAAGTCTCAAGTTTCGGTGTTGTGGGTCGAAACAGTTCACAAGGCGGATGTATTCAATGGTGAATCCCGCCGGATTGTCTGAGCCGACACAAATCGGCACACCACCCCGATTCGGAGAATTCCCATGGTCATGAGCGTCAACACCAACATCAGCTCGCTGAATGCCCAGAACAACCTGGCCAAGTCGCAGAGCAAACTGTCCACCGCGATCGAGCGCCTGTCCTCGGGCATGCGCATCAACAGCGCCAAGGACGATGCAGCCGGTCTTGCCATTTCGACCCGCTTCACCACCCAGATCAACGGCCTGAACCAGGCCGTCAGCAATGCCAACGACGGCATCTCGCTGGCGCAGACCACCGAGTCGGCGCTGAACGAGGTGACCAACAACATGCAGCGTATTCGTACGCTGGCAGTGCAGTCGGCCAACGCCACCAACTCCGACAGCGACCGTGCCGCACTGGACGCCGAAGTGCAGCAGCGTCTGGCGGAAATCACCCGTATTTCCTCGCAGACCACCTTCAACGGCCGGCACGTGCTCGACGGCAGCTTCGGCACCGCCGCCTTCCAGGTGGGCGCCAACGTCGGCGAGACCATCTCGATCAATCTGAGCCAGGGTTCACGTGCGGACCAGTTGGGCCAGATCGCCAAGGGCACGGGTACCGCAGTATCTGGCAATGCCCCGTCGGATGTGACCATCGCCGTGGGTAGCGGCGACGCCGTGGCAATCAAGACCCCAGTCGCCGGCGGCGGTGCCGGTCAGACCGCGGACAGCGCGTTCGCCAAGGCCGCAGCCATCAACGCTTCAGGCGTCTCGGGGCTGACGGTGACTGCATCCAATTCGCAGTTGGGAGGCGCGTTCACCACGATTGACGACAACTCGGTCAGTTTGAAGATCAACGGCGTGGATATCTATAGCGGCTATGACGCGTCCAGCGCGAATCTGACGGGTTCGGATGTCGCCACCAAGATCAATCAGTTTTCGGGCCAGACTGGTGTGACCGCGTCGTTCGACGCAACCGCCGGCAAGCTCACCATGGTGGGCGCCGATGGTGCCAACGTCGATCTTACCGTTGCCCTCAGCGGCGACAACGGTGGCGGTGCTTCCAGCGCAAGTGGCGACTTCGGCTTCATCACGTCCACCCTTCGCGGCACGCTGGAACTGAGCGCGTCGGACAACATCACCCTGGGTGGCACCTACACTGATTTCGGCTTCGCCAGCAACGTGATCACCAAGGACAACAGCGCGCTGTCGACGGTCGACGTCAAGAGCGTGGCCGGTGCCAATGACACGATCCAGCGCATCGATGCGGCCCTGGGTACGATCAGCTCGATGCGCAGTGACCTCGGCGCGGTTCAGAACCGCTTCGACTCCACCATCGCCAACCTGCAGACCATTTCGCAGAACCTCAGCTCGTCGCGCAGCCAGATCCAGGATGCCGACTTCGCTGCGGAGACCGCGAACATGTCCAGTGCCAACATCCTGCAACAGGCCGGTGTCGCGGTTCTGGCGCAGGCCAATGCCTCCACGCAGAGCGTGCTGCGGCTCTTGCAGTAACCGCTTGACCCGGGACGGCCGCGAATCGATGCGGCCGTCCCCTTCATTTTGAGGAACCTCGCTCATGGCAATCACCGTCGGCTCCACCGCACCAACCACGGGTTTGCTGACGTCCATGGGCGTGGGTTCCGGTATCGATGTCAGTTCGCTGGTCACCCAGTTGGTCGCGGCCCGAAAGGCGCCGTTGCAGAATCAGATCACCAGCCAGGCGACCTCTGCCAATACGCAGCTATCGGCCCTTGGGCAGGTCAGTGCGGCGCTTTCGGCTTTGCAGTCGGCGATGGCCCCGATCAGCGATGGCAGCGCGTTTTCTTCCCGCAGCGTCAGCAGCAGCGACACCGACATTCTCAGCGCCAGCGCCAGCGGCAGTGCCGTGACCGGCAGCTACGATGTCGTGGTGACCAAGCTGGCCAGTGCGCTCAAGACGTCCTCCGGCGCGTTTGCGGACAGCACTACCCAGGTCGGCACCGGGACACTCACCATTTCGGTGGGCGGCCAGGCCATGAATCTTTCGATCGACGGCAGCAACGGCTCGTTGGCGTCGATTCGCGATGCGATCAACAAGGCCAGCGACAACCCGGGCGTCAACGCAACGATTGTCAACGGCACCGATGGCGCGCACCTGGTATTGAGCGGCACGAAAACGGGTGCAGACAACGGCTTCACGGTTTCCAGCAGTGGCGGCGACGGCGGGCTGGCTGCGCTCAAATACGATCCGGCCGGCAGCGGCAATGGCTTGAGCGTGATCCGTGCTGCGGCCGACGCCGAGTACACCATCGATGGTCTGGCAGCGCACAGCGCGGGCAACAGCATCAGTACCGCGATCGACGGGATTACCCTCAATCTCGCAGCCTTGGGCAGCACGACGGTGAGTGTGGCCAATGATCCCGCCAAGGCTACCGGCGCGTTGACCAATCTCGTCTCCACTTACAACAGTTTCGTTGGTATCTACCAGAGCCTCACGAGGTACGACGCCACCAGCGGGACGGCCGGGGCGATGATTGGCGACGCCACGATCAACGGCATCAACAGCACCTTGTCGCGGATCATCGGGGGCACTGCAAACGGCGCCACGTTGTCCTCCATCGGCATCTCGCTGCAAGTGGACGGGACCCTGAAGCTGGACAGCGGCAAGCTGTCGGCAGCGCTGGCCGATGGTGGCAAACAGGTTGGCGCCCTGTTCGGCGGGACCGACGGATTGTCCGCCAAGCTTGGTACGCAGCTGACCCAGTGGGTGGGCAGCAACGGCATCCTGGCGAGCCGGACTGACAGCATCGGTCAGCAACTGGCGGACCTGAAGAACCGTCAGGCCACGCTGGACAACCGGATGGCCGCGCTCACCGCGCGTTACCAGACACAGTTCACCGCCCTGGATACCTTGATGTCGAAACTCAACAACACCAGCAGCTATCTCACGCAGCAGTTTGATGCGCTCATCAACAGCAACAAGAAGTAAGAGGGAGAAGTCATGACATTCGGATACGGCGCGGGCGCCTATCAGCAGGTTCGGTCGCATGGCGGGGTGGAGTCGGCTGATCCCCATGGCCTGATCACCTTGTTGATGGATGGCGCGCTGGAACGGCTGGTCAAGGCACGCGCACACATGGTGCGTGGCGAAGTCGCCGCCAAGGGCGAGGCGATTTCACGCTGCATCGAGATCCTCGGCGGATTGCGCGGCAGCCTGGATCCCAAGGCCGATCCTGCCCTGGCCGGGCGTCTGGACTCGTTGTACGAGTACATGGGTCGCCGCCTGTTGCAGGCCAACCTGCGCGACGACGCAACCCTCATCGACGAGGTGATGAAATTGCTGCAGCCGATCCGCGACAGCTGGGTGAAGATCGCCCCTGCGCCGGCCGCGGCCCCGTCGTCGGTCCAATCCACGGCGATCGCGTGACTGCCGGCATCCTGCCGCGCGCGGTGGCCCTGACCCGCAGCATGCTGGCGGCGGCACAAGCGCAGAATTGGCAGCGACTGATCGAGCTGGAGGCCGAACGCGAGCCGCTGTTGCGGGGACCGTTCACGGATCCGGCCGATCAGATGCCGTTGGATGAACTGCTGGCCTGTGATCGCGAGTTGCGCACACTGGTCGGTACGGCGCGGGATGCGGTGGGGCAGCAGTGGCAGCAGGAAGTGGACCGGTCCAGGGCGATTGCCGCTTACGAGCAGCCGTGAAGGGCGTTGCCTGTTGAGGCCCAGTCGCAGAAACTTGGCGGTGCCGTCATGTCGGCATCATAGCGACCGGGAGCTGCGCCGTGACTACAGGGCATTGGGATGAATTCCAGCAGCGCGTCAGCTGTGAGGAAAACCTGCATGCGGATTGCACACCGCTGACTTGGCCCCCGTCGGCGTTGCATCTACAGGAACTGGCCGACCGCAATGCCAGTGTGCTGGCGGCCATTGCCGCGCTGGAGGAGCGCCGGGCCGACCTGCCGGAGGACGACAGTCCCGTGCTGCAGGAGATCATGCGGATGGATGCCAAGCTCAACGCCTTGGTGGAAATCATCAACCAGCTGCTGGTGCCGTCCAGCAGCCTGCCGGCGCGGCGCGTGCTGCGCTTCAACGCAATCGGCGCCGTGCTGCCCGCCGCGATGGTTCCGGCTGGCGATGGCCTGCTGTTGCGCCTGCGATTCGACCTTTGTCGAAGCCTGCCGTTGGAACTGCCCGGGCAGGTGGACCGCGCGTTGGACGACGACCGTGTCTTCGTGACCTTCTCGCCCCTGGGTGACGCCCTGAGTGACGCAATTGAGCGGCTGGTTTTTCGCCATCACCGACGTAAAGTGGCAGGGTCGCGCCAGTTTTCCTGAGCAACCTCGAATCGGGTCGGCGGACACAATGTGACGTACGTCTCAGATTCGATCGCCGGTGAGTGAATCCTTTGACACCCCGGCACGGGCGGCGGAATTCCGACCTCGGGCGCCGACTTTTCGGCAACCCATTCTGTTTCATGGATTTAGGATCGCCTCCTGCGCGCCTCAGAAGGCGCCTGCGCCATCAGTTTTCCGGCAGGTGACGTGAAGTCGTCGCCCGATTCGGTTTTTTGGCCTCTTTATTGCTGCGTGATTCAACGAAGCCGGCGAAGGGACGTCGGCATCGTTGAGCGACGGAGCCCCCTATGGAAGCCGGGGTTGCCGACCAGGCAGTGTGGTAAGGAGTGAACGGCAATGCAGAAATATGATGTCTTGGTCATCGAGTCCGATGAGGCCCGTGTCGAATCCGTGCTTTCGGCGCTGCACTTCCTGGGTTTCAACCCGAAGCGTGGAACGGAATGCCGTGAGGCCGACAACGCCACCTGGGGCTGGCGCGCGGTTTATGTGGGCCGGATCGACGATGAGGGTGAGGCCGAGCGTCAGCTCGCACTGCTTGGATCGACGGCAACCCACGTGCCGGCGCTGCTGGCCAGCGATTCGTCGTGGCTTGAACGCTTCAGCGCACCCGCTTCGTCGTTCGCGACGCGGACCGTCACGTTGACGTTTCCGCTGCGCTACGAGGAAATGGCCGAGACGATGCGCAGTCTTCAGGCGCGATCCCAGGGCGGCTCCGGCAGCCCGCGATTCGTGGGCGCAGCCGCCCCCATGGTTCGTGTCAATTCGCTGATCCGCCAGGTTGCGCCGTTCGATTCGACGGTGCTGGTGCTGGGCGAGTCGGGTACCGGCAAGGAAATGGTGGCGAGGGCGATTCATGAGCATTCGCCGCGTCGTGAGAGGCCTTTCGTGGCGATCAATTGCGGGGCGATTCCTGCAGAGCTGCTGGAAAGCGAGCTGTTCGGCCATGAAAAAGGAGCGTTCACCGGCGCGATCTGTGCGCGCAAGGGACGCTTCGAATTGGCTGAGGGCGGCACCCTGTTCCTGGACGAAGTGGGCGACATGAGCCTGCCGATGCAGGTGAAGCTGTTGCGGGTGCTGCAGGAGCGCGTGTTCGAGCGGGTGGGTGGCAGCAAGACCCAGCGCTGCGATGTGCGCATCATCGCGGCGACCCATCGCAATCTGGAGCAGTCGATCGCCGAGGATCGGTTCCGGGAAGACCTGTTCTATCGCCTGAGCGTATTCCCGCTGGAATTGCCCTCGCTGCGCGAGCGGCTGGAGGACCTGCCGGTCCTGCTTGCCGAGTTCAATCAACGCCTGGCCCGACGCGGGCTGAGCGCGGTGCGCTTCAGTGCCGGCGCGATGCAGTCGCTGCGCCAGCACACCTGGCCCGGCAATGTGCGCGAGCTGTCCAACCTGGTTGAGCGCATGGCAATCCTGTTCCCGCATGGCGAAGTGCGGGCCAGTGACTTGCCGAAGAAATACCGCGGCCAGGACGTGGGTGACGAAGTGCATGGTGCGGCGCTGCTGACCATGATGGCCGACGAGTTGGCCAGCGAGTGCGCGGTGCAATCTGCTTCCGATTCGCAGCGTCTGCTGCCGGAGGAAGGCCTGGATCTGAAGGATCATCTGGCCGACATCGAGGTCGGTCTGATTCGCCAGGCGCTGGATGCCACCGGTGGGGTGGTGGCCCATGCTGCCCGCCTGCTGCATATGCAGCGGACGACCCTGGTGGAGAAGCTGCGCAAGTACGGTCTGCAAAACGGCCTGGCGGCGTAGCGCTCAAGCTGGGAACGGGGAACGCGGGAAACGGGGAACGGGGAACGGGGAACGGGGAACGGGGAACGGGATACGCACAGTTGGAGGTGAGTTGTTCTGCCTCGCAATGGCCAGTGCCGTCGCAGGCATGAGTTGTCGCCCGCCCATGTCGCCGACTTGCGGCTTCAAATCCCCGCTTATTCCCAGTGGCACGCCTCGTGCATCCATCTCCTTGCAAATCCGTCACGTGCCGGTTTTCCGTCACGAGTCACCTAACAAGGTTTCGCTGATATGAGCTCCATCGACGTCAACAACCTGTTGTCCCAGATGCGCCAGATGACGGCGCAGGTGCGTCCGCCGGAAGCCGCCGTCAAGGCGGTGCCAGCAGCCGGGCAGGCGGATTTCTCCGATGTGCTCAGGCAGTCCATCTCCGCGGTGGGACGCAATCAACTGGAGGCTGGCCGCATGGCGGCGAGTTTCGAGCGCGGTGATCCCGGGGCAGACCTGGGCCGCACCATGATCGCGGTGCAGAAGGCCGACCTGTCCTTGCGCACCATGGTCGAGGTTCGCAACAAGATGGTCGATGCGTACAAGGAAATCATGAACATGCCGGTTTGATGCGCGAGCATCGATCTGGCGCCCTCCCATTGCATAGCCCTTAGCCGAAGAACGACACCATGGCAGACAACGCCGTCGCGACCACCGCCGACACCGGGGCGCGCATGGACCCCTTCAAGCAGATCGCACGCAATCCAGCGACGCGCCAGCTTTTCCTGCTGGTGGCGGTGGCGGCCGCGGTCGCGCTCGGGGTGGCGGTTGTGTTGTGGTCGCGCGGTCCGAACTATGGGCTGCTGTATGCGGGCCTCGACCAAAAGGACGCCTCGGCGATTACGCAGGAATTGCAGGCCGCCAATACCCCGTACCAGCTCAGCAGCGACGGATCATCGGTCATGGCTCCGGCCGGCGACCTGGCCGCGTTGCGACTGAAGCTGGCGGCAAAAGGCCTGCCGCAAGGCAGTGCCGGCAGCAGCGCCGTACCGGGCGCCACGTCCCCGTTCGGAATGAGCGACCTGGCCGAACGCACCCGCTATCAGCAACTGCTGGAAGCTGATCTGGGCGCGACCATCAGCGGGTTGCAGTCGGTGCGCGGCGCACGCGTGCATCTGGCGCTGCCCAAGCCGTCGGCCTTCATCCGCGACAGCCGGGAGGCCAGCGCGTCGGTCCTGCTGACCATGTACCCAGGCCGCCAGATCGACGCCGGGCAGGTCGCGGCGATCGTGCACCTGGTGGCGGCGAGCGTACCGAACCTGGAGGCACGCCAGGTTTCCGTGATCGATCAGCAGGGGCAATTGCTGACAGCTGACCAGGACAGCCCCGGGGCGGTCGGCGACAATCGTCTGCGGATCGCCACCCGCATCGAGAATACCTACGCCCAGCGCATCGAGGAACTGCTGATGCCGCTGGTGGGGCCGGGCCGCGTGCATGCGCAGGTCCACGCCGATCTGGATTTCAGTCGTACCGAGAAGGCCACCGAAACCTTTGGCCATGACAAGCCCGCGTTGCGCAGTGAGCAGACCAGTAGCGAGCAGCGAGGTGTCGACGCAGCCGGTGGCGGTATTCCCGGCGCGCTGAGCAACCAGCCGCCGGCGACCGTGGCCCAGCCCACCGCTGCCAGTCCCAATGCCGGAAGGCCCGGGGCAGCGGGTGCCGCTGCAGCAACTGCCACTACGGCCAGTACGGGCGACAGCTCCAGCAGCGCCACGCGCAACTACGAGCTCGATCGGACGATAAGCCATGTGAGTGACCCGGCCGGGCGACTGGCCCGGTTGACCGTGGCCGTGGTGCTGGACAACAAGCTGGTTGCTCCGAACCCGGCGGCGACCGATCCAACGGCGGCACCGCAGAGCGTGCCGTTCACGGCGCAGGAACTGGAGCATCTGACCGAACTCACCAGGAACGCCGTGGGATTCAAGGCCGATCGCGGCGACAGCGTCACCGTCATCAATCAGCCATTCCAGCGCGGGCCGGCCGCCGAAGCGTTGCCGGAGCTGCCGTTGTGGCAGCGGCCCGGCATGATGGATCTGATCAAGCAGGCCATCGGCGTGCTGATCGCATTGCTGGTTGCCTTCGGTCTGCTGCGCCCATTGCTCAAGGGCTTGCTGCGCGGCGACGTGGCGGCACGCGCGCTGCCCTCGCCGATGCCGAAGATTTCCGTGCGCGTCGATGACGGCCCTGCGGCCAATGAGCCCGCGCAGCTCGCCGGTGCCGGCGGTGGGTCCTCACTTTCCTATGAACAGAAGGTCGGCCAGGCCAGGCGCATGGTCGGTGAAAACTCCAAGCAGGTGGCCCAAGTGGTCAGGAACTGGGTAGGCGAAGATGGCAGCTAATCGCATCGATGGGCCAATCAGCGGTGCGCAGCGTGCGGCGGTGCTGCTGTTGACGCTGGGCGAGCAGGAAGCCGCCGAAGTGCTCAAGCATCTCAGCGCGCGTGACGTGCAGGCAGTGGGCACGGCCATGGCGGGCCTGACCAGCGTGTCACGCGAGCATGTCGAGCTTGCGCTGGCCAAGCTCAACGAGGACATGGGTCATCAGACGTCGTTGGGGGTGGGCACCGAAGACTACATCCGCAAGATTCTGATCAATGCCCTGGGCGAGAACAAGGCAGGCGGCCTGATTGACCGCATCCTGCTGGGGCGCAGCAGCAAGGGGCTGGATTCGCTCAAGTGGATGGAGAGCCGCTCGATCGCCGAGATGATCAACAACGAACACCCGCAGATCATCGCGCTGGTACTGGCCCATCTGGAGCCGGACCAGGCGGCCGAGGTGATCGGCTTTCTGCCCGAACGGCTGCGTTCCGACGTGCTGATGCGGATTGCCACACTTGATGGCGTGCAGCCGAACGCGCTCAATGAACTGGACGAAATCATGGAGCGTCAGTTTTCCGGCAGTACCAAGAAGCTCAAGTCCTCCACCGTCGGTGGACTCAAGGCCGCCGCCGACATCCTGAACTCGATGGAAGGCACCCGCGAGACCGAATTGATCGCCGCGATCCGCAGTCAGGATGAAGCCCTGAGCGGCCGCATCGAGGACCTGATGTTCGTGTTCGAGGATCTGGCCGAACTGGAAGACCGCGACATGCAGACGCTGCTGCGGGAAGTGCCTTCGGGAACGCTGATCACGGCGTTGAAGGGCACCGAGCCCGAGATCCGCGAAAAGATTTTCAGCAACATGTCCACGCGTGCTGCCGACATGATGCGCGACGACCTGGAGGTGAAGGGCCCGGTGCGCCTGAGCGAGGTGGATGCCGCACAGAAGGAGGTTCTTGCCACTGCGAGAAAGCTTGCGGACGCAGGTCAGCTAAACCTTGCCGGCGGCGGGGATGAATTCATCTGATGAGTGCCGTGATTCACACCGCAGCTGCGGATTTCACACGTTGGGAACTCCCGAGTCTGGGCGTCCAGTCGATCATGTCCAAGGCAGCCAATGGTTCGTCGCAACCTACGGTCCGCCAGTTGGCAGAGCTGGAGGAGCAGGCCCGCCGGGAAGGCTACGCCGCGGGTCACGCCGAAGGCCTGGCTGCAGGTCAGACGCAGGTACAGCAACGGATGAGCGAGCTTGGCATGTTGTTCGACGCGGCAGCCCGTCCGTTGCAGACGCTTGACGAGCAGACCGGTCAGGAGCTGACGCGGTTGGCGATGATCGTGGCACGAAGGGTCATTGCGGACGAATTGCGCAAGTCGCCGGAACTCGTGATCAAGGCGGTACGCGAGGCCGCCGCCGCCTTGCCGGGTGCCACCCGTGAACTGCGGGTGCATCTGCACCCGGAGGATGTCAGCCTGCTGCAGGAGTCCGCTGCGGCGGATCGACACTGGCAGCTGCTGGCGGATCCCACACTGAGTCGCGGCGACTGCTGCCTGGAAAGCGAGCGCTCACGACTGGATGCGCGTGTGGAGACACGCCTGGCGATGATCATCGACGCCGTCCTGGGCGACGACGCTGCAGACACGGCAGCAGGCACATGATCCGGCGTCCGCCCATTGCGACCATATCGTCACGGTCGGCTGTCGAACCAGGCGGATGTCCATGAGCGCCCAGACACTCCTCGCTGCGCGGCAGACCCGGTGGCAAGAACGGCTTGCGCGGGGCGCGGACCGTGCCGAAACGGAACGCACATTGGTCGTCGAAGGCAGTCTGCGCCGGGTGGTTGGACTGACCCTGGAGGCCGAGGGCTGCGAGGCCGCACTTGGTGCCCGTTGCCTGGTGGACACGGCTGACGGCGCCACATTGGAAACCGAGGTGGTCGGCTTTGCCGACGAACGACTTTTGCTGATGCCGATCGGTGACATGCATGGTGTGTTGCCCAATGCGCGAGTGCGGCCGTCGGCGCGCAGTGGCGGTCTGCCGGTCGGCAATGGGTTGCTGGGTCGGGTAGTGGGCGCCGATGGTGCGCCGCTGGACGGGCTGGGCGCGCTGGATTCGGACGAACACGCGACACTCAAGCGCGAGCCGATCAATCCGATGGCACGTCAGCCGATCGACGCGCCACTGGATGTCGGCGTGCGTGCGATCAATGCCTTGCTGACGGTCGGTCGGGGACAGCGGCTGGGATTGTTCGCCGGTTCCGGCGTGGGCAAGTCGACCTTGCTGGGCATGATGACCCGGTATACCGATGCCGATGTCGTGGTGGTTGGCCTGATCGGCGAACGCGGCCGCGAAGTAAAGGAGTTCGTCGAACAGACTCTTGGCGAAGAGGGTCGGCGACGCGCGGTGATCGTTGCCGCGCCGGCAGATGCGCCGCCGCTGAAGCGGTTGCGCGGTGCCCAGTACGCCACCGCCATCGCCGAGTGGTTCCGCGATCGCGGGCAGCGCGTGTTGCTGCTGATGGATTCATTGACCCGCTATGCGCAGGCGCAACGCGAGATTGCCCTGGCTATCGGCGAGCCGCCGGCGACCAAGGGATTTCCGCCGTCGGTTTTCGCGATGATGCCCGCCCTGGTCGAACGCGCCGGCAATGATGCCGAAGGCCATGGATCGATTACCGCGTTCTATACCGTGCTGACCGAAGGCGACGATTACCGCCATGACCCGATTGCCGATGCGGCGCGGGCAATCCTGGACGGACACATCGTGTTGTCGCGTGATCTGGCCGAAGCGGGTCACTATCCGGCGATCGATATCGAGGCATCGATCAGCCGCGTGATGCCGGCGGTGGTCAGTCGCGAACACCTGCGCGCCTCGCAACGCTTCCGTCAGGTCTATTCTGCTTATCGTCAGCATCGCGATCTGATTGCAGTGGGTGCCTATCAGAAAGGTTCGGATCCGCAGGTGGATCAGGCGATCGAGATGTGGCCACAGCTGCGGATTTTTCTGCAACAGGAGGTCGACGAGCCGATGACGCTTGAGGCAGCCATTGAAAAGCTTGATGCGCTGGCCGCGCAGGTGAGCGGATGACGACGCGCGCGCAACGACTCGAGCCGGCCGCGGAGCAGGCCAAACTGCGCAGCGAAGATGCGCTCGTGCAGTTGGCTGCCCAGCAACAGGCGTTGGCCAAGGCGGAGCACCAGCTCAGTGAATTGCATCGCTATCGGGCGGAGTACGCCTCGGCGGGTGGTGCGTCGCAGAGCGCCACGGCGCTGCTCAATCGGCAGCAGTTCATTGAGCGCATCGATCAGGCCATCGTCCAGCAGGACGCCGAGATCGTCCGCCAGCAGCGACAGCTGGCGGGGATGCGCGATCGCTGGCAGCAGGCACACGCACGCGAAAGCGCGCTCGACACCGTGATCGCCCGGCACCGCGAAGGCGAGCGGCGCGCCGAGGATCGACGCGAGCAGGCCGAAGTCGACGAACGCATGCAGCATCGGAGGCCACGATGACCGCGCCAATTGCGCCACCGCCGCGCGGGTTGCCGCGCCAATCGGCGCGCACCGACTCAGGTGCGCCCATGCAAAAGCTTTCAGGAGCGCCACGACCATGCCCGCCCCCTCGGTAAGTTCCAGTTCCGCTGCGCCGCCGTCACCGCGCAACCCGGTGCCCGACACGCCGCAGGCTGCGCCTGCGCCGGAGCGGTTTGACCATCAGTTGCAGGCTGCGAAGCAGCGTCATGGGTCGCGCGAACCGGATTCCGGCCCGCCGGGCTCAAACGCACGCAATCCTGCCTCGAAGGTCACTTCGCTGAACAAGGCGACTCCGGCCGCACCGTCCGGTGGCGACAAGCCGACAGTGGCGCAAGTTGCGCAGCCCCCAGTTACCAGCTCGGCGCCGCCAGTCGGGGCGCCTTCGACGGTGCCGTCACCGCTTGTAGTGCCGCCTGATGTCGCGCCACCGATCTCTGTGGCACCGATTGCGACTGCCGATCCCGCCGCAACCGAAGCGGGCGAGTCTTCCGAAACCACCCAGGTCAGTGATGAAACCGCGTCGGCATTGGCCGGTGCGATGCTGGCGTTGATGGGGCCGGCGATGGCCGGGGTGCTGCGTGGCGCCAACAGCGCCGCGAACCCGGGCGCGGCCTCGTCCGGGTTGGACGGCAAGCCGGTGGTTGGCGGTGGCGCGGTGACCAACTTGCTGCAACCGGGCGCGGCTGTCGCGGCCGCGGCGGTTGCCAATGCAGCGGACGTCATGGCGCCGCTGTCTGCTCTGCGCGACGCGTTGTCGCCGCCAGGTTCCGAGGCCCGACACGTGTCGGCCACCGAGCTGGCGCCCACTGCGGCGTTACATGCACCACCGGCGGCACCCGCGGCCACCACGCCACTGTTGCTGCACGTGCCGTCGCCGGTCGGCAATCAGGCGTTTGCGCAGGAACTGGGCCAGCAGGTGGCTTGGTTGGGTGGTCAAAGCATCAAGCAGGCGCGGATCCAGCTGCGCCCCGAAGAACTCGGTGCGTTGGACGTGAAGATCACGGTCCACCACGGCCGTGTGGATGTCGTTTTCAACGCCCAGCATGCTGGCGCGGTCGCAGCAGTGCAGCAAAGCCTGCCGCAGTTGGATCAGATGCTGGCGCAGCACGGTTTGTCGCTCGGCCACGCCGAGGTCGGTCAGCAGGACCGCGGCGACAGTGACGGTCATGGCGGGGACGGGCGCGCCACGGCGTCCGACGAGGGCAGTGAGGTCCATGCAATCGGTCCGGCATTGACAGTCCGCCAGGTCGGGTTGCTCGATACGTTTGCCTGAGCGCGGCTCGCGCCGCGCATACCAAGAGGTACTCCGGGGCGGCAGGCCATGCGCCCGCGTCAGCGCGCCCGGCGAAGCGACGTGATCGTGTCGCGACACCGGCCCGACGCGCGTCAAGAAAGCGCCACCGGCACGGTCCAGCTCGACTCGTGCGGGCGCAAGCCCAGCTGTATCAACAGGTTTCGTCGCTGGCACGCGGATTGCAAATGCTGGTCTGCACGGCGTCACGCACATTTGCCAAGCCACACAGGACGAGAAACACATGGTTGACGAAGTACAGCCCGAGGACATGGAAGGCACCCCGGCCCCGGCTCGCAGTCGCAAGCCCTTGGTGATCGGCATCCTGGTGGTCGTGCTGGGTGCGCTCGGTGCGGGCGGATATTACTGGCAAGCCAGTCGTGCCGCCGCAGCAGAGTCGGCCAAGTCGGCCACGCCAGTGGTGAAAAAGGCCGAGCTCTATCTGGCGCTTGAGCCTGCCTTCGTGGTGAATTTCCGTGACGCGGACTCGCTGCGCTACCTGCAGGTCGGCGTCACCCTGATGTCCCACGACCCTGCAGCCATCGAGGTTGCCAAGGCGGCTGATCCGGTGATTCGCGATTCCCTGGTGGCTCTGTTCAGCAACCAGGACTTCGCCATCATCGGGGATGCGGCTGGGCGCGAGAAGCTGCAGGAACAGGCACTGGCTGCGGTCCGCAAAGTTGTCCAGGCGCGGCTGGGAAAGCCCGGTATCGACGCCTTGTATTTCACCAGTTTCGTAATGCAGTGACGGGATGACGCGCTGATGAGTGATCTGCTCTCCCAGGATGAAATCGATGCGCTGCTGGATGGCGTAAGCGGCGGCGCGGTGGCTACCGGTAGCGATGAGCCGTTGCCGGTCGATGCGGTGGTCCAATACGACTTCACCCAGCAGGACCGCATCGTGCGCGGTCGGCTGCCTACGCTGGAGATGGTCAACGACCGTTTCGCCCGGTTCTTCCGCACGGGCGTCTTCAACGTGTTGCGCAAGACCTGTGAGGTCTCGGTGCTGGGCGTGAAGATGGTCAAGTTTGCCGAGTACGTGCATGGCCTGGCCGTGCCGAGCAACCTCAACCTGGTACGCATCGCGCCACTGCGGGGAACCGCCCTTGTGGTGTTTGAGCCGCGGCTGGTGTTTACCGTGATCGACAATTTTTTCGGCGGTGATGGTCGCTACCATGCCCGCATCGAGGGCCGCGATTTCACTGCCACAGAGAGCCGCGTGATCCAGATCGTCCTGGGCGAGCTTTTTGGTGCGATGGCGGAAGCGTGGTCCCCCGTGCTTGCGCTGGAGTTCGAGTACCAAGGCTCGGAAATCAACCCGCAATTCGCCAACATCGTCAGTCCGACCGAGACCGTGGTGGTGTCGAGTTTTCACGTCGAGCTGGATGGCGGCGGAGGCGACATTCACCTCACCTTGCCCTACGCGATGATCGAGCCGATCCGCACCCTGCTCGACGCCGGCGTGCAGAGCGACCGGGTCGATCGCGACAGTCGCTGGGCCGAATTGCTGCACGAGGACGTGCTCGACGCGGAAGTGGGCCTCAGCTCGCTGCTGCTGGAGGCACGGATGAGCCTGGGTGAATTCCTGCACCTGCGTCCCGGCGACGTGATACCGGTGCAGTTGCCCGAGATGGCCACCGTGTTCGCCGAAGATGTCCCGGTGTTCCGGGGCCGCTTTGGCCAGTCCAATGGGCGCAACGCCGTCAGTTTCAGTGTCCAGGCCCGCCGGCGCGAACGGCGCCCGGCCGGCGACCAACCAACAGAGAAGAAACCCGCATGAGCCAGTCTACCGAAGCAGTTTCCGCCGATAACGGCGAGCGCGTTGAACTTGACACGTTGCAGGGCAGCGCCGGCGAGGGTGGCGAGGTCAACCTGGACATGATCCTGGATGTCCCGGTGACCCTGGCCATGGAAGTGGGGCGCACCCGCATCAGTATCCGCAACCTGCTGCAGCTCAACCAGGGCTCGGTGGTGGAGCTTGATCGCGCCGCCGGGGAACCGCTGGACGTGTTCGTCAATGGCACGCTGGTCGCACACGGTGAGGTGGTGGTGATCAACGAGAAATTCGGCATCCGCCTGACTGACGTGATCAGTCCGGCCGAACGCGTGCGCAAGTTGCGCTGATGGATACCCTGGCGCTCATGCTGGCGGCCGCACCGGCCGCCGTGCCCAACGAGTTCAATGCCGCCGGCGAGCTGGTGCGGGTAGTGCTGAGCCTGCTGGGCATCGTGGGGCTGATTTTCGGTGCCGGCTGGATCACCCGTCGGATGCAACGCGGGCATGGTGGAGCCGGGCGTCGCATCCGTTGCGTCGAATCGTTCGCAGTGGGAACCCGTGAGCGACTGTTGTTGCTGGACGCCGATGGTCAGCGCCTGCTGATTGGCACGGGCCCGGGCGGCATGCGCACGCTGCATGTGTACGACGGCAAGGCGGCCGACACCACCGCGGCCGAACAAGCCACGGTACCGTCGGTGCCTGCCTTCGGCGAACTGTTGGCCCGCTGGAAGCGCCGCACATGAAGAACGGGCGCTGGATAATCGCGTTGTCCCTGTTGCTGCTGCCGTTGGCCACGCTGGCGGCGCCGCCGCCCGGCATCCCACTGGTGAACGTGCAGGACGTGGCCGGTGGTGGCCAGAGCTGGACGCTGTCGCTGCAAATCCTGGCGCTGATGACGGCGCTGACCCTGTTGCCGGCGATCGCGCTGATGATGACCTCGTTCACGCGGATCATCATCGTGCTGGGATTCCTGCGCCAGGCGCTGGGCACGCAGTCGACGCCACCCAACCAGGTGCTGCTGGGTCTGGCGCTGTTTCTGACGATGTTCGTGATGTCGCCGGTGCTCAACCGGGCCTATGCCGATGGCGTCAAGCCTTACATGGACGGCCAGCTCAGCGCCGAGTTGGCGCTGCCGGCGGCTTCGGCCCCGTTCAAGCAGTTCATGCTCAACCAGACCCGTGATGCGGACTTGACGCTGTTCACGCGGCTGGCCGGTGAAAAGCCCTATGCGAGCAAGGCCGATGTGCCGTTCAAGGTGGCGATGCCGGCGTTTCTCACCAGCGAGCTGAAGACGGCCTTCCAGATGGGCTTCCTGCTGTTCATCCCGTTTCTGATCATCGATCTGGTCGTGGCCAGTGTGCTGATGTCGATGGGCATGATGATGGTCTCGCCGATGATCATCTCGCTGCCGTTCAAGATCATGTTGTTTGTGCTGGTCGACGGCTGGACGTTGCTGCTGGGCACCCTGGCGGGGAGCTTCTTCACATGAACGCACCGGCTGCCGCGAGGTTGCACCAATGACGCCCGAGTCGGTCATGGAAATCGGTCAGCAGGCCCTGTATGTGGCCATGCTGGTGGCCGCGCCGTTGCTGCTGACGGCGCTTGCGGTCGGCTTGTTGGTGGGCGTGATCCAGGCCGCCACGCAGATCAACGAAATGACCCTGAGCTTCATTCCCAAGTTGCTGGCCATGGCGCTGGTGGCGCTGCTGGCCGGGCCGTGGATGCTGCGCCTGCTGGTGCAGTACACGATCCAGTTGATCGAAAGCCTGCCCGGTGCGATCAGATGACAGCGCTGGACCTGTCGCTGATTCCGGCGTGGCTGGGCAGCCTGTTCTGGGCGTTGGGCCGGGTCACCGGGTTGTTCCTGGTCGCGCCGGTTTTCAGTGCGGCGGTGATATCCGCCAGGGTGCGGGTCGGCGTGCTGGTTGTACTGACCCTGGTGCTGGCGCCGCTGGCACCGGTCACGATCGATCCGCTCAGTGGTGACGGGGTGGCGACGATGGCCGGGCAGGTGCTGATCGGTGCCGCGGTGGGCTTTGTCCTGAAGCTGGTTTTCCAGGCGGTGTCATTCGGCGGCGAGCTGGTGGCGCAGAGCATGAGCCTGGGCTTCTCGCAGGTGGTCGATCCGCAGGCCGGTGGCAGTTCCGCGGTATTGAGCCAGTTCTATCTGTTGCTGGTCACGCTGTTGTTTCTGGCGATGGATGGCCACCTGCGCCTGATCGCGCTGTTGGCGGACAGCTTTCACAGTCTCCCGCCCGGCGTGCCGGCGATCAATGCCAACGCGCTGTTCGCCGTCGTGGCCTTTGCCACGGAGTTGTTCGGCGGCGCCGTGCGCGTCGCGCTGCCAGCGATGACCTCGCTGTTGGTGGTGAATTTCGGTTTCGGTGCCATCAGCCGCGCGGCGCCGTCGATGAACCTGTTCGCGGTTGGTTTTCCGATCACGGTGTCACTGGGCTTCATTGCCCTGTGGCTATCGCTGCGCAGTCTCCCCGGTGCGTTTGAAGCACTGCAGGACAGCGCCTGGGCATTGATGCGCAACCTGGTCGGGAGCTGAGTGCCATGTCAGACGACAGCGATCTCGAAAAAACCGAACAACCGACCGAAAAACGGATGCGGGAGGCCCGTGAGAAGGGCGAGGTTCCCCGTTCGCGCGATCTTTCCGGCGCCATGGTGGTGCTGGCGGGAGTAGCCGCCTTGATGGTGAGCGCCGAAGGCGCGTTCGTGCACACGCGGGAAATCTTCTCGCTGGGTCTGAATTACTCGCGCGATGCGTTGTTCACCGACGCGCTGCCCGGATTTTCGCTGCAGCTGGCCATGCACGAGGCGCTGAAATTGTTTGCGCCGGTGGCTGTGGCCACCATGCTGGCCACCCTGGTGGCGCCGTTGCTGCTGGGTGGGCTCAATTTCAGCACCAAGGCATTGGAGCCGAAGTTTGAACGACTCGACCCGATCAAGGGCCTCGGGAAAATCTTCGCGATGCGTGGCCTGGTCGAGCTGGCCAAGGCCTTGTTGAAGCTGTTGTTCATCGGGGCCGTGCTTGGCCTGCTCCTGCGCCATTGGCAAGGCGAGTTGCAAGCCACCGGGCGCGGCTCGGTGATGGTCGGGATCATGCAGTCGCTGAGCCTGCTGGGCCGATCCGCCTTGTGGTTTGGCTCGGTGCTGGCGTTTATCGGCGCCATCGACGCGCTGTACCAGAAGTTCGATCACGCCAAGAACCAGCGCATGACCAAGCAGCAGATTCGCGACGAGATGAAGGAGAGCGACGGCAATCCGGAGATGAAGGGTCGCATTCGGCAGGTGCAGCAGGCCCAGGCGCGTCGCCGGATGATGGAGGACTTGCCCAACGCCGACGTGGTCGTGGTCAACCCCACCCACTTCGCGGTGGCCTTGCGCTACGACGATGGCCGCTCCGGTGCGCCTCGCGTTGTCGCCAAGGGCGTCGACGTGCTGGCCCAGCAGATCCGGTTGGTGGCGGGCAGTCACCACATCCCGATGGTCGAGGCGCCGCCCTTGGCACGCGCCTTGTATGCAACGACTGAACTGGGGCGGGAAATTCCCGCCGCGCTGTACGTGGCGGTGGCCCAGATCCTGGCCTATGTCTACCAACTGAAGCAGGCCAGGGCGCACGGTGAGGAGCCACCGGAGGCGCCTGTGCCGGAGGTCGATCCCGACTTGATGGGGCCTTACCGTGATCAATGACGAGTCAAATCCATGACGGGTGAAAGCGTACTGGCAAGTTTTGGACAGCTGGCGCGACGGGGCGCTGGCGCACCGGTGATGCTGCTGGTGATGCTGGCAATGCTGATGTTGCCGCTGCCGCCGTTCCTGCTCGACATGCTGTTCAGTTTCAACATCGCGCTGTCGCTGGTGATTCTGCTGGCGGTGGTCTACGTGATGCGCCCGCTGGAATTCGCCGCGTTCCCCACCGTGGTGCTGATGGCCACCTTGCTGCGGCTGGCGCTGAACATCGCTTCCACCCGCGTGGTGCTGCTGCACGGTCACGACGGCCCCGGCGCCGCCGGCAAGGTGATCGAGGCGTTCGGCGAGTTCGTCATCGGCGGCAACTTCGCCGTCGGCCTGGTGGTGTTCGCCATCATCACCATCATCAACTTCGTGGTGGTCACCAAGGGCGCCACGCGTGTGTCGGAAGTGACCGCGCGCTTCACCCTGGACGCGATGCCGGGCAAGCAGATGGCGATCGATGCCGATCTCAACGCCGGCTTGCTGACCCAGGAACAGGCCCGTGATCGGCGCCAGGAAGTGCGCGAGGAATCGGACTTCTACGGCTCGATGGATGGTGCCTCGAAATTCGTGCGCGGCGACGCCACCGCCGGCATCCTGATCCTGCTCATCAATATCGTGGGCGGCTTCTTCGTGGGCGTGATGCAGCATGGCCTGTCCGCCGGCGAATCGGCCAAGACCTACACCTTGCTGACCATCGGCGACGGCCTGGTCGCCCAGGTGCCGGCGCTGATGCTGTCGGTGGCGACGGCGATCATCGTGACCCGCGTGTCGAAGTCGCAGGACATGGGCAAGCAGGTGCTTGGCCAGGTGTTCGGCCAGCCCCGCGCGTTGGCGGTGGCTGCCGCCGTGCTGACCGTGATGGGCGTCATCCCGGGCATGCCGAATGTCGCGTTTCTGCTGCTGGGTGCCAGCTGCGCTGGCGCGGCCTGGATGTTGTTCAAGCGCGAGCGCGATACCCGCGCCAAGCTGGCCGAGACGATTGCGGAAAAGCCGGCGGCCGCGGTTCCGGCGGAACGGGTCGAGCTGGGCTGGGACGATGTGGCCAGCGTGGATCCATTGGGGCTGGAAGTGGGTTACCGGTTGATTCCATTGGTCGACGTCCATCAGGGCGGCGAATTGATGGGGCGGATCAAGTCCGTGCGCCGCAAGCTCTCGCAGGAGCTGGGCTTCCTGGTGCCCGCGGTGCACATCCGCGACAACCTGGATCTGGGGCCGAATGTCTACCGGATCACCCTGATGGGCGTGCCCATGGGTGAGGCCGAGGTGCACAACGACCGCCTGATGGCGATCAACCCGGGTCAGGTACACGGCACCTTGCAGGGTATTGCCACGCAGGATCCGGCATTTGGCCTGGCGGCGGTGTGGATCGAGAGCGGGCAGCGCGAGCTGGCGCAGAGCTATGGCTACACGGTGGTTGATCCGGCGACCGTGATCGCCACCCATCTGTCGCACATCCTGCAGGGCCACGCTCACGAGCTGCTCGGTCACCAGGATGTGCAGCAGTTGCTGGATCGGCTTGCCAGCGCGGCGCCCAAGCTGGTCGAGGACCTGGTGCCCAAGCGGCTGTCGCTGGGCGTGGTGGTCAAGGTGTTGCAGAACCTGCTGGCCGAGCGGGTGCCGATCCGCAATATGCGGAGCATCGTCGAATCCTTGGCGGAGAACGCAGGGCATAGTCAGGATCCCGGCGTTTTGACCGCCGCCGTCCGCGTGGCACTGGGCCGGCAGATCGTGCAGGAGATCACCGGACTGGGTACGGAAGTGCCTGTCATTACCCTGGCGCCGGAGCTCGAGCAGATCCTGCTTGGATCACTTTCCAGCGGTGGCAGCGTAGCCGGCGCCGCCGTGGAACCGGGCCTTGCCGACCGTTTGCAGCAGAGTGTGGCCGACGCCGCACGCCGCCAGGAATTGAGTGGAGAGCCGGCCGTATTGCTGGTGGCTCCGCTGTTGCGCCCGTGGCTCGCGCGCTTCACCCGCCACGTGGCACAAAACCTGCACGTACTGGCCTACAACGAAGTTCCCGACAACCGTCGGGTGCGTCTGGTGCAGGCGCTTGGTCGCTGAGCGAGGTTACGACGATGGCATGGCAGAAGCGGAAACAGGACATGGCTGAAAGTGGCCCGATCATGGTGCGAATCGGCAAGTGCGTGCGTCCGGGTCCGCGTGTTTCGATCAGCTTCCCGCCGGCTGTTGGGTTCTCCCGCGCCGTCGACACCTGCCTGTGGAGCAGTCACTGATGAAAATCAAGCGATTTGTCGCCCCCGACATGCGCCAGGCCATGCGCGAGGTGCGCGAGGAGCAGGGTCCGGAAGCGGTGATTCTGTCAACGCGTCGACTGGATGATGGCATTGAGGTGGTCGCGGCGATCGACTACGACGAATCCCTGGTGCGCGAGGCGACCCGTCACGCCGCACCGGCGCCGGTGCGGCCTTCCAGCGAATCCCGCGACGACAACGTGGACGCCCGCGTGGATGACGCGCCGCCACCGCGCGTGGCGGCGACACGATCGACCAGGTCGCTGTCGCGTCCGCCTGCCGCGGTCGTGGCGCCGCCGGCGTCGCCGGCCAACGATTTGCCGGCCATGCGGCCGCTGGTGGAACAGGCCGTGCACGAAACCGCGCACATGCGCAGCGAGCTGGGCAGTCTGCGTGAAATGCTGGAGATGCAGCTGTCCAGCCTTGCATGGAACGACATGGAGCGGCGCCAACCCTTGCGCGCTCGGGTCTTGCGCGAAATGACCCGCCTGGGCATCGAGCCGGATGTCGCGCGCACGCTGGTAGCCGAGCTGCCCGATCAGATCAATGTCGAGCAGGCGCGCTACCTGCCGCTGGGCATACTCAGCCGCAACCTCACAGTGACCGGTCGTGAACTATCCGGCGAGGAGCCCTGCGTTACGGCGCTGGTCGGTCCGACCGGCGTGGGCAAGACCACGACCATCGCCAAGCTGGCCGCGCGCGCCGCCATGCGGCACGGCGCCGGACAGGTGGCCCTGGTCAGTACCGATCACTATCGCATCGGCGCCGCGGCGCAGCTGGAGCATTACGGGCGCCTGCTCGGCGTCCGCGTCTACCCGGCCTACGACGCCTTGAGTTTGCGCAAGGTGCTGGACATGCTGGAGGGCTGCCACACGGTTCTGATCGATACGGCGGGTATTGCAGGCAACGACCCGCGGCTGGCCCAGCAACTGGAAATTTTTGCCGGGGCACCCGGCCTGCGAACCTGTCTGGTATTGGCCGCGAACGCACAGTCGCAGTCGTTGGAAGACTCGGTGCGCGCCTACCAGCCGCTGCAGCCACACGCCTGCATCCTGACCAAGCTGGATGAGGCGCCGGTCCTGGGTGGCGCGCTGTCGGTGCTGTTGCGCCATCGCATGCCACTCGACTTCGTGACCGACGGGCAGCGTGTGCCGGAGGATATCGCCGCCGCCGATGCGCGGGTGCTCGTGTGCCGTGCCGCGCAGACGCTGCACAACCCGGTCCCGGACGATGGTGTGATGGCCGAACGCTTCGGCTTTGCGGTGGCAAGCGCATGAATGGAGTAATGGCAGTGGACCAGGCGTCAGGACTGAATCGGATGGTGATGGCCATGGCCGGCGAACCGGTATCGGAGCCGGCCGCACCGTCGCCACCGGTGTCGTCACATCAGGCCAGCAGCCTGCGTGACACGGCATCCGGGAAGCGACGCTATTGCCGCACGATTGCCGTGGCCGGCGGCAAGGGCGGCGTGGGCAAGAGCACGGTGGCGGTGAATCTTGGCGTGGCGTTGGCCGCTGAAGGCCGTGACGTGGTCCTGCTGGACGCGGACATGGGGCTGGCCAATGTCGACGTGATGCTGGGCCTGACTCCGTCACGCCATATCGGACACCTGCTCGACGGCGACTGCACGCTGGACGAGCTGATGTTGCCGGCGCCGCGAGGGTTGCGCGTGGTACCGGCGGGTTCGGGTACCCGTCGGCTTGCCCAGTTGGGCAATGGCGAACATGCAGCGATCATCCGCGCCTTCGATGATCTGCAGCAGCCCCCGGAGTTTCTGCTGGTGGATACCGCCGCGGGCCTGGCAGACAATGTGACGATGTTTGCCGCAGCCGCTTCGGAAGTGATCGTGGTGGTGTGCGACGAACCATCGTCTTTGACGGACGCCTACGGCTTGACCAAGGTGCTCAGCCGCGATTTCGGCGTGCGGCGCATCCGCATGGTGGCCAACATGGTCCGCAATGAAGGCGAGGCACGGGCGCTGCATCAGAAGCTGGCGCGGGTGAGCGATCGGTTCCTCGACGTGGTGATCGATTTTGGCGGCTGGGTGCCACACGATGAACGCTTGCGCCAGGCCATCCGCCGACAGTGCGCAGTAGTCGACTTGTGGCCGTCGTGCCACTCGGCGCTGGCATTCAAGAAGTTGGCAGGTGCAGTTGACAAGTGGGCGGAGTCTGATCAGACAGGTCTCGACCGGATTGCATTCTTTGGGGGCCGGACAACTCCGGCTGATGGGGCGCCGAGATGAGCGTGGCATCGGAATATCTGCAAATTTCGCGCGAAAGCGCCGACCAGTTGGTGCAGCGACATGCGCCACTGGTACGGCGCATCGCGTATCACCTGATGGGCCGCTTGCCGGCCAGTGTTGATGTCGGCGACCTGATTCAGGCGGGGATGATCGGCTTGCTGGAGGCGGCCCGCAATTTCGCGCTGGATCGGGGCGCCAGTTTTGAGACATACGCGGGCATCCGCATACGCGGAGCCATGCTGGACGAACTGCGCCGCACGGACTGGACGCCGCGCTCGGTGCACCGCAAGACCCGCGAAGTGGCCGAGGTGATTCGCCAGATCGAGACCGAAACCGGTGCGGAGGCGGATGACCTGACGGTGATGAAACGGATGGGCATCAGCGCCGAGGAGTATCACCAGGTGTTGGCTGACGCGGCTTGTTCGCGGCTGCTCAGCCTCACCGCGTCGGACGACAACGAAGACAGTGGCGTGTTGGACGTGGCCGACGAAAGCGGTCTTGGTCCGGAGGAAAGCATCGAGCGTGACGGCATGCGCGATGCGCTGGTTGGAGCGATCGAGGGCTTGCCGGAGCGCGAGCAACTGGTGATGTCGCTGTACTACGAGCAAGAATTGAACCTGAAGGAAATCGGTGCCGTGCTGGGTGTCAGTGAATCGCGCGTTTGCCAAATACATGGACAGGCAGTCATCCGGCTTCGCGCGAGGCTCGCCGACTGGCGAGCTTGAGCGGGCGGCCCCGAAATACCACCAGGGTCGCGTTGCGGCCTGTCGATGCATGTGGAGAGAGCGTTGGACAAGAACATGAAAATCCTCGTGGTGGACGACTTCTCCACCATGCGCCGAATAGTCCGCAATCTGCTGGTTGAACTGGGCTTCAGCGGTCCGTTGATCCAGGAGGCCGACGATGGCGAAAGCGCGCTCGCGTTGTTGCGAAGCACGCCGTTCGATCTCGTCGTCACCGACTGGAACATGCCGAACATGACCGGCATCGAGCTGCTGCGGGCGATTCGGGCCGAAGCGTCGCTGAAGGGGTTGCCGGTACTGATGGTCACGGCCGAGAACAATCGCGACCAGATCATCGCGGCCGCCCAGGCGGGCGTGAATGGCTACATCGTCAAACCGTTCACGGCGATCACGCTCAAGGAAAAGCTCACCAAGATCTTCGAACGGATCGCTGCCAGCGGAGCCAACTCATGAATCTCAATCCACCCCTTGCCATCGACGAGACGCTGCCTGCCGAACTGCGCGAGCTCCTCAACAGCCCTGAAGGCCCGGCGTTCGAGCAGGCCCTGGATGCCATGGTTCGGCAGCGTGAGCAGCGTCTGTTTCGGGCACTCGGCCAGCTTGCGCGCGATCTGCACGATGCGGTGCGTCGGCTTGGTGGCGAACTGACCCAGGAAGGCTTGCCCACGATCGTGGCCGATGCCAGACAGCATTTGCAGGATGCGCTGGAGATGAGCGCCCAGGCCGCCCATCGCAGCCTGGATTTTGCCGAGCGCATGCGGCCTCAGGCCGAGTCACTCACGCTCAATGCCGCCGAGATCATGAAGTGGACCAAGGACAATGACCCGGCCGCCGTGCTGGCGCGCGAAGCGGTGATGTTTGCCGACAGTTGCCGTGAGGGATTGGACGATATGGTGCTGGCGCAGTCGTGGCAGGACCTCACCGGGCAACGCATCAAGAAGGTTGCCAATTTCATCGGAACTGTCGAGTCCTCGCTGCTGGAGCTGGTGCGGTTGACCGGCGCGCTGGCCGGGACCGAAGTGAAGGCGACGGCGGTGCAGGTATCCAGTCAGGAAGACGCTGACCGCCTGCTCAGCGAATTTGGTTTTTGAGAGGCGACCCGCAATGAATGCGGAATTCGACAGCGAGCTGCGACAGGATTTCCTGGTCGAGGCCGGTGAGCTGCTGCAGCGCCTGGACGAACAGCTCGTCGGCCTGGAGGCGGCGCCGAACGACAGCGAACTGCTGAACGCGGTGTTTCGGGCGTTCCATACGGTCAAGGGCGGCGCCGGGTTTCTGGCGCTCGATCCGATGGTGCTGCTTTGCCATCACGCCGAGGACCTGCTCAATGAGGCCCGCAACGGCACTGTCGTGCTGGATGCCACGCACATGGATGCCTTGCTTGAGTCGCTGGATCTGCTCAACAACATGATGGCCGCCGTGGGGGCGGAGGCTCCGCTCAGTGAGCCTCCGCCCGCGTTGCTGCAATCGTTGTTGCCGAGGCCACCTGCGGCGCCCGTGATCGAGGTCGCGCCGGTTGCGCCGTCCGGGGAAAACACGGCCATTGACGACAGCGAATTCGAGGCGCTGCTGGACAGCATGTATGGCGCGGCCGCCCCGGGCACCGTGGCACCGGCTGCACCGCCTGCGCCGGCAACAGGCATTGACGACGATGAATTCGAGGCGCTGCTGGACACCCTGCATGGCAAGGGCGGCCTGCCGACACCGGCCACGGTAACGGCAGCGGCCACACCCGGTGCAGGCGTTGCCGCGGCCCAGCCCAAACCGGCGCACGCGTCGGGGCAGGGTCCGGCTCATGTTCCGGCCCGCCACGCGGCCCCCGCGGATACCACGGTGCGTGTCGATACCGCGCGCCTGGATGTGTTGGTCAACCACGCCGGCGAGTTGGTGCTGGTGCGCAACCGGTTGCTGAGTCTGGCTGCACGCGATGGCAGTGAGGCACTGGTTACGGCAGCCAACGAGCTCGATCGAATCACCGACGAGTTGCAGACCGCCGTGATGGGTATGCGGATGCAGCCAGTGGGGCGGCTGTTCCAGCGGTTTCCGCGCATCGTGCGGGACCTGGCACGTCAGCTGGGCAAGGAAGTGGAGCTGGTGCTGGAAGGCGAGAGCACCGACCTTGATCGCAGTCTGGTCGAGGCGCTGGCCGATCCGTTGATTCATTTGCTGCGCAACGCGATCGACCACGGCGTGGAAATGCCGGACGAGCGTGAGCTTGCCGGCAAGCCGCGCAAGGGCACGGTGTCTTTGTCCGCCAGCCAGCGCGGGGAGCGTATCGTGATTTCGGTGCGTGATGACGGGCACGGCATGAACCCGGAAGTGCTGCGGCGCAAGGCGGTGGAAAAGGGCGTGATCGATGCCGCCCAGGCGGCCCAGCTGACGGACGTCGAGTGCTACGAGCTGATCTTCCGGCCCGGTTTCAGCACCGCCGCGGCGGTATCGGATATTTCCGGCCGGGGCGTCGGCATGGACGTGGTGAAGACGCGCGTGGCGGAGCTCGGCGGCACCTTGCAGGTGCGTTCGACGATGGGTAGCGGCAGCGAATTGGAATTGACGGTGCCATTGACGCTGGCCGTTCTGCGCGTGTTGATGGTGCGCGTGGGCGAGCGCCTGCTGGCCTTGCCATTGGCCAACGTCGAAGAAGTTTTCGAACTCGATGCAAGCCAGGACTCGCATCTGGATGGGCGTCTGGTTGCGCGGCATCGCGGTCGCGCGCTGCCGCTGGTCAACCTGGTCGATTGGGCCGGGGCCGAGTCCGCCGGTGGCCGCCATGTTGCCGTCCTGCATATCGGCCACCAGCGGCTGGGTTGCCTGGTACATGAGGTGCTCGGTCGCGAGGACGTGATCGTCAAACCGCTTGGCTCGCTCTTTATTGGCGTGCCGGGCATTGCCGGCGCCACCGTGACGGGCGATGGCCGGCTGGCCCTGGTGATGGACCTGGCCGGTCTGGCCAGTGACGCGGGGCAGTCTCCCGCTTCAATGCAGCGGACAGGTTGATCGCATGGATCGCGTAAGCACAATCGGTACGGTTCTGGGCTTCATCGTGATCATCCTCGGCACGATCCTGAAGGGTTCGACGGTGGGCGCACTGTGGAATCCAGCGGCATTCGTCATCGTGTTCTTCGGCACGCTCGCCGCGCTGCTGGTGCAGAACCAGGGTCAGGTACTCAAGCGCGCGCTGTCGATGATGAAGATGGTCTACCGGCCGCCCACACACAGTCCGGGTGAACTGATCACCCGCATTGTTGGCTGGAGCGAGATATCGCGGCGGCAAGGCCTGCTTGGACTGGAGCCGCAGATCGACGCCGAGAGCGACACGTTTGTCAGCAAGGGGTTGCAGTTGCTGGTCGATGGCGGTGAACCTGAAGCCATTCGCGGCGTGCTGGAGGTCGACCTGGAGACGCGCGAAGCGATCGATCTGGCGGCCGCCAAGGTCTACGAAAACGCGGGCATTTATTCGCCCACGCTGGGCATCATCGGCGCCGTGATGGGGCTGATGGCAGTCATGCAGAATCTGGCCGACCCCAGCAAGCTCGGTCACGGCATCGCCGCGGCGTTCGTCGCCACGATCTACGGCGTGGCCCTGGCCAACATGTTCATGTTGCCGATGGCGGCCAGGCTGAAGGGTCTGATCGGCAAGCAGACGCAGATGCGGGAAATCCTCATTGAAGGCCTCGTATCGATCGCCCAGGGCGACAACCCGCGGCAGATCGAGGCCCGTTTGCAGGGCTATCTGGCATGAGGAAGAAAAAGCACGAGGAACACACCAATCACGAGGCCTGGGCGATTCCCTATGCCGATCTGATGACGTTGTTGCTTGCGTTTTTTGTGGTGATGTACGCCGTGTCGGTGGTCAACGAAGGCAAGTTCCGGGTGATGTCGGAGTCGCTGATCGAGGCCTTCAATGGCTCCAGCCGGGTGATTGCCCCCATGCCTCCGACCCGGGTGCGACCCCACAATGTGACGCCGGCGATCGCCCGGCCGGCGGGACTGGCGGGTTCCGTGGCCGTGCCCATCAACCTGGCGATTCCGCCCCACCCCGAGCGGACGCTGGAGGGTGAGAGCCACGACAAGGGCGGCCAGGGAAGCAAACCGGAGAATCTGGGGCATATCGAAAGCCAGGTGCGCAAGGCGCTGCAACCCATGATCGACCGCAAGCTGGTGGTTGTGCGGCACACAGCGGACTGGCTGGAAATCGAGATTCGCACCGATATCCTGTTTCCCAGCGGGGTGGCCCAGTTGTCGGACTCGGCCAATGCGGTACTGCAGGGCCTGGCGACGATTCTGGCCCGGTTCGCCAATCAGCTGCGGGTGGAGGGCTTTACCGACGACGTGCCGATCAGTACGGCGCAGTATCCGTCCAACTGGGAGCTGTCGGCGGCGCGGGCGGCCAGCGTGGCCAGACTGTTTTCCAGCAACGGCATCGCGCCCGAGCGATTGGGTATCATCGGTTGGGGCGAAATGCGGCCAATCGCCGACAACGCCACCGCGGATGGCCGTAATCAGAACCGGAGGGTGTTGGTCGTCGTCATGAGCAATCGCCCACCATCCCAGCGGGAATTGCGCACGCCCGAGACCATTCGTGGCACCGACGGGCTGGCCGGCGCTGCCGCGCCAGCCAGCGACCTGGTGCCTGCCGTCGGGCTGACCGGCCAGGAGCAGGCAGCCGATCGCCACAGTGCGCACGCCGATGCCGGGCAGACGGCGCACCAGGTTCCCAGCCATGAAGTCGGTCCGGTGGAGTCCATGATTGCCCGCAACGACCCGGTGGGCGACCATCGTCGCGCCACTCCCAGCAGGTGAATATCATGATTGCGTGCGGCCACCCCGGAGTATCAGCATGAATGCGGCCGTTTCCACGGTTGGTGCAGGCGCCCAGCACTGGCTGTCGTTCCGCATCGGTACGCAGCTCTATGCCGCGCCGCTGGACGACGTCAGCGAGGTCATTCGCGACGGCGACCTTACGCCGGTACCCGGCGCAGCTCCTGATTTGCTGGGTGTGCGGCATTTGCGCGGGCGCATCGTGCCGGTGATGGATGGTCGCCGTCGGCTCGGGTTGTCGGCACAGCCACCGGCGAACCCGGCATCCGTGCGTGTCGTGATGTTGTCGCGCGCGGGCCAGCGTGTCGGCCTGCTGGTGGACGAGGTCGGCGAGCTGGTGGACAGTGGCGGCATCGGGATTGCGCCGCCTCCGGAAGGTCGCGCAAGCCGTGGGGATGACCCGGTTTGTGGCGTCATGGCCTGGCAGAATGGCTTCATAGCCTTGCTGGATGTCGGTCGATTGTGCCGCCTGACACAGGAGGACGGCCATGTGGATTGACCTTGCGCTGGGTGTCCTGGTGCTGCTGGCGCTGGCGCAGCTGGTGCTGTTGCTCCGTGGCCGTCGCCAGTTGCAGGAATTGCGGCGTCGAATTGACTTGCAGGCGCTTGACGCGGTCTACGCCTGCACCGATGTGCCGACGTCGATGCTGGTGGCTTCACTGGGGCGGCTGGAGCGACAGTTGAGCCGGCTGGAGCAGCAACCGGCACAAGAGCGCCAGTCCTACGAGATGGCCCAGCAGCTGGCCCGCCAGGGGGCCGATGTCGAGCAACTGGTCAGCCGCTGCGGTTTGTCGCGCGAGGAAGCAAAGTTGGTTCTGCAGATGCACCCGGCCAATCCGTAACGCGGGGTGCTGGCTGCGGCCGTCGGCGGGGCCGCGTCGGTCACTCTTCGGCTGCGTCGTACACGGCCGCGAGCACCGAGGCCGCCGAGGCATAGAGCAGGGCCGGCACATCGTCGCGAAGCCGCAGCGAAACCAGTAGCGCGGCAATTTGTGGATCGTGATGCAGTGGCACGCCGAGTTCCTTGGCCCGTGCCAACAGCACGTCCAGCGATTCGGGCGACATCGCGGGCGCTTCGGCCTGGTTGCCGCTGGCCATGCGCAGACTGACCCGACGGGTGCTGTTGGGCTGGTTCATGCCGTGGCCTGCAACAGGACTGAACTGTGCCGACCCAGTGACTGGGGCAGGCCGACCTGGCACGTCAGTTGGTCAAGCAGGACACCACAGGCCGCCAGCCGTTGTCGCAACGGGACGAATTGGCGTTCCAGTTGCTGCGCGGCTTCTGCCCGCTGGACCCACAAGCGCACCGCCAGGCGTGGCTCGCGAAGCTGCAGTTCACCCTGAAGTGGACCCAGTGCCGGCAAGTCCAGCGCGAAGCCCAGCGTCCAGCCCTGACTTCCGTCGGTGGGGTCTGCGCTGTATTCCAGTTGAATCTGCAGCACGTCGCGTCCGTCCTCGCCCTGCAACGGTATTTCGATCATCCACGCAGGTACCGGGCTGGCACTGGCTTCGAGCTGGGCGACCTCCACCCGCGCCAGAGCGGCCTTCACGTCGCCGTGCAGACGACCCAGCAGCGCGCTCACTCCATCGTCCTCAGGCGCCAGAGGTACCGCCAGGCGCGGCTGCGCATGCAGACCGCGCTGCAGCAACGGCGGTGCGGTGTCGCCACGGTTTGGTGGCGGTGGAACCGTCGTCTGCTGCTCCAGCAAGGCGGCCAGCCGCAGCAGCGCTCCCTTCCAGTCGTCCTCGGCCAGCACCGCAAGGTTGCCAAGCGGACCTGCCAACCGCGACTCGAAGAACACACCGCTGCGCTTGATGGCCTCACGAAGACCTTCGCCGCGGGTGACATCGGCCGGCGTGCGCAGCGATTGATCGAGCATGGCCAGCGCCGAGCGGACGGCGGGCGGCAACTCGCGCAATACCGGCCGCCGCGCCAGGGCTCCCAGCGTCGCCAGCAGCGGCGCGTAGCCGTTCTGCTGAGGCAACCGTTCGCGCAGCACGCGCTGGAACGTCGCGTCAGCGGGATGCGCCAGCACTTCCAGGTGCGGCTGCGCCCCCATGCTCAGCACGCGAACCTGGAACTGTGCCGGCAGATGACTGCCGGGCAGCTCGGTCTCCACCGTCACGGCACCAATCTGCAAAACCAGCAAGCCCTGCGGATTGACGCCCAGCGGCCGCGCCGACAGCACCGAACCGATGCGCCAGCTCGGCGCCGTGGTGCCGGCGGCCGCACCTGCCCAGGTAAGGGCGGCGAAGCTGGTCGGTTGAATGATCAAATCGGCTCCTGCGCGCGGGGACGGCGTGTGCAAATGGGGTTGTCCTTGAAGACATCGGCGCGGGGCCCGGAAACTTTAGCTGCCGGCGTTGCCGCAGCAGCGGCCGGACGGGTCGGTTCGTGGCGCTGGCGCCAGTGGATTTGTCCAGATTTCTCCTAAAGCGAACGGGCCGGCGGCCGATAGATCATTGTCAGCGTGAGTGGCGAGAAAGGGGTGATGGCATGACCGGCAAGCGGTTGGTGAAGAAAAAAGGCGCGAAACCCGCGTCGACTCCCGTTCCGGGCGGCGACCCGGGCGTGGTCCAGTTGCCCCCTGATTGCCGCATCTCCGCTCAGAACGCGCTGAAGGCCGAACTGGTCGCCGTGCTCGATGCCGGCGCGATTGCCGTGCTCGATGGCAGCCAGGTGGAGCGTGTCGACACGGCGGCACTGCAAATGCTGGTGATCTTCCAGCGTGAGCTGGAAGCGCGGGGCGCTTCCGTGAGCTGGCGTGGGGCCAACAGTGTCCTGAACGAAGCGGCTGGTCTGCTGGGACTGGCACAAATACTGAAATTGCCGGCCGACGGGCTGGCCTGAACGAGGTGGCAGCATGGCAAAGATTCTCGCGGTAGACGATTCGGTTTCGATGCGCGGCATGGTGGCGTTCACCCTGCGCGGCGCCGGGCACGAGGTGGCCGAAGCCGAAAACGGGCAGTTGGCGCTCGAGGCCGCACGGGCCAGCTCGTTCGACTTGGTCCTGGCTGACGTGAACATGCCCGTGATGGACGGTATTGCCATGGTTCGCGAACTCCGTGCCATGGACGGCTACAAGGGCGTGCCGATCCTGATGTTGACGACCGAATCGCACACCGAAAAGAAAATGGAAGGCAAGGCGGCCGGTGCAACCGGCTGGCTGGTCAAGCCGTTCGATCCGGAGCAACTGCTGGCGACCGTCAAGCGCGTGCTGGGCTAGGCCCCATGAGCACGGTCGACCTGACGCAATTCCACAAGACCTTCTTCGACGAGAGCCTGGAGGGGCTCGATGCGATGGAGGCTGCATTGCTGGCGCTGGACTCCGGTTCGAGCGACCACGAACTGGTCCATACGATTTTCCGCGCCGCCCACTCGATCAAGGGGGGTGCGGCGACTTTCGGTTTCTCCGACGTCGCCTCCTTCACCCACGTGGCGGAGTCGCTGCTGGACGAGGTGCGCAGTGAACGCCGCGCTGTGGACGGCGGGCTGATCGACCTGTTGTTGCGCTCGGTCGATTGTCTGCGCTCGATGCTGGCGCGGTCATCCAGTGGCAAGCCGGTTGCCGACGCCGAGAGCGAAGCCCTGCGGGGCGAGTTGGTACAGCTGGTCGGCGGCGCGACCGATGCTGCCGCTCCCGCGGCCGCCGCCAAGGTTGCGGTCGGCGGCTGGCAGATTGACTTCAAGGCGTTGCCGCACTTGCTTCAGACAGGCAACGATCCGCTGCGATTGTTCCGCGAACTGCAGGACCTGGGCCGACTGGAGGTGGTGCGTGCGTTCGTCCTCGATGGCGCTCCGCAGCAAGTGAAAGATCTCGACCCGACCCAATGCCACCTGGGTTGGGAATTGCGGCTGCATGGTGACATTGCGCGCCCGGCCGTGGACGCGGTATTCGACTGGCTTGACGGTGATTGCGAGCTCAGCATGGCTCCGCTGCAAGCCACGCCGACCGCGTCCGTCCAGGCAGTCGCCACGACCGCCCCCACCCCGGCTGCCGATTCCCCCGCACCGTCGACCGCGCCGGCAACCGCGCCAAGGCCCGCGCGTGAGCCGGGCGTGGTTTCCAACGAGAGCAGTTCGATCCGGGTGGACATCGACAAGGTCGATGCGCTGATCAACATGATGGGTGAGCTGGTGATCACGCAGTCGATGCTGAGCGATATCGGCGAGCACTTCCAGCCGTCGCAGCTCGAACGCCTGCGTGACGGACTGGCGCACCTCGAGCGAACCACGCGCGAGCTGCAAGAGAGCGTGATGCGCATCCGCATGTTGCCGATCGGCTCGGTGTTCAACCGGTTTCCCCGCATGGTCCGTGATCTCGAGCGAAAGCTCGGCAAGCAGGTCAAGCTGGAGTTGCATGGCGAGCACACCGAGCTGGACAAGACGGTGCTGGAGAAGATCGGCGATCCGATGGTCCACCTGGTGCGCAATGCCATTGATCACGGGCTGGAAATGCCTGAAAAACGCAAGGCCGCGGGCAAGCCCGAGACCGGCACGCTCAAGCTCGACGCGTTCCACGAAGGTGGCAATATCGTGGTGCAGATCAGCGACGATGGGGCCGGACTGAACCGGGCGGCCATCGTGGCCAAGGCGCATGAGCGCGGGCTGATCAGCGCCGATCAGGAGCTCAGCGATGCCGAGGTGGCTGAGTTGATCTTCCAGCCAGGTTTTTCGACTTCCGCGCAGGCCACCGACCTGTCCGGCCGTGGCGTCGGCATGGACGTGGTCAGGCGCAACGTGCGTGACCTCGGCGGCAGCGTGAGCGTGCGCAGCGTGGCGGGCAAAGGCAGCGTCTTCACCATCGTGCTGCCGCTGACCTTGGCGATCATCGACGGGCTGGTGACGGCCGTGGGCCAGGAGCGGTACATCGTGCCGTTGACCTCGATCGTCGAATCCATGCGTCTGCGCCCCGAGGCGGTCCGCAAGATCGCCGGCGGCGGCGAGGTATTCCACTTCCGTGATGAGTACCTGCCAATCATGCGGCTGCACCGGGTTTTTGGCTGCGAGGAGGCGGTCACCGACATCTCACGCGCCATCGTCGTGGTGGTCGAAGACGACCGTCGCCGGGTCGGTCTGCTGGTGGACGATCTGCTCGGGCAGCAGCAGGCGGTCATCAAGTCGCTGGATGCGCACTACCGCCGCGTGCAGGGTGTTTCGGGCGCCACCATCCTCAGCGATGGCTCGGTGGCCTTGATCGTCGACGTGGGCGGCGTGGTGCAACTTGGTCAGCGTCAACACATTCGTGCCGCTTGAGGCTGGCGACCCTGCAGGGGCCCTCGCCTCGGCGCCGCGGCGGCCGCAAGTTGCCAGGAAGCTAATGGGATGCGGCTCAAGTTTGGCCCGGGCGCGCCGATCCAGTATGCAAGAAGTGCCTTCATAAGCACTCGCCATCAGGTAACAGCTCATGTACGAAAACAGCCAGGACTCGACCCCCACGGTGCAGCAACTCACGTTCCAGCTGGCGGACGAAGAGTACGGGGTCGATATCCTCACGGTGCGTGAAATCCGCGGCTGGACGCGGGTTACGCGCATTCCGCAAGCGCCCGACTATGTGCTGGGCGTGCTGAACCTGCGTGGCGCGATCGTGCCAATCATGGATTTGCGCCTGAGGTTCGGCCTGCAGCGTGAGACTTACGGCGACAACACCGTGGTCATCATTGTCGCCGTCGACGAGCGCCTGTTCGGCATGGTGGTTGATGCGGTTTCCGATGTGGTCGACATCGACCCGGCGTCGATCCGGCCCGTACCGGACATGGGGGCGGTGGTGGATACCCGCTACCTGAAGGGACTTGCCACCCATGATGAGCGGATGTTGATGCTGCTGGATGTTGAAAAACTGATGCGTCCCGAGGACGTGGAAACGCTGGACGCGGCGATGACAGCCGTTCACGAAGCCGAAGTCGTCGCCTGAACTGGGAAATCGAGATGAAGATGATGAATGTGAAGGCCCGCCTGGTCAGCCTGACCCACTGGACCATCAAGATGCAGATGATCTGCGTGTTCGGCATCCTGTGCGCCATGCTGGTGAGCTCGGCGTGGGTGGGTATGGACGGCATGGCCCAGTCCAACGAAGCTGCCCGCGAAATCTACCAGGACGAACTGGTTCCGTTGACCAACATCGATGCGCTGGCGCGCAATTCGCTCAACAACTTCATTGCGCTGAGTGAAGCCGCGTTCCACAAGGACGACAAGGCCATCGTCGCGCAAAAGCTCGCTGACGTGGTCAAAACCCAGTCGGCCGATGCGGCGCTGATAAAGGAACTCTCTGGCACCACGATGTCGCCAGAGGCCAAGAAGCAATGGGCGGCGTTCGCTGGAGCACGCAATGATGTGGCCGAGTCCATGACCGAAATCACCGATGCGCTGCAACAGTCCGATGATGGCGTCAACGCGCTGCTCTATTCCGACGTGTTGCCGAACGTGGCAATCATGGGTTCTGAGCTGAGCAAGTTGATTGCCATGCGGGTCGATGAAAGTCGCCAGCGGTACGAGTCGGCCGTCACCCGCTACGAGCGGGTGCGCCAGATGGCGTTTGCCGCCATGGGCGCTGGACTGGGCATCGCCTTGTTGATGGCGTTCCTGCTGATCCGCTCGATCGTGCGTACGCTCAACCGGGCGGTGACCGTGGCCAATGCCATTTCCCAGGGGCAATTGGGGCACAACGTCAAGACCCGTCGGAAAGACGAGTTGGGGCGGCTGCTGGAGGCATTCCGGATCATGGACGAACGGCTGACGCTGACCGTATGCGAGGTGCGGCGCGGCTCCGATGCAGTCAGTACGGCTGCACAGCAGATCGCCCACGGCAACGACGACCTGAGCCAGCGCACGCAGGAACAGGCATCGAGCCTGGAAGAGACCGCCTCATCGATGGAGGAGATGACGTCCACGGTCAAGCAGAATGCGGAAAACGCCAGTCATGCCAACCAGCTTGCGCGGGGTGCCCGCGAACAGGCCGAGCGTGGCGGTGAGGTGGCGAGCAAGGCCATCGCCGCGATGAGCGAGATCAATGCCTCCAGCGGCAAGATCTCCGACATCGTGGGCTTGATCCAGGAGATTGCTTTCCAGACCAACTTGTTGGCTCTGAATGCGGCGGTCGAGGCAGCCCGCGCTGGCGAGCAGGGCCGGGGCTTTGCGGTGGTCGCCACCGAGGTGCGCAGCCTGGCGCAGCGCAGCGCCGGTGCCGCCAAGGAGATCAAGAGTCTGATCAACGACAGCGCCGACAAGGTGCGCTGTGGGTCCGAGCTGGTGAATCAGTCGGGCAAGGCGCTGGCCGAGATTGTCGAAAGCGTGAAGAAGGTCACCGACATCGTGGCCGAGATTGCCGCGGCCAGCCAGGAACAATCGGCGGGCATCGACCAGGTCAACAACGCGGTGATGCAGATGGACGAGATGACCCAGCAGAACGCTGCCCTGGTCGAGGAAGCCGCCGCCGCCGCCCGCGCCATGCATGAGCAGGCTGGTGAGCTGACCCGGCAAGTGGGCTTTTTCCAGGTGAGTGAGGAAGTTGCCGAACGGACCGAAGCCGCCGCGGCCATCAAGGCGAAGACCGCGGCCACCGAGGCCGAGGCCGTGTTTGCCGCGGTACGCAATTCCGCGGCCGCCCCCGTGCGCGTGGTTCGCGAAGCCGTCGAGGCGACCAGTGATGCAGGCGTCTGGAAGGAATTCTGAGGTGACCGCGACATCTGGCACGCTGGATCCGACCCTTGTCGCCACGGGCGACAATGGGCCGCTGCTGGGCAGCGCCGACTTTCAATACCTTCGCGCGTTCGTGCTCGAGCATTGCGGTATAGCGCTGGGCGAAAACAAGCACCAATTGGTGCAGGGCCGATTGATGCGGCGGCTGCGGGCGCTGCACCTGCCCAGCTTCAGCAGCTATTGCGAACTGCTTCGCAGCGATCCGCAGAGCGAACTGGGTGAGTTGGCCAGCGCGATCAGCACCAATGTCACGGCCTTCTTCCGGGAGGTGCATCACTACGACCTGCTGACCAACGAGTTGCTCCCGCGCTGGTTGCGCGAGAAGCGCCGTGCGGGCGATCGCCTGCGCATCTGGTCTGCCGGCTGTTCCACCGGCGAAGAGCCGTATGCGCTGGCGATGGTGCTGGCCGAGGCGCTCGAAAGCTGTGACAGCCGGGTTGATGCCAAAATTCTTGCGACCGACCTTTCGCCGCAGGCATTGCAGACAGCGCGAAAGGGCGTGTATCCGCTGGAGCGTCTGGCCGGCATCAGTCCCGAGCGACGCAGCCGCTGGATGCTGCGCGGAGAAGGGGAGTATGCGGGCTTGGCCTGCGTGCATCCGCGCCTGCGCGAACTGGTCGCGATCGAGCCGCTCAACCTGCTGCATGCGTGGCCCATGCACGGCCCGTTTGACGCGATCTTCTGTCGCAATGTGGTGATCTACTTCGATCCGCCGACCAAGCAGCGCCTGTTTCGTCGCTTCGCCGACCTGTTGCCGCCGGGAGGCTACTTGTTCCTGGGCCACTCCGAGTCGTTGCACGGAATCAGTGAGGAGTTCGAGCTGATAGGCCGCACGGTTCACCGGAAGCTGGGCGCATGAGGCCGCCGCCGACACCTGAAGCGGGCGTGGTGGGTCAGGCGCCTGTGTGGCCGGGCTTCGAGCATCTACGCCGCTATTGGGACACGGCGCACGGCTGCATGACCGTGAAGGTGCTGCCTGGCGAGTTTTACGTGAGCGAACAGGATGAGGTCGTGACGACCGTGTTGGGTTCCTGCGTGGCCGCTTGCATCCACGATCCACTGCACCAGGTCGGCGGCATGAATCACTTCATGCTGCCCGAGCCGCGGGGGGAACGCGACAGCTGGACCGCCACGGCAGGCCGCGCTGCGCGCTACGGCAGTGATGCCATGGAGCAGCTGATCAACACGATCCTGGCCGCCGGCGGACGGCGTGGCGATCTGATGGTCAAGATCTTCGGCGGCGGGCGCGTGCTGGCCCAGATGACAGACATTGGCAGGCGCAATATTGAGTTCGTGCAGCGTTACATCGTGACTGAAAACCTCAATCTTTGTGCCTCCGACCTGGGTGACATATACCCCCGGCAGGTGCAGTTCTTCCCCAAGAGCGGCCGCGTACGCGTCCGCTTGCTGCGTCGCCGCGATGATGTGGCCCTGGTCGCTGACGAGCGCAGTTACCTCAAGCGATTGGCAAATGACCCGATAAAGGGTGAGGTCGAGCTTTTCTAGCGGGCGCGCTGGCTCGGCGGAAAGGATTCGAAGCCGCTGTTGAGGCGGCGTGGTTCGGGTTTTCCTGCAGGTGAGATGGATAGTGATGGAAAAAGTGCGTGTCCTGGTTATCGACGATTCGGCATTGGTCCGCAAGCTGATGTCGGCCATGCTTGCCTGTGATCCGGGCATCGAGGTCGTTGGTACGGCGGCAGATCCGCTGATTGCGCGCGAGAAGATCAAGCAGCTGGACCCGGATGTGCTGACGCTCGACGTCGAGATGCCACGCATGGATGGCCTGACCTTTCTCGAAAATCTGATGCGGTTGCGCCCGATGCCGGTCGTGATGGTGTCGTCGCTGACCACCCGGGGGGCCGAAGTCACCCTGCGCGCGCTGGAACTGGGTGCCGTCGACTTCGTGGCCAAACCAAGCAGCGACCTGGCCAACAGCTTTGGTGAGAGTGCGCAGGAAATTTGCGCCAAGGTGAAACTGGCGGCCTCGGCAAGGCCCCGGGCGCGCACGCAGGTACGACGGCTGGATGTCGATCCGCGGCTGTCGGCCGATGCGGTGTTGCCGCATGTGAAGGCCACCGGTACGCGTGGTGGCAGTCCGATCATCGTGATCGGTGCGTCGACCGGCGGTACGGAAGCCGTACGCGTCGTGCTGGAGTCGATGCCGCCGGATGCGCCACCAATCCTGGTGACCCAGCACATCCCGGCCGCATTCAGTGGCCCCTTCGCGGAGCGGATGGACCGCTGTTCGGCGATGCGGGTCTGTGAGGCCCAGGACGGGCAGGCGGTGCAAAGCGGTCACGCCTACATTGCCCCCGGCAGTCACCACCTGCTGGTGATGTGGGACGGGGCCAAGCATGTGTGCCGGTTGCACAACGGTCCGCCGGTGAATCGGCATCGACCCAGCGTCGATGTCCTGTTCCGTTCGATGGCGGCCAGTGCCGGTGCGGGCACGATCGGCGTGCTGCTGACCGGCATGGGCGACGACGGGGCGCGTGGCTTGCTGGAACTGAGGCAGGCCGGCGCCGCAACATTGGTGCAGGACGAGGCCAGCTCGGTGGTATGGGGCATGCCAGGTGCTGCATGGAAGCTCGGTGCGGCTGCGGAAATGCAGCCGCTTGACCAGATTGCCGCGCGAATGCTTGCGCTGGCACACCCATCACGCGAGATGGTTGCGCGTGCCTGACCTCGGGTATCGGCTCATGGCTGCTCCAATTCAAATTCTCCGAATATTGTCGACACGACCACTGTACGGGTGGGCCACCAGCACGCTGGCGTTGGTCATTGCGCTGTTGTGGCAGCCGGCTTGGCTGGCACCCTTGCTGATCGTGGTGCTGACCGCGGTCTGGATTATCGAGAGCCGGCGCCTGGCGTCGACGCCAGCCCACGCGGACGAACAACCCGCCAACACTGCCCCGGTGCGCGAGGCGCTGGAGGACGTTCGCGGTGCGCTGGTCGACGAGTTGGGCCACGCTACCCGTGAGCTGCACCAGGGACTGGATCTGCTGCGCGATGCGGTGTCCGAGCTGGGCAGCGGGTTTGATGGCCTGTCCCGAAAAACCGGGCTGCAGCAGAGTCTCCTCAAACAGATTATCGACACCCAGAGCGGGGGTGTGTCGGTGCAGGATTTTGCCGCGCGCACGGGTGAGCTGCTGGAGCACTTCGTCGGCATGATCGTGCAGATGTCCCGTGAGAGCCTGCGTATCGTCTATCGCATCGATGGCATGGCGAAGGAAATGGATGCCGTCTTCGGGCTGTTGAGGAACGTCAACACGATTGCCGAAGAAACCAACCTGCTGGCGCTCAATGCGGCGATCGAGGCGGCGCGTGCCGGTGAATCAGGTCGCGGCTTTGCGGTGGTGGCCGGTGAGATCCGGAACCTTGCGAGCAATTCCAACCAATTCAATGAGCAGATTGGCAGCCACGTCGAACGCGCACGCACGGCCATGGAGCAATTGCGTGGACTGGTGGGCGCCATGGCTTCGCAGGACCTGAACGTCGCCCTTTCGGCCAAGGGCGGCATCGACGCCATGATGGCGCATGTAACCGAAAGCGATGCGCGCACCAGCGCCGTGGCAGACCAGGTCGTCGAGATCAATCGCGGCCTTGGCAGCGATGTGTCCACCACGATCCGCTCGTTGCAGTTCGAAGACATCCTCAGCCAGTTGCTGCGGCAGACGCGGGTGCGGCTGCTGGACCTGCAGGAAGTGGTTGGTGAGTGCACGCGCGACATTGAAGACCTGGCCTGCGCGCCGGTGGATGCCGACTGCCTGGCCGATCGCGCACAGCGTGTGCGTGGCCGCTTGGCGCTCCAGCGGGAGAAGGCACGGCTGCGCTCCAGGGGGCCGGCGCTGCAGAGCTCGATGGATGCGGGCGAGATCGAATTGTTTTGAGGAGCACAACCATGATCGTCCATCACGACAACGAGCACGATTGCCTGACCCTGCAGCTGGGTGAGCGCTTCGACTTCAGCATTCACCGCGACTTTCACGAGGCATGTCTGGGCCAGACCAATGTGGCGCGCAGCTATGTGGTCGACTTGGGTGAAGTGACCACGATGGACAGCTCGGCGCTGGGCATGCTGTTGCTGCTGCGTGAGCACGCCGGGGCGGACCGCGCCGAGATACGCATCGTCAACGCCGGCACGGAGCTGCGCAACACCTTGCGGGTTGCCGGTTTCGACAAACTCTTTGTACTGCACTGAGCGGGTTGTCCGCCCCCGTCCTGGATGACCGCGCGTGACCGGGAATTTTCGGGATTGACCCGGGAGTCCCTGAAAAAAAGGCCCCTCGTGGGGCCTTTTGCTTCTCGCGAGGGGACGGTCGTGGGTCTACCAGGCGCGCACGGCCACGATGGATGCGGTGTACGTGGACATGTCCGACTGATAGCGGAAACGCCGGCCAAGATCAAACTTGGCCGCCTCGCCCGGGGCGATATTGGTGGTACCGGCAGGCCATCCCTGCTTGGATTGGATCACATTGCCTTCGGCGTCCTTGGCCTCGATCGTGATCTGCGCGGCGGCGGGCTCGGAGCAGTTGTTGACCAGTTCGCCGCTGAGGCTGAGTTGGGTGCCGGTGCCGGTGGTCCGGGCGGCGGTCTTGAAGTCCTTGATGGAGAAATCGGTCAGCGAGCAGGTGGCCTGGGCGGCCATGGGAAGCAGCAGCAGCGATGCAGAAAAAAGCAAGATTTTCATAGAGATGAATCCACAAGTCCGGAAGAGCAGGCGGGCCGGTCTGGCGGCGACTTCGGCCCACAGTGAGAAGATCGGCCGGGGCGGCCGAATCTTTAGCCCATGGCGGAGCGCATTTTGTGTCGGGTCTGGCGGGGACGTCGGAGGGGCTGAGTCGGGGGCGACCAGGCTGTCCGAGCGGGAGGATGTCGAAACGTGGCGACCTACGGTTGGACGTGATCGATGAACCAGAGTCCGGCAAACAGCTTCGGATCAATCGAATAACCCGCGGCGGCGCGAGCAAACAACCAGTCACCGGCTTCGCTGCGTGGGACCTCATGCACCACGATGTTCTCCGTTTCGTCGCCGCCGCCCGGGCCGACCTTTTCCAGGTCCCAGGCCCGCACGAACGCAATCATTTCGGTGCTCATGCCCGAAGACGATGGCCCACGGTGGACGAATTCCACGCGCTTGCAACGGTAACCGGTTTCTTCTTCCAGCTCGCGTTGCGCGGCGAGCAGAACGCTTTCGCCCGATTGCCCAGGCTGGTCGCCGACCAGGCCGGCGGGCATTTCGATGGTGTTTTGCAGAATCGCGACGCGGTACTGCTCGACGAACAAGACCTTGTCCGCCGGTGTTACCGCCAGGATGATGACGGCGCCGCCGGGGTTGTTGCGCTCGGCATATTCCCAGCGGCCCCGCTTGCGCAAGCTCAGCCAGCGGCCTTCGTAGAGGGTTTCCACGGGCGCATCGGCGTCGGCGGGGATTGGGCTGGATGAATCGTTCATCGAATCAGGACTGTTGAAGAGAGCCGGTGGGGCGCCGCCTGCAGCGGAGCGAACTGGTGATCGCGGTCACAACCATCGGGCACGCTTGAGCGCGAGGTAGATGCCGCCCACGACGCAGGCCATCACCACGATGATCGCGGGGTAGGCCCACGGGCGACTGAGCTCGGGCATGTAGGTGAAGTTCATGCCGTACCAACTGGTCAGCAGGGTCGGTGCGGCAAGCATGGCCGCCCAGCCGGCGAGCTTCTTCATCACTTCGTTCTGGCGCAGGCTGACCAGTGAGAGGTTGACGTTGATGGCCGCGGTGAGCATTTCGCGCATCGCACTGATCGCCTCGTTGACCCGGAATGCGTGGTCATACACGTCGCGAAAGTACACTCGCAGTTCGTCGGGGATCAGGTTCGGATGCAGTCGGGTCAGCTGGTTGGCGATGTCCTGCAGCGGGGCCACGGCCAGTCGCAGGGTCATCAGGTCACGCTGCATGTCATATAGACGGCGCACCGTGCTGCTCTTGTAGGTTTCGCCAAAGATGTCCTGTTCGAGTTGCTGCACTTCCTCGCGGAAGTCGCGCACGATCGGCAACAAGTTGTCGACAATGAAGTCCAGGACGCCGTACAAACCGTAACTGGGACCGTTGCCAAGCAGTTCGGGCGCATTTTCGCAGGCCCGCCGCGCCGGCGCGTAGGATTGCGATGCGCCGTGGCGCACCGTGACCAGGTAGCGCGGGCCGAAGAAAATGTGGGTCTCGCCGAACGCCAGGTCGCCATTGAGGAGCTGGGCGGTTTGCACTACCAGGAACAGCGAGTCGCCGTAGGCTTCGATCTTGGTGCGCTGATGCGCGGCGTGCGCGTCCTCGATGGCCAGGTCGTGCAGGCCGAATTCAGCCTGGATTTTCTCGAGCAGATCTTCATCCGGCTCGTACAGACCCACCCAGACGAAGGTGTCCGGGTCGGCCAGTACCTCACTGATGGCGTCGATGGTGATTTCGCCGATCCGGCTACCGTCTTTGCGGTAGGCGATGCAGTTGACCACCATGGGCGGCTCGCTGGTCGGCGGCGTGTTCGAAGGCATCAGGGCATTCATGCGTGCATGATGCCCCGCGCGGTGAGGTGGGGCAATCGGGCTACTGCTCGCGGCGGCGCAGGCTCCACGCGATCGCCAGCCAGCAGGGCAATGCAAACAACAGCCATGGCTGGTTCTGCTGCACCGTGCCGGGCAGCAGGTGCAACAGTACGGCCACCATGCAGGCAAGCAGTTGCAACGCAATCAATCCGTCGATGATGCGCGGGGAAGCCCGCCGTTGCCGCGCCCGCCAGACCGTAGGAATCAAGGCGAAAGCCAGCGGGCTGAACAGCAGCAAGTTCGCGTTGGCCCAGGCAGAGTGGTGCGTGGTCAGGGTCCACAGGGCCAGCAGCAGCAGACCGGTCAGGCCGGCGGCAAACAGGAACAGCATGCCCAGTGCGATGAAGCCCGTGGTCCAGCGACGCCGGGAAAGCACGATCAGGCCGGCGAACAGGAGGCCGGCCAGGGCCAGCGGCCCGCGCAGATCGGGCGCGACCGCAGGCGGGACATCCAGCCGATTTGGTGAGACCAGCTGTTCGCTGCGCACCAGGGGCTGCCAGCCACCGTCGCCGTCGTCGAGCTTGATGTCGCGCAGTTGTGCCTGCAGAACCCCTGGCAGGAAGCTTTCCTGCCAGGCATTCAGCGGTTGATCGGCATAGGGCCCCAGGCCCAGATCCAGCAGCAGCATCAGCCACGGCTGGGCGCTCATCAACCGGTCGGTCTGCTGGCGATAGGTCATCCCGCCGGGGCGCGTGCCCAGCCGGGTCCGCAGCAGGCCACCAAGCGCTTTGTCCAAGGCATCGCGCACCTGGGTGGTGCAGTTGTCGACATAGTAGTCGTAGTCGTAGCCCACGTTCTCCGGCCGCAGGTTCCACAACAGGAAGTCGCGCAGCGCGCCAGCCTGGGGGGCGCTCAAGGCCAATTGCTGGCGGGTGATCGAGCGACCCGCCGCCACGTAATAACTTTCGTCCAGTTCGCTCGGCGCCGCATCCATCATGTAACGCATGCGCCCGCGGGCGAAGTTCAACAGGAAGTTCTTCTCGTTGAAATCGAATACGCCGTAGTTGAAGCTGACGGCTTCGCCCGACACGGTGTCGCGCAGCTCGATGGCGTCGTGGCCGAAACGCTCCCAGTAGGTTTCGCCGGGGCCGTAGGTGATCAGCGACACCTCGAGGTTTGCGCCTGGAGCGTTGGCCACGCCCGCATGGACGGGCGCCAGCAGGGCAAACAGCAGGACCAGCAGGGCGTAGAGGCGGAGGCGGCGGATTTTCTGCGGGCGGGAGGTCATGCAAAGCCTGTGCGCAAGGTTGCTGTCCCGCCGCGCAAGGGGCGGCGGGCAAACGGGGGTTCTGCCATTCAGTGTAGCGGCAACGCTTCGACTGCCTTGTCGCCGTCATGCAGGCGGACAGGGTCGGGTCGCGCGTTTGACGGCGAAGGCTTATTGCTGGCGCACCACGCGGAACGCCTGTACGCGGCGGTCATCGGCCTGGGTGACCTGGAACAGGTAGTCGCCGATGGCGACCTGTTCGCCTGCCTCGGGCAGATGGCCAAACTCGGAGGTGACCATTCCGCCCACGGTGTCGTACTCCTCGTCGGAGAAGGTGGCGCCCGTCTGTTCGTTGAAGTCCTCGATCGGCGTCAGCGCGCTGACCAGCCAGTCACCGCCGGATTGCTCGTGCATCAGCTCGGGTTCGTCGCCGTCGTCGTGTTCGTCGTCGATCTCGCCGACGATTTCCTCGAGCACGTCCTCGATCGTGATCAGTCCGGCCACGCCGCCGTATTCGTTGACCACCAGCGCCATGTGGTTGCGGCTGAGCCGGAACTCCTCCAGCAACACGTTCAGGCGCATCGATTCGGGAATCAGTACGGCCGGGCGCAGGATCGAGCGGATGTCGAAATGCTCGGCCTGGCCGAAGTATTTCAGCAGATCCTTGGCCAGCAGAATGCCGAGGATCTCGTCCTTGTCCTCGCCATGCACTGGAAAGCGTGAGTGGCCGGACTCGACCACGGCCGCCAGAACGTCGACCAGCGGCGAGTCGGCCGCCAGCATCACGATCTGCGCGCGCGGCACCATCACGTCGTCGACGCTCAGTTCGGTGACCTTGATCGCACCCTCCACCATGGTGAGGGTGTTCACGGACATCAGTCCGTTGGTCTGGGCGGAACGCAATTCCTCGATCAGTTCGTCGCGGTTGCGTGGTTCGCCGGAAAAAATGTGGCCCAGTCGATCCCACCATGTTCGATGGGCCGGGCCGCTGGTACTGCCGGGGTCGTCGCTCATTACTCGTTGAAATTCTGCCCAAAAACGGGCGGAAGACCGATTCTAACGGAAAAATCGTGACGGTTCAGGGAGACTGCCGACTCGCGGGGCGGACACCGCCCGCGGGTTCTGGATAGCGTAGGGCGGGCAATGCCCGCCGCTCTGCGCCGTGCTGTGGCGCGACCGCGAGAGGCGGCGGGCATTGCCCGCCCTACGATTCGGGGAGGTGGTCCCGCCGCGACAACACCGCTCAGAGGTACGGGTCGGCGATGCCCAATCCGGCCAGGATGCGGGTTTCCAGCGCTTCCATGGCCTCGGCTTCGGCTTCCTCGATGTGGTCGTAGCCAAGCAAGTGCAGCACGCCGTGGATCGTCAGGTGGGCCCAGTGGTCGCGGGCCCGTTTGCCCTGTTCGGCCGCTTCGCGCTCAACCACCGGAGCGCAGATCGCCAGATCGCCGATCAGTGGCAAGGGCACACCGGGCGGCAGTTCGGCGGGGAAGGACAGCACGTTGGTGGCGTAGTCCTTGCCGCGGTAGTCGCGATTGAGTGCGCGCCCTTCTTCGGCATCGACGATGCGGATCGCCAGCTCCGCGCCCCTGCGCCGCCTGGCTCCGCGCAACGCCGCCTCGACCCAGCGGCGGAAGCTCGCTGGCGCGGGCAGGCCGGCGCGCGACACCGCGTAGCCGACGGCCAGAGATAACGGCGCCGTCATTGCCCTTCCTCGTCCTCTTGTTCGAACGCTTCGTAGGCACGAACGATCTTTGCCACCAGCGGATGGCGCACCACGTCGCTGGAAGTGAAGAAGGTAAAGCTGATGCCCTTGACCCCACGTAGTACTTCCACCGCCTGACGCAGGCCAGACCGGGTATTGCGGGGCAGGTCGACCTGGGTGACATCGCCGGTGATCACGGTCACCGTACCGAAGCCGATGCGGGTGAGGAACATCTTCATCTGCTCGACGGTGGTGTTCTGCGCCTCGTCGAGGATCACGTAGGAGTCGTTCAAGGTGCGCCCGCGCATGTAGGCCAGCGGTGCAATCTCGATCACGTTGCGCTCGATCAACTTCGCCACTTTCTCGAAACCGAGCATCTCGTACAACGCGTCGTACAGCGGGCGGAGGTACGGATCCACCTTCTGGCTCAGGTCGCCCGGGAGAAAGCCCAGCTTTTCGCCGGCTTCGACCGCCGGGCGCACCAGGATCAGCCGCTGCACGCGGTTCGCCTCCAGCGCCTCGACCGCGCTGGCCACCGCCAGGTAAGTCTTGCCGGTGCCGGCCGGGCCCACGCCGAAATTGATGTCGTGCGTGGCGATGGCGTGCAGGTAGCGCGCCTGATTGGGACCGCGGCCCTTGATCACCCCGCGCTTCACCTTGATCACCACTTCCTGGGTGCCTTCGGTATCGGCGGCCGTGGCTTCGATGCCGGACTCGGCCAGGTGCAGGTTGACCCGGGCGCCGGTCAGCGCTTCGTCTTCGGTGCTCGCATACAGCGCACGCAAGACCTTTTCGGTGGCCTTGGCCGGCGCGTCTTCACCGATGATCTGGAAGATGCCGCCGCGATGGTTGATCTCCACGCCAAGGCGCAGCTCGACCTGGCGCAAATGCTCGTCGAACGGGCCGCACAGATTGGCCAGCCGGGCGTTGTCCTCGGGGTCGAGGTGGAAGTCGCGCTGATTGATGCCGTTGGTCATGGGGTCACGAAGTGGAGGTGTGTGTCGCTGCCCGGCGGGCGGGGAAGTCAGTTGACGGCGTCTTCGGCAATGCGCACTCGTCCGCGCAGCGAATTCGACATGGCCTCGGTGATCACGACGTCGACGAACTGGCCGATAAGACGGGGGTGGCCGGCGAAGTTGACGTAGCGCATGTTTTCGGTGCGGCCGCTGAGTTCGTTCGGGTCGCGTGTGCTGGGCTTTTCCACCAGGACGCGTTGTACCGAGCCGACCATCGCGGCGTTGACCTTCTTCGCGTTCGCGTTGATCTTGGCCTGCAGGCGCGCGAGCCGCTCGTGCTTGACCGCCATCGGCGTGTCGTCGACGAGCTTGGCTGCCGGCGTGCCGGGACGGGCAGAGAAGATGAAGGAGAAGCTCTGGTCGAAACCGACGTCGTCGATCAGCTTCATGGTCTTGTCGAAGTCCTCGTCGGTTTCGCCGGGGAAGCCGACGATGAAGTCGGACGATACGCAGATATCGGGCCGTACCGCCCGCAGCTTGCGGATCTTGTGCTTGAACTCCAGCGCGGTGTAGCCACGCTTCATGGCGCTGAGAATGCGGTCCGAACCGGCCTGCACTGGCAGGTGCAGGTAGTTCGCCAGCTGCGGCACGTTCGCATAGGCCTCGATCAGCGAGTCGGAGAACTCCAGCGGGTGCGAGGTGGTGAAGCGGATGCGGCCAATCCCGTCGATCTGTGAAATTGCGTGGATCAGTACCGCGAGGTCGGCGATACCGCCGTCATGGGTTGGGCCGCGATAGGCGTTGACGTTCTGGCCCAGCAGGTTGACCTCGCGCACGCCCTGGGCAGCAAGCTTTGCCACCTCCACCAGCACGTCGTCGAACGGCCGGCTGATCTCTTCACCGCGGGTGTACGGCACTACGCAGTAGCTGCAGTATTTGGAGCAGCCTTCCATGATCGAGACGAAGGCAGTCGGGCCTTCGGCCCGTGGTTCGGGCAGGCAGTCGAACTTCTCGATTTCGGGGAAGCTGATATCGACCTGGGGCAGGCCAGTGGCGCGTTGCGCCTCGATCAGCTGGGGCAGGCGATGCAAGGTTTGCGGGCCGAACACCAGGTCGACATACGGCGCGCGCTTGACGATCGCGGCGCCCTCCTGCGATGCCACGCAACCACCCACGCCGATCAGCACCGGCTTGCCATCCTTCTTGTGCTGTTTCCAGCGACCCAGCTGGCTGAACACCTTTTCCTGTGCCTTCTCGCGGATCGAGCAGGTGTTGATCAGGATCACGTCGGCCTCGGACTCGTCCTGGGTCAGCTCCATGCCATGCGACGCCTTGAGCACGTCGGCCATCTTGGCCGAGTCGTACTCGTTCATCTGGCAACCGTGGGTCTTGATGAAAAGCTTGCCGCTCATGCGTTGGGGTACCGAAGTCGGGTGGGGGCCGGACGTGGTGTCCGCTGAACCGCGTAGCTTACCCGCGCACGGCCTGGGCTGCCAGTGATTGGGCATGCCGGATCAAGCACTTGCGACGCGTGGTCGGTGCGGCGTGCTGCGCGGGCCAGCCGTCGGCGGATGGCGAATGTGGCGGCGGGAAAGCCGCCGTGGCGCACGCTTCGGCGGCCGCGTACTTGGCGTTGGCGGCGCATGGCGGCACACTGCGCCCATGTTCGATGCTGCACACCATGGGGGAAGCGTCGATCAGTCGGCCGGGGGCTTCCCATTGCGCTCGATCCTTTGCGGGGTCGCGTTGGCCTGCGCGTTGCTGTATTGGCCGGCAGCACGTGCCGGGGTGCTGTACCAGTGTGTCGGCGCCAGTGGCGAGACCGTGTTCAGCAGCAGCAAGGACGGTTATCACGGTTGCAAGGCGATCAGCAGCTATGCCGCCCCGGCGCCGCGTCGCCAAGCGCCACCACCACCACCACCACCGCGGGCGTCGCTGTCGCGGGTGACCGGTGCGGTGGCGACCACCGCACGGATCTTTGCCGCGCCGGGCGCAGCCGCGACGTCGTTGGCAGGGGTTCGCGGCAGCGTCCAAACCACTGCGACGCGCATCGGGGAGCCGGAAACCGGGTCCGCGTCCGCACTGGCGACGAACGCCGCCGACGGCCTCACGCCGCCACCAGCGACGACGGCGGGGCAGTGGAGCTATCGCGAGCCGAGCCGTTCGACGGCAGCATCGGCTGCGGCTGATCGCGCGGCGGACAAGGTGCTGCGGGGCGCGGTCTACCGCGTGGTGCGCGCCGACGGCAGTGTGGAATACACCAATCTGCGCCCGGCCGGGCGACACGGTCATGCGGTAACCATGTTGTTCACCTACATAGCCACATGCGTCGCCTGCAACGTGAATTCGACCGTTCGCTGGGGCAGCGTGCCGCTCAACCTGACAGCCTATGCGGGAGTCATTCGAGCCGCCAGCGTCGAGTACGGCGTCGACGAGGCCTTCTTGCGCGCCATCATCCATGCGGAGAGCGCGTTCAATCCGCGCGCGATGTCGATCAAGGGCGCACAGGGATTGATGCAGCTGATGCCGGGCACGGCCAGCGACATGGGCGTGCTGGATGCGTTTGACACCGACCAGAACATTCGCGGCGGGGCGCGCTACCTGTCGTTGCTGCTGCGGGATTTCCATGGCAATGAACGACTGGCCGCAGCGGCGTACAACGCGGGCCCCGGTGCCGTTCAACGCTATCAAGGGGTGCCACCGTATGCCGAAACGCAGGTCTACGTGGAACGTGTCGATACCCTGCGCAAGCGCTACGGCGCCGCAATCCATCCGCCGCTGGCGTCCCGCGGGCCGGGCTGATGGCCCAGAAAGTCGCGCGAAGTCAGTTGCCCGGCAAGGTGCCGATCCCCATCACGGGCCGCTGCACCACGGTCATGTCCACGTGGAACGGGTTGCCGTTGCGCAGGCCTGAGACCTCGACCTTGCTGCCCGGCTTGAGTGCCGCCTCCTGGCGGCGCAAATCGGCCGGGTCGAGGATGTCGTCGGTACCGATGCGCAGCAGGATGTCGCGCGGCTGGATGCCGGCCAGTGCGGCCGGGCTGCCCGGGTACACCGTGGTGACCAGCGCGCCGCGCGCCGCGGCGGGAAGTCCGCTGTCGGCGGCGACCGGAACAAACGCGTAGTCGGCCCCCAACCATCCGCGCACGACGTGGCCGGTGGCGATGATCTGATCGAGCACTTTCTTGGCCGTTGTGACCGGGATGGCGAAGCCAATTCCCTCGGCACCTGCGGCCTTGCCGATCAGCAGGGTGTTGATGCCGACCAGCTCGCCCTCGGCGTTGACCAGGGCGCCGCCGGAATTGCCCAGGTTGATCGCCGCGTCGGTCTGGATGAAATCTTCGGCGCTGGAGCTGTTCAACTGACGACCGATGGCGCTGACGATGCCCAACGTGACGGTCTGGTTGAGGCCCAGCGGGTTGCCTATCGCCAGGACCACGTCGCCGGGCCGCAACGGCTGTTCGGCAATGTGGATCACCGGCAGGTTGCTGGCGTCGATCTTCAGCACCGCCAGATCGGACTCTTCGTCGGCACCCACCAGGGTCGCCTTGGCGATCCGCCCGTCGTACAACAGCACCTGGATGTCCGCGGCGTGGGCGATCACGTGATTGTTGGTCAGCACGTAACCCTGGTCCTGCGCCCGGACGATGACGCCGGACCCCAGCGTCTGCTCACGATGCCGGAAGATCGTGGGTTGTCCGCCGAACAACTGCTGCAGCACCGGGTTGTCGTACATTCGCACCGCTTGCTCGGTGACGATCTTGTTGGCGTAGATGTTGACCACGGACGGCGCAGCGGTGGCCACCGCGTCGGCGTACGAGACAGGGCCGCTGCGCGATCGTGCCTGCTCGGTGGCAGGGGCGGTGGTGGTCGTGGCAAATCCGAATCGCGCCCGCAGCCGTTCACCGCTGCCGGGCCAGAGCAATCCGACCACGAAAGCCATGGCCAGGCCCAGAATGGCGAAGCGGGCGATGAAGAGGAGCGTGCCGGCGGCATGTTTCATGTCGAAAAAAAGGTTCCGGCGATCGTGGCAGGGGCTGCGGCGGCTGGACTTCGCCGCGATGCGCTTTATTGTACGGGGCGAGGCCTGACGCTACACTAACGCGATTTTCGCGGGGTCTGAACCCCACCATAAAGCGATATAGCCAGTACCGGAGAGCCTGATGGCGAACGAAGTCGTCGATCACGGCCGCCGCCGTTTCCTGACCGCGACCACAGCTGTGGTCGGTGGCATCGGAATCGTGTCGGCAGCTGTGCCCTTCATCAAGTCGTGGGAACCCAGCGCGCGAGCCAAGGCCGCTGGCGCTCCGGTCACCCAATCGCTGGCCAAGATCGAGGCGGGGCAAATGCTCACCGTCTCCTGGCGCAGCCTGCCCGTCTTCGTGGTCAACCGCACGGCGGCACAGCTGGCTACTCTGACGCAAGTGGATTCGAAGCTGGTGGATCCCAAGTCCGAAGTCGACCAGCAGCCCAAGTACGCGCAGAACGAGGCGCGCTCGATCAAGCCGGAATGGCTGGTGATCATTGGTATCTGCACGCATCTGGGCTGCGTGCCCGACTTCGTGCCCGAGATCAAGCCCGAGCCGTTCGACCCGGAATGGAAGGGCGGTTTCTACTGCCCCTGCCACAAGTCGCGTTACGACATGGCCGGCCGCGTTTATGCCGGCGTGCCCGCACCCAAGAATCTGCCGGTACCGCCGTACCATTTCATCGATGACAGCACTATCCAGATTGGCGTGGATTCGAAGGAGGCTGGCTGATGGCCAACGTATTCACGAAGATCGGTGACTGGGTCAACGAGCGCGCACCCGGCATGATGCCGATGTACCGCGCGCACATGACCGAGTACTACGCGCCGAAGAACTTCAATCTCTGGTACTACTTCGGTTCGCTGGCGCTGCTGGTTCTGATCAACCAGATCATCACCGGCATCTTCCTCACCATGAACTACAACCCGAGCGCGGCGGGAGCCTTCGATTCGGTCGAGTACATCATGCGTGACGTGGAGTGGGGCTGGCTAATCCGCTACATGCATTCCACCGGCGCCTCGCTGTTCTTCGTGGTGGTGTTCCTGCACATGTTCCGCGGCATCATGTACGGCTCCTACAAGAAGCCGCGCGAACTGGTGTGGTTGCTGGGCATGATGATCTTCCTGGTGCTGATGGCCGAGGCCTTCATGGGCTATGTGCTGCCGTGGGGCAACATGTCGTTCTGGGGCGCCAAGGTGATCATTTCGCTGTTCGGCACCGTTCCCTACATCGGCGATGCGCTGGTGGAGTGGATCATGGGCGACTTCCTGCCGGCCGATGCCACCTTGAACCGCTTCTTTGCGCTGCACGTGATCGCATTGCCGCTGGTGCTGTTGTTGCTGGTGGTGTTGCACATCGCTGCCCTGCATGAGGTGGGCTCGAACAACCCCGATGGCGTGGAGATCAAGAAGGGTCCCAAGGGCAATCGTTGGGATGCGTTGAAGCCGGCCGACGGCATCCCGTTCCACCCGTACTACACGGTGAAGGATCTGGTTGGCGTGGGCGTCTTCCTGATGATCGCCGCGTTCATCATCTTCTTTGCGCCAACCTTCGGTGGCTGGTTCCTGGAGCATGACAACTTCATTCCGGCGAACAACCTCGCTACGCCGTCGCATATCAAGCCGGTGTGGTACTTCACCCCGTTCTACGCGATCGTGCGCATGATCCCGTCCTTCCTCGGCTCGGCCGTCTGGGGCGTGATCGCGATGTTCGGTTCGATCGCCGTGCTGTTCCTGATGCCGTGGTTCGACCGTGGCACGGTGAAGTCGATCCGCTACCGCGGCCTCGGCTTCAAGGTGGCGCTGGGCTTGTTCGTGGTTTCGTTCATCATGCTTGGTGCGGTGGGTGCGGGCATTACCGCGGAAGTGATCCCGGCCTGGTTCGGCGATGTGGACGTGACCTTCTGGGAGAATCTCTTCGGCCGCGTGATGACGTTGATCTACTTCGGCTTCTTCGCCTTCCTTTGGGCCTACACACACTTCGGCTGGGAAAAGACCAAGCCGGTTCCGGAACGGGTGACCACGCATGACTAAGCGGCAGCTGCTAATGAAGCGGTATATCTTCCCGGTGGCGTTGGCTTTCAGTCTGGTCGTCGGCAGTGTCTCGGTGCAGGCGTCCGAAGGCGGCGCGCTGCCGGAGGCTGGTTCCAACGTGCACGACCAGGCGTCGCTGCAACGCGGTGCCAAACTGTTCTTCAACTACTGCGTCGGTTGCCACTCGCTGAAGTACATGCGCTACGAGCGCATTGCCGGCGACCTGGGGCTTACCGAGCAGGACGTGATGCAGAACCTCAACTTCACCGGCGCCAAGTTTGGTGAAACCGTGGTTTCGCACATGCCGGAAGGCGCAGCGACCCAGTGGTTTGGCAAGGCACCGCCGGACCTGTCGCTGGTGGTCCGCGCGAAGGGCGCCGATTGGGTCAACGCCTACCTCAACTCGTTCTACCTTGACCCGAGCCGGCCGGTGGGTTGGAACAACACCGTGTTCGCCAATGCCTCGATGCCGTTCCCGTTGTGGGAGCTGCAGGGCATGCAGACGGCTGTCATGGGCGAAGCCAAGCCCGGCGAAGAGGCTGCGGTGGAGAAGCTGGTGCTGTCCCAGCCGGGCAAGTTGACCCCGGCCCAGTTCCAGCAGGCCACTCGCGACCTCACGGCGTTCCTGGAGTATTCGTCCGAACCGGCTGCGCTGCAGCGCCACCACTACGGCATCTGGGTATTGCTGTTTCTGGCATTCTTCACCTTCCTCGCTTCGATGCTGAAGAAGGAATACTGGAAGGACGTGCACTGACCCGCCATGGCATTTTCCGACTGCGGCGGCCACGAGCCGCCGCAGTCGTCTCACCAATGGGGAATCGAGGATGGTCCCAAGCGTTCGATCGCGTACGGTACTGACGCTCTACACCACGGCCGACGACGTGCAGTCTCATCGTGCCCGGCTGGTGCTGGCCGCCAAGGGGGTCAGTTACGAGCGGGTGCTGGTGGATCCGGGCAGTCCCCCGGAAGATCTGGTTGACCTCAATCCCTATGCCACCACGCCAACTCTGGTTGATCGTGATCTGACCCTGTTCGACACATCGGTGGTCTGCGAGTACCTTGACGAACGCTATCCGCACCCGCCACTGATGCCGATCGACCCGCAATCGCGCGCGCGCTTGCGCGTGGCGTCGGTTCGCGTCGAGAAGGACTGGTTGACGGAGGTGGACATCATCCGTGCCGGCGGTCGAGCGGCAGACGCAGCACGCAAGCGGCTCCGCGAGCATCTGTTGGCTGCCGTGCCGTTGTTCAAGGCGTCAAGGTTCTTCCTCAACCCCGAAATGAGCCTGGCCGATTGTCTGGTGGCCCCGGTGGTCTGGCGACTGCCCTGGTTGGGTGTGGATCTCGGACGCAGCGGCAAGCCGGTGATCGATTACGGCGAGCGGTTGTTCCACAGTCAGGGTTTTGCGCGCAGCATGACCGAGCAGGAAAAGGCGATGCAGCAAGTCCATGAGCACTCATGACACGGTTCCAATGACGTCCAACCGCCCGTACCTGTTGCGGGCGATTTATGACTGGATCAGCGACAATGACCTGACCCCGTACGTGCTGGTCGATGCCGGCGTGGCTGGCGTTCGGGTGCCGCCGCAGGTGGTCAAGAATGGCCAGGTCGTGCTCAATCTGGCGATGCGCGCGGTGGCCAATCTCGACCTGGGCAATGAGTTTGTCAGCTTTCAGGCGCGCTTTTCAGGAATCAGCCAGTCGATCCATATCCCGGTGCACGCGGTTTTGGCGTTGTACGCGCAGGAAAATGGCCAGGGCATGATGTTCCCGGCTGAAGAGGACGGCGGCGACAAGCCGCCAACCACGCCGGCGCCGGATGATGGCCCGACCAGGCCGACTGCCGAAGACACTGGGGGCGGCAAGTCCAAGCGCAGTGGCTCCCATTTGCGGGTGGTCAAGTAGGGGCGGTCATCGACCGCCCTGAATCGGCGCGCCGGTCAGTTCAACCGGTTGTCGATGCGGGGACGCAACGGCGTGACGTTGCTGTCTGTCCCGTGCGGGCCTGACTGGGCCACGACCTCCTCGTGTGAAGGCGGCTCGATCGTCGGCAGGCTCAAGTGGGTCAGTGTGTCGCCAATCATCCACAACCGACCCGCTTGGCGGTCGTGCCCCTCGACGCTGACCTCGAAACCGTAGCCGCGTTCGATCATGCGCAATCCATTGATCTTGCGCAGACGCAGTGCCCTGAGCCCGACCGTTTCGTCCAGCAGTTGCAGGCCGTATTGCTGGCACTGGCGCCGTGCTTCGACCACGGCCCGTTCGCGCGCCACGCTCAGCTTGAACCACAGGCCGACGGTGGAGCCGAGAACCAGCAGCAACAGCAGGGCGGATAGATCACTCATGTCCGCAGTGTGTGGGCCCGAACGATTCGGTGCAAGCCGGCGCGGTTCAGTCCAATTGCAGGCGCAGCGACAGATCCACGGCGTGCACGTGTTTGGTCAGGGCACCGACCGAGATAAAGTCGACACCAGTACGGGCGAATTCGCCGATGGTGCCCAGATCAACATTGCCGGAAACCTCCAGCGGCACGCGGCCGGCCGTGCGCCTGACTGCCTCACGCATCTGGGCCGGCTCGAAATTGTCCAGCATGATCCGATCCACGTTGGCACGCAGCGCCTGGTCCAGCTCGTCGAGATTTTCAACCTCGATCTCCAGCAGCAGATCGGGGTGCAATTGGCGCGCCGACTTGACGGCGGCAGGGATACTGCCGGCGGCGATGATGTGATTTTCCTTGATCAGGATCGCGTCGTACAGGCCCATGCGCTGGTTATGGCCACCACCGCACCGGACCGCGTACTTTTGTGCCACGCGGAGGCCGGGAATGGTCTTGCGGGTATCGAGCACGCGCACCGAGGTGCCGACCACGGCAGCGACATATTCGGCGGTCACGGTGGCGACGGCCGACAGCAACTGGAGAAAATTCAGCGCGGAACGCTCCGCGGTCACCAGTGAGCGGGCGTTGCCCTGGAGTCGACAAATCACCGATCCGGGCGCAGCGCGATCACCATCGCGGACCTGCCAGTCGATTTGTACGGTCGGATCCAGATGGCGGAAGCAGGCGTCGAACCAGGCAGTCCCGGCGATTACCGCCGCATCCCGGCAGGTGAGTTCGGCGTGTGCGCGAGCATCGGAGGGCAGCAGGCCGGCCGTGGCGTCGCCCGGGCCGAGGTCTTCGGCGAAAGCACGTTCAATATCGGCTGCAACTTGAGTTGGGTCCGGCGCGGCGGACGGTAAAGCAAGATTCATTTGTTGCTGGTGTCGGCAGGTGGAGTGGTGTCGGCTTGGCTCAGCTTGTCCACGATGGCGCTCATGGCACGGTCGAACAGGGCGTTGGCCGCCAGAACCCGGGCAACGCCGTCGGTGAACAGGCAGGTCAGTTCGCGCGGCGAATAGTCGGCCACTTTCAGTCCGCGTCGATTGACGAACAGGTAGCGGCCGCTCATCGGGCTGATCCAGGACAGCTTGGCGCGAGTCATCGGTTCGTCCGCCAGACGGAACTCCAGCCATGTGCCCGGCTGCAGGGCGACCACCTGATGCCATTCCGGGGAATCCAGCGGTGCTTCGACCAGTTCTTCTTCGAGGTCCTCACCGGGCACCGCGTCGTGGTCGATGATGGGTTGGATGGAGTCAGGAATGGCCAGCATCGCGGCGTCTTCCTCAACGCTGACAGGCTCGGCCGTGGTGGGAGCCTCGCCCAACTGCTGGCGATAGTAGGCCTGCAATTGCGCCAGCAGCCGTTCGATATCCTGTTCCTGGAACGCGACGTTGGCCAGTCCGTGGCGCAGCGCGCGTTCGATCCCGGGCAACATCTTGCGCAGCGTCTGGCGGGCTTCCGGGGTGGTTGCCGGGTGCGTACTGGCGATGAACTCGTCGACGAAGCGCAGCGAACTCTTGAACTCGGGCGAATCCTCGCCTTGCCGCAGCAGGGTCAGAACCATGTGGTTTGCCCAAGCTCGGGCCAGCACGCCGTGGACCAGCGGAGGCAGCTTGTGCTGGCCGATGCGGTCGAGAATTTCACGTGCGGCACGGCGGCGTGCCTGCTCCAGTTTTTCGCGCCCGCGGGTGGATTCGGCCACGCGCTGTTCGGCCAGTTCGGAGCGACGCTTGTTGATTTCCTGAAACTGCTGCAGGTCGATCAACAGGCGCTCGAAGATACCCATGTCGTCGTCAAAGTCATGCAACAACTGGTCGACGATGGACTTGACCTTGTCGTGCAGGCGATGATCACGATCCGACTCTTCCGACCAGCCCTTGGCTTGTTCGGCCAGGCAGTCCAGTAGCCGGCGTGCCGGGTGCTGGCGATGGGCAAACAATTTGCGGTCGAGGATTGCCGCCTTGAGGTAGGGAATCTGCAGGCGCGCCAGCATGACCTGCATGTTCGCCGGCAGGTTGCGGTCTTCCAGGATGAATTCGAACAGCATGCCGACTAGGTCGATGGTGTCCTCGTCGATGGTGGCAACGTGGCTGGGTCGCTCGCCCCGCAGAGCACCCAGTTGGGTCAGCAACTGCCCCTTGAGCTGAAGCACTTCGCGACTGAGTTCGGCGGCATCGTCGGTGTGTGCGAACTGCAGCGGTCCCGCGCTGGCGATCTGGCTCTGAAGGACGCTGAGCGCGCCCAACAGTTCGTTGGCCGAAGGCAGCGGCCCGCCGGATGTCGCAGCCTGCACGCCGCCGGCCTGGCCGGCACCAGCGGGACCCCGGCGCGCGCTGAACAGCGCATGCAAGGTTTGCAGCAGGTCGCCGGGGATCTCCCCGGCCTCGTCGGCCAGGTCCGGCGATCCGTCGATTGCCTGGCCGTCGCCCGCAGCGGAACCTGTGGCGGATTGACCGGCCTTGCCACCACGCACAATGGAATGGCGCAGTTGCGGCAGGACGCCGGCGCGCACCAGTTCGTTGTTGATCTCCCGATACAGCTCTTCCATTTGCGACAGCACGTAGCGGTCAAACAGCTTGTAGATGATCAGCTTGACGCGCATGTCCGCGCTTAGCTCGTGCAATGCCTGACGGAAGGATTGAGCCAGGATTGCCGGCGCCACTGGATTGTTGCCGTCGCTGATCTTGTATCCGCCGCAAATCACCGATAGACGTTGATTGACCGCGAACAGGTCTCGCGCCAGCCGCACCTCGTTCTTGCCGATCATGCTGGTGATTGCCAGCGACTCTTCCAGTTCGTTGTCGGCCACCAGCGACAGTTCGACCGTGCCAGGCGACACCGGGGCGGCGGCTGGCTGCTGATGCTGGGACGGATGGGCCAGTTCGCCGATCTGCCGGGTGATCGAACCAAGGAAATTGCGCTCTACCGTCGGGCGCCGCTTGCGCACCTCGCGCATGCCGTCGAAGTAGTGCATCTGGGTGGCGTTGTTCTCGGCCTTCTCGGCCAGGTCGAACAGTGCGTCATCGACATGCTCGAAGGCGTTGCCGACCCATTGCTGCAATCGCTTGCCCGCGATGGTCCGTACGCCGCTCAGCAATTCGCCCACACGCTCGCTGGCCGGGTCCAGACGTTGGCTCAGCGTGACAACTCGCGATGGATCAGTGGCTTCGTTCATTGCCGAACCCCGGACACGTAGCGACGGGCAGCTGGACCCGGCATGGGCCGCACAGGTCTTAACAATAAGGCAAAACCCGCCTCGATGTCATGCGCCAGTGCACGCTATGAGCGGTCCGCGGACGATCAGGGCGCGGGAAATTCGCTCAATTGGGTGGTACCGATGCCTTCCTCGGGGAGCATGACCGGAATGCCGTCCTCGATCCGGTAGATGACCTTACGATCGGTGGTGATCAGGCCTTCGCTGATCCGCGCGCTCACCGCGACCCCCGCCACCGTATCGACCTGGTTGGCGCCGATGGCTTCATTCAACGCATCGAGCTCGCGCTTGGTCAGTGGCCGTAGCGGTGTCTTGCTGACCGGGCAGCAGAGAATGTCGAGTAGACGCTTGTCCATGGGCGGGTTGGCTGTGACGGGCTTGGGAAAGCCCGTACAATAGCCGTTTTTGGACGATCCAGCCATGACAGGAACCAGCAAACCATCGCGCGTTGGCGTCGTGATGGGCTCGCGTTCGGATTGGGAAACGATGCAGCACTCAGCCCTCTTGCTCACCGAGCTTGGCGTGGGGCACGAGGTGCAGGTGATCTCGGCCCATCGCACGCCCGATCTCTTGTTCAACTACGCCGAGGAGGCCGCGGGTCGGGGCCTTCAAGTGATCATTGCCGGTGCCGGCGGTGCAGCCCATCTTCCGGGCATGCTGGCCGCCAAGACCCGCGTTCCTGTGTTTGGCGTGCCGGTGCAGTCAAAGGCACTCAACGGCATGGATTCGTTGCTGTCGATCGTGCAGATGCCGGCCGGCATTCCGGTCGGCACACTGGCCATCGGTCGGGCTGGTGCGGTCAATGCGGGTTTGTTGGCGGCTGCCGTGCTGGCGCTGCACGACCCAGCGCTGGCAACGGCGCTCGAGGCCTGGCGAGCGCGTCAGACCCAGGCCGTACTGGAACAGGCGGACCCGCGCCAATGAACGATCGACAACAGCCCGTCTTGGGCATTCTGGGTGGTGGGCAACTGGCACGCATGTTGGCGCTTGCGGCCACGCCGCTGGGCGTGAGCACGCTGGTGGTGGACGGCCATGCCGACGCTTGCGCGGGGGATGTTGCACCGCTGGTGGTGGCTGACTGGGACGATTACGAAGCGTTGGCAAAGTTTGCTGCCCGGGTCGATGCGGTCACCTTCGATTTTGAGAACGTGCCGGCCGAGACGGCCCGCTGGCTGGCCGAGCGGGTCGCGGTGGCGCCGGTGCCGGACGCGTTGGCGGTGGCACAGGACCGGTTGACCGAAAAGACGATGTTCCGCGAATGCGGCCTGCCCACACCGGAATTCGTGGCGGTGGACACGCGTGAGGGCCTGGATCAGGCGTTGGCCACGGTAGGCGTCCCGGCGGTCCTGAAGACTCGTCGGTTTGGCTATGACGGCAAGGGGCAGTTTCGCTTGCATACCCTGGCCGATGCCGATGCAGCTTGGGCAGAGCTCGGCGCCCAGGCCGCCACCAACGGATTGATTCTCGAGGCGTTCGTGCCATTCGAACGGGAGCTGTCGGTGATCGCCGTACGGGGTCGCGATGGTGATTTTCGTACCTGGCCGCTGACCGGCAACTGGCATGTCGACGGCGTGCTCTCGATGAGCCTGGCGCCGGCGCCTGATATCGATCGCCTGCAGGTGCGCGCCACTGAACTGGCCCGCACGCTGGCGGACCGGCTGGGCTACGTCGGCGTGTTTGCGCTGGAACTCTTCGTCAAGGATGGCGAACTGTTGGGCAACGAGATGGCGCCGCGTGTGCACAACTCCGGTCACTGGACAATCGAAGGTGCGCATACCAGTCAGTTCGAGAACCATGTACGGGCGGTGCTCGGTATGCCGCTGGGCGACACCGGGGCGCGGGGCATGTCCGCCATGTTCAACTGGATTGGGGCGATGCCCGAGGCGGCGCCCGTACTGGGCGCTGTCGATGCGCATTGGCACGATTACGGCAAGCTGGCCCGGCCCGGACGGAAGGTGGGGCACGCCACCGTGTGCGCACCCGACGCGGCCACGTTGGCCGGACGGCTGGTGCAGATCAGCGATGCGCTTGGTCGCCAGGCCCGTACCCAGCCCGTGCTGGATGCCCTGCGGATGATCGGCGCGCAGTGATCAGCGGGCCGCGGCGGCGCTTCGGTCACGTAAAAGCTTGGACCAGTGGTGGCATTGTCGCCGCGTGAGGGCGTGTCGGGCCGGCTTGCAAAACAGGTCCAAAGCGGTGGCGGAAGCCGGCGGCGGTGATGGCCTGCGCTGTCACATGGCGGCCGATCGGCTCGGCCGCGGAATGAAAAACGGAGCCGTGAGCGCTCCGTTTTTCATTCGCCTGGTGGATCAGATCAGCCGAGGTTCTTCGCGGCGAAGTCCCAGTTGACCAGGTTCCAGAACGCTTCCAGATACTTCGGGCGGGCGTTCCGGTAGTCGATGTAATAGGCGTGTTCCCATACGTCGGTGGTGAACAGGGGCTTGTCGCTGCCCGTGATCGGGGTGGCCGCGTTGGCGGTGTTGACGATACCGAGCGAGCCGTCCGGGCGCTGCACCAGCCAGGTCCAGCCTGACCCGAAGTTGCCGGCGGCCGACTTGCTGAATTCCTCCTTGAACTTGGCCACTGAGCCGAACGCCTTGTTGATCGCGTCGGCCAGCTTGCCGCTGGGCTCGCCGCCACCCTTGGGGCTCATCGAATTCCAGTAGAACGTGTGGTTCCAGACCTGGGCGGCATTGTTGAACATGCCACCGGAGGACTTCTTCACGATGTCCTCAAGCGAGGCACTGGCGAACTCGGTGCCCTCAATGAGCTTGTTGAGGTTGGTCACGTAGGACTGATGATGCTTGCCGTAGTGGAACTCGAGGGTTTCGGCCGAAATGTGCGGCTCCAGGGCGTTTTTCTCGTACGGAAGCGGGGGAAGTTCGATCGCCATGATGGTGCTCCTTGGGATTGATTGCGTGAAAGGGGTCGGCGCAGCAGGTGGCGGCCGACGGGTGACTGATACAATGCGGACTTGCCTGCATTGTAAAGACCAATCTCCAAGCTATGGACATCAACGAGCAAATCAAGGCACTGCTGGTCGCGCACCCCATCGTGCTCTTCATGAAGGGTACGCCGGAATTCCCGATGTGTGGGTTCTCCGGTCGCGCCGTCCAGGCGTTGAACGAGGCCGGTGCCGTGTTCCATCCGGTCAACGTGCTGGCCGATCCGCAGATCCGCGCAGCCCTGCCGCATTTCTCGAATTGGCCGACCTTTCCGCAATTGTTCATCCAGGGTGAATTGATCGGCGGGTGCGACGTCATCGAGGATTTGAACTCCGCCGGCGAATTGTCGCGCATGGCCGCCGATGTGGCTGGAGTCGCGTCTTGACGGCGTTGCCATTTGCCCGCCTGCCCAAGGGCTGGCAACCGGCGAGCGATACGCTGACCGAACGCGTGGTGCTGGTGACCGGCGCCTACGGCGGGCTTGGCGGTGCAGTGGCGCGCGCTGTCTCGCGCGCTGGCGCCACCGTCGTGATTACCGGCAAGCGCAAGCGTCAGCTTGAGCAGCTCAACGATGCGATGGTGGCCGAGGGATTGCCCCCGCCGGTTATCCACCCACTGGACATGGAAATTGCCACGCCACGCGACTACGCGGCGCTGGCCGAAGGGCTGGAGCGCGACTTTGGCCGGCTCGACGGCATCGTGCACGCGGCGGTCAGCTTCGGCGGCTTGACGCCGATCGCCATGCACAAGCCGGATGCGTGGTTGCGCGCCATGCACGTCAACGTCAACGCGCCGTTCGCCCTGACCCAGGCCTGCCTGCCGCTATTGACCCAGGCCAGCGACAGCGCGGTGGTGTTCGTGCTGGATGATCCTGCGCTGATGCAGCGTGCGCACTGGGGTGGCTACGGCGCCTCAAAGGCAGCGCTGGAGCGCCTCGTGTCGATCCTCCATGAGGAGACCGACAGCGGCCCGTTGCGCACCCACGCACTGCTGCCCGGTCCGATGCGCACCGCGCTGCGCCAACTGGCGTATTTTGGCGAAGATATCTTGCAGCGACCGTTGCCTGATGCCGCGGCGATGGCCGCCGTGTTCCTGCTCAGCGAACAGGCGGCGGCGATGCGTGGCGCGATCCTGGATTTGCGCACTGATTGAACTGGATGACAGGCCCTCTGGACCCGTCACTTACGTGGAGATGAGATGGAAACGCAGATGACCACGTTGTCGGCGGGAATCATGTTGTTCCTGATCATGGATCCGCTGGGCAACATCCCGTTTTTCCTGAGCCTGCTCAAGGCCGTCCCGCCCAAGCGCCGGCGCTGGGTGATGGTACGCGAGCTGCTGATTGCGCTCGGCGTGCTGCTGGTCTTCCTGTTTGGTGGGCAATACATCCTGCATGTGCTGCAGTTGAAGCAGGAGTCGATCAGCATCGCCGGCGGAATCGTGCTGTTCCTGATTGGCATCCGCATGGTGTTTCCGCCCGCCGACGGCAGCGGGATCTTCGGTAACGCCGGGCATGGCGAGCCGTTCATCGTGCCGATGGCGATCCCGGGCGTGGCCGGGCCGTCAGCGATGGCCGCGTTGCTGCTGCTGACCAATACACAGCCCGGACGCACCGCGGACTGGACGATTGCCTTGCTGTTGGCCTGGCTGGCCAGCTCGGTGATCCTGCTCAGTGCGACCTACCTGTTCCGTTGGCTTGGCGAAAGCGTGCTGATCGCACTTGAGCGCGTCATGGGCATGTTGCTGATTGCGCTGTCGGTGCAGATGTTCATGGCCGGGGTCGCGTCTTTCCTGCACATGACCATCTGAATCGGCGGCGCGTGCCTGGCAGTGGCGCAGGTGGGGGCAAGCGCCCTTGCTGGTTCCGGTCAGGCGGCATCGCGCTCCATGATTCCGCGGGTATGGCGATTTTTTTTGCGCAATAGGGCGCCCGACGGCTGCATGTGCGGTGGCGCAGCAGCGCGAGTTCGTGCGCCAAATCTGACTTGGCGCAAGGATTCGTCACATTCGCCCCGCCTGAAATGGCGCAAGGTGCCGCGGCGCCGGTGCGACAGTGATGCGGGATAGCAATTTATGTTGTTGTTTTTGAATGACTTGCATGGAAAATACGAGTGGCTTGGTCGCGTTTGCGATGCGTGAAAATGTTACGAAACTGTCATACAATACCGTTAAGCTCGCTTAACAAATTTCGCGCGCACCAAGGTTAGGCGAGCTGAAGAATTGCGGGTCCGTGCTCCGGGGAGCGCGCCCAATCAACAGGGTCCCAGATCGTGTCGAGTTCCGTTCGGGTCGCACCGGACGAGGTCACGTTTTGACCCTCATAACCAGTGTCTTTTTCATTGTGAGCCTGAGGGTCGATCAAGAATGAACAGCCGAATCCGCACCAAACTCCTGCCGTTTGCCATTGCCTCGTTGCTGGCAGCTTCCGTGCCCGCCATCGCGCAGGACACTACTTCGTCGATCAGCGGACGTGTGGTCGACGCCAGCGGTCAACCCGTCGCCGGAGCCACCGTGCAGATCGTGCATGAGCCGTCCGGCACCACCAAGATCACCACAACCGACGCGAACGGCCGCTACGCGGCGCAGGGCATGCGCGTAGGTGGTCCGTTCGACGTGACGGTCTCCAAGGCTGGCATGCCGCAGGCCGACCAGAACAATGTGTACCTGCAGCTGTCGCAGGACACCGCGGTCAATCTCACGATGAGCGGCGCGAGCGCGCAGGACGCGAAGGATCTGCAGGGCGTCACGGTGTCGGCCAATGCGCTGTCGCAGACGTTCTCGTCCGAGAACAAGGGCTTCTCCACCAACGTGTCGCGCCGCGAGCTGGATGCGACGCCGATGCCGGATCGCTCGATCCAGAACGTCGCCCGACTCGATCCGCGCATCGTGATCACCGACCGCGACCGCGGCGCGATCTCGGCGATGGGCCAGAACAATCGTTACAACTCGATCACCGTCGATTCGGTCAATGCGGGCGACCCGTTCGGCCTGAATGACAATGGCCTGCCGACGCTGGGCACGCCGATCTCGGTCGACGCGATCGAGGAATACAACATCTCGACGGCGAATTACGACGTGACCACCCGCCGCGGCGTGGGCGCCAACATCAACGCGGTGACCAAGTCGGGCACCAACAACTTCCACGGCTCGGTCTACTACTCGTTCCAGAATGCCAAGGACATGGTCGGTGAGGATGCCTCGGGCAACGACTGGAACGGCTACAGCCGCCAGTGGAATGCGGGTGCCACCCTGGGTGGCCCGATCATCAAGGACAAGCTGTTCTTCTTTGCCAACTACGAGAAGGGTGTGAAGGTAGCCCCGGGCGGCAACTGGGGCCCGCAAGGCTCCGGCATGGCCAATGAAGTGCAGGGTCTGAGTGTGGCCGACGTCACCCGCATCATCGACATCGCCAAGCAGAAGGGCCTGACGCCGGGCGACTACACCAGCTCGTCCAACGCGAATCTGGAAGACAAGCGCTCGCTGATCAAGCTGGACTGGAATATCACCGACACTCAGCGTGCCAGCATGACGTACAGCCGCACGCAGGAAACCCAGCCGATCATTACCAACAGTTTCTCCGACAGCCTCAAGCTGTCGAGCAACTACTACCTCAACGACACCGACAACAAGAGCATTGCGTTCCATCTCTATTCCGACTGGACCAGCAACTTCTCCACCGAGGCGTCGTTCTCCAGCGCGAAGTTCCACAAGGATCGCGGTGCGTTGAACGGGATACGACAGCCGGCAGTCACGGTGTCGACTCAGGCCTTCGGCCCGGAAGTGGTGTTGGGAACCGAGCGCAGCAGCCACGCCAATATTCTTGATGTCAAGACCAAGAATGCAGCTCTCGCGGGCACGCTGTATCTGGATGACCACACCATCAAGGGCGGCGCGGACTTCCAGAAGGACGACTACTACAACCTGTTCCTGCAGGAATTGTTTGGCAACTACACGTTCGACACGATCGACGACTTCGCCAGCGGCAACTACTTCCAGTACCAGTTGGCGGTGCCCGCTGCCGGCAATTCGCTGAATGACGTTGCGGCCCGCTTTACGCTGAAACAGTACGGCGTTTTCCTGCAGGATTCCTGGCAGGTGAACAACAACCTGTCGCTGCAGTACGGTTTTCGCGTCGACATCCCGCTGACGGGTGATCAGCCGGCACTCAATCCCTGCTTCGCAGCACCGGTGGGTAGCGCGGGGGTCGGCGACTACGGGGTATGTGGCAATGTCACCAACTCCCGGAACCCGAGTGGGTCCGTTGGCGGTTTTGGCTATCCGAACACCAACACGATCAACGGGAACCGCGTCGTCCAACCGCGTTTTTCGCTCAACTACCAGTTCGACACTGAGCGGCTCACGCAGCTGCGCGGCGGTGCCGGCCTGTTCATTTCCAACGCCCCGGGCGTGTGGATCGGCAATCCGTACGCGGGCAGCGGCGTCACCGTGGCGTCGTATCGCATCAACTCCGGAGTGAAACCGCCGTTCAGCGCCGACCCCGACAACCAGAACGTGCCGGCAAGCTCCACCGTGCCCGGCACTGGTGGGTCGAAGATGCGCGTGGACACGATCGATCCGAACTTCCGCTTGCCGACCGTTTGGAAGTTCAGCGTGGGGCTGGACCGCGAGCTGCCGTGGTGGGGCACCGTGTTCACCGCCGAGTACGAGTACATCAAGGTCCGCAACGCGGTGCAGTACCAGAACATCAACCTCGGTGCGCCGACTGGTGTGTTGCCTGATGGCCGCTTGAGCTTCTTCAAGGATCCGAACGGCAATCCGTCTGACCGCAGCAATACGAACCGCTGGAATGCCAACCCGTCGTTCGACAGCGTCACCCGGCTGACCAATACGGACAAGGGCTGGTCGGACAACCTCACGGTGTCGTTGAAGAAGCCGTTCTCCGAGAGCTGGTCCGGCACCATCGGTGCCAGCAAGGGGCGTTCGCATGACGTCAACCCCGGCACGTCGAGCGTGGCCTATTCCAGCTATCAGTACCGTGCATGGAAGAACCCGAACGATGCCGAGCTTGGTATTTCGAACTACTCGATTCCGTACCGCCTGATCGCCTCGCTGAACTGGCAGCACAAGTTCTTCGGCGATTACACCACCAGCGTGTCGGCGTTCTACGACGGTCACTCGGCGGCTCCGTACAGCTGGATCTTCGGTAACGACGTCAATGGCGATGGCGTGTCGCGCGACCTGGTCTACATCCCGGGTTCGGTCGACGACGTGGTGTGGGCTTCGAGGGTCACCGACGCCATGAAACAGCAGTTCATGGACTACGTCGGCAGCAATTCCTACCTGAATGACCACAAGGGCCAGGTTGCCCAGCGCAATGGCGGTCGTGCGGGCTGGGTCAACCAGCTCGACCTGAGCTTCCGCCAGGAGATTCCGGGCTTGTTCAAGGGTGCCAAGGGCGAGTTCCGCCTCGACTTCTACAACTTCACCAACCTGCTCAACAAGGATTGGGGTGTGGAGAAGCGTGCAGGCTTCCCGCTGGTGCGCACACTGGCCGACTCCGCAGGTGTCGATCCTGCCACTGGCAAGTATATCTACGACATTTCCAGCTCGAAGTATCTGAAGAATGGTGTGTACTCGCCGGCCGCGCTGGCGCCGAACGAGTCCATCAATCCGTCGCAGCGTTGGTCGGTTCTGGCCACCGTGCGTTACACGTTCTGATCACTCCCAACCGGAGTTGATGGCCGGCGCCCGCAGGGGCGCCGGTTTTTTTATTGGCTTGACCGTGGCGATGCGAAGGCAGGAAGCTAACGGATCGCCCGCGGATTGCGGCAAGGAGAACCGATTGAATGAATGACACACACACCGCTACCCAGGCGCAACGCGATACCGTCAGTGCCCGCATCTCGCCGATCGGCAGCCTCGACGTGCTGTCGCGCCACGAAGTAGCCCGCCTGCGGGGGGCCAGTGGTTCGGGCCTGCATGCCTTGCTGCGCCGTTGCGCGCTGGCCGTGCTGACTTCGGGCAATGTCAGCGACGACCCGCGGGCAATCCTGGAGAAATATCCCGATTTCGATATCCAGGTGTTGCAGCAGGATCGCGGCATGAAGATCGAGCTGACCAACGCCCCGGCACAGGCGTTCGTCGACGGCCAGATCATTCGTGGCATCAACGAGTTGCTGGTGGCCGTGGTGCGCGACATCGTCTACGTGTCCACCCAGTTGGAGCAGGCCGTTGGCGACCTCGATCCCTCCGCGGCGCTGACCCAGAGCGTGTTCGAGATCCTGCGCAATGCACGAATCCTGAAGCCGCAGATCGATCCCAGCCTGGTGGTGTGCTGGGGCGGGCACTCGATATCGCGCGAGGAGTACGACTACACCAAGCTGGTCGGTTATCAGCTCGGTCTGCGCGGAATGGATATTTGCACCGGCTGCGGTCCGGGGGCGATGAAAGGTCCGATGAAGGGCGCAACCATCGCGCACGCCAAGCAACGGCGGCGGCACAATCGTTACATCGGCATCACCGAGCCCGGCATCATTGCTGCCGAGTCACCAAACCCGATCGTCAATCATCTGGTGATCATGCCGGACATCGAGAAACGTCTGGAAGGGTTCGTGCGCCTCGGCCACGGCATCATCGTGTTCCCTGGTGGCGTCGGCACGGCCGAGGAAATCCTGTACCTGCTCGGCATCCTGCTGCATCCGGACAACAAGGGCGTGCCGTTTCCGCTGGTCTTCACCGGACCGCGCCAGTCGGCCGCCTATTTCGAACAGATCGACCGCTTCCTGCGACTCAGCCTGGGCGATGAGGTGGCAAATCATTACCAGATCATCGTCGACGATCCGCAGGCGGTGGCACGGGTGATGATCAAGGGGCTGGACAAGGTGCGTCACAACCGGCTCGATACCAAGGATGCGTTTTTCTTCAACTGGGCCTTGCAGATTCCACTGGCATTCCAGCAGCCCTTCCGACCATCCCACGAGGCGATGCGGGCACTGCAGCTACGTCACGGGCGCCCCCGGCATGAGCTGGCCGCGGACCTGCGCCGGGCGTTTTCCGGGATCGTGGCCGGCAATGTGAAGGAAGAGGGCGTCCGGGCCATCGAGAGCCATGGTCCGTTTCTGATCGACGGCGATGCCGACATCATGCGGGCGCTGGACAAACTGTTGCAGGCGTTCGTCGAGCAGCACCGGATGAAGCTTCCGGGCGGCAATGCCTACGAGCCGTGCTACCGGGTGCTGGCCGCCTGAAAAATCTGCCCGCCACGGCTTGACAGTTTGCGGCGTGCTCAGCAAACTACGCAGCTCACGCCCGAATAGCTCAGCTGGTTAGAGCACTTGACTGTTAATCAGGGGGTCGTTGGTTCGAGTCCAACTTCGGGCGCCATACTGAAAGGCCGGCAAATCAATGCCGGCTTTTTTGCTTTTCCGGGGCTCGGCATTGGCGTGAAGCTCGCGTCATGGTTGCCCGCGTTGGTGAAATTACTGCGTCGACCGGGGTGCGCGCGGGTGGCTCACGGAGACCGGAGGTGACTCCGTGCGCGCGTCGTGAATTTCACGCCGCACGTTGCCTGCACAAGCGCAGTTCCCATCCTCGAATGACCGTCGCGTGTGACGAGCCATTGTGCCAATTCGCGCCCGTATGGCGGGGACTTTGTGTGCACGGCGGTTGATCGAAATCGAGACAGAACGACGCTCAGATGGCAAACTGGACGTTCCTCACTCCCCGAGTATTTCATGACACGTCCTTCCTCTTTCGACTATGAGCAGTTGCGCGCCTGCGGCCGCGGCGAACTGTTCGGTGACGACAATGCGCGGCTGCCCTCGCCGCCGATGCTGATGTTCGATCGCATCACGCACATCTCCGAGGAAGGCGGTGCCTACGGCAAGGGCATGATCCGCGCCGAGATGGATATTCGCCCGGACCTGTGGTTCTTCGATTGCCATTTCCTCGGTGATCCCGTGATGCCCGGCTGCCTGGGTCTGGATGCGATGTGGCAGCTCAGCGGGTTCTACTTGCCGTGGCTGGGCGAGCCTGGCCGTGGCCGCGCTTTGGGCGTGGGCAACGTGAAGTTTTCCGGTCAGGTGATGCCCACGGCGAAGGTGGTGCGCTACGAGATCGACATCCGCCGGGTGATGCGCGGCAAGCTGCGTCTGGTGATTGCCGATGGCAAGACCTTTGTCGATGATCGTCTGATTTACGAGGCCAGCGACATGCGCGTGGGCCTGTTCCAATCTACCGAGGGTTTTTGAGATGCGGCGCGTCGTAGTGACCGGCATGGGCATCGTCTCGTGCCTTGGAAACGAGCTTGATGGCGTTGCGAATGCCTTGCGCGACGGCCGCAGCGGTATCAAGGCCGTTCCCGAATATCTTGAGCTCGGCTTGCGTAGCCAGGTAGCCGGCATCCCGGAGATCGACCTGGAGGCGGCGATCGATCGCAAGCTGAAGCGTTTCATGGGCGACGCGGCGGCCTACGCCTACGTGTCGATGCGCGACGCGATCGCCGATGCCGGACTGACGCCCGAACAGGTGCGCAGTCCGCGTACCGGTGCCATCGCCGGTTCCGGCGGCGGCTCGCCGCGGTGGCAGATCGAGACCGGCGACTTGCTGCGCAACAAGGGCGTGCGCAAGATCGGTCCGTACATGGTGCCACGCACGATGTGCTCGACCGTGTCGGCCACGCTGGCCACGACGTTCGGCCTGCTCGGCCTGACGTATTCGATTTCCGCCGCCTGCGCCACCTCGGCGCACTGCATTGGTGCTGCGGCCGACCTGATTCGCCACGGCGCGCAGGACGTGATGTTCGCCGGCGGCGGCGAGGAAGTGCACTGGGGCATGACCTCGCAGTTCGATGCCATGGGTGCCTTGTCCAGTGGTCGGAATGACACCCCTGCGACCGCCTCCCGTCCGTACGACACTGGTCGCGACGGTTTCGTCATCGCCGGTGGCGGCGGCATGCTGGTGCTGGAGGATTACGAGCACGCCAAGGCGCGCGGTGCGCGGATCCTCGCCGAGCTGGTCGGTTACGGGGTGACCTCCGATGGTGCCGAAATGGTGGCCCCGTCGGGAGAAGGCGCCGTGCGTTGCATGCAGATGGCCATGGCCAATGTCAGCGCGCCGATCGACTATCTCAATACCCACGGGACCTCCACGCCGCTGGGCGACATCGTCGAGCTGCAGGCGGTGCGCGAAGCATTTGGCGAGGCGGTACCGCCACTGTCGTCGACCAAGGCACTGACCGGGCATTCGCTGGGTGCGGCCAGCGTGCACGAGGCGATCTACAGCCTGCTGATGCTCAAGGGCGACTTCATGGCCGGCTCGGCCAACATCGACGAGCTCGACCCGCGTGCCGAAGGCTTCCCGATCCTGCGCGAAAGCCGACCGGCCAAGCTGACCACGGTGATGTCGAACAGCTTCGGCTTTGGCGGCACCAACGGCACCCTGGTGTTTGCCAGGGTGTGAGGGCGAGTAGTCCGGACTGGCACATCGTGGCCCGCGGTATGGCCTGGGCGCACAATCCACGCGGCTAACGGTTTGTGCAGAACAGGCGCGGTCAGCTGGCGACCTTGAGTCGAATCATGCCTGGCAATACGCCGCGCCGACGCCCTGGCATGGCCGTGGCCGTGTGCCGACAGGCAGCAGACTGGGCATGCTCACCGGCCCCGGGTACCGGGCATGCGCCGGCGCCGCGATCGACCCCATTCGCGAGCCGGGCGTGCAAGGTGACCTGGCGAATCAGTCCTTCAGCCACGCCATGGCTTCGTCGCGCTGGTCGTAGTCGAATTTGCGGACCTTGGCCAGCATCAATGGGTCCAGCACGTGGTCGGCGAACGAACCCATGGGGCTGTTGGTGACCATGGCCACCTTGCCGATCTTGTCGTGTATGCTGTTGACGAATTTGAGGTGTGCGAACAGCGCGCCGATGCTCTGCCAACCGGGGAAGCGACGGCTGTGGATCATGATGCCGTGAAGCCGGTCGTGGTCCTTGAGGTAGTCGCCAATGGTCTTGCCGACGGCCTCGAAATCATCTTCGCTCAGGGCGGTATCCGCGGCGGGTTCCAGTACCAGAATGCCGGCGTCGGCATCGAGCGTCGCGCCGATGCGGGCACGGTCCTGTTCGCAAACCCAGTCGCTGGCTGCAGCGTAGTCGGCGCTCTTGAAGTGCCGCAACTCACCGGGTGAGAACAAGCCGAACAGCTTGATGGCGTTCTCCAGCCACCTGATGTCGCTGACGATGGCCATGCGCGCCCAGTGGCCGATCCGGCCCAGACCCAGCCTGAGGTCTTGCCACACCGCGCCAGCCTCTATGCCCTTCCACTCACCTTCGATGCAGCACAACAAGTCGAGCTTGTGGTGCTTTTCCAGCTTCTCGTTCACCAGCGGGATCAGCTGTTTCTCATAATCGTCCGCCCGCAACTTGTCGGTGATCCTGATGCCGATCACATGGTCCGGAAGTCCTTCGATCTTGGTCAACATGATGCAGTTCCTCCGATGCGGTGCCGGGTGGCATGGGCCGATGGACGGTCAGTCTGGTCCGTCAGTTTCCACATGCAGACGCGGGCCTCAAGACGTGCCCCGAGTCCGATGTCTGTGTCGACTGCGCGCATGGACAACTCGGAACCGTCAGTGGGCAGCAGGAAATGACTGAGCAAGAACTGGTTGAGCATGCTCGACTCCATCCAGCGATGGGTACGCAGGATGTATACACCACTGTTGGCGTACGCCTGATCAAGATCAAGTGAAGGCTGCTCCGGCGGTCAGGGCTCGTGGCGGGTACTCAATGCAGCGTCGAACAGGTGGCAATCTGGGCGTCACTGGCGTGCGCACCCCGGACGCGACCGGCGTTGGAGACCACCACGACCAATGCATCGCTCGGGTGCGATGGCTGGCAGAACAGCAGGGTCATGTTGCTGCCGCTGGCGCTGCCGTCGGGGTGAAAGCGCACGATGTGGCGGCCATTGCTGCTGCGGATGAACACCTTTCCCTGGTAATCGTGGCCGACCCGCAGCGGACCATCATCTGGCTGGTCGTCGCGGTTTCGGTCGTGCGCCAGCAGCCATCCGTTGTCCCAGTTTGTCTCTGTGCTGCAGCCGGTGTTGTGCCACGAGGGGCACAGTATCGTGCGCCGGCCGCTCAGCACGGCGGTTTGGCGGGTCTGGCGCAAGGCTCCGATGAAGTCGGTCTGGGCGACCCGCAATTCGTTGCGGCTGATCAGATGCCGCATCGGGGGAACAGCGGCGCCCATGAGGACCGCCACGATCGTCAGTACCATGACCTGTTCGATCAGGCTCATGCCGCGCTGCCTGCAAAATGTTGCTGGATTCGTCACGGGTTCGCGTCCTGCGTGTACTGATAAGCCATGCTAGGACGCTGGCCTTGGCCAGATAATTGGTCGGGCAGCCAGCCGGGCGTCAGACTGTGCCGACGCGATCTGTCAGCAGGAACGATTTAAAATGCCCCGCCACGCCCACACTTGTAGCCGATGATTGACCGCTTTCAACTCGTGGCTCCCTACCAGCCTGCCGGTGACCAACCGCAGGCAATCGACCGTCTGTCGGAGGGTTTCGAGGCTGGGCTGGCTGCGCAAACCCTGCTGGGCGTGACCGGCTCGGGCAAGACCTACACGATTGCCAACGTGATCGAGCGGGTGCAGCGGCCGACCATCGTGTTGGCGCCAAACAAGACCCTGGCGGCGCAGCTTTACGGCGAGTTCAGGGAATTCTTTCCGCACAATGCGGTGGAGTACTTCGTCAGCTACTACGACTACTACCAGCCGGAAGCGTATGTCGTGGCGTCGGATACGTTCATCGAGAAGGACTCCTCGATCAACGAGCACATCGAACAGATGCGTTTGTCGGCGACCAAGGCGCTGCTGTCGCGTCGGGATTCGATCATCGTGGCCACCGTGTCGGCGATCTACGGACTGGGCAACCCGGAGGACTACCTGAGCCTGCGGCTGATCCTGGCCACCGGCGAGCGGATCGACCAGCGCAAGCTGATCCATCAACTGACCGAGCTGCAGTACACCCGCAACGAGATGGAGCTGCGCCGCGGTACCTACCGCGTGCGGGGCGAGATCGTCGACGTGTTCCCGGCCGAGTCGGAGACCGAGGCGCTGCGTATCGAATTGTTCGATGGCGAAGTGGACAACATGGCGTTGTTCGACCCGCTCACCGGCGAGACGATCCGCAAGGTGCAGCGCTATACGGTCTATCCGCGCACGCATTACGCCAGTACCCGCCAGAGCGTGCTCAACGCCATCGATACGATCAAGGTCGAGCTGAAGGAGCGGCTGGATTTTCTCTACCGGGAAAACAAGCTGGTCGAGGCGCAACGGTTGGAACAGCGCACCCGTTTCGACCTTGAAATGATGACGGAAGTCGGCTACTGCCAGGGCATCGAGAACTACTCGCGCCACCTGACCCGGCGCGAACCCGGCGAGCCGCCGCCGACCCTGTTCGACTACCTGCCGGCCGACGGCATGCTGGTGGTGGACGAGTCGCATGTCACCGTGCCGCAGCTGGGCGCGATGTACAAGGGCGACCGCTCGCGCAAGGAAACCCTGGTGGAGTTCGGCTTTCGCCTGCCATCGGCGATGGACAACCGGCCATTGCGTTTCGAGGAGTGGGAGGCGCGCGTGCCGCGCGCGATCTACGTGTCCGCCACGCCACGCGAGTACGAGTTGCAGAAGTCCGGCGATGCGGTGACCGAACTGGTCGTGCGTCCGACCGGGCTGGTCGATCCGGAAGTGGAAGTGCGCCCGGTGCGTACCCAGGTCGACGACCTGCTCAGCGAAGTGCACAAGCGCGTGGCGATCGGTGATCGGGTGCTGGTCACGACGCTGACCAAACGGATGGCCGAGAACCTCACCGAGTACCTGTCCGAGCACGACGTGAAAGTGCGCTACCTGCACTCGGACATCGACACGGTCGAGCGCAGCGAGATCATTCGCGACCTGCGGCTGGGCGAGTTTGACGTGCTGGTCGGCATCAATCTGCTGCGCGAAGGCCTGGACATGCCCGAGGTGTCGCTGGTGGCGATCCTGGATGCCGACAAGGAAGGCTTCCTGCGCTCCACCGGCTCGCTGATCCAGACCATCGGCCGCGCGGCCCGGAATGCCCGGGGCAAGGCCATCCTGTACGCCGACGCCGTCACCCGTTCGATGCGCGCCGCGATCGACGAGACGGCCCGTCGCCGGGAAAAACAGCAGGCGTGGAACCAGCAGGAAGGCATCGTGCCGACCACCATCGTGCGTCGCATTGCCGACATCATGGAGGGCGCGCGCAGCGAGGCGGGCAATCGCAGGGGTGGCAAGTCACCGTCGCGCGGCCGTCCCGCCGTAGCGGAGCGGGCTGCGGAGTATGCGGGCCTGAGCACGCAGCAGGCGGCCAGCATGCTGAAAAAGCTGGAGGCCAGGATGTACCAACACGCGCAAAACCTGGAGTTCGAGGACGCCGCCCGCCTGCGCGACCAGATCCACACCCTGCGGGAGCAGACATTGCGCTGATCTGGCGGGGTACGACTTGGGGATATTGTCGAGCGTTGGCCGCTCCCGTATACTGCGCGGCTCGCGTCGGACGATCTTCGCGCGAAGCGGGCGGTTAGCTCAGCGGTAGAGCACTACCTTGACATGGTAGGGGTCACAAGTTCGATCCTTGTACCGCCCACCACATTCGCAACCCATTGATCCAGTGGGACCTAAAGGGAAATCCGTGAGGGTTTCCCTTTTTGTTTGACCCGCGACGGGCGGATGGTCAGTCACCTGCATGTGCCCGCCTTGGCACCTGTCGCCGGCCGAGTGATTCGTCGCGTCGTGATTGGCGTCCCGAGCGCCGCTTTCGCGCGGACTTCGCGGAGCCGCGGACTCTATCCGTATTGGCCTCCCAAGCGGCAACCCACCCCGATAGTGCGCTGATCACCGGGCTCGGCGCCGGCGAATCCAGCGGACCCAGCGCCGTTCGACCCAGAGCAGCGTGCGGCGCATCGGGCGACGCAGGAACGGCAAGTCCTGCGCCAGCAGCAGCAGGCCCAGTGGCAGCATCCACAGGCCGAGCACGGGCAGGATGCTGAAGATGCCGCCGACAATGAGCAGCAGGCCGCTCGGGATGCGAACCCAGCGCGAGGAAGGCTCACGCAACCATCGGAGGCTTCGCCCCACGCGTCGTGGCAACTGGCGCTCGAAGCGGTCCAGCTGCCGATTCAGTCTTGCCTCGTCTCTTTGCAACATCAATTCCAGAGCGGTTCGTGCGATCAATGGTGGCATGGTACCGGCAATCGACGTGGCCGAATCTGGTACGTCGAGTGCGTGATTGTGGTGAGGATGCTGGCTGTCGCGGGGCGAGCGGAACGCGTCGAGCGTGGTGCTCGGGCAACACGAGCAGCTTTTCGCGGGCACAGCATCGCGGGCATGCCGTGCGGGCGCGATGAATCTGCGGATCATGCCACCCGCGCATTCGGGCGCACGGCCGCTGTCGTCGGCCATTCCCTCGTACCTCATTGGCGCGGTCTGAAGGAGGCGACGGAGTTGGTGACCCGTCGATGTCACGAATGACAATCAGTTCAAAGTATGCTCGAATCAGGATTGCGTTAGATGCGCGGAGTAGGAGCTCAGGGATGCGACAGGATGACTGGTTGACGGTCATGACCTGCCGAGGCGTGATGATTCGCCCTGGCATGTTGCCTGACTGCGCTATTCCCCGATGCCGCTGCCCGGCGAGGGTGCCGACATGACGCTGGATGAGTCTGGCGGATTGCGCCGACGCTGCGCTGCTTTTGCGGCCCTGGTGGCCGCGCTGGCCGTACTGGTCTGCACGGCGGGGCTGGTGGCCTGGCCCCACTATGTGCGGATTCTCGACGGCAACCTTCCCGTAACCTCAGTCCCCGGGCGTGCGTCCCAAGTGGGCCTGTTGATCGCCGGCTTGGCGCTGTGGCTGCGACGGGTCCCGACGGCCGCGGTCGGTGAGCGGGATGTCCGCCGTTACCTTGGGCCGTTGCTCGGTGCAGTGGTTTTCCTGATTGGCCTGGTGGCGTTCATGGGCCCGCGAGTGTTCACTGCCGCGGGGTTCGGGCAGGACACGCCGATGGGAGCCAACAGTGCCCTGGTCCTCTGTCTGCTCGGCATGGCGCTCCTGATGCTGGACACGACGACGCGCCGGGGTCTCCGTCCGGCCGAAGCCATGGCCGTTCTGATGGCCTTGATCACGCTGGCGGCTTTGTTCGGTTACGCCTACCGTGTGGGTGAGCTGTATACCATTCGCGACTCTTACCCCATGGTGCCGCGCACGGCAATCCTGGGTTTTCTGCTGGCCCTGGCCGTGCTGTGCGCGCGACCGTCCGCAGGGTTGATGGCGTTGGCGACCAGCACCAGTTTTGGCGGGACGCTGCTGCGCCGGCTGCTGCCCGCGAGCATGCTGATGCTCTTCGCCATGGGCTGGCTGCGACTGGAAAGTGAGCGGCGCGGCATGTACAGCGCGGAGTTGGGCGTGGCGGTGTTCACCCTGGCCAATATCACCGTGTTCACCTTGCTGGTTTGGTGGAGCGCCCGAACCATGCAGCGTCTGGAGCTGGAACGGGACGCCAGTGAGGAGAGGCACCGCAAGGCGGTGGCGCTCAACCAGTTGATCATGGCCAACTCGCTCGATGTGCTTTGCGTAGTGGACGATGGGGGACGCTTCATCAAGGTCAGTTCGGCCGCACGAAAGCAGTGGGGTTACGCGCCGGCCGAATTGATTGGACGGCCGTACGCGGATCTGGTGCACCCTGACGATCAAGACCGCACGGCGGAGGTCGCTTCCAGCATCATGTCTGGTCAGCCGGCCGTTGGATTCACCAACCGATTCATCCGCAAGGACGGCGGGGTCATCTGGCTGGACTGGTCGGCGACGTGGTCACGTACGGCCAACCTCATGTTCAGCGTCGCACGCGACGCCACCGAGCGCCTGCAGGTGGCGGAGACACTGCGTCAGAGTGCCGACGAGCTGGCGCGCAGCAATCACGAGCTGGAGTCATTCGCCTATTCGGTGTCACACGATTTGCGCGCGCCACTGCGGCATATCGACGGGTATGCGCGCATGCTGGAGGAGGACGGCGGAGACCGGCTCGATGGAGAGCTGCGACGCTACCTGGATGAAATCGGGGCGAGCGCACGGCGCATGGGTCGTCTGATCGATGACCTGCTGGCCTTCTCGCGATTGAGTCGCCAGGCGCTGAACCGTTTCAAGGTCGACATGAGGGCATTGGTTGACAGCGCGCTCAGTGAAGTCAGCGCCAGCCATCCTCTCGCCGCCACGGTTGCCGTGGGGCCGTTGCCAAACGTGGCAGCGGACCCGGCCCTGCTCAAGCAGGTGTGGACCAATTTGCTGACCAACGCGATCAAGTACAGCGGAAAGCTCGGTGCGGACGCCCGGGTCGAGGTCACGGGCCAGACCGACGGCACCACTGTCCGCTACCAGGTGCGCGACAACGGCGTGGGTTTTGACATGCGCTACGTCGACAAGCTGTTTCAGGTTTTCCAGCGCCTCCACTTGCAGGATGAGTTCGAAGGGACCGGCGTCGGTCTTGCGATCGTGCAGCGCATCGTTTCACGCCACGGCGGCAGGGTCTGGGCGGAGGGCGAGCTCGGCAGGGGCGCCACATTCACGTTTGAGCTGCCGATTGCCGGCGAGCAACCAGAGGGGAACATGGCATGAGTCAACCGCGGGTGGACATACTTCTCGTCGAGGATTCGGTGGCGGATGCCGAAATGACGCTGCGAACGCTCAAGCGCCAAGGCGTGGTCAATTCCGTTGAGTGGGTCCGGGACGGCGTCGAGGCTGTCGAATATCTGTATCGCGAAGGCAAATTTGCGGATCGCGATCCGGGCATGCCAAAGCTGGTGTTGCTGGATCTGAAGATGCCGCGCATGGACGGTCTGCAGGTCCTGGCACGCATGCGCGAGGATGAAAGGACCAAGGCCGTCCCCGTAGTGATGATGACGTCTTCGCGCGAGGAGGGTGATGTGCTTGCCAGCTACACCCTGGGCGTGAACAGCTATGTGGTCAAGCCGGTGGATTTCAGCGAGTTTGCCGAGAGGGTGGTTCAGGTCGGCTTGTATTGGATGATGGCAAACCAATCGATCGGGTGACCTATGGACGACCCAGCTACAGGTACATCGCTGAAGTTGTTGTTGGTCGAGGACAGCGCCGCGGATGTGGAGCTGGTGATGCGTGCCATGCGGGATTTTCCGCGACCGATCGTGCACCTGGCCGTGGCCAGCGAACACACGCTTCGGCAGGCTCTGTCTGAGTTCATGCCCGAGGTGATCCTGAGCGATTTTTCCATGCCGGGTTTCAGCGGCAAGGAGGCGCTGCGGATTGTCAACGAGATGGCACCGCAAGTGCCGTTCGTGTTCGTTTCCGGCACGATTGGCGAGGAGTTGGCGATCGATGCCCTGCGGCGCGGAGCGTCCGACTACGTGCTCAAGAACAACCTGCTCCGGTTACCGTCGGCGGTTGAGCGGGCGATTGAGACTTCGCGCCAGCGCGCTGAACGGATTCGGATCGAGAACGATCTGCGCAACAGCGAGGAGCGCTTTCGGACCATCGTGGAAAGCAGCCGCGACTGGATCTGGGAGCATGACAACCAAGGCAAGCTTACGTACAGCAATGGTGCCATCGCCGGAGTCCTTGGTTACAGTCCTCACGAGTTGCTGGGGGTATCTGCATACGAGTTGATGTTCCCCGAGGATCGGGACGTGGCGGCCGAACGCATACGGGAATTGAGTGCGGCCCGTCGCGGCTGGCAGGCCTGGCGGCTGCGCTGGCAGCATCGCGACGGCAGCGTCCGCGTGTTGGAGAGTACGGCGATACCGCGCCTGGGTCGCGATGGTGAGCTGCTCGGGTATCGTGGCGTTGATCAGGACATCACCGAGCGCCTGCAGCAGGAAGCCCGCATCCAGCAACTGGCGCGCATTCACGCGGTCCTCAGTGCCTTGGGCAATGCCGTGCTGCGCGCTGATGACCGCGACACGCTGCTGGCGCAGGTTTGCCAGGTGGCTGTGCAGCATGGTCGGTTTGCGGCAGCACGGATCAGCGTTCTGTCCGATGAGGACGGCATGCGCACCGTGGCCAGTTCCGGCGATCCCTCCACGATCCGGCTGATCGAGGAGTGTGCCAGCCGGAGCGGGAAAGGTCAGGATGGACGGGAATTGTGGTCGGGCCTGCGTGCGCTGAAGGAAGCGCGAAATGTCGTGGTGCGTGATTTTCAGCTGGCAGAACATGTTCCCGCTGCTGTCCGGCGGGAAATGGCGGCGGCGGGAATCTCGGCGCAAGTTGCCTTGCCCATGGGGAATCCGCCATGGGGGGCGCTGGAGCTCTATTCGTCCGCTCCGCATGAGTTCAATCTGGAGGAAATTGAACTGTTGAATCGCCTCGTGGACGAAGTGGATTATGCGGTCGATTTCCTGGACCAGGGCGAGCGGCTTGAGTACCTGGCCTATCACCATCCCGTGACGGGTCTTCTCAACCGCGCAGCGTTCCAGAAGCAGTTGGCCGAGCGCCTGGCGCGCCGGGAAATGACGGTGGCAGTACTCAGCGTGGCGAACTTCGGCCGGGTCATCGATTCACGCGGTCGCGATTTCGGAGATCAACTTTTGAAGGCGGTTGCGCAGCGACTGCAGGACAGCGCTGATTCCGGCATGCTGCTGGCCCATGTGGGCGAAGAAGTGTTCATGGTGGCGCAGCCCAGGGAGGGCGACTGTGGCGCTGAAATGGAGCGACTGGATGAGGTGCTTCGGGGTATGGATTCCGCGCCGTACAACATGGCTGGCGAGCAGATTCATATCAGCTTTCACGGTGGAGTCGCCGCCGGCAACGCGCACGGTGCCGATGGATATGTGCTCGAACGCAATGCCACGGCGGCGCTGGGCGAGGCATTGAAACGGAAAGTTCGTTTTGCATCGTTCACAGATGAGCTTCGCGAACAGTCATCGCGGCGCGAGGAGCTTGAACGCGACCTTCGGCTGGCCATGGCCGGTCACGAAGTGGAGCTTTTTTACCAGCCGAAGTTCGCCGCCGAGGGCACGCGACTCGTTGGGGCCGAGGCGTTGATGCGCTGGCGGCATCCGCAACGCGGGATGATTTCCCCGGAGGAGTTCATTCCGATTCTGGAAGATACCGGACTGATTGTGGAGGCTGGCCGATGGGTCATGCGGAGCGCGATGGATACGGCGCTGGCGTGGCGGGCGAGGGGGTATCCCGACTTCAGAGTTGCCGTCAACGTCTCCGCGCGCGAGCTGCGCGATGCGAATTTCCTCGACGAGTCGTGTGCCTTGCTGGAGCCCCACCGGGGTGATCAACTGCTCGACGTGGAGGTCACCGAGAGCTTGTTGATGGACGATGTTGAACAGAGCATCCGGCTGCTGGACAGTTTGCGCGCGTTGGGTTGCCGCATAGCGATTGACGACTTTGGTACAGGCTATTCGTCGCTGAACTATCTGGTCCGACTTCCGGTGGATATTCTCAAAATCGACCAGTCTTTCGTGGCGCTGCTTGTGGACAGCCCGGAGACGGTGAGTCTGGTCACCAACATCATCACGCTGGCCCAGTCGCTGTCGCTGAGTGTGGTTGCCGAGGGCGTGGAAACGGAAGCTCAGGCGGACCTCCTTCGCGTGCTGCGCTGCGACGAGTTGCAGGGGTTCCTGTTGGGCGAGCCCGTGCCGAGTGATCAGTTCGTCGCCCGTTTTCTGTAGACGGCCTGGGCGGCTGGTGTACCGCTATGCGGCGACTGAATGCGGGTGCATGTACTCTTGACGGCCAGGTGGCATGGCCCCGTGGATTCTTCCGCGTGGCGCTGTGCCGGCTTCTCACCTTGTTCGGAGTTGGTTCGTGTCCATGCAGTCCATTGAATCCTTGATCGACGATGCGTTCGCTCGCCGCGATGCGCTGACGCAGACTGAGGTCGACACTCATCTCCGGCCGGCCATTGGCCGGGTTCTGGACCTGCTCGAGTCCGGCGAGCGCCGTGTCGCCGAGCCCGATGGTCATGGCGGCTGGACCGTGAACCAGTGGATCAAGAAGGCTGTGCTGCTGTATTTCCGTATCAATGACAATCGCGTTGTCGATGGTGGCCCGGCACAGGCGTTTGACAAGGTGCCGCTGCGGTTCGGGCACGGCAACGAGGCCGAGCTGCAACAGCTTGGCGCCCGCGTGGTGCCGGGGGCGCTGGTGCGACGCGGCGCCCATATTGCCAAGGACGCGGTGCTGATGCCCAGCTACGTCAACATTGGTGCGTACGTGGGCGCCGGCAGCATGGTTGATACCTGGGCCACCGTGGGATCTTGTGCGCAGATCGGCGCCGGCGTGCACCTGTCCGGCGGCGTGGGCATCGGTGGCGTGCTGGAGCCGCTGCAGGCCAACCCCACCATCATCGAAGACAATTGTTTCGTCGGCGCGCGGTCGGAAGTCGTCGAGGGCGTGGTGGTGGAACACGGCAGCGTGATCGGCATGGGCGTGTTTCTGGGCCAGTCCACCCGCATTTATGATCGGGCCAGCGGTCAGGTCAGCTACGGCCGCGTCCCGGCCGGCAGCGTCGTGGTGGCTGGCAACTTGCCTGCCAAGGACGGCAGCCACAGCCTGTACGCTGCGATCATCGTCAAGCAGGTTGATGAGCGGACGCGAAGCAAGACCAGTATCAACGAGCTGTTGCGGAGCGGCGAATGAACCCGGTTCTCTACGGTTTGCCCAACTGCGACACCTGCCGCAAGGCGCGCAACTGGCTCGCCCGCTTCGCGGTAACCCATGATTTCGTCGACTACCGGGTGAATCCGGTGCCCGCGGCGACGCTGAAGGAGTGGGCCCGGCAACTGGGTGGCTGGGAGAGCCTGGTCAACAAATCGTCGACGACCTGGCGCAACCTGCTCCCGCAGCGCAAGAATCCGGGCAGCGATCCCGAGTGGACGCTGCTGTTGAAAGAGCATCCCGCACTCATCCGTCGCCCGGTGGTGGTGCAGGTCGATGGAACTGTAAGCGTGGGCTTCTCGGACAACGCTTTCAAGAAGTTGTTTGGGAGCTGATCGGCCCCGACGGTTGCCCAAAATCCTGTTGGTGGGTACTTTCGCGCAGCGGCTTGGGCTGCGCCGTGTGAGGCAACTTGCTGTGACGGGAATGGCTTGGACGCGGCGCTCAGGCTGGACGAAATCATGGCGGTGGGCAGGAAATGACTCGGCCTGTGTACGTCGACCCAGTGGAACGACTTGGCCGACGCCAGTGAATTTGCCACGATACTGCTGCTTGCGCTGAGTCATCCGGCTCGGCGCGGCGACAATCACGATGGATGTCGACAAAGGCGGGCAGATGGGCAGTCACCGATCGCGGCGGTTCCTGGACAACCTTCGGATTGAACGCGACAACGCCGCGTTGTACACGCGGTTGGCGGAGCTGGCCACCGACGCCCGTCTGGGCCAAGCCTATCGGCGCATCGCCGAGGGTGAGCAACGCAACGCGCAGTTCTGGGAGGCGCGCCTGCGCGAAGCCGGACAGGAAGTGCCACCGCATCGCATCGGCTCGCGCGTTCGCGCATTAGGCTGGTTCGCGAGGCAGTTCGGCACCGAGTTCGTGATGCCGACGGTGGTGCGGCTGGAACATGCCGACCACGCCGAGACGCCGGTTGACCGCCGTGGTCACCGTGACCACTTCATTGCGCCGCGACAACTTCGCCTGCGTGATCATCGCCATCGCACGCGCAGCGGCAACACCTTGCGTGCCGCCGTGCTTGGTGCCAACGATGGGCTGGTTTCCAATGTCAGCCTGGTGATGGGTATGGCCGGTGCGGCGACGGGTGACCGTGCCGTATTGCTCGCCGGTTTGGCCGGGTTGGTTGCCGGTGCCTGTTCGATGGCGCTGGGTGAGTGGCTTTCGGTGAACAGTTCGCGCGAGTTCTACCAGGCGCAGATAACCGAGCGGGCTGAGCGTCTCGCGGTGTCCCCGGAGGAGGGGCGCGAAAACATTGCGGGTTTCTATCGCGACAAGGGGATGGAGCCCGCAGCTGCCGAGCATCTGGCCGAACATGTCGCCGAGACGCCGCGGGCGGCGCTGGACATGTTGGTGCGCGAAGACCTGGGCATTGATCCGGGTGAGTTGGGCGGTTCGGCGTGGGGCGCGGCCATTTCGTCATTTTGCCTTTTTGCCTGCGGCGCCCTGTTTCCGGTCGCGCCCTATTTCTTTCTCGGCGGTGGCCAGGCGTTGTTGGCCAGCGCAGGTTCCACGGCTGCAGGTCTTGCACTGATCGGTGTTGGCACTTCGCTGTTCACCGGGCGCCGCATGGTGTTTTCGATCGCGCGCCAGTTTGCGATCACCACGGCGGCGGCGGCCATCACCTATGGTGTGGGTCATTTGCTGGGCGTGGTGTTGACGTGAGAAAGCCGCGGCCCGTTCGCGTGGTGCGTCGCTTGCTATGCTTTGGCATCGCCTGCCATGGATCCGCCTGAGCCGTCATGTCCGAAGTTGTCGACCTTGCTTGTGAGCTGATTCGTCGCCACTCGGTGACGCCGGACGACGCGGGCTGCATGGCGGTGATCGGCACGCGACTGCAAAAGTTGGGTTTCCACGTCGAACGCTTGCGCTTTGGCGAAGTCGACAACGTGTGGGTCACGCACGGATCGGCCGGCCCGACCCTCGTCTTTCTTGGCCACACCGACGTGGTGCCCAGCGGACCGGAATCTGACTGGCGCAGCCCACCGTTTGAACCCACCGTGCGGGATGGCCTGCTGTACGGCCGCGGCGCCGCCGACATGAAAGGCTCGGTGGCGGCGATGGTGGTGGCGCTGGAGCAGTTCGTGAGGGCGCAGCCGAAGCATGCGGGCAGGCTGGCCCTGCTGCTGACCAGTGACGAAGAAGGGCCAACCAATCTCGATGGTGTGCGCCGCGTGGCTGAGCATTTTCGTAACCGCGGCGAGCGTCTTGATTGGTGCGTGGTGGGGGAGCCCTCGTCGAAGCAGCGACTGGGTGATTTGATCCGGGTCGGTCGGCGTGGCTCGCTGTCGGCCACCTTGACCGTGCGCGGCGTGCAGGGACACGTTGCCTATCCCGACCAGGCACTCAATCCCATCCATGCCTTTGCGCCGGCCTTGGCAGCACTGGGCGCCGAGCATTGGGACGAAGGCAACGCGGATTTCCCGCCCACCTCGTTCCAGGTGTCCAATCTCAATGCAGGCACCGGCGCCACCAACGTGATTCCGGGTCGGCTCACCGCGCTGATGAACTTCCGCTATGGCACGGCCAGCACCGCTGACGCCTTGCGCGCGCGCGTCGGCGCGATCCTGCAGCGCCACGGTCTTGATTACGAGTTGGAGTGGAACCATTCCGGCGAGCCGTTCCTGACGCCGGCAGGTGGGCGCTTGCGTGAAACGGTGGTCGCGGTGTGCCGTGAGTTGTGTGGCATTGAGCCCGAGCAAAGCACGGGCGGTGGAACCTCCGATGGCCGCTTCATTGCGCCACTCGGTGTCGAGGTGGTCGAGCTTGGCCCGGTCAATGCGACCATCCACAAGGTCGATGAATGTGTGGCGCTGGCGGATCTCGAACAGCTGCCGGCGCTGTACCGCGCGGTGTGTGAGCGCCTGCTGGGTTAGCCCACGGCGGTGTCGTCACCGGCCGGCAAGGTCTCTACATCTTGCCGTGTTCCAGCGGTCTCTGACGGTGCATCAACGCCCATTCGGCATGTTCGGCCAGGGCCGCCTCGCCCAGTGAGCGCAGGATGTCCCGTTGCTCAGTCGAATCCGATGTCTTGTTCAACGCCTTGCGTGCCTCGGCAAATATGCGTTGCATGAAGCGGTACTGCTTGATCAGCTCCTTGTCGGCCTTCTTGAACGCATACGCTTCGCGCACGGCTGCAAGAATCGAGAAGACGGCCATGACCACGACCAGTTCGTTCTTGGCTTCCGCCGACAGTTGGTGGGCCAGTGCGGCCAGCACGACGCTGATGCCGATGCCGGCGAACAGGCTGGCCCGGCCGAGCCCCTCCGTGAGGTGGTGCTGCCTGCTTCGCTGTGCCGCCTTGGTTTTGTAGTACTCCAACTGCCCGTGGTGCGTCGAGTCGCCCACCCATTCGTTGATGACGTTTTGAAGCTCTTGGCAGGGTTGGTCAGGGGGCATGCCCGGGTCATCCAGCCCTGCGCTGCGCATGACGTTGCGGGTCCAGCCCAGTTCAATGTCCTGCTTCTGCAAAAAGCTGTCCTGGGCGAACTCGGGGTCGTCGGTCAGCGAAATACCCGCCCTGCGCCAATAGCCTTGCACGCGGAGCCCTTCGGCCAGCGCACGGTAGTCAAGATACTTGCGGTGCCAGCCGCGGCGCGTGGCGATGGCGGTCAGGAGCACGCCGCTGGCAAACAACATCAGGAACACGTAGATGAAATCGTCCTGATCGGGCAGGTTGTCGTAGATGTTGAACGCAATCGCCATCACGGCCGCCAGCGTGTAAATGATGCGCATGGCCAGAATCACACGCTTTTGAAAGTGCACTGCCAGCCAGTCGGCAGCCAGGAACAGCTTAGAGCCGGATTGTGCCTGGCTTGACTTGCTGGCGGTTGCGCTGCGCTCGATGTCGGTGTCGTACTTCCTGCAGTCGTTGTCGAATTCGGCCATGGACTCGAATGTGCTGCGGAAGTCCGCCGGCATGGGTGCGTCGGGTGGGGAAATCTCGGTCTGTGTGCGCCACAGCATTTGTGTCGGCTGCAGTGGTGGCAGCGGCGCGCCGCCGGGCTCGGCGCGCGAACAGACTACGTGGCAGACCAGGCGCTCGTCGCCACCGCCCAGCAGGTGGCGGCGGCCGCCGTGTCGACGTTCGATCAGGCCTGGCATGACGCCGGTGAGAAAGTAATCCACCACCTGGGCGGTGCCCCCGACCCGTTCCGAGCTCTTGCCGTCCCAGATGGCCAGCAGCAAATGGCAGTGACGGGCAATGAACACACCGGCCTGCCCGTATTGGCGGTTGCGCTGGGGGCCGTGAATGCCGATTTCGTGCGCCGTTGATCCCGGCAGCAGAGGCAAATCGATCACGTGGGCCTGGGCACACAAGGAGTCGAACCCTGCGCCGCTGGCGGGGTCCTGGAAGTCCTGGCGGTATAGGTCGCGTGGCAGTGGCAATGGGGCGATCAGGCGGGCGCCGGTGGCAAGGGCTTCCTCGGCCACGAGTTGGTCACCACCCTCGGCCAGCGCCGACAGCACCACCAGTGGCAGGTGCGGGAAATCGCGCTGCAATTGGGCAAAGAGCCCCCGTACCCGTTGCCTGATGGTGGCCGTCTCGTGTGACGGAATATTGCGATGGCTGGTGACGCCAATCACCAGTGGCGTAACGGCGATGCTCATGCGTGCATCCCTCGGTTGGGTGCTGCTGGCAGCTCACGACGCCATCAGACTACGCCACTGACGAGGCTGCAACGCGGCCGGATTCCATTTTTCGCTGACATTCCCGCCGCCATGCCGCCCGCGCATGGCGGCAGGGTTTGGTCGATCGTCGGCCTTGCCGCCGCGCGAAGCGAGCGCAGCGGTAGCGGGCGAGCTTGTGGCAGTCGGCGCGCGCGGGAAGTGCATTCTGGTACGTTTGGCCGCACGCTTTTCCGCCCGGCCGTGACGCGCCGCCTCAGGGCGTTGCCGGCTGCAACGTCAAGGTGTGTCGGGATTTGCCGGGTAGCAGCGCGGTGGCGCGACCGTGGACCCAGTCCTGATGTCCGGCGCCGAAGAATGGCGACAGCGGGTGGCCGCTCTGGCCACCGGGCATGGCGAGGTTGCCCTGCGCTTCGTGGCCCGGCGCCACGGCAAGGCGCTCGGAGGCACCAAAGCCGGGGCTGGCGACCAGCGGCATGTGGCGGTCTCCCGCCAGTGGCTGGTCGGGCATGTCGATGTAGTGCGCAAGCCAGGCTGGCAGGGCGGGTGACAGCGGGTGCCGGATGTCGGCGCGGTTGCGTTCACCCCACTTGCGCGCCGGCAGACCGCCAGGCAGCTGGTTCATGCGGTGGGCTACCTGACGGGCGGCATCGATCAACAAGGCATGCCATCCCGCATGTTTCGGATCGAGCAGGTTCGCCGGTTGCTGGCGTATCAGCATCCAGACGGCGGCTTCGGCACTGGCCTCGCCGGGCCAGCTGAAGTCGCCATGGCGCTGCTGCACGCGCGCGGCAAACGGAGCCAGTACGTCCGCAGTCACCTGGTCGCGGAAGGCGCGCACCAGCCGGTAGTCGACGCTGTCCACGGCTGCCCGTTCGCGCCAATGTGAAGTGATTTCGCGCAGTTGCTTGAGCTCGGGCTCGGTGCTGTCGGAGAGCGTGTGCTGCAGCAGGTGCTGCCAGCGGGTCAGAAAGACTGCGCGAGCGTCGAGTTGGATATCGAGCAAGTTGCCTGGTGTGAAGCTGCCCCGGGCACGCAAATCGTCGCGGATCTGCTGGGCCCGCGCGCCAAGGTCGTGGCCACCGTTGCCAAGCAGGTTCAGGCTGTCGCCGTCGATCGTGCGGTTGTTGGCTGTCCACAGTCGCCCGTCGGCGGGGTTCATGATTCGTGGGTAGCCTGCCGGCGCGGCCCAGCCCTGCCAGCCGCGACCGGGTCTGGACCAATCCGAGGGCAGCAGGGGATCAAAGCCCTTGCGCAGCGGGATGCTGTTGCCGGCGATGGTCCAGCCGATGTTTCCCGCGCTGTCGGCCACGAGCAGGTTTTGCGGTGGCATGCCCAGCGAGGGCGCAAGATCCAGTGCGTCGGCAACATCGACGGTGCGCTCCAGCTGCATCAGTTCGACGTTGTAGGCGCGAGGCAGGCCGGCGATCCATGCCAGTGCGAGCGGCGTGCCGTCGGTGTCGGCAGCCATGATGGGGCCCCATCGGGTGGCATCGACCTGCAGCAGGGAGTCCGGTGCACCCTTGACCTCGATGTGCTCCTGATGGCTTTCGATGCGCGCCCAACCGTCGGGAACCTGATAGCGGCCGGGATCGGCTGGATCGCGCAGGACGCGGACCCAATCCTGCCAGTCGCCGTAGGAGTTGGTGAAGCCCCACGCAATCTGGCCATTGGAACCCACGATGACCGCTGGCGTGCCGGGCAGGGTGACGCCGTTGATGTCGCGCTGACCGCCTGGCGCTGTCGGGTCCGGGTAACGCAGGCGTGTGCGGAACCATATGTTCGGCACGCGCAGGGTCAGATGCATGTCGTTGGCGAGGATCGCCGCCCCATGATCGGCGAGCGCGCCGGATACCGCGAAGCTGTTGCTGCCGGGCAGATTCGTATCGAGAGCGGGGGCCAGAGTGGCGGCGATGTCGGCCGCCGGCGCCAACGGCGGCAGCGTGCGCAGGTCGAATACCGCGGCACCTGGCACGACGGGTACGCGCGACAGCCGTCCGGCCAGCGGCGCCTCCCAGTCGGGATCGGGCGCCAGCAGGAAGTCCACCAGTGGACCAGGCAGGGCCGCGCGCATCTGCGCAAAGCGCAGTTCACGCTCGTTGCGACCGTCCTGATTGAGGTCCAGGTACATGGCGGCAATCACCAGCGCGCTGTCCTCTGCGCGCCACGGTTGCGGCTGGGTGCCCAGCACCAGATATTCCCACGGGCGTACGCGCAAGTCGGCCAGACCCGCATTGACGCCGTCGCGATAGCGGTCGAGCTGATGGCGCTGTTCCGGTGCCAGTTGCGTGTACGCGGCCTCGGCCACGGTCCGCAAGCGGTGGCGGCGATGGTTGCGATCCGCCTCCAGCGCGGCCGGCCCAACCAGGGCGGAAAGCTCGCCGGCGCTCACCCGGCGCATCAGGTCCATGGCGAAAAAACGCTCCTGCGCGTGCACGTAGCCCAGCGCGTAGCTGATGTCGCCGCGATCAGTACCTTCCACGGTGACCGTGCCCAGTGCATCGCGGCTGACACTGACGTTGGCGGTGAGGCCAACGCCGGGGCGCGAGCCGTCAAGACGCGCAAGGCTACCGGCCAGCAACCACCAGCCAGCGGCGAAAGCGACCAGCACAAGGCTCAGTACGAGCAACAGCACCGCCCGCAGGATGCGCCACCGGCGGGTTCCCGTCATGGCTGATCAAACACGGCAAACATGCCGGCGTACTGCTTGACCATGAAGGCGGGGGCCCCGGCGTAGCCGCCACCATCCACGTACATCTGCGAAATCGTGCCATCAAGATAGAGAGCATCCCGGCAACCGAGCTTGTCCCGGAACAAGCGGCCAAAGGTGTGGAAGTTCACCGGCGCTTCGCTGATGGCGAAAATGACCTGCGTGGGAGTTTTCGCGCAGACGCCGCTGCGCCATTTCAAGCTGGCCGATTCATCGATGAACTGTTCGTTGAGCTGGCCGTCGATCAACAGCATCGGACCCGATTGGGTCGCCCACCGGGCGCTCTTGCCGTCGGCTTTGAACTGCGCCGTGGTACGCACCGCCGCATGGCCGTCGGGATAGATGGCGAACACCCCGTTTGGCAACAGCGAGAAATTCCCGGAAGCAGGATTGCCGTGGGCCAGATTCAACGGGACTAGGGTCTCGCCGTCCTCCACGTACAGGCCCAGTGGCGCGAACTTGTGATCGTAGATGCCTGCGTTGGTGGCGAACAACAGGCGTCGACCACGTTGCTCTCCCCATTGGCGCAACACGTCGATGGTGCCGAATGGCTGGCCCGTCATCGGCTCGCGCCAGTGCAGACTCAGCTGCTCGCGGGTCAGGTCCAGTTGCACGATCCGGTAGTTCTGCCCGGCGAACGCCAGCTCGCGACTGTCCAGCGCCTTGGCCGGCGCCGTGCAGGCAGCCACGCCGAGCAGCAGCAGGAGCGCTGACAGTAGGGGCTGCCACAGGCGTGAGACCGGCGCGGCGCGGGTCGGATGGAAGGATGTCGACGGGGCGTGGGGCATGTGTCGATGGTCGCTGCCCAGCGGCGGCGGTGCAAGTCCGTCCGGATCGGGCCATGGTTGGTGCCCAGTGCCGTTAAACTGGGGTTTTCCGCGGTATCCGTCCATGCCCTACACCCCGATCGTGGCGACCCTTGGCTACGTGCTGTCACCAGGCCGCAAGAAAGTGCTGATGATCCATCGCAATGCGCGTCCCGACGACCAGCATCTGGGCAAGTACAACGGTTTGGGCGGAAAGATGGAGCCGGGTGAGGACATTGCCGCATGCATGCGCCGCGAGATCCGCGAGGAGGCGGGCATCGAGTGCGAATCGATGCGGTTGCGCGGCACCTTGAACTGGCCCGGCTTTGGCAAGCAGGGCGAGGACTGGCTCGGCTTCATTTTCGTGATTGAGCGCTACCGTGGCGAGCCGGTGATGAGTAACCACGAGGGGGCGCTGGAGTGGGTTGCGCTGGAGCGACTGCCGGACCTGCCAATGTGGGAGGGTGACCGACATTTCCTGCCGTTGGTATTTGACGACGACCCGCGTCCGTTCCACGGCGTGATGCCGTACAAGGACGGACGCATGCAGTCGTGGGCGTGCACTCGGCTGTAAGGCCGCGCCAATGCGCCCTTGCGCGAGCGAGCCGTTGCCGGTGGCGTGACGTCATCCGGGCGGGAACAAGCGGCACGGCGGAGCTTTCGAAAGGTTTGCTGGCGCGTCGCGGCTACGGCACGTCGCCCAGCCAGTCCGGGCTGCTGAACTTCGACAGTGCCAGCGCGCCGGCCTGGGTCAATTCGGCCTCGCGCAGCGAATCGTCGGTGAGCCCGTGCAGGCGACGGAAGGTGGCGATCAACTGCTCGATCACCGCCGCGCGCGGCAGGCCGGTCTGGCTGCGCAGCGGGTCAACCCGCTTGGCCGCGCTCTGGGTGCCCTTGTCGGACAGCTTCTCGCGGCCGATACGCAACACTTGCAGCATCTTCGCCGCGTCGATGTCGTAGGCCATCGTGACGTGGTGCAGCACCGCGCCGCCACGATGTACCTGGGCGGCGCCGGCGATCTTGCCGCCTTCGGAGGTGATGTCGTTGAGCGGCTGGTACCACGCCTTGATGCCCAGTTCACCAAGTGCCTCGAGTACCCACGCATCGAGAAACGCGTAAGCCTGCTGGAACGACAACCCCTTGACCAGCGTTTGCGGCGCGTAGATCGAGTAGGTGATGGTGTTTCCCGGCTCGATGAACATCGCGCCGCCGCCAGAAACCCGCCGCACCACTTCGATGCCGTAGCGTCGTGCCGCCTCCGCATCGACCTCGTTGCGTAGCGACTGGAAGCGGCCAATGACCACGGCCGGCGCGGCCCACTCCCATACCCGCAGGGTCGGTGCGCGCTGACCGGAGCCCACCTCGTGGGTCAATACGTCGTCCAGCGCCATGTGCAGGGTCGGTGATTGCGCTGCGGTGTGGATCAACTGCCAATCGTGGTCGCGCCAATCGGTGCGCATCATGCCGCGATTTCCTTGTGCAGGGCGCGGCGCACGGTGACCGCGATCGCTTCGGGCGAGATGCCGTACATCATCACGTCGGCGCCAAGCGCCGCACGCAACACGCCGGTGATTTCGGTTTCGTCGACGTCTGCCGGCAGGCCTTCCAGTGCCCGGTTGATGGTGCCCAGCGCCGCGTCCGGCTCGAGGAAAAAATCGCCGCTCAAGCGCACGTCAGCGAGTCGGCCATCGCGCACCTCGAGGTCGATCACCACCAGTTTTCCGCCGGGCATCTTGTATTCGCCATGCATCAGGGCATCCCGTTGGCACTATCTGCCCATTATACCCGGGGTCAGTTCTCGCGGCCGCGCAGGTGGCCACTGCCGGCGCCAACCGAGATGCTGATGCCACCGCCTGGTTCGTCGCAGCTGCCGAAGGATTTGCTCAGGTTGACGGTGCCGCTCTGGTAATTGCCGCTCATGCGGCGACCGGCCATCACGCCCAGGCCGACGCTGCCGTGGACCTTTGCCTGGTTGTAGGCAGAGTCGTCACAATCGGCCCTGCCGTCGGTGGCAGCTTCGTCACGTCCCATGCGCCCGCTGGTATCGCCGTAATAGACGCCAGGTGCGCTGTCGGCTGTCTTGGCCGCTGTGCTGCTGGCAGCCGGGATGTCGCTGGGCGGCAGCTTCAGGTTCAGCGGTTTGCCGGTGGTCTGTGCCCACGCCACGGTGGCCAGCACGCTGGCCAGCAGGGCGGGGAGTAACCGTGGGATGTGCATGCGAACTCCAGGTTGTCACATATTCAACGCAGCATGCCGCGTTGGCGTGTACATCCTTGTGTTTGAACGACTACGCGATCACAAGTTCCACAGTCTCGACCGCCACATGGCGCCATCGATCAGGCGCTCGTCTCGATCCGCTCGACGCGGCGCAGGCCGCGTGGCAGCAGGTTGCCGCGGGTGGCGCGGTTGCCGCCGTACTCGACCAGATCGGCCCATTTGAGGGTCAGTTTGCGTTGACCGGCGTACAGGGTGACTTCGCCCTTGCCCTCGCTGACCACCGCCACGCCGGCCACGCGCTCGTCGCCACTGGTCAACTTGGCTTTCGGAATCTCGATCAGCTTGTTGCCCTTGCCCTTGTCCAGCTCGGGCAATTCGGCGACGGAGAACATCAGCAAATGACCTTCGGTAGTGACCACCACAATACGGTCGCGCGCGGGGTCGGCGGTGATCTGCGGCGCGAGTACCTTGGCACCCGCGCTGAGCGAGATGATCTGCTTGCCGGCCTTCTGGCGACCGGTGAGCGCCTCGAAGCGGGTGACGAAACCGTAGCCGAAGTCGCTGGCCAGGATCAGGCGGGTGTCGTTGTCGCCGGCCACCAGTGCGTCAAAGCTGGCGCCATTGGCGGGGCTGAAGCGGCCGGTCAGCGGCTCGCCATTGCCGCGCGCCGAAGGCAGCGAGTGGGCGTGGGTGGAGTAGCTGCGGCCAGTCGAGTCGATAAAGGCGACCTGTTGGGTGGTGCGAGCCTTCACGGCCGCGAGCAGGCTGTCGCCCTCCCGATAGTTCAGGCCCTCGGCGTCGACATCGTGGCCTTTGGCGGCGCGTGCCCAGCCTTTCTGGCTCAGTACCACGGTGACCGGCTCGCTGGCGACCAGCGCGCTTTCGTCCAGTGCGTGCGCCGCTTCGCGCTCGACCAGCGGCGAGCGGCGGTCGTCGCCGAATTTTTCCGCGTCGGCGCGCAACTCGTCCTTGATCAGGCCCTTCAACTTGGCCGGAGACTTCAGCAGCACGTTGATACGCGCACGCTCCTCTTCGAGCTGATCCGCCTCGGCGGTGATCTTCATTTCTTCCAGCCGTGCCAACTGACGCAGCCGCGTTTCCAGGATGTAGTCGGTCTGCTCTTCGCTCAGCTTGAAACGCGCCATCAACACCGGCTTGGGCTCGTCCTCACTGCGCACGATGCGGATCACTTCATCGAGGTTGAGGTAGGCAATGCGCAGGCCTTCCAGCAGGTGCAGGCGACGCTCGACCTTGGCCAGGCGGTTGTTGAGTCGTCGCGTGACCGTGTTGGTGCGGAAGCTCACCCATTCGCTGAGGATGCGCTTGAGGTTTTTCACCTGCGGGCGGCCATCCAGGCCGATCATGTTGAGGTTGACCCGGAAACTCTTCTCCATGTCCGTGGTGGCGAACAGGTGCTGCATGGTTTCGTCGGCATCGACGCGGTTCGAACGCGGCACGATCACCAGGCGGATCGGATTCTCGTGGTCGGATTCATCGCGCAGGTCCTCGATCATCGGCAGCTTCTTGGCGCGCATCTGCGCGGCGATCTGCTCGAGAATCTTCGACGGGCTGACCTGGTGTGGCAGCGCCGTGATCACGATGTTGCCTTCCTCCCGCCGGTACACCGCGCGAGCGCGCACCGAGCCACCGCCGGTCTGGTAGATCGCCAGCAAGTCGGCGCGCGGGGTGATGATTTCCGCCTCAGTCGGATAGTCCGGTCCGCGCACGTGCTCGCACAGGTCGGCGACGCTGGCGTCGGGATCGTCCAGCAGACGGATGCAGGCGCTGGCCAGCTCACGCAGGTTGTGCGGCGGGATGTCGGTGGCCATGCCCACGGCGATGCCCATCGAACCGTTGAGCAGCACGTGCGGTACCCGCGCCGGCAGCCAGCTGGGCTCTTCCAGGGTGCCGTCGAAATTGGGTACCCAGTCAACTGTACCGTGCGCCAACTCGCCCAGCAGCGCCTCGGCGATCGGGCTGAGCCTGGACTCGGTGTAGCGCATCGCCGCGAAGCTCTTCGGGTCGTCCGGCGAGCCGAAGTTGCCCTGGCCGTTGACCAGCGGATAGCGATACGAGAACGGCTGCGCCATCAGCACCATCGCTTCGTAGCTGGAGCTGTCGCCATGCGGATGGAACTTGCCGATTACGTCACCGATCGTGCGTGCGGATTTCTTCGGCTTGGCGGTGGCGTTCAAGCCCAGCTCGCTCATCGCGTAGATGATGCGTCGCTGTACCGGCTTGAGCCCGTCGCCCACGAAGGGCAGGGCGCGGTCCAGCACCACGTACATCGAATAATCGAGGTAGGCCCGCTCGGCGTATTCCTTCAGCGGGATCTGTTCGTAATTGGCTTGCAGGTTCATGCGGTTACATCTGATGTGTGGCGCGCGGCGCGCGGATAACCGGTCGATGGTGCCAGAAAGCGGCCTGTTCTTGTAGGCGCCCGCCGAGTGGCCAGACCCATGGTCGATCGCCGTGCCCGCAGAAGCGGCCTACTGGCGCACCGACTCGACGCCCATGGTGCGCAGTTGCGCCTGCACGCTGTCGGGGCCGGCCAGGTGTGCGGCGCCGACGGCGACGAGGATGGTGCCGGGCTGCTCCAGCATGGTCGCGATCCTGTTCGCCCAGGCCTGGTTCCGCTGCACCAGCATGGTCTGGTACAGGCGGGGTTCGCGCTGACGCAGGTCATCGTTGCCGATGCGCGCGATGGCGTCGACGTCACCAGCCTTCCAGGCTGCGATCAGCTGGTCCAGCTTCAGCGTGCCCTTGTCCGCGTCGCGCATGGTCGAGCGCAGCAAAGCCAATTCCATTGAGCGTGGCATGTCGGCCAGCAGGCGGATCTGCTGCTCGGCCGTCTCCAGCCCCCGGACCTGCTTGCCGGCGTCAGTCATTTGTGCGCGCAGATTCTTGTCCACCCCGTGTTCCGGGTCCAATCCCGCCTTTTTCAGCGGCGCCATGGCCAACGTCAGCGCGGCCAGCCAGGGCCGCATCACGTTGAGCGTCCGCATACCGCCTGGCACATCCAGGCGGTTGGCGAGTATGCGCAATCGGTGGGCATCGGCGCTGCCGAGTTGATCGGTCAGTGGGTGGGAGAAGTCCATGCCCAGTCGCAGCACAAGCGCCGCCATGTTGGCCGGGTCGTCGTCCACCTGTTCCACGTACAGCGTCCCGCTTTCTGCCAGCGCCTGTTCCAGTGCGGGGTAATGCCAGCTGGCGTCCTTCGGCATCAAATGCACCGTGCCGAACAGATAGATCGTCGTGTCGGCGTCCTTCACCGCCCACAGCGCCGGATTGGCCGTGGCGACCCCGGATAGCCCAAGGAGCAGGAAGGCGCCAAGGCGAATGAGCAGCTGTTTCATGCCGCCAAGTGTTGCGGCAAGTGCGGGGCAGTTCAATCCGCGTCCTCGGGTGGGCAAGTGCGGCACCGCCCCTGTCCGCTGAGCACCAGCGTCCGTTTCGCGTCAATTGCCTTCAACGCCACGCAGGAAGCTGATCAGGCCGGTGAAGTAGGTTTGTTGATCGTCGTACATCGCCATGTGGCTGCCTTTGGGGCACAGCAGGAACTGTCCGTGTGGCAGCTTTTTCGCCATGCCGGCCATGTACGTCGGATCCATGGTGTCGTAACGGGCGCCAATCACCAGGGTCGGTACGGTGATCCAGTGCAGGTCTCCGCTGCGGTCCCATTTCAGCAGGCGACCGCTGGCGCCCAGCTCGCTAGGCCCTTGCATGAGACTGTAGATGTGCTCGTTCATGTGGCCAAACGAACGGACCACTGGCTCGGGCCACTGTGATTGGGGCATGCGCAACACGTGTTGCTCATAGTGCATCGGGCCGAGAATCTCCATGTAGCGTGGGTCATCGGTGCGGTGTTCGGCTTCGAGCTTCTGCACCTCGGCCAGCCTGGTCTGGTCCATCGCCGGCATCAGCACGGTGTTGGCGTAGACGTTGTAGGCCGGGATGGAGTCGACCATGTTGGAGATCACCAGGCACTTCAGATGCTGCTGGTGCTTCAGAGCGTACTCGATCGCCAGAATGCCGCCCCAGGAGTGGCCCAGCACGCAGAAGTTGTTCTGGTCCAGCCGCAGCGCCTTTCGAACCTGCTCCACTTCCTCGACGTAGCGATCGACCGTCCACAACGAGTCATCTTTCGGCTGGTCGCTGTAGGCCGAGCCGAGCTGGTCGTAGTAGTAATACTGGATGCCGGCGCCAGGCAGGAAACTGTCGAAGGCCTCGAAATACTCGTGGGTAGCGCCGGGACCGCCATGCAGCAGCAGAACCGCCAGCTTCGGGTTGTTGCCCACGCGCTTGGTCCACACGCGGAACGTTCCGCTGGGCGTGGTGATGGGGATCATCTTCACGCCGCCGGAGAGGACGTCGTCGTGGCCGCTGTTGTCGAAATAGGTCGCGCCGGCTGTCGTCCTGGCTGGCGTGGCGCCCGTGGCCGTGACGGCGGTAGCCGCCATGGCGAGGACGGTGAACACGGTGACGATAGTGCGCTTCATTGGAATCTCCCGTGTACGTGGCAAGGTCGAACAATGCGTGGAAGCCGGTTCGCCGGCAATCATCTGGCGGCCGGCCAGGCACAGGTTCAGCGTGGCACCCGATAGCCGCCGGGTACGCCATGCGGGCTCAGCGTCAGTTGCCACAGCTGATTTCGGCGGCTGCGGAATACGGCGATGGATACCGCCAGGTAGTAGCGCCACATGCGGCGGAAGCGTTCATCGTAACTGGCAGGCAAGCCGTGCCACGCGGATTCGACATTGGCTCGCCAGGCGGTCAGCGTGCGGTCGTAGTCGGCGCCGAAGTTGTGCCAGTCCTCCACCACGAACAGGTCTTCCAGCGCGGCCGTGACCTGGCTGGCGGCGGGGATCATCGAGTTCGGGAAGATGTATTTTTCGATCCACGGGTCCGTTTGTGCGGGCGAGCCGTTGCTGCCAATGCAATGCAATAGGGAGAGCCCATCGTTCTTGAGGCAGCGCCGCACCGCTTCGAAGTAGGCGCGGTAGTTTTTGCCGCCGACATGTTCGAACATCCCGATCGAATACACCGCGTCGAATCGTTCATCGACCTCGCGATAGTCCTGCAGGCGGATCTCGATCGGCAGTCCGGCACATAGTTCCCGGGCGTAGGTGGCTTGTTGCTGCGACACGGTGATGCCGACACCCTCGACACCGTAGTGTTCGGCGGCATACTTGAGTGCCTCGCCCCAGCCGCAGCCGATATCGAGCACGCGCTGGCCGGTTTTCAATTGCAGTTTTCGGCACACCAGGTCGAGCTTCGCCGTCTGTGCGTCGTCGAGGTTGTCGGCCTTGGCCCAGTAGCCGCACGAATACACCAGGCGCTTGCCCAGCATGGCGTGGAACAGGTCGTTGCCGAGGTCGTAGTGCACCTTGCCGATCTCGAAGGCCCGCTCGCCCCGCTGCAGGTTGATGAAGCGTGCCTTGAGGTGCGCGAGCACGGTGTCGAGCGTTTTCAGTTCCTGATCGAGGCCGGCAGTGAGCAGGCGGGTGCAAAGTCCGGGCAGGTCGTCCGCGTCCCACCAGCCGTCCATGTAGGCTTCACCCAGACCCAGCGAGCCGTGTGCGAACACGCGGGCATAAAACTGCTCATTGTGTACGCGCAGATCGATCGGAGCATGGCCGTTGATGTGGATGCCGGCTTGCTCCAGCAGCGCGCTGGCGCGATCTCTCAGGTCGTCCTGGCTCATTCCTTGCCCCCTGCCTTCGGTTGCATCAGCTGTTCATTGCTTGCCCAGTACCGCGAAGTTTGCCGGCGAATATGCATAGGTGGCGTCGACATTGGCGTCGCGTACAACTTGCAGCAAGGCTTCGGCCTGGTCCTCGCGCAGGAGGAATTCGACCTTGATGGGCAAGTCATCGGCCAGCTCGAAGAACTGCTCCTCATGCAGTACACCGTGACGGCCGAAGCCGGCGATTGCGCGCAGTACCGAGCCGCCGCCAACACCCTGTGCCTTGGCCTTCTCCAGCAGCCATTCGGACAACAGCATGCCGTCGTGCCTGGTGCGCGTGCGGCAGTAGAAGTACAGGTGCAGGCCGCGTTGCAGGTTTTCCTTGTTCATGCCGGTCTCCGTGTCAGTGCCGCAGCAAGCCCCGGGCAAGCCAGATTCCCACCACGGTCATGGCCAGCGACCCCGCCAGATGCGCCGCCACATGGCCGCCAAACCAAAGATACTGCTGGCGCAGCAGCAGCGTGGCGGACTCGGCCGAAAACGTGGAAAACGTGGTCAGGCCGCCGAGGAAACCGGTGAACACGAACAGGCGAAGTACCGGCGAAAGGGCCTGGAAGTGGTCGAACAGGCCCATCATGCAGCCTATCAACAGGCCGCCAACCAGGTTGGCCGCCAGGGTGCCCAGAGGCAGGGTGGGGAACAGCGGGTTCAAGACGACGCCGAGGCCCCAGCGTAACCAGCAGCCGAACGCGCCGCCGACGCCAATTGCCACAAATCCATTGATGCCCAAGTGCGTGCCTCCTGACAGTGAAGTGTCCGGTTGCCGCGGTGGCAGGCACGCCTGCACCACCGGAAACCGGAAGGAGCAGGCATCATCAGCTTCAAGGCAAGGTTCGCAAGAAGCGGTTTGTCCAGGGGCGCCGGAGCGGCCCTGGACGGGAGGCATGCCATCTCCCGTGGCTTCATCCTAGTCGATTCGGCGGCCCCGCCGTCAAGCGGTCATCTATACTGCGCGCCTCGCCCGCCGTCGCTCGCCCTCATGATTCCAGCCAATCGCACCGTGCGTCGCAGCCTGCCGTGGCTGCTGGCGGCGTTGTCGATGCTCGGGCCGTTCTCGATCGATGCGGTGTTTCCCGCCTTCCCGCTGATCGGGGCGGAGTTTGGCGTGAACACCGCCGCGCTGCAGCAGCTGATCAGCGTGTACCTGCTCACCTATGCGGTGATGAGCCTGTTCCACGGTGCCATCGCGGATGCCATCGGGCGCAAGCCGGTCATCGTCACCGGCATGCTGGTGTATGCGCTGGCGTCGGTGGGCGCTGCGATGTCCACCTCGTACACCATGCTGCTGCTGTGTCGTGGCTTGCAGGGTATGTGTGCCGGGGCGGGTCTGGTGGTGGGCCGGGCCGTCATCCGCGACAGCCTGGAGGGCCCCGCGGCGCAACGGCTGATGGCCCAGGTGATGATGATATTCGGGGTGGCGCCGGTCATCGCACCGATGATCGGCGCGCTGCTGTTGCCGCTGGGCAGCTGGCACGGGATTTTCTGGTTGCTGGCGATTTTTTCGCTGCTGCTGTCGCTGGCTCTGCTGCTGTTTCTGGACGAAACCCATCCGCCGAAGCTGCGCACGCGCTTCGCTCCCCGACCGTTGCTGGCCGGTTATCTGGCGTTTGCCCGGGATCGCCTGTTTTGGCCACTGCTGATTTCCAGCTCGGTGAATTTTGCAGGCCTGTTTCTGTATATCTCCTCGGCACCGCGAATCGTGCGCGAGCTGCTGGGCCTGTCGGCGCAGGGTTTTCCCTGGCTGTTCGTGCCTGTGGTGATCGGCCTGATCGGTGGCGCGTGGTTGTCCGGCCGGATGGCCGATCGGTACACCGCCAAGCCGACGGTGGGGCTCGGCTATGCCGTGATGTTGCTGGCCTGCGTGGCGCACGTGTTGCTGGCATGGCTGTTGCCGCAGCCCTTGCTGCCGTGGTCGATGCTGCCGTTGATCCTGCATGCCGTCGGTGTGCAATTGGCGTTTCCTACTCTCACGCTGTTGCTGCTGGACCGCTTTCCGCATCGGCGTGGCGGCATTTCCTCGGTGCAGGCGTTCAGCAGTCTGCTGCTGTGCGGATTTGTGGCCGGCGTGATGTCACCGCTGCTGTCGCTGAACATGCTGCGGTTGGGCATCGGTGCCTCGGCACTGACCCTGGTCGGGGTGTTGGCATGGTGGTGGTACAACGCGGCCAGCCGTCACCATGCGCCGCTAGCTGCCGACGTGGAGACGGTTCCGGTGATGCAGGCGGAGATCGTCGAGCCACGCTGACGAGTGGGCGGCGGGTCAGCGGGGTGCCGGCCCCGGTGCAACGCTTTTGCGGACCACCGCGTCCGTCGACATCAGCACGGTGGCATCGGCCAGCGCCCGCACCATCGATGGCGGGCGGTAGCTGAGGTCGGCGAGCCAACGCCGCCACACCGAATCGTCGACCCTTTCGTTGACCCCGGTACCGAGCAGTCGATCGATCGGCGACTTGAACTCCTTGTACAAACCGCTCATGAATTCCGCATACGAATTGCGCGGCACACCGGTGTCGGCATCGTCAGCGGGGACGAACAGTCTGGTGCAACCCAGCCCGGCATCGACCGCCTTGCGCTGCAGCCACGCCAGCGGCAGGTCGGGCAGCGGATCCGGCTTGCGGCCAGCCCCGTCGGCAACGTTGCCGCCGCCCACGTCCGCATGCGAGCCGATAAACCAGCGCTGCTCGATGTCGATCTGCTCGGGTTTTTTCGAGGTGAGCGATTCGCCGGCTTTCACGGTGAAGGGGTTGCGCGTCCAGACCGCCGGCGAAAAGTCCGCCCGGTGTTCGTCCAGGGCCAGGGCCTGATAGGCGTACTTCACGATCTTGCTCAGCTCGGTGTCGTGGAATCGATAGCGCGAACGGGCGTACGGGAACCACGACGCCGTATCCGGAATACCGAGTGAGCCGACCGTGTCCCACACGCCAATCAGGTGAATATCGATCTCGATCGACCGGCTGGCGCGAAACGCCAGCGCCGCCGGATCGTCTGGTTTGGAATCGGTCTCGCGATAGAAATCGTAGGCGGCCGAGACGTCGGCTTCGCGCGGGCTGGCGCCATTTTCGCGGCGGAGCAGTCCACACTTGCGGATCATGCCGCCCAGGCTGCGCGCACTGTAGGCGCCGCGGCTGAAGCCGAACAGATAGAGCCGGTCGCCGGGCTGCCAGGTCGTGCACAGCCATCGATACCCTTCGATCACGTTGTCGGACAGGCCGTAGCCAAACGCGCCGCCAAGCAGGTGGGTGAGCCCACGCTTCACACCGACGCCGGGCACGTAGTTGACCAGCTGCGGGTTGCCGTCGGCGTCTTGCGACGCAATCAGCTGGCGCAGGCGTTCGACATTCGTGTTGGACTCGGGCTTGTTCCAGGTGCCGTCGAACAATAGGACCAGTCTGCGTGTAGCCACGGCGTGCTCCAGTGCCAAGCGTACCGGGATTGCCTGAGTCGACTCTAGGCCGGGACGGCGCCACGGACCAGTGCCGGGTGTTTTGTCGCAGGGCCGGCCTGGCGGCCACACCGGCTGTGCGGCCGGCGTATCCTCAGAGGCTGCTGTGCGACCAGTGGAGAGTCACGACCATGGACAAATCGACGCAAATCGAGCGGGCGCGATTATTTCGCGGAATGCACGACCGCTCGCGGATTCTGCTGCTGCCAAACGCGTGGGATGCGGGCAGCGCGCAGTTGTTTGCGCGGCGCGGCTTTGCCGCCATCGCGACGACCAGCGGCGGTATGGCCTGGTCGCTGGGTTATGCCGATGGCGAGCGGGCACCGTTGCAGGAGGTCCTGGCCGCGGTGGCGCGGATTGTCCGCGTCGTGGCGCTGCCAGTGACAGTGGATATCGAATCCGGCTATGGCCAGACGCCCGACGAGGTGGCAGCCACAGTCAAGGCAGTAATCGGCGCCGGCGCGGTCGGGGTCAATCTTGAAGATGGCACGCCCGGACACGGACCGCAGCGTTCCGTCCCGGAATCCGCGGCGCGCATTGCCGCCGCGCGCATGGCCGCCACGCAGGCGGGCGTACCGATCGTGATCAATGCGCGAGTGGACAACTGGATGCGGCCCGACGCCGGGGATCCGGCGGCTCGCCTGGCCGATGCGATCGGCCGCGCCAAAGCCTGCCTGGCCGCCGGCGCCGACTGCATCTATCCGATCGGTCTGGCTGATCGCGCGGCGCTGGCGACGTTTGTGCAAGCGGTCGGGGCGCCGGTCAATGTGGCGGCGGGCCCCGGGATGCCGGATCTGCAGGCATTGGCGGGACTCGGCGTCGCCCGCATCAGCACGGCGACGCGATTTGCCACGTTGGCTCTGGCTGCAGTCGCCCGGGCCGCGGACGAGGTGCTCGAACGCGGCCAGTTCGACGGCCTGGCCGCAGGATTGACGTACGCGGATGCGCAGCAGTTGTTCCAGCCGGAGTGAGCATCGCGTTGTTGGTGGAATACCAAGGAGACAGGCATGAGTGATCGTGTGAATTATGCAAAGGCCTCGCCGACCGGCCTGCAGGCGATGCTGGGGTTGGAGGCGCACACGCGGGCCTCGGGGCTGGAGCACTCGTTGCTCGAGCTGGTGAAGATGCGCGTGTCGCAGATCAACGGCTGCGCCTACTGTCTGGACATGCACAGCAAGGATGCGCGAGCCGCCGGTGAGTCCGAACAGCGCCTGCATGTGCTGGCGGCGTGGAGAGAAGCTCCGTTTTATTCGCCGCGCGAGCGGGCGGCGCTGGCCTGGGCCGAGGCGGTCACCCTGGTGGCCACGAACGACTTGCCCGATGCGTTGTACAACGAGGTGCGCGCCCAGTTCGACGACAAGGCCATGGTCGACCTGACCCTGGCCATCATCGCCATCAATGGCTGGAATCGACTGGCGATCGGCTTTCGCGCCGACGTGGGCAGTTACGTGGCAAAGCCGGCCGGCTGACGGCATCCGTATGGCGAGAAGTGATCGCGACGTCGGGTCAGCAGGGCAGGCCTCGTTCCTGGAGAAAGTCGCGGGCATTGGCGGCATCGTGCTCGAACCACGCACGGGCCGAGCCCAGCCGAAACGAATAGCCCCAGGCATCCATGTCCGCCATCAGGCGTTCGCGGCCCACGCCGGGGAGCTGGTCGGCCAGCACGATCTGCAAATAGCAGGTCGCGTCCTCCTCCTCGATCGAGTCGGTGGCATCGGTATGGACAGCCGGGCGCCGTTCAGGCGGAAGCACGATGAGGTGGCCGGCCTCGTGCAGCAGTGAATGCACCGGGGTGTCGTCCCGGGCAAATACCGTGGTACCGATGATGCCGGCTTCCTCGTCGCCCCAGAAACTGCCCGGGATCGCTTCACCGTCCGCTACGCGTTGCAGATGCAGGCCGAACCGGCCGAGCAGGGCGGCTGGCGCGTCGAAGCCGAGCTCGCTCATGCGCATGACGCGGGCGGCCGGGTCGCTGGCGGGACGGTGAGTGTCGGGGTGCATGGGTGTGCGCGAAGGGCGCAGGCGAATTGGACGGGATGGATCGCCAGGCGCTGCGCAGCCGCCCGGCCATAAATGCCTGACCCTCGCTCAGCCGGCCTGGACTGCGCCTTTGCCGGGCAGTTTGCCTTCCGGCAGCGTGACCGAGAGTTCGAGTATTTCGTGCCCACTGTCGCGCTCGAAGTTGATGTTGATCGCCTCGAGGTCGACGTGAACATATTTCTTGATCACTTCGAGCAATTCGTTGCGCATCATCGGCAGGTAGTCCGGCGCGCCACGGGTGGAGCGCTCCTGCGCCACGATGATGCGCAGGCGTTCGCGCGCCACACTGGCGGTGGCTTCGGGTTTGCGCTTCAGGAAATCTAGAATGCCCATCGTGATCAACCTCCGAACACGCGCTGGAGAAAGCCTTTCTTCGGCACGTCGACGAAGCGCAGCGCGCGCTCCTCACCGAGAATGCGGGCCACGGTGTCGCCGTAGGCCTGGCCGGCCTGCGAATTGGCGTCGACGATTACCGGGATGCCATTGTTGGATGCCGTCAGCACGTTTTCCGATTCGGGAATCACGCCAACCACGTCGATGCCGAGAATCTCCTCGACGTCTTTTACGCTGAGCATCTCGCCGATCGCCACGCGGGCCGGGTTGTAACGGGTCAGCAGCAGGTGCTGGATCACCGGCGGATCGCCCTTTTCGGCGCGTCGCGTCTTGCTGGCGAGCAGGCCCAGAATGCGGTCGGAGTCGCGCACCGACGAGACCTCCGGGTTGACCACCACCACCGCGTGATCGGCGAAGTACATCGCCAGATGGGCGCCCTTCTCGATCCCCGCGGGGGAGTCGCAGACGACATAGTCGAAGTCCATGTCGGACAGGCCGGTCAACACCGTCTCGACGCCTTCGAGGGTCAGCGCATCCTTGTCGCGGGTCTGACTCGCAGCCAGTACGAACAGGTTGTCGTAGCGCTTGTCCTTGATCAGCGACTGCTTCAGCGTGGCTTCGCCGTGAACCACGTTGACGAAGTCGTACACCACGCGCCGTTCGCAGCCCATGATCAGGTCGAGGTTGCGCAGGCCGACGTCGAAGTCGATCACGGCGGTTTTTTTCCCGGCCATGGCCAGGCCGGTGGCGAGCGAGGCACTGGTCGTCGTCTTGCCGACGCCGCCTTTGCCGGAAGTGACAACGATTATCTCAGCAGTCAAGGGCCCATCTCCGCATGATTGTTCTTGTTGTGGATGATCACAGTCTGGCGATCAGCAGTTTGTCGCCCTCGAGCCAGCATTGCACGGACTGGCCCTCGAGGTCGTCAGGAATCTGTTCGAATACTCGATACTGCCCCGCGATCGCCACCAGCTCGGCGCGAAAGTCGGATACGAAGATTCGCGCCTTGTCGTTGCCCTGTGCACCAGCCATGGCGCGTCCGCGCAGGCCGCCGTAGATGTGGATGTTGCCGTCAGCGATGACTTCGGCGCCGTTGGCGATGGCGCCGGTAACGATCAAGTCGCACTCGCGCGCATAGACTTGCTGGCCAGAGCGCACCGAGCCGGCGTGGTGGAGTGCATCGTGCCCGACGCCAGGCGACGGCGCCGACAGGATCGGTTCGTGCTGCACCACGGGTGCCTGCTCGGCACGCGGTGCCGGTTCGGAGGCCTGCGCGCCGCCCAGGGCAGGCTCATAGGCGGCACGAAACTTGGCGATCAGCGGCAGGCCCATCCGTTTGGCCAACGCCTCGGTCGCGCTGGTGCCATAGGCCAGCCCAACTGGCAGCATGCCGGCGCTGCGCACAGCTTCCAGCAGCGCATCGACGGTGCCGTCGTCGGGCAGGTCGAGCAGGTGGCTCAAATCCAGCACCACCGCAGCGCGGGCGAACATCTGGGGGGCTGCGCGGACACGCCGCTCCAGTTCGTCGCACAGCGCCGCGGCGTCGACCCGTCGGATCCGGACGCAGGCAATACCGACCTGGCCAAAGCGCAGATCGCAGGCATCATGGGGTTCCGCCCGTGCACTCATGCGTGCCGATCTCCGGCCAGGCGGCGGGTATCGTCGTTCGCGAGGAGCGGCCGCGCACGTTCGGCCAGCCACGGTACGTCGGGCAGGCCGCCGTGTTCGAGCCAATGATCCCGAACATAGGCGTAGCTTGGCAGGTCGCGTGCCAGCAGGCTGACTTTCGGACCGTCTTCACCCATGCGCTGCTGGCCGACTTCCTGAAAGCCATACGTGCCGTGAAACAGCACCACCACGTCGTCGCGCGGCTCCAGGAAAACTTCACAGGCAAGCAGCGGCACGCGTACTTCGGCGTAACTGTGCGCGTCCGAGTAGAAGATGCGCCCCAGCCCGTGCCGGCGATACGCATTCGCGATCACGATGCGATCGATGTACAGGAACTGTGGGTAACGCTCGGCGAACCAGCGGTAGTTGGGGCTCTGGTAACCGCCTCCTTCGCGCAGTGCGATCAGGAAGCCGGCCAGATGCCCGTCAATCTCGGCTACGCGAAAGTAATCGGCGTGCTCAAAGAAGTAGCGCAGCTGGGTGGAATCGATGGCGAGGATGGAGCGGCCGGCGGCGTTGTTCAGCGCCAGGACGGCATCCAGGTCGTGCTCGCGCACGTCGCGGATGGCTAGGGCCATTCGTTGCTCCGCAAAGGTGGATACACAAGCGAGGCCAAACGGCGGTCTCGCGCAATGTCCCATTATGGCATGCAGCCGGAGCCCTGACATCTGGCAAGGGCACATGTAAAACCTTCGTAAAGTCGCGGGCTGGCCGGCAACGAGCCGTGACTTTCCGCGCATTGCGCAGAATTCCGGTTCGCCCAATGATGCACCCCATGCGCTGGCCATTTTTCAATCACATCCGCCTGCTTCGCTACGCGGGCTTCTTCACCTACCTGTCGGTGGGCACGCCCTTGATCACGAATTGGGCCACCGAGCGGCTCGACCAGCTGCAGCGACCGAATTTCTCCTTGCTGCTGTGGACTTTGTGCTACCTCGTGTTCGGCCTGATGTACTGGTTGTTGACCAGCAACCTGGGCTCACGTCGGTATCCCGTGCTGAAATTGCTGGGATTGACCCTGATGACGGCCGCAGCAGTCGCGGTGGGCTGGTACAGCCACAGTGGCCTGTCGGCCATGCTGATGGTGGTTGCTTCGCTGGTGCTGCCGTGGCTGTTGCCGCTGTGGCTGGCCGCATTCTGGCTGGTGCTGCAGCACCTGAGCCTAGTCGCGGTTTTCGCCACGTTCCCCGAATATGACCACAGCATCGGTCTTGGATTCCTGCAGGCCAGCATTTACCTGGGCATTTCGGTGCTGGTGTTTGTGACGTCCACAGTGGCCAGCCAGCAAGCCGAGCAGCGCGAGGCGCAGCGGCGGCTGAATTCGGAGTTGCGCGCAACCCGCGCGCTGCTGGCCGAGTCCAGCCGTATCGCCGAGCGGATGCGCATCGCGCGCGACCTGCATGACCTGATTGGGCACCATTTGACGGCACTGAGCCTGAATCTGGAGGTGGCCAGCCACCTTGCCAACGAAGCAGCCGGTGCCCACGTGCGCAAGGCCCAAAGTACCGCCAAGGTGCTGCTTGCCGACGTGCGCGAAGTGGTCAGCGAGCTGCGCCAGGATGACGCGATCGATCTCACCCAGGCCTTGCAAAGCCTCACCGAGGGCGTGCCCGGTCTGAGCGTGCACGTGGTCATGCCGCCGCGCTTTTCGGTGGAAGATCCCCGTCGCGCCCAGGTCCTGCTGCGTTGTGCCCAGGAAATCCTCACCAATACCGCGCGACACGCCGGCGCACGCAATCTGTGGTTGAATTTCGCTTATGCAGGGGAGAACCTGCTCGGTCTGCACGCCCGCGACGATGGCCGCGGCGCGGAGAATGTCGAGCCAGGCAATGGGCTGTCAGGCATGCGTGAGCGTCTGGCTGAATTCGGCGGCACGGTGTCGCTGGACACCGCGCTGAGCGAAGGTTTCGCGCTCACCGTGCGGCTGCCGCTGGGTGAACACCCGGCATTGGCGCATGCACCGACCCGGCTGGAACCACCAGCTTTGAATGTGTCGTAACCTTGGCGGTTCCGGCTTCCGTGAAAATGCGCTGGCGTTGGCAGTGGCTCGCTCCGCCATCTGACACAATCCTTTCCGTACAGTTCAAGAGTCTCACCTTGCCCGAGGGTCCGCGATGATTTCTGTTTGCCTTGTCGACGATCAGAATCTGGTACGCCAAGGCGTTCGTTCGCTGCTGGATCTGGCCGAAGACATCCAGGTCGTGGCTGAGTGTGCGGACGGTGCCCAGGCCGTGATCGACATCCCGCGGATCAAGCCGGACGTGGTGTTGCTGGATCTGCGCATGCCCAACATGAGCGGGCTGGAGGTCTTGCAGGCCCTTTCGGCCCGCAATGAGCTGCCGCCGACCATCATCCTGACCACGTTTGACGACGATCAGCTCGTACTGCAGGGGTTGAAGGCGGGCGCGCGCGGCTACCTGCTCAAGGATGTATCGCTGGAGCAACTGGTCGAGGCCGTGCGCACCGTGGCCGCCGGTGGTTCGCTGGTTGCGCCGATGGTTACTCAGCGACTGATGGCCGGTGTGGCGCGGATGCAGAACAATTTCACCAGTTTGGAGCAGCCTGACCCTCTCACCGAGCGCGAGACCGAAATTCTGCGGCTGTTGTCCGGTGGCTACAGCAACAAGGAAATCGCCAACTCCTTGAAAGTAGCCGAAGGTACCGTGAAGAACCACGTGTCCAATATCCTTTCCAAACTGGGCGTGCGGGATCGCACCCGTGCCGTGCTGAAGGCGTTGGAAATGGGGATCGTGTGACTCATCCCGGCCGCAGCGCGCGCCTTGCTCCTGGCTCGCTCTGCCACGGCAGGGAGGGCGCGTCCCAACCGTAGCGTTCCAGCCCGTGAGCAAGTAACATCCGTTGCTTCGGCGTTTGCCGACCCCCTGCCATGGCCCTCGGGACCTCCCCTCGGGCGCGCCCGCGTGGAAGGCTGGGGCAACACTTTCTAGGTACGGCGTAAAGACGCTTCGGAGAATCCCTGAATGATGCGTGTCTTTGAATTTCTTGTTGCTCTGGTCATCGTGGCTGTCATCGGTGTCCTGGCGGCTGTCGTGATGCCGTCCAGCGGCCACGTGGAGCGCCAGCTGGTTATCGGCAAGGACATGCGGCAGGTCTACGACATGCTCGCGAACTACCGCCGCCTGCCGGATTATTCGGTCATGCGCGCGTATGACCGAAATGCCCAGTTCAGCTTTTCGGGCAATGCCTACGGCCCAGGTGCTGAAATCAGCTGGACCAGCTCCAACCCGAAACTCGGCAACGGCAGCTTGACCGTGGCCAGCGTCACGCCGGAGTTTGACCAGATCGACAGCAACACCAGAAACGCCACGATTGTCTGGAACCTGGACAACGACTGGCGGGGCATGGACAAGCATTTCACGCTCGACCTCCAGCGCCAGGGCAGTCGTGGCCAGCTGACCCAGGTGGTGTGGTCCTATGACGTCGCGTACGGCTGGAACCTGGTCAATCGCTTTGCCAACCTGTACATCCACGGCGATCCCGATTCGTTCATCCAGATCAGCCTGAACAATCTGCAGAACGTGCTGGCGGGCGTGCCGAACATCGACTACAGCCAGCTGGTCCCGTACATCGAGCAGACCCAGCCGACGCCGGTACTGTTGGTGTCCACCTCGATCCAGCGCAAGGATGGCATCGAGGCGGTGGATGACGCAGTCGTCAAGGCGAAAGCGGAGATCGAGGCAGCCGCCAAGAAGCTCGGCGTAAACGTCACCGGCTCGCGAATCCTGATCACCACCAACTACGGTGACCAGAACTACAGCTTCGATGTGGCATTCCCGATTGATTCCAGCACGCTGACCATTGATGGACAGACCGTACAGCTGACCGCGCCGACACCGCCGGCGCTTGACGCTGCCGGCATGCCCGCTGAGGCCACCAGTGCCGCCGTGGCCGCGGACAGCACCGTTGCCGCGGGCAGCCGCGATCGTTTCGACCGCCTGGTGGTTGACTCCCAGGTGCGCGCCACGTTGGCGTTCGGCGGCGCGGCCCTGAGGGGCGTGTGGAACGGCACTTTTGCCGGCGTGCCACAGACGCGCGACATGCTCAAGGCCTATGCCCAGACGCATGGCTACAAGTATGACGAGGTGGTCAATCGACCGTATGATGTGATCGCGACGCCGGAAGTGAAGGCCGCCGACGGCAGCATCACCACCTATGCGAAGTACAACGTGTATTTGCCCCTCTCCAATGCCCCCGAGCAGACGCCGGAGCAGGCAGCCGGCCTGCAGCCGCCATCACTGACCGACGACGCGCCGGCTGGGCCCGCACCGGCGGACAGCTCCGCGGCGCCGGCCGAAGCAGCCAGCGCCGGCGAGTAAAACGGGCGCGCTGCGCCTCACGTTGAAAAGGCCCTTCCAGACGGAAGGGCCTTTTCATTTTCGGCAGTTGGTCGGCATCTTGCGGTACATTGCAGGACGATTCGGGGCAGTGTTCGGCGAGCCGGCTGGCATGCCCCCGGCCCACCGGACACAACCCACCAGCGGACATGATCGAGACCGACCAGCTCACCCGGTACTACGGCAACCTGACGGCGGTGGATGCGCTGAGCATGCGCGTCGAGCCAGGTCAGGTGCTCGGTCTGCTTGGCCCCAACGGTGCCGGCAAGACCACCGCGATGCGGATGATCGCGGGGTTCCTGGTGCCGACCTCGGGCACCGCGAAAGTCTGCGGTCACGATGTCGTGCGCGAACCGCTGAAGGCGAAGCGCGCGCTTGGTTATCTGCCTGAAGGTGCGCCGAGCTACGGTGAAATGACCGTGCGCGAATTTCTGCATTTCATTCTGCGCATGCGCGGATTGGGCGCCGAAGGGGGGCTTCGGCGATTCGACGAGGTGGTCCAACAGCTGCAGTTGGAGGAGGTTCTGGGCTTGTGTATCGACACCTTGTCGAAAGGTCTGCGGCGCCGGGTTGGCCTGGCCCAGGCCATTTTGCATGACCCGCCGGTGTTGATGCTCGATGAACCGACCGACGGCCTCGATCCGAACCAGAAGCACGCGGTACGCCGGCTGATCGATGTGATGGCGCGCGATCGCACGATCCTGATTTCCACCCACCTGCTGGAGGAAGTGCACGCGCTGTGCAACCGGGTGGTGATCATCGCGCGTGGCAAATTGCTCGCCGACGCCACGCCGGCCGAACTGGAGGCGCGCTCGCGTTACCACGGCGCCGTTTCGTTCAGTGCGCCGGGCAGCGCCATGTCACAGGAGATGCTGGGGCGGCTGCCGCAGGTTGCATCGATCGAGATTGATCCGCTGGACGGCCGCATCACCGTGTTTCCCAAGCCGGGCGCGCGCATCCTGGACCCGGTGGAGAACCTGCTGCGCGAACAGGGCCTGGAAGTTTCCGAGATACAACTCGAGCGTGGCAGGCTGGATGAAGTTTTCCGCCAGATCACCACCGGCGAAGGCGACACCACGGGAGGTCACGGATGAGCCCGATCAGTGCCGTGCTGCGGCGCGAATTGCGCAGCTATTTCGTGACGCCAGTGGCCTATGTATTCCTGGTGATCTTTCTGGTGCTGTCAGGCATTCTCACGTTCTACGCAGGTGACTTCTACGAACGCGGCCAAGCCGACCTGCAGCCGTTTTTCGTCATGCACCCGTGGCTGTATCTGATCCTGGTGCCGGCGATCACCATGCGCATGTGGGCGGAGGAGGCCAAGGGAGGCACTCTCGAGCTGTTGCTGACCCTGCCGGTGACGTTGTGGCAGGCCATGCTTGGAAAGTTCTTCGCTGCGTGGCTGTTCATCGGGCTGGCGCTTGCGCTGACGTTTCCCATCTGGATTACCGTCAATTATCTGGGCGCACCGGACAACGGGGTGATCCTGGCCGGCTATCTGGGCAGCTGGATGATGTCCGGCTGCTTCATTGCGATTGGCGCCTGCCTGTCCGCGTTGACTCGCAGTCAGGTGGTGGCCTTCATCCTCACCGCGCTGGTCAGCGTGCTGTTGATCCTGGCTGGTCAGCCACAGGTGCTGGATTTTTTCTCCGGCGCATTGCCGCGCAAGCTGGTCAACGCCGTGGCGCATCTGTCCATGCTGCGGCACTTCGAGGCCATCGCCCGAGGAGTTCTGGATATTCGCGACGTGACCTACTTCCTGCTCAGCTCGATCGGTTGGCTGGTGGGCGGCGTGCTGTTGCTCGACTTGAAAAGGACGCGCTGAGGTGACGATCTTTTCGCGCCTCCACCGCGCGCTGACGACACCGTTGCAGTTGACCCGCCGTGGCCTGCTTTACGGGGAGCTCGTGCTGCTGATACTGCTGTTCGTGCCGCTGGTCGTGGCCGGCAGCCGCTGGTTGCATGCATCCCGGATTGATCTCACCGCCGACCAGCTGTACACGCTGACACCAGGGACTCTGCACATTGTCGACCACCTGCAGCGACCCCTGCGGCTCACCCTGTATTTCTCCGAGCACGCCACCCGCGACCTGCCGCAACTGCGCAGCTACGAGCAGCGCGTGCGCGAGATGTTGCAGGAAATGGTCGCCCGCTCGCATGGACATATCCGCCTGCAGATCATCGATCCGGTGCCCTATTCGGACGACGAGGCCACTGCCCTGGGGAGCGGCCTCACCGCGGCCAATGGCGGCACCAATGGCGAACGCGTGTTCTTTGGCATGGCTGGCAGTGCCATGTCCGGAGGGTTTGAGAGCGACGGCAAGGATGACCGCATACCCGAGCGGACACTGGCGATTGCGTTCTTCGATCCGGCCCGCGAGGCTTTTCTCGAGTACGACATCGCCAAACTGCTGTATGAGCTGAACCAGACCAGCAAGCCGTCGATTGCGGTGGTCAGCTCGTTGCCTGTCGAAGGCAATCCGGCGCTCGATGAGCAACCGTGGATGGCCCTGCAGCAGCTTGAGCAGCTGTTTGACGTGAAATCGCTGGATGCCTCGGCGCTGCATGCGATCAGCGATGACGTCAAGGTCTTGCTGCTGATCCATCCCAAGCGGTTGCCGTCCGATGCCCTATATGCAATTGACCAGTATGTGCTCCGCGGGGGGCATCTGGTGGTGTTCGTCGATCCCGACGCGGAGCTCGACACCTCGCCGTACGGCCCAGACAGCATCACGTTCCCCGACCACGCTTCCGATTTGCCCCGGCTGTTCAAGGCGTGGGGCGTGAGGTATGACCCTGGCAAGGTCGTGCTGGATCGCGCGCGTGCGTTGCAGATCGAGTTGGCGGGCAGCAGTCTCAATCACCCGGCCATGCTTGATCTGGGCCTGCAGGAGTTGAACCGGAACGATGCGGTGACGGCCAGCCTGCAGCGGATCAACGTGTCCACCAGCGGGTATTTCGACCTGGCCCCGGACGCACGCACCAGGTTGATCCCGTTGCTCCAAAGCAGCGCCGAGGCCGAGGTCGTTCCGACCCAGCAGGTGCTCGATGCCAGCAGCGACCCCACCACGCTGCTGCAGGACTACAAGCCGGACAACGCGCACTATGTGTTGGCCGCACGCTTGCGCGGCACGTTCGAGAGCGCATTTCCCGAGCGCGCCGGTGAAGTCGGCCACCGGACCCGTTCGGCGCATCGGGCCGAGGTGATTCTGGTTGCCGACACGGACCTGCTCAGCGACCGGCTGTGGGTGGAGCCGCAGACCATTCTGGGGCGGACCATGATGCGGATCTTCGCCAACAACGGGGATTTCGTCACCAATCTGGTGGACAACCTGAGTGGTTCATCGGCGTTGCTGTCGATCCGCGGCCGCTCGACCTCCCAGCGGCCGTTCACGCGGGTGCAGGCCCTGCGCAATGTGGCGGACCAGAAGTTTCTGCAGAAGGAACATGAACTGGAGCGCGAGCTGGCCGACACCCGGCGTCGCCTGGATGAGTTGCAGCCGGACAAGCGCAGCGGAACCAGTACGGTGACCGCCGAGCAGCGCCGCGAGATCGATCAATTTCGCCAGCGCCAGCTGGCCATCAACAAGGAATTGCGCGATGTGCAGCACCAGCTCAACGCCGAGATCGACGCGCTTGGGCTGCGCTTGAAGGTCATCAATATCGTGCTGGTACCGGCGCTGATCGTGCTGCTGGGCCTGCTTTACGGCTGGCGGCGTACGCGGCACAGCCGCCGACGGCGGTGATCGCGGCAATCTGCCGCGACTTCTGTAGCGGAAATCGGCGGACGGGCATGGCTGGCCACGGTATGCTTGAAGGTCGCTGGCAATGGTCAGTGCGCAACCTGCTGATGGTGCCCGGATCGTGACTGCAACCCTGCTGAAGTGGATCGTGCCGTGGGAGTTTTCCTGGGTATTGCTGGTGGGTTTCCTGCTGGCAAGCGTGTTGTTTGTCCGGGGCAGTCGTCGCGTTCAGGTCAGCTTCGGTCGCAAGCTGGCGTTCTGGACCGGTATGGCGATCATCTACCTGTCGCTGCATACCTACCTGGATTACTACGCCGAGCATGAGTTCTTCATGCATCGCATCCAGCAACTGCTGCTGCATCACCTGGCGCCCCTGCTGATCGTTGCGGCTTATCCGGCCACGGTTCTTCGTGCGGGCGTGCCACTGGCTTGGCGGGTGCGTTGGCTGCGTCCGGTACAGTGCAGCCAGCCGTGGCGGCTGGCCACCGGGGTGTTGCTCAATCCAACGGTGGTGACGGTGCTGTTCATCGCTTTCATCCTGGTCTGGCTGATTCCCTCGATGCAGACCCTGGCGATGCTGGACTGGCGCATTTACCGATTCATGAATTGGAGCATGCTGCTCAGCGGATTCGCGTACTGGGCGCTGGTGCTCGACCATCGGCCGCACCCGCCCGGGCGGATGACCGCGGGACTGCGCGTGCTGTCACCCGGGATCACGATGACTCCCCAGATCATCGCGGGCGCGATCATCACGTTTTCCAAGACCGATCTGTACCCGATCTTCGAGATCTGTGGGCGCGCGTTTACCTTCAACGTCCTGACCGGGCAGTTGATCGGTGGCGTGATCATCTGGGTGCCGTCGGCGCTGGTGGAGTCGGTCGGCGCGATGATGGCCTTGCGCATGTGGCTGCGTTTGTCGCGCAATGGCCGTTTGCCACGCAGTGCACCGCGACGGCGGGCAGCGCGGGCGGCGAACCCGATCGCGTCGGACTGATTGAATCGCCAGCCTAGTGGTCGTGGCTGTGCGGCATGCTGCCGTGGTCCATCGCCGGCATGCCCTGATCATCGCCGGCATCCAGCGCATTGGCCGGGCGCGCAAGGAAGTCGGTGGCCAGGGTGCTGCCGTCGGCAAACTGCAGTGTCAGGATCACCCGGTCGCCGGGCTTCACCGGTGTCCTGGGCTGCATCAGCATCAGGTGGTAGCCGGCTGGCGCCAGTTCCGCTTTGCCGTGCGCCGGCACGGTCAGTGTGTCGACCGCCGTCATCCGGCTGACGCCACCCGCGCGCGAGCTCTGGTGCAGCATCACTTCAGCGTAGACCGTGCTGCTGGCGCCGCGCAGGGCAACCGGCTGGTCGCCGTGATTTTCCAGGGTGACATACGCACCCGCCGGCAGTGCGCCCGGCAGCACGCGAATCCACGCGTGGCTGGCGCGAATGTGGTCCGCGTCGGTGGCCCGTGCGCCTCCCGCCATCAGCAAGCCACCCAACAGTACCGTCAGCAGGGTCGACTTCATGATTTGGCCCCCGTGTTGAGCAGCAGGTGCAGGTCGTGGACGAGGTCATCCTGCGAGGCGGATGGTGTCGCCAGTACGCGGGCGCGGCCCTGGCGGTCAAACAGGTAGATCGCCGAGCTGTGGCTGACTTCGTAGTTGCCGTCGGCGTCGCCAGGTTCGCGGGTGAATGCCGACCGGTAGCGCTTGCTGAGTGCTTCCACGCGGCGTGCTTCGCCAACCAGACCTACCGCGCGCTTGTCGAATGCGTTCACGTAGGCGTGCATGATCGCTGGCGTATCGCGCGCCGGGTCGACACTGACAAACAGGATGCGTGCGTCGTCGGCCAAGGGTCCCAGCCGCTGCAGCACCACATGCAACTGGGCCAGGGTCAGCGGACAAACGTCGGGACAGTGCGTGTAGCCGAAGTACAGCAGCACCACCTTGCCGCGGTAGTCGGCGCCGGTGACCGCCTTGCCGTTGTCATCGGTGAGGTTGAAATCGAGGTCGGGCATGTGCCCGCTGATGTTGGTAAGCCGGAACGGCAATGGTTCGCCGCGGAAACAGCCACCCAGCACGAGGCCGGCAGCAAGCAGCATGACCACGAGGGCGGGGCGCAACCAAGGTCGGGGCTTCATGCGAGAATCCGGTTTCTTCATCCAGCCAAGCATACGACACCGGTCGGTCCGCTGGGGTCCGCGCGCAGGAAATACCAACGCCATGCGACAAGCTGTCACGATCTGGACCGCCCTGCTGGTTGGAATGGCTGGTGCCAGCGCTGTGTTGTTGGGCGCATTGGGTGTCCACGCATTGCGCGGGCTGCTCGACGCCAGGAGTGCCGGGTTGTGGCATACGGCGGTCAATTACCACCTGTGGCACGCGCTGGCTCTGGCTCTGGCGGTCGGGCTGGGACGTGGTCGCTTTCGCATGGTTGCGGTGCTGGCGTTCGCGCTCGGTATCGTCCTGTTCAGTGGCAGTCTGTACGCGCTGGCGCTTGGTGCGCCACGCTGGTGCGGGGCGATCGCGCCGGTTGGCGGGGTCGCGTTCGTGGTGGGTTGGTTGGCGCTGGGTTGGTCGCTGCGTGCAGGCGGCAGATAGCTGCAAGTGGCGCTCAGTTCGACGCCGCCAGCGGCAGCGCCACGTGCAGCACCAGATCCGCGCAGAAATGCGCCAGCATCGCGTGTTCCAGTCCGTACTTCCAGAACAGGCCGCCGAACACGAGCGCGGCAACTGCATTGAGCGTGACAATCCGCGCGATCAGGACAGGCGTGTCGGCCACGCCGGCGGCGAAAGCCGCCGGCAGGTGACCGGCGCCGAACAACAGGGCGGCGGCCATGATTGCCAGCACAAACATCCAGGGCTGCGCGGCCCGCCGACTGACGCGCGCCAGCAACCAGACCAGCCCGCTGACCAGCAGCAGGCGGGTCTGCACCTCCTCGACGATGCTGCCGTAAAACGAGGCCAGCGCACCGCGCCAGGCCCAGCCGATGGCGCTGCCGGCGTGTTCGTTGGCCGGCTGCGGACCGAGCAGGGACAATCCAGTTACCAACAGCGCCGCCAGTACGCCAAGCAGTGCAGCGGTGGCCCATTGTGAGCGTCGCGCCGGGTCGCGCGGACGCCGGTACACCCAGGCGCGCAGCCACGGCGCGTCCAGGCCATGTTGAGCACCAAGGTGCAATCCCAGCCAGCCGAGCAGCCAGCACAACACGCCAGCCTGAATCGCCTGGGCCAGGATTATCGCCGGCAGCGGCAAGGGCACGACCGCAAATTTCTGCGGCATCAGTGCGATCAGGTAAGGCATCAGGGCCAACGTCGCGAGGCCACCGGCGACGCCTAGCAGCACGGCGAGTCGCAGGTGAGGTCCGTTGATCGGCACGACCGGCGAGCTGGTTGCGTTGTCCATGCTGGTGTTCACCGCGGGCGCTTGAAGTACAGCATCGTCGGCTGCATCGGCCCGGCGCACAGGGCGCTGACCAGTTCCCAGCCACGCGCTCCCTCGCGGTTGAGTGCGGCCGCGGATTCCTCGTCACCGGGGGTCTTGGTGAGCTTGAACAGCCCACCACCACGCGTGAGCGTGATCACCTTGTATTCCCATGTTGTGGTCATGGTGTATTTCCTTGCCGGCGTCAACGGCTGTGGTCGTCGGGTGTTCGTCGGGTGTTGCCGGGTTTCAGTCGGCCAGCCTTGCGCAATGCGTCACGCAGCACGTATTCGATTTGTGCGTTGACGCTGCGCAGCTCGTCATCGGACCAGCGCTGCATCGCGTCGAGCACGCTGGCGCTGATACGGAGTGGGTAGCCCTTTTTCTTCTCGACTGCCATTGGGACCGGTCAGTAGAGCGTGCCGGTGTTGACCACGGGCTGAGTGCCGCGTTCGCTGCAAAGCACCACCAGCAGATTGCTGACCATCGTCGCCTTGCGCTCCTCATCCAATTGCACGACGCCGCGCTGGTTGAGCTGATCCAGTGCCATTTCGACCATGCTGACGGCGCCCTCCACGATGCGCGTGCGCGCGGCGATAATCGCGCCAGCCTGCTGCCGCTGCAGCATCGCTTGGGCGATCTCCTGGGCGTAGGCCAGGTGGCTGATGCGCGCTTCGACCACTTCCACGCCGGCTTTGCCCAGGCGGTTCTGGATTTCATCGCGCAGGTGCGAGTTGATGACGTCGCCGTGGCTGCGCAGCGAAGGTTTGCCGTCCTCGTGGGCATCGTACGGATAGCTTTGTGCCATCTGCCGCAGCGCCGACTCGCTCTGGATGTGCACGTAGTTCTCGTAGTCGTCCACGCAGAACACCGCCTCGGCGGTGTCGAGCACCTGCCACACCACCACCGCGCCGATCTCGATCGGATTGCCGTCGTTGTCATTGACCTTCAGTTTTCCGCTCTCGAAGTTCCGCACCCGCAGCGAGATGCGCTGCCGGCTGTAGAACGGGTTGGTCCAGCGCAGGCCTTCACGTCGCACGGTTCCCGCGTACTTGCCGAACAGTTGCAGTACCTGGCCCTCGTTGGGGGCGACCTGGAAAAAGCCCTTCAGCATGAAGCCGTCGACAAGCAACAGCGCGGTACCGGCCAAGATCGAGCTCACGGGCGGCGAGTCGGGCTGCGCCTGGATGGCGGCGGCAATCAGTGCCACGGCGGCGCCTGCCACGGTCAGACACAAGCCGATAAAGGGAATGCCGGCAACCGAAAAACCATTGCGTTCGTTCATATGTCATCTCCCGGGTTTGATGCAATTAGATATCACAATGATATCTATTGCAAGTCCACGGATGATGCTTCTCGTCGAATGGCCATGCCGCCGCTGGGCCGCCTACAATGCGGGATTGTCCGTACCGGAGCACGCGATGAAGCCGTTTGGCACACCTCACTCCAGTAGTGCGCTGCGCGTGCTGCTGCTTGGCGCGGGCGAGTTGGGCAAGGAGGTGGCGATCGAACTGCAGCGCTATGCGGTGGAGGTGATCGCGGTGGATCGCTACGCCCACGCGCCGGCCATGCAGGTCGCCCATCGCAGTCACGTGATCGACATGCTCGATGGCCAGGCGTTACGTGCGGTGATCGAGCTGGAAAAACCTGACCTGGTGGTGCCGGAGATCGAAGCGATCCACACGCCGACCCTGATTGCGCTGGAGCAGGAGGGCCAGCGGGTGATTCCGACAGCGCGCGCCGCGTGGCTCACGATGGATCGGGAGGGCATTCGCAGGCTGGCCGCCGAAGAGTTGCATCTGCCAACTTCGCCGTACCGCTTTTGCGATGACATGGCGCAGTATCGCGAGGCGGCGGAATCCATCGGCTACCCGTTCGTGATCAAGCCGGTGATGAGCTCGTCCGGCAAGGGTCAGAGCGTTGTGCGCGGGGCGCAGGACCTGCAGCGCGCATGGGATTACGCCCAGTCCGGCGGACGCGCAGGGAAGGGTCGCGTCATCGTCGAGGGCTTTGTCGACTTTGATTACGAGATCACCATGCTGACGGTGCGTCACGCCGACGGTGTGAGCTACTGCGCGCCGATCGGGCATCGCCAAGAGGAGGGCGACTATCGCGAGTCGTGGCAGCCGCAGCCAATGAGCGACGCGGCGCTCGCCGAGGCGCAACGGCAAGCCGCCGCCGTCACCGGTGCGCTGGGCGGGTGGGGCGTGTTCGGCGTGGAGTTTTTTGTCAAGGGCGATGGGGTGATCTTTTCCGAGGTCAGCCCGCGGCCGCACGACACCGGTCTGGTTACCCTGATTTCGCAGGAGTTCTCCGAGTTTGCCCTGCATGCCAGGGCAATCCTCGGTTTGCCGATTCCGGTGATCCACCAGCACGGGCCATCGGCGTCGTGCGCCGTACTGGTCGAAGGCGACGGCGCCGCATCGTGCTATCACGGCGTCGCCGCCGCGTTGGCCGAGCCGGACACGCAGCTGCGCATTTTCGGCAAGCCCGAGGTGAAGGGGCGTCGGCGCATGGCGGTGACGTTGGCGCGCGCTGACACGCTGGAGGCTGCGATCGCCAAGTCCGTGCGTGCAGCCGGCAAGCTGCGCGTTGAACTCTGAGCGCCGCGCCGCGGCGGACCTGATGCGATAGGCTTGGGTGCGCTGGCTGCCGACAATGCCCGGTGGCGGCACCCGATTGGCACTGGAGAAGCAAGGATGGAGTCACCTGGATTCGCGCACTGGTTGGTGGTGATGGTCGAGCTGACAACGGCCTTCGCCCTATTGCTGGCGGCCCTGGCGGTGATGGTGCTGTTGGTGACGTGGGTCGTCGACCGGAACCAGACCAGCAACGCGGTGCTGCGCAATTTCCCCGTCATCGGGCACTTCCGTTACTGGTTCCTGCATCTGGGCGAATTTTTCCGCCAGTACCTATACTCCAGTGATCGCGAGGAGATGCCATTCAATCGCGCCGAGCGCACCTGGGTTTATCGCGCGGCCAAGAATGTGGACAACACGAATGCGTTCGGTTCCAGCCGGGATTTGCGTGGCGAGGGGGTGCCATTCTTCGTCAACTCGCCATTTCCCGAGCTCAGCGAGGACTCGGTCGATCCGCTACCGGTGACGATTGGGCCATATGCGCGCCAGCCCTACCATCACGCGGCGTTTTTCAACATATCCGCGATGAGTTTTGGTGCGTTGTCGGCGCCGGCAGTGCGCGCGCTGTCGCACGGCGCGGCCAAGGCCGGGATCTGGCTGGATACCGGCGAGGGCGGGCTGGCGCCGTACCACCTCGAGGGCGGTTGCGACATCGTTTTCGAAATTGGCACGGCCAAGTACGGCGTGCGCACGGCCGACGGCAAGTTGGATGACGGCAAGCTGCTGGCAATTTGCGCCCATCCGCAGGTGAAGATGGTCAGCATCAAGCTGGGCCAGGGGGCGAAGCCGGGCATGGGTGGTCTGTTGCCCGGTGCGAAAGTCACTGCCGAGATTGCTGCCATTCGCGGCATTCCGGTTGGCGAGGATTCGCAAAGCCCCAACCGTCATCTCGACATCGCCAGCGTCTCCCAGCTGATGGACAGCATCGCGCATATCCGCGAACTGACCGGCAAGCCGGTGGGCTTCAAGGCTGTGCTGGGCGGTCTGGAATGGATTGGCGAGTTGTGCGATGAAGTGTGGAAGCGCGGCATCGAGAGCGCACCGGACTTCATCATCGTCGATGGCTCCGAAGGCGGTACCGGTGCGGCGCCGCAAACGCTGATGGAGGGCGTCGGCCTGCCTCTGCGCGAAGCGCTGCCGGCCTTGATCGACATGCTGATCGTCAAGGGCCTGCGCCAGCGCATCAGGGTGATCTGTTCCGGCAAGTGCATCACCGCCTACGACGTGGCCTGGGCGCTGTCGATCGGCACCGACTTCGTCAACTCGGCACGCGGCTTCATGTTTGCGCTGGGCTGCATCCAGTCGCTGCAGTGCAATCGCAATACCTGTCCCACCGGCATCACGACGCAGAATCCGAAGTTGCAGCGCGGACTGGTGGTCGGCGACAAGAGCGAGCGGGTATTTCATTACGCGAAGAACGTCATGCGCGAAGTCGGCATCATTGCCCACAGCTGCGGTGTCAGCGAGCCGCGCCAGCTCAACCGCAGCCATTGCCGCGTAGTGGGTGATGACGGATTGTCGGTGCCGCTGGAGAAGCTGTTTCCGTACCCACAGGCGTCGACGCCACCGGGTACCCGCGCGGAATGACGGTCAGGCCATCGGTTTCCAGCCTTCAGCCGTGCGAATCTGCAGCGGCTTGAAGCGGCGCTTGTAATCCATCTTCGGGTGGCCGTCGATCCAGAAGCCAAGATACAGCCACGGAATGCCGCGACGTCGGGCCAGCGCCACCTGCTGCAGGATCGCGAACGTGCCCAGGCTGCGCGTTGTCTCGAGCGGCTCGTAAAAGGTATAGACGGCCGAAATGCCGTTCAGGCAGATGTCGGTCACCGCGAGGGCGAGCAGCTGTTCGCCGAGGCGCATCTCCATGAACAGGGTAGGGCTCCACGGCGCGGTGAGGAACCGGCGGAAATCGCTGGCTTCGGCGTCGTCCATGCCGCCACCGGGGTGGCGGCTGTGCAGATAGCGTTCGTACAGCGAGTGGCGTTCGCGGTTGTATCCAGGAATGCATTCGGTGAGCACGATATCGGCATTGCGCGTGAGGCAGCGCCGCTGGGCCCGGTCGGGTTGGAAATTCGCCACGTCGATGCGACAGGGCGTGCAGGCGCGGCATCGCGCGCAGTTGGGGAAATACAGGTGGCCGCCGGCCCGGCGAAAGCCGCGCTCCAGCGCAGGCCCGTACAATTGGTCGAGGTTGGGTGCGGCCGGATCCAGCACCAGGTTCTGCGCCGTACGGTCCGCGTAGTAGCCGCAGGCGTGGGGCAGCGTCTGGAACAGGCGGACTTGGTCGGAGCGGCGCATGGCCCGATTCTATGCTGCTGCCGCTGTCCCCGCACCTGCCCGGCCGGCCGTCAGTACATGAAGCGCAGCAGCGCCAGTGCCACGACACCCATGATCACCAGCAGGATAATGCGGCGGACCCGGGCGACCGTGTGTGCCCGCCGGTCCGCTGGCGTGGGGTTGCGCGCCGCCGCCAGCTCCTCACCGTAGCGGACCACCGGTTCAATCCCGATGTCGCGCAGCAGTTGGCGTGCCTTGGTGTAGTCGTCGGCCCGGGTGATCCACACCTGACCCCAGCTGCTGCGATCGCCGCGTTGTTGTGTGTAGCTGAAGCGCTGCCACGTCGGCCGGTTGTAGTTGGAGCGGTTGGTCACGGTGGCTTCGATGCCGTGTTCGGCCATCAAGGCGACGACGGCGTCGATGTTTTCCCAGCGGGGTGAGGTATAGATCTGGCGCATGCTGAGAGTCTACGTGATCCGCATGCGGCCAGGTTCAGTCACGACGGACCCGGATCAGGCCTTCCTGCGCGCTGGAGGCGACCAGTCGGCCGTCGCGGCTGAAGATCTGCCCGCGGGCCAGTCCGCGGCCACCCTGTGCCGTGGGGCTGTCAAACGAATACAACAACCACTCGTCGACCCGGAACGGACGGTGGAACCACAATGCGTGATCCAGGCTGGCCATCTGCACGTTGTGGGTGAGGTAGGAAATGCCGTGGGGCAAGGTGGCCGTGCCAATCAGGTGAAAGTCCGACGCATAGGCCAGCAGGGTGCGATGCAGGATCGCCAGATCGTCGATGGGTGATGTCAGCTTGAACCAGATGTGCTGGAACGGCGGTCGCTTGGCTGGATGGCGTTCATCGCGGGGCCAGACCTGACGAAACTCGAATGGGCCGTCGATGCCCATCCAGCGCTGCAGCTTCACCGGCAGTCGCGCCAGCTCGCCCGGGGGCAGGGGCGACATCGGGTCAATGTCTTCCGGGGCTGGAACCTCGGGCATCGAAGTCTGGTGTTCCACTCCCTGTTCAGGGGTCTGGAACGAGACCGAGCCGTTGAGAATCGGTTGGCCGTGCTGGATTGCCACGACCCGACGCGACGAAAACGTGCCGCCGTCGCGAGTGCGCTCCACGTTGTAGACGATGGGTGCCTCGATATCGCCGGCGCGGAGAAAGTACGCATGCAGCGAATGGGCTTCACGCAAGGGATCGACCGTTCGCTGCGCCGCTGCCAGCGCCTGGCCCAGCACCTGGCCGCCGAAGACGAAGCGGGTGCCAATGTCGCGGCTCTGCCCACGGAACAGATTGTCTTCCAGCTGCTCGAGTTGCAGCAACTCGATCAGTTCGCTGACGTGGTTTGGGGTCATGGGGCGGCTCTTGGCGACGACGAAGCGGCAATTATAGGCGTGATTGCCCGCACGTCATGGCGCTTCGTCCCGGGCCAGGCCGCTGCTTTGCAGTACGGCCGCCCAGGGAAACAGCGGCCCTGGATCGAGCTTGCGCCGCACCAGCCGTGCCGGGTCGTCACTGGCGGGAATCAGGGCCGTGTCCAGTTCTTCGTGGCCGGCGATCCGGTGCAGATTGGGGAACACCTGCTGCAAGTGTTCAAGCAAGTTGAGCAGCGTCTGGACCTGCACATCGGGGTAGGGCTCCGTCATCTGCTGCTGGCGCGAGTCCCACCAGTCCGGGTATCGCCCCAGGTTGACCAGCTCGATGCCGATCGAGTCCGGGTTGTGACCACGCACGTGATTGGCCACCCGTGTGCCCGGGACGTAGCGATAAACAGCGCCGTCGCGATCGATGTAGTAATGACCGCTGTTGCCGGTGCCCCGGGCGTGCAGGACCTTCTCGCCGTACTGGCGCGCGGTGGCGAGGTCGGGTAGCTCGGTGCAATGGATCACCACCCGCCGCACCGCGTCGGCGGCGCGCTCGGGCAGGGCTGCGACGTAAGGCAGGGGATGGTCGTGGATGGTCAGGCTCATGCGCGGCAGTTTGGCATGTCGCGCGGCCTCGGTGGAAACGCCGCCTGTTACCATGCGCGTCTTGCTTTCAGCAGTTCCGTGGAGACGCGTCATGCGCGGCCAGATCATCCTTTCGCACGGCTCGGGCGCCAGCCCTGACGCCACCAAGGTCAGTGCGTTGGCCGCGCTGGCCGAGTCGCGCGGATGGCGCACGCAACGACCGGATTACAGCAGCGATGACGCCAGGGGCTATGCCGGCTCGGTGGCACCACGGATCGCCCGCCTGCGCGCCACGATCGAGGCGCTTGATTCGCCGCCCTTGCTGGTTGGCTCCAGCATGGGGGCCTTCGTCAGCGGTCTGGTTTCGCTCGATGTGCCCGTGGCTGGCCTGTTCCTGCTCGCTACGCCGGGCAACATCCCTGGCTATGCGCGGCCGTTCGACCTTCGCGACCAGGTGCCGACCATGTTGATTCATGGCTGGCGCGATGACGTTTGTCCACTGGCCAGCGTACAGGCGGTGGCGGCGCGTCGTCGTCTCCCCCTGCTGGTGCTGGACGACGATCATCGTCTGGGTGCCAGCATGGACCAGCTGGTTGTCCAGTTCAGCCTGATGCTCGATCAATGGGGTGCCGCCGAATGAGTGCAATTACGTCCGGCGCCTTCTTCGCCACCTGCCCCAAAGGCATGGAATACCTGTTGCGTGATGAATTGGTCGCCCTCGGCGCCAGCGACGTGCGCGAGGCTTTGGCAGGTGCCCACTTCACCGGCACGCTGGAAACCGCGTATCGGGCCTGCCTGTGGTCGCGCCTGGCCAGTCGCATCCTGTTGCCCTTGGCCGAGTTCGGGGCGGCTGACGACGATGCGTTGTACCGGGGAGTCCAGGACATCGACTGGAGCCGGCACCTGGCTACCCACGCCACCTTCGCGGTGGATGCGGGCACCGCGATGAGCAAGCTCAACCACAGCCAGTTCATTGGCTTGCGGACCAAGGACGCGGTGGTCGACCAGTTTCGCCAGCGCGATGGTTCGCGTCCCGACATCGACACCGATGAACCGGACATCCGCATCAATCTGCGCCTGCGCCGCGACCGCGCCACCGTGTCGCTGGATCTGGCCGGCTCACCGCTGCATCGGCGCGGCTGGCGAGAGGTCCAGGGCGAGGCGCCGCTGAAGGAAAACCTCGCCGTAGCGATGCTGCTGCGTGCGCGCTGGCCGGAAATTTATGCCGCCGGTGGCGTCCTGGTCGACCCGATGTGCGGCTCGGGCACCCTGCTGATCGAGGGCGCGTTGATGGCGGCCGACGTGGCGCCGGGTTTGCGTCGCGAATACTTCGGCTTCCTCGGCTGGCAGCAACACGATATCGCGCTGTGGCGTGGCTTGCTGGACGAGGCCAACAAGCGCGCGGAGACCGGTCTGCGGGGCTTGCGCAGCGCGTTTTTCGGCAGCGACATCGACCCGCGCATGGTGCAGATATCGAAGCGCAACGCGCAGGAAGCCGGCGTGGCCGGATTCTTCACCCTGGACAAGCAGGAAGTGGCCCATGCCACGCCGCCGCCCGGAGTCGACACCGGCCTGGTTATCACCAATCCGCCGTATGGCGAGCGGTTGGGCGATCGCGCCGAGATGCCGAAACTGTATCGCGCCCTGGGCGACACGCTGCGCCATCGTTTCACCGGGTGGCACGCGGCGGTACTTGCCGGTGACGTGGAGCTGGGCCGTGCCATGCAGTTGCACGCGGACAAGCGCTACGTGCTGTACAACGGCGCGCTGGAAACGGTGCTGCTGACATTCGATCTGAAGCAGCGCGATGACAAACCGCGAGAGCCCAAACCGCTGTCGGCCGGCGCGCAGATGTTGAAGAATCGCCTGGAAAAGAACGTCCGGCATTTGCGCAAACGATTGACCCGGGAAGGTATCCACTGCTGGCGCGCATACGATCAGGATCTTCCTGAGTACGCCGCGGCGATCGACGTCTACGGCGACACCCGCGGCGACGAGCACCTGCATGTCCAGGAGTACCGCGCGCCCGCCGACGTGCCCGCCGACGTGGCGCGGTTGCGCCTGCGCGAAATCGCCCGTGTGGCCGGTGAGGTGCTCGAGGTGCCGCGCGAACGCATCGCAATCAAGACCCGCGAACGCGGCAAGGGCGGTTCCAAGTACGGCCAGCTGGACCAGCGCAACGAGTTCATCGAGGTCGAGGAAGGCGGCCTGAACTTCCTGGTCAATCTCACTGATTACCTTGATACCGGCCTGTTCCTCGATCATCGCAGCGTGCGCGCAAAAGTGCGCGACCTGGCTGGTGGCAAGTGCTTCCTGAACCTGTTCGCGTACACGGCCACCGCGAGCGTCTACGCGGCTGCCGGCGGTGCGCTGGAAACCACCAGTGTGGACTTGTCGGCAACCTATCTGGAGTGGGCCTCACGCAATCTGGTGCTCAATGGTTTCAGTGGCAGCAGCCATCGGTTGATGCAATTTGATGCGCTGGAATTCCTGCAGCGCGATCGCGGCCACTACGGGCTGATTTTTGTCGACCCGCCCACGTTTTCCAACTCCAAGCGCGCCGAGGACTTCGACGTGCAGCGCGATCACGTGAAGTTGCTCGAGGCCTGTAATGCGCGGTTGACCCGTGACGGGGTGATTGTGTTCTCCAACAATTTCCGGCGCTTCAAGCTTGATCGGGAAGGGCTGGAGGCGCACTTCGAGATCGAGGACTGGACGACGCCCAGTATTCCGTTCGACTTTGCCCGCCGCGCCGATATTCATGGTTGCTGGCTGTTGCGGCGCCGCAAGGCCGAGGCAGCCGCCAACCCGTGGGATACAGCACACATCAAGAGCTGAATCCTTCAGTCCGGATTAAGCGTGCTCCGCCCAGCATCGACTGCGTACAACGGAGGACGACCATGATTCGACGTCTCAGCGGTGCGGGATTGGGTGGCGCGGGAAAGCTGGCGGCTCTCAGCCTGGCTTTCGTCGTGGCCCTGGCCATGTCGTTCGGCGTGTCGGCACGTGACCACGGCCATCGCTACGGGCACGGTGGTCCATACGGTGGCTACTACGGCGGTTATCACGGCGGGCACCACGGCCATTACGGTTACGCCAGGCGTGGTGGTCACTGGAGTGGTGGGCAGTGGATTGCCGGGGCGATCGTCACTGGCGCGGTGATCGGGCTGGTCGACAATGCGCTGCGCCCGGCACCGGTCTACTACTATCCCCCCGTGGTCTACACGCGGCCGCGCACGGTGATCTACGAGAGCGCGCCGGTAGTGCGCCGTCGCGTCGTGGAGACGCGCACGGTTGTGTACGATGATCCGTATGTCACCCGTTATGTCCGCGATGATGGTTACGACGATGACGACGACTGAGCCTCAACGCCCGGTCGTTCCAGACAAATCAGCAGGGCCCGGCATGTCCGGGCCCTGCTGCATTCATGCATGCGCCGCATCAGCGCTCAGTGGGTGGGCGCGGTGGTTGGCCGCTCGGCCGCGGTTCCATGATGCAGTGCGTGAGCGGCCAGCTTGTCGAAGCGGGTCTTGCCTATCAGGCTGACCGATTCAATGGCGCATGGTGGCTGGTTGAGCGAATGGACCGTCTCACCAGCCTCGCCGCATATGCGTCCATTGTTCACTGCAAGGTTGGACGGATTGGCCCGGAACATCAGGCCGGGCGGCGGCGTGCCAAGCCGTGGACAGCTGTTCTGCAGTTTCACCAGGTAACGCTTCGGTCCGGTGCGCACAATCGCCGTCTTCGCATCGACCACATACCATTCATTGATCTGCGTGATGTTGATGCAGTCGCCAGCAGCCAGCGGCGTGCGGGCGGGCATCTTGTCATCGGCGTGAGCAGCGCCTGTGCCCACACCCATGGCCAGCAGCACGATGAGCAGAGTCGTTCTCATGATCGTCACCTCTCGTTGTCCGTGGTAAAACGCATGTCGCGATTGTTTGAGCGGGTCGAATGCAAGTAGGTGCCAGAACTCGTAGGCTCAGTATGCTCGATCCCGATATCACAAGAAGTGAACGGATAACGCGGCATGCTGGATGACATGCGTTTCAGTGCCAAACCACGCGACCTGCTCCGCGCCGCGGCCCCGTTGCGGGTGACGGGGGCGCGGCGGTAATGGCCTGCGAGACGTCTTTGCCGGTGGGCCTTGCCACCCGGTTCCTTCAGGTGCGGCAGCGCACCATGCAGTTGTGCGCCGGACTCACCGCCGAAGACCTGCAGTTGCAGTCGATGCCTGATGCCAGTCCGGGCAAATGGCATCTGGCACACACCAGCTGGTTTTTCGAGCAGTTCGTGCTGGGCCGTGACCCGGCGTACCGGCCACGCAACCCGGCGTGGCTGTATCTGTTCAATTCGTACTATCAATCGGTCGGCCCGATGCATGCGCGGCCCCAGCGCGGATTGTTGTCCCGGCCATCCGTGGACGAGGTGCGTGACTACCGGCGTCGTATCGACGATGCCGTGTGCGAGTTGCTGGCCCGCAATGACGATGCCCAATTGCCTGAACTGGTCGAGCTTGGCCTGCATCACGAACAGCAGCACCAGGAGCTGCTGCTGACCGATATCAAGCATGCGTTCTGGTGCAATCCGTTGCGCCCGGCCTACCGGGCTGCGGTGAGCTCGCCCGGCGACTCGAACACGGTGCCGCTGAAGTTTCGTGATGGCCGCGAGGGCGTTGTCGAGATCGGTCACCGCGGAGACGGGTTCGCGTTTGACAACGAGACGCCCCGCCACCGGACCCTGTTGCAGCCGCACGCCTTGGCCAATCGGCTGGTGACCAACGCCGAGTTTCTTGCCTTCGTCCGCGAGGGGGGTTACCGCGAGCCTGGGTTGTGGTTGTCCGACGGCTGGGCCACGGTGCAGCGCGAGGACTGGCAACATCCGATCTACTGGCAGGATGATCTGGCCAGCGAGTTCACCCTGGCCGGCATACGGGCGCTCGCGCCAGGCGAACCCGTCTGTCATGTGAGCTATTACGAAGCGGACGCGTTCGCCCGTTGGGCGGGTGCGCGGCTGCCGACCGAGGCGGAATGGGAAGCGGCAGCCCAGGACGTGCCGGTCGAAGGCAATCTTCAGGATGACGGGCATTTCCTGCCGCGTGCGGCCAGCGGCGATGCCGACTTGCTGCAACTTTATGGCGACGTGTGGGAGTGGACCGCGTCGCCGTATGTCAATTACCCCGGCTTTCGGCCGCTACCCGGCTCGCTGGGCGAATACAACGGCAAATTCATGTGCGGGCAGTGGGTGTTGCGTGGCGGTTCCTGCGTGACACCGCGCGATCACATTCGTGCCAGCTACCGCAACTTCTTTCCACCCCAAGCCCGCTGGCAATTTGCCGGGCTGCGACTGGGACAGGACCGATGAGTAGTGTGCAACCTTTTGACTTCAGTGACGCCGACTGTCATCCCTCCTCACACGACCTGCTGGAAGTCGCCCAGCGTGGCCTGGCTGCCAAGCCCAAGCGGCTGCCGTCGTGGTTGTTCTACGACGAGCGCGGCTCGGCGCTGTTCGAACGCATCTGTGAGCAGCCCGAGTACTACCTCACCCGCTGCGAGATGGCGCTGATGGAACAGCATGCCGCCAGTATCGGCGACGAGTTGGGTGACGACGTCCGTCTGGTCGAGTACGGCAGCGGCAGCGGGCTGAAGACACGCCTGCTGCTCAAGCACATGCATCGGCCCGTCAGCTACGTGCCGGTGGAAATATCGCACGAACCGTTGCGGCGGAGCGTGGCACGGTTGGCCGAGGAGTTTCCCGGGTTGCCGTTGCAGCCGTTGTGTGCGGATTTCAGCAAGCCCCTGCGGCTGCCGATTCCACCGCGCGCCCCGCGGCGCACCGTGCTCTATTTTCCCGGATCCACGATTGGCAATTTTGAAAGTCGCGACGCAGTCGAGTTGCTGCGGAAGATGCGCAAGGAGATGGGCGAGGCGGGCGGCATCCTGATCGGCGTGGACCTGAAGAAGGATCCGGCGGTGATCGAGGCGGCCTACAACGACGGGGCGGGGGTTACCGCCGCCTTCACCCTGAACATGCTGGCCCGGCTCAATCGCGACATCGGCAGCAACTTCGAGTTGTCGGCGTTCAGCCACCGCGCGCGTTACAACCCGTTGGCCGGGCGCGTCGAGACGCAAATCGTCAGCAACGAGGGCCAGCGGGTCATGGTGGGTGACACCAGCGTGTTTTTCCGCATCGGCGAGGCGGTCCAGGTCGAGTACAGCTGCAAATACTCGCTGGAGGACTTCGCCGCGCTGGCCGCCAAGGCCGGCTTGACGGTTCGCCGTGTCTGGACCGACTCGCAGCAGGCCTTCAGCGTGCAATACCTGGTGCGTGCCGGGGCCGCGGCGCACTGATCCCCGGCCGGCAGCAGCCAGGAATCACCTGGCCCCGTAGAGTGCCCGCACGTCCTCGGTCAATGCCGCCTGACTGTCCGGCCGCGAGTAGAACATGTGACCGCCGGGGTAGTTCTTCAGCTGCACCCGGCTCGGATCGCCCATGGCCGGCATCTGGTCGACGATCAGCACCGAGGCCATGAACGGAGTGGACAAATCGTCCCAACCATGCGTGATCAGCACGCGCAGCCCGGGGTCGTTGGCGACTGCCTTGCGCAGCTGCGCCACGGAGCCGGTGCGGGCGTCGTCGTCCCGATGCCACAGCGAACCGACCTCGTAGCTGAGAGCGTTGTAGCGGGCGTCGACTTTCCAGCCCACGATGCGGGTCACGAAATCGACCATGGCCGTGGTCGTCGGCGCGATGATGCCGTTGAGGATCGGGTCGCCGGTCTGCTGGCGCGGCGCGTAGGGGAACGGGTCCCACGCGGTGACGTTGGAGTCGTACCGGCTGCCCAGACGCCCCTCGGCCCGGTACACCTCGCGCAGGTAGGCCTGGGTTTCGATGCGCCCACCGGAGCGCTTGACGAAGATTGGGTCGAGCCCGGTCAGCTCGGTGACCTTCTTGATCACGCGATCGGTCGCGTGCGGATCCGAGCGGCCGCGCATCAGGTCGCTGGCGTATTCGCCACGGGTGTATTCGATGATCGGCGCCATTGCCTGGGCGCTGAGCTTGTGCTCGCGCTCCAGATGCGCGGCGGCAATCGACGGCAGGGTCAGCATCCACGGCAGCGGCGATACATTCTCGTCGTCGTATGCGGCCGGGTCGAGGTAGGGTGACAGCAGCACCATGCCGTTCATTGCCACCCCGAGCCGGGTCTGCAGGTATTCGGTGATGCGCGGGCCGCGGAAGCCGCCGTAGCTTTCGCCGACCAGATACTTGGGCGAGGTCATCCGACCGTTCTTGACCAGCCAGTCGTAGACGATGCGCGACAGGTAGGTGATGTCGCTGTTGGTGCTGTAGAACTGGGTAGTCGCGGCCTTGTCGTCGACCAGGGCACGACTGTAGCCGGTGCCGATCGGGTCGATGAAGACCAGGTCGGTGAAGCCGAGCCAGGTGCCCGGATTGTCGGCCAGCGTGGCCGGGGCCGATGGGCTGTCGCCTTCGGCCCCGAATTTCACGCGCTTGGGCCCGATCGCGCCCAGGTTCAGGTAGACCGATGAGGCGCCAGGGCCGCCGTTGAGCGCGAAGGTGACCGGTCGGTCCTTGCCGGGCATGGTGTAGGCGGTGAACACCACTTCGCCGGTGGTCTTGCCCTTGTCGTCGCGCACCGGCAGCGAACCGACGGTGACCGTGTACTTGAGCGTGCGGCCGCCGACCGAGGCCGACTGGCTCACGTGGGCGTCGGCGGGCAGCGGCGGCAGCTGCAGCTGCAGCCGGTGACTGTCGCTGGCTTCGGCGACCGTGGCCTTGGGCGTCTCCGCAGCGGAGAGTGGGCCCACATTGAACCCGAGCAGCAGCGATGCCACCACCAAGGAGGATTGCAGGGACTTGTGCACGGTTTTTCCTCGCCGATGAAAGCCGTCAGCTTAACCAGTGGCGCGTCGGCATGGGTGTGCGCAAAGTCAGGGGTGGCTGTGGCTGAGGCTTGGGCGAAAGTGGGTTTCGCCGCGCGGCCCCGGCAGGCTACAGGGCGCCGGCAATGAACTGCCGCAATTGCGCCCCGTTCAGGGCGCCGGACTGCCGCGCCGTTTCACGCCCCTGCTTGAACAGGATGAGGGTGGGAATACTGCGGATCTGAAAGCGCTCAGCCAGTTGTGGATTGGCCTCGGTGTCGAGCTTGGCCAAGCGCAATCGTGGCTCGTATTCGCTCGCCGCCTGCACAAAAACGGGCGCGAAGCCGAGGCAGGGCCCGCACCAGGGTGCCCAGAAGTCCACCAGCACCGGCAGATCGCCGCGGGCGGTGACCGCATCAAAGTTTGTTACGGTCAGTTCGGTCGGGTGGCCTTCGAACAATGCCTGCTTGCAGCGACCGCAGATGGGGTGATCATCAGTCCGCCCGGCCGGCACGCGGTTGAGCGCACCGCAGTGCGGGCAGGGGATGGCAATGGGCTCGCTCATGGCAACCTCCGGGACACGTCGGCATCGGCTGCCGACGCCGACAGGATGACGTTGCCGCGGCACGATTCCAAGTGGAACCGGCAGTGGCGTGCGAAATTCCGGTTTGCCAGCCCAGACTGGGCTGCCGTGACGAGACTCGTATCGTGTAACCGGCGGCCTCATTGCAGCGAATACTCCGGGGACTCCCACTCTGTCAGTGGGTACCCGGTTCGGAAATGTCGCAGGCCTTGACCGCCACTACCTGCATGGGTCTAGATAACGGATCTTCCCCTGGGACGGGTCCGGCCCGGATGGTGTCAGCCAAATCCGCCGCTGCCAGCAGCACGGCAACGCCCGATCAGCGTCGGGCGGCCTGGATGGCGGCTGCACAGGCCGGCGACGGCCGCGCCTACGAAAGGCTGCTGGCCGATTCCGTACCCCTCATTCGCGCGGCGGCCCGGCGGCGCGGCGTGGCCATGGATCATCTCGATGACGTGGTGCAGGAGACCTTGCTGACTATTCATCGGGTGCGTCACACCTACGATCCGAGCAGGTCTTATGACGCCTGGCTCCATGCGATCGCGACCCGGCGTGCGATCGACGCGCTGCGCACCGACGGTCGCCGCGGTCGCCGCGAGCTGCACGACGAGCAGGCGGTCGACAATCATTCGGCATTCCACGATGCCAGCGCCGCGGCCGAAAGCGAGCAGCGTGCACGGACCTTGCACGACGCCATCCAGCAGCTGCCTCCCCGCCAGCGTGAGGCGGTGGAGCAACTCGGGCTGCGCGAACACTCGCTCGACGAGGCGGCGGCGCTGACTGGTCGACGCACTGGCGCGCTGAAGGTAAGCCTGCATCGCGCGCTGAAGGCGTTGCGCCGGCACCTCCATGGGGAACCTTGAGCCATGTCCGAATTGCCATCGAATGAGGCATTGATTGGTCGACTCGCTACCGGCTTGGTGCCGGTGCGCCGATTGTTGCCACCGTGGCTGCGCGCGGCCAGCTGGTTGGCGGTGGTGGCGGTTATGGCCGCGGCATTGCTGGCGCATTTTGGTGCCGGCGGCATGCTGGAGCGCTTGAGTGGAACACCGGACCTGGCCTGGGCCGCGCTCGGCGCGGCGTTTACTGCCATCGGCGCCGCGTGGGCAGCGTTCAGCCTCGGCGTGCCTGGTCGCCGCGCCGCGTGGGCCTGGTTGCCGCTGCCGGGAGCTTTGCTCTGGATCGGCGCCAGTGGGCTGGGTTGCCTGCGCACCTGGGTCGCACCCGATACCAGCATCGCCAACCTGCCTCAGTCGGCCGATTGCATGGTGTTCATCATCGGATTCTCGCTGCCGCTGTCCGCGCTGCTGATCGTGATGTTGCGTCGGGCCTGCCTGCTGCGGCCGGTGCTTGGCGCCGTGATGATTGGCCTGGCGAGCGCCGCGGCGTCAGCCAGCCTGTTGGAAATTGGCCACGCCTACGACGCGGCGGCCACCGATCTGCTGACCCATGCGGCGGCGGTGGCGATCGTGGTGGCGGTCAACGCAGCGATGGGTGGGCGACTGTTGTCGAAACGGTAATGGAGCGCCGGTCGAAGGCGTGGTCCGGCTCCGAGCATGGCGCGTGTGGGCTCAGTCGCGGAAGTTGTCGAACTGCAGCGGCAGCTCCACCTCGGACTTGCGCAGCAGTGCCATCGCTGCCTGCAGGTCGTCGCGCTTCTTGCCGGTCACGCGCAGTTTGTCACCGTTGATCTGCGCCTCGACTTTGAGTTTGGACGCCTTCAGCTCGGCCACCAGTTTTTTCGCGATCGGCTGTTCGATGCCCTGTTTCACCGTGATCTTCTGCCGCGATCCGCCGAGGTTGGTTTCCGGCTCACCGGCATCCAGTGCGCGGATATCAATCTTGCGCGCCACCAGCCGCCCGCGCAGGATGTCCAGCATCTGCTGCAGCTGGAACTCGCTTGGCGCGGCCTGGGTGATCACGAATTCATCCAGCGTGTACGAGGCATCCTGGCCCTTGAAGTCAAAACGGTTGGCCAATTCGCGGTTGGCCTGGTCCACGGCATTGGTCAACTCGTGCTTGTCGACTTCGGAAACCACGTCAAAGGACGGCATCATGCATTCTCCCTTCAGGGCCAGTCTCGAGTGTAAGCCATGCGGCTGGGCGATAATGCGCGACCCCAGCCGGTGCGAGGATGCCGTTTCGTGAAAGTCGACGTGTTGATCGTGGGTGCCGGCGCCGCCGGCCTGATGTGCGCGATCACCGCGGGAGCGCGTGGGCGGCGCGTGCTGGTTGTCGACCATGCCAACAAAGTGGGCAAGAAGATCCTGATGTCGGGTGGCGGGCGCTGCAATTTCACCAACCTGGGTGTGACGCCGGCCAACTTCCTTTCCGGCAACCCGCATTTTGCCAAGTCGGCGCTGGCCCGCTATACGCCAGCGGACTTCATTGCCCTGGTCGAGAAGCACCGTATCGCGTATCACGAGAAGGAACTGGGTCAGCTGTTTTGCGACGACTCGTCGAAACAGATCGTGCGCATGCTGCTGGATGAGTGCGCAGCCGCGGGCGTGAGCGTGGAGGCGAGTTGCGGCGTGCAGCGCGTGCTCCGCTTGTCGGAAGGTTTCAGCGTGCAAACTGATCGAGGCGAGGTGCATGCGCAGTCGCTGGTGGTGGCCAGCGGCGGGCTGTCGATCCCCAGCATGGGCGCCAGCGGCTTCGGTTACGACCTGGCCCGTCAGTTTGGCCACCAGGTGCTGCCGACCCGGGCGGGCCTGGTGCCTCTCACCTTGAGCGGCAAGCATCAACAGCACTATCAGGATCTCGCCGGTGTGGCGCTGGCCGCGGTGGAGGCGACTGTCGGCAGACAGGGCTTTCGCGCGGGCCTGCTGTTCACCCATCGGGGACTCAGCGGGCCGGCGATCCTGCAGATATCGTCGTATTGGAATCCGGGCGACGACTTGCGCATCGACTTGCTGCCGGGCATGGATGCGGGCGTGTGGCTGATCGAACAACGCCGTGCGCGCCCGCTGGCGGAACTGAAAACCGTGCTGGGCGAAGCACTGCCCAAGCGGTTGGCGCAGCGCTTGTGCGAGCAGTGGTTCGAGAGTCGGCCGATGCGCCAGTACCGCGAAACCGAGTTGGCCCGGATCGGGGATCAACTCAGTGCGTGGCCGGTCACCGCCAGTGGTACCGAGGGCTATCGCACCGCCGAGGTTACTCTGGGTGGGGTGGATACCGATGGCCTTTCCTCCAGCACCATGCAGTCCAGGCTTGTGGCTGGCTTGTACTTCATCGGCGAGGTGGTCGACGTCACCGGCTGGCTGGGCGGCTACAACTTCCAGTGGGCCTGGGCATCGGGGCGGGCGGCGGGCGAAGTGGCGTAGCAGTTCGATCGCTGGCCGCTCCGGCCCGCGACACCGCTCAGCACGGTGGCGCCAGCCGTGGCGTTGCCGATGATCCGTCCAGGGCTTCCAGCGCGCCTGGCGCCCAGGACACCCGGTGCGGGTCGAAGCCGCGTTCAAGCAGCGGCTTGACGATGCGAAAGTAGGGCGAGATGTCGAAGTCGCGCGGGGTGAACAGTTTCGAATTGCGGATGTGCAGGATTTCCTTGCGGGCGGCGCGCGTGCCGCGCAACTTGCGGCAATCGCGATCGACCGTGGGCAGGATCGGATAGCGCACGCTGTGGAATGCCGCCGCGATCAGCGATGAACAGATTGCCTCGGTCGGCTCACCACCGCCCAGTGCCAGCATCCGTCGACGCCAGCGCCCGGGCACCGGCGGGGTAGGCAAAAGGTAGCGCAGCAGATCGAGCACGTTACGCATGTCATAACGCTGGCCCAGACGGCCGACGGCATGGCCGATCACGCGCGCGATCTCGTCGCGGTCAAGGCCAACTGGACGGCAAATACGCGCGTGCGCGCCGCGATAGCTCGCCAGTGGCAGGGCGCGCACGCCGTCGACCACGTCGGCTTCGATCAGCACGTGCGTGCCCAGGTGTGGCTGTGCTGCGTGCAGCGCATCGCCGACATACAGCGCCGAATGCGACCAGCTCGACTGGGTCAGGTACTTGATCGCCGTGCTGAAGCGACTGCTGCCTTCGACCAGCAGCACGTCGCCGGGCCTCATCGCCGCCTTCAGCAGGTGAAAGCCCGACGTGCTGAAATGCATTTCCACCGGGCGCGGTTTTGACAGAAACCGGGCCAGTGCACGGCCAATCGATTGCAGCGGATGGAACACGATCAGGCTCTCCCGGCAGTTCAGGATGTGACGAGCTTAGCCGGTCGAGGTTCCGAAGAGGGCGGGTTGCGGTTGCGCCGGGTGTTCCGGCCGGGCAGCTGACGTCATCACGGTACCCAGGTCAGACTGCCGTCAATCACGGTATGACTGCGCCCGCCGACCCAGGTCGTGCCGCCGTCAATGTGCACGGTCAGTCGCGCATCGTGGCCGATCTCGCGGCCCTGGCTGACCCGGTAGCCGCGCGCCAGCGGCCCGTGCGGTTCGGCGTGGGCGATGTAGGCGGCGATCAGACCGTTGGCGGCGCCCGAGGCGGGATCTTCGACGATGCCCACGCCGGCCGGGAAGGCGCGCACCACCAACTGGTAATCGGGGTGGCTGCTGCGGGCAAAGGCGCACAACCCCATACTGTCGCTGGCTTGCGCCAGGGCGGCGATGGCCGCATGGTCGGGCCGCCATGCGCGCAGGCTGGCCTCGTCGATCAGCTCAGCCAGCCACCAGCGTCGGCCGCCGTCGACCAGGGCGGGCGGCAGCGCGCCACGCGGCACTCCGGCCAGCGTCGCCGCCAGCTGCGGATGGGCATCAAGCCCGGTGGCCAGCACGCGTTCGCCGGGGGACTGCAACAGTAGCTCACGGCCGCCGTCATTGCCCTCGACACGGATTGGCAGTACGCCGGCGCCGCACTCCTGCCACAGCAGACCGTCGCGCGCCTGCGCCAAGCCGCATTCGAGTGCAGCGTGCGCGCTGCCAATGCTGGGGTGGCCGGCGAACGGGATTTCCCGGTCTGGCGTGAAGATCCGCACGCGATAGCTGGCTTCGGCTGTGGTCGGCGGCAACAGGAACGTGGTCTCCACCAGGGCGGTCCAGCGCGCGAAGCGCTGCATGGATTCGGTGCGCCACATTTCGGCGCCAATAACCACGCCCAGGTGATTGCCGCCGCCGCGGGTGGCGGCAAAGACGTCGAGGTGAAGGTAACGAAGCGGCGTCATGACTTCCATCGGGCTGTTGCTGCAGCGTAAAGCGGCGAATGATAGCCGCCGGCAGCACATCAAGGCAGTGCCAAGCTGAACGCGGACGTCGCGTCGTGCTGAAAGTAGCCCTCCTGTCGGCGGGACGCTTGCTGATTCGACAAGCCGCGATCGCAGTCCCAAGATGTGCACTTTTGCTGCCGGACGCCAGGCCCTCCATGCCGATTACCCTGATCATCATTGCCATCACCTGCATCGTCTCGTTCATGGCATTCAAGAACAGCCGACTGCTGAACGACCTGATTCTGTGGCCGCCCGCGATCACGGGTCAGCGCGAATACCATCGTCTGGTGACCTACGGCGTCATCCATGCCGATTTCGGGCACCTGCTGTTCAACATGATCACGCTGTTCTTCTTTGGCAGGGTGATGGAGGGCTTCTACACTGCGCGGCTGGGCGTGCTGGGTTTTGCGCTGTTTTACATAGGCGGCCTGGTTATCTCGATCCTGCCAACCTACCTGAAGAATCGCGGCAATCCGAATTACCGGAGCCTGGGTGCATCGGGTGCGGTGTCCGCCGTGCTGTTTTCGTTCGTCCTGCTGGCACCCTGGTCGCAGATCATCGTGCTCGTGATACCGATGCCGGCAATCGTCTACGCGGTGCTCTACACCGCCTACTCGATCTATATGGACCGCCGCGGGGAGGGCAACGTGAATCACAGTGCCCACCTGTGGGGCGCGGCGTATGGCATGGTGTTTACCTTGCTGGTGGAGCCGCGGGTATTGGCACATTTCTTGAACGCGCTGATGCAGCCGGGCCTGCAATGATGAATGCTTCCTGCGCTGCGTCGTGCCCGATGTCGCCCGGGCGTGCATACTGGGCTCGTACCATCGACCACCGCAGGAGAGCGAACGCATGGCTATGACCCGCAAGTCGGCTGCGAAGAAGTCCGCGGCAAAGAAGGCGCCTTCAAGGAAAACACCGGCGGACAAGATCGCCGCGAAGAAGCCTGTGACACGCCAGTCGACGATCAAGAAAGCGGCGACACCGCAGAAGGCCGCGAAGAAAGTCGGTGCGAAAAAAACTGCGCCGCGGAAGGCATCGGTCGGCAAGGTGGCAGCGAAAAAGGTTGCGGTGAAGAAGGCCGCCACCAAGAAGACGGCGCCAAGGAAAGTTGCGGTGAAGAAGGCTGTGGTCAAGCAGGCTGCTGTCAAGAAGGTTGCAGTCAAGAAGCCTGCAACCGGAAAAGCCGTGCCGAAGAAGGCTGTGGTGACGAAAGCTGCGACGACGAAGCCGGGTACGAGCAAGGTCGCCGCCAAGAAGCCCGCCGCGAAGCAGCCAACGAACCGGAAATCGGTCATCCGTGCCGCTGCACTCGCGAACAGGCCGGCGGCGCGCAAGCGCCCGCGCACCGGCGACCTGGTTCCGCATATCAGCCAGGAAGATGCGGTGGCACAAATCCAGGCCTTGCTTCAGGCCAAGAAGAAAAGGGTGAGCAAGGGACCTGCCTGGCCTGGCGCGCAGACCAGTGTGCCGGCAGCCGGTGCCGCGGCGCAGCAGCCATCACCGGGGCGTTCGGCCGACGCCGGAGGCTCGGATGGGCGCGTGTTGGCTCCTCAGCGCGGCGCGCAGAGCAAGCGCAAGGGTTGACCTTCCCGATTATTGGCAGGCGCTGGACGGCCGACGACGGCGGCTGTCGGATTGCTGGCGCGCCGTTCGTGCGCCGCCGGCTCAGTCCGCGTTCAACCTGGGCGGCTTAACGTCGGGTCTGTCATTCCCAATCGGGGACGGATCATGAAACGCATGCTGAGCAGTCTGGTCTTGGTCGTCGCGGCAGCCGCCCTGTCTGGCTGTTATTACGATCCGGGCTACAGCTACGTGCGCGGCTCCGGTCAGGGTGGCGATGCCTACTACGGTGACGGCGGCGCGACGTATGTGGCGCCTGCCTACTATGGCGGCTATGGCGGCTATGGCGGGGCTTACTACGATCCCTACTACGGTGGCGGGTATTACGGTTGCTGCTATGCGCCCGGCGTGAGCGTAGGGGTCAGCAGCGTGTGGTACAGCAACCCGCGTCGTGGGCGCGATGACTATCGCGGCCATCGTGACTACCGCGAACACGCTGGCCAATGGCAGCGCCGGGGGCCCGACACCAACCAGCGTGCGAGGCGTGATCGCGACAGTCGTGACGATTATCGCGGTCCCGGCGGGGAGCGTTCACGCAGCCGGGAGGCGCGTGGCCCGGATTCTGCCGACCGTGATCGTGGTCGTGATCGTCGCCCTGATCGCCATCGCGATCGTCGCGACTGACCATTGCGGCCCTTACCGGAGATGCCTGGGGTGCCGGCATTCGGCAGGACCATGGCGCGGCTCGTTGTGGTCATGATGCTGGCACTGGTGTCGTGCGCCTGCAGCGGCGTGCGTTATTACGCCCAGGCCGTGCATGGACAGGCCACGCTGATCATGCATCGGCAGCCGCTGGACAAGGTACTACGTGATCCGACCACGGACGCCAGGCTCGTGGCCCGGCTACGGCAGGCGCAGCAAGCGCGCCGGTTTGCCTCGCAGCGGCTGGCGCTGCCGGATAACCGGAGCTACACCGGATACGTGGCGCTGGACCGCCCCTACGTGGCGTGGAATGTGTTCGCTACGCCGCGCTTTTCGGTGCATGCCGTACCGCAGTGTTTTCCGGTGGCCGGCTGTGTTGCCTACCGCGGGTGGTTCAGCGAGTCCGCCGCCCGGGCCGATGCAGAACGATTGCAGGCAGGGGGTTACGACGTATGGGTCGGCGGCGTACCAGCGTATTCGACCCTGGGCTGGTTTGCCGATCCGATCCTGTCGAGCATGCTGCGCGAGGACGATGACGGGCTGGCTGGGATGATCTTCCATGAGCTGGCGCATCAGCTGGTTTACGTGAAGGGCGACACCGTGTTCAACGAATCCTTCGCGACCTTTGTGCAGACCGAAGGGCTTCGTCAGTGGCGCCAATCGCGCGGACTGCCACCCCGGAATGATCACCTGCACGCAATGGACGAGGGCTTTACCCAGTTGGTGCTGAGTCTGCGCGGGCGGCTGGAGACGCTGTATGCCAGCGGGCTGGACGAAGCGACCATGGCGGCAGGCAAACACCGTGAAATTGCTGCGTTCCGCGTCCAATACCAACAATGGCGTGACCTGCACTGGCCCAACGACCATCGGTATGACGCTTGGGTAGCCGGACCCATCAACAACGCCCGCTTGCTGCCGTTTGGCCTGTATCAGCGATGGGTGCCGGCATTTGCGGCGCTGTTTGCCCAGGCGGAGGGTCACTGGCCGGCGTTCCACGCCCGCGTGCGTGAGCTGGCGCAATGGCCTCGGCGAGAGCGGGACCGGGAACTGCAGGCGTTGCAGGCCCCGCGCTATTGACGGCATTGGTTTGGCGACTGAACATCAAGGCCGCACACCCGTCGGGCATCAGGGAGGCGATAAGCATGGACAACGTCGAGAGGCGACTCGCGATCGAGCGCTATGTCGATGCCTACAACCACTTTGACGTGAAGGGCATGCTGGCCGAGCTGACGCCGGATGTGCGCTTTGAGAATGTGTCCGATGGCGAGGTGACGGCGTCATCCAGTGGCATCGACGAGTTCCGTCGACTGGCCGAGTTGTCCAGCGCCATGTTTTCCGAGCGCAAGCAGGTCGTCACGGGAATGGCATTCGGCGAGGTGTCCGTACGGGTGGGTATCGCCTGGCGCGGCGTATTCGCGGTGGATCTGCCGGAAGGCCCCACGGTCGGGACCGTCATCGAACTGCGCGGCGAATCGGAGTTCGAGTTCAGTGGCGATCGGATCTGCCGCATCATTGACCGCGGCTGATCGACGGGCTGCGATCAATGACCCGTCTTGCGCCCCGCCATGTGGTGCAGGTAGGCAAGCACAGCGTCCAGGTCGGCTTCGGGCAGTGCCTTTGCGTCGAATCCCGTCATCTTCCCCTGGCGCCATTGGCGCAAGGACTGCGGGTCGCGGATGAAGGCGCGCAGCAGGTCGGCGCGCAGGTATTCGGTGGGGTTGTGCGGGATGTTCAGATCCGGCCCCAGCCTGGCGTCTCCCTGGCCGTTGAGCGTGTGACAGGCAAGGCAGGTGCGTTGGAACACGATGAACCCCCGTTGTATCGCGCTTTCCGCTGGCAGGGCGGGGTCTGGCCGGAGTGCTGGAAACCGCGCGGCCACGCTGTCGAGTCGGCGAATGCTGGCCAGTTGGTAGGGCCATTGCTCGGTGCTGACCCGCGCCGCCCCCGGATCTGTCCAAACCACGTAGAACGGGCCCGCGTGCTCGTGCCTGGTATTCAGTGCGGGCCAGGGAGCGGCGGGGTCCTCGATCGCCAGCCAGGCTTGGCTACCCCGCGTGTTCAGCAACAGCGAGGCGGGAATTTCGACGGCAAAGCCGTCACTGGCAACGAACTGCAGGGAGGCGCCGCGATCGATGCCCTTCAACAGGGCTGCCAGCGGCACCGCGCGGAAGCGCATGGGCCGATGGAAGGCCACGTCGTCCGGAATGTTGATGGTGCGCAGGTCGGGGCGTGCCAGCAGGCTTTTCGTGTGGTGGACGATGCTGCCGTGCCCCAGGTCGACCACCAATTCGGCGGCGCTGGCCGACACGTTCAGGCACAGCATCAAGAGACAGGCGGTGAGCAGCTTCATGATCTTTCCCGTGGCGAGGTGAGGTGAGGGTGGCGCCGGTTGCGACGACGGCGCCGCAGCCAGCCTGTCCGGCAGCTGAATATGTCCCCTCACAAGCATTGAACTGACGCGTGCCTGACCACACTAAGCATTGTGTATCGCCGTGATGGCGACAAGAAGTGGCGCTGGGTATCGCGTCACTGAGGGGCCGGCATTTCCTCCCCTGGATGCGGCCTGACAAACCCCATCAGTCCTCCCCTGGCTGGTGGGGTTTCTTTTTTGCGGCCGGCCCGGGCGGGAGATTCACGTGGATAATGGGATTCCGCCTCGTCGTTCTGGCTACTGATGATTATTGAATCGCTGCTCGACACCGACTTGTACAAGTTCTCCATGATGCAGGTGGTGCTGCACCAGTATCCCGCTGCCCAGGTCGAATACCGGTTCAAGTGCCGGACGCCGGGGATCAAGTTGGCTCCCCATGTCGAGGAGATCCGCGCAGAACTGAAGGCACTGTGCCAACTCCGCTTCACGCCGGAGGAGCTCGACTACCTGCGGGGTTGGCGCTTCATATCCAGCGACTTTGTCGACTTCCTCGGGTTGTTCCAGCTCAACGAGAAATACGTGGAGATCGCGGCGGACGAGACGGACAACGGTGAGATCGGGATCCACATTCGCGGTCCCTGGCTGCATACGATCCTGTTCGAAGTACCGCTGCTGGCGATCGTCAATGAGGTGTATTTTCGTCACGCCAGCGCCGGCCTGGATCCTGCCGAGGGGCGCCAGCGCCTGCACGCGAAGATTGCCCTGCTACGGAACACACCTGGTTACGACAACTGCCGGATAGCCGACTACGGCACGCGCCGGCGCCACTCTCGCGTGTGGCACCAGGAGGTCGTGGCCACCCTGCGCGATGAACTGGGCGAACAATTGGCCGGCACCAGCAATGTGTGGCTGGCGCGCAAGCTCAATCTGACGCCGCTGGGCACACTGGCCCACGAATATCTGCAGGCGCACCAGGCGCTGGGTCCGCGGTTGCGCGACTCGCAGGTGGCGGCACTGGAGGCGTGGGCGAAGGAATACCGGGGCGACCTTGGCATCGCGTTGTCGGACGTCTACGGGCTGGATGCCTTTCTGCGCGATTTCGACATGTACTTCTGCAAACTGTTCGATGGCACGCGCCACGATTCGGGTGATCCGTTCGAGTGGGGCGAGAAGGTGCTGGCCCATTACGCGGCGAACCGGGTGGATCCACGCAGCAAGGTACTGGTATTCAGCGACGGACTGGACATCCCTGGAGTCATGAAGCTCTACGCGCATTTCCGTGGCCGCTGCCAGCTGGCTTTCGGGGTAGGTACCAATCTGACCAACGACGTGGGGCCCAGTCCGTTGAATATCGTGATCAAGATGATTCGCTGCAACGGTCAGCCGGTCGCCAAACTGAGCGACTCGCCAGGCAAGAACATGTGCGAGGACCCTGCCTACGTGACCTATTTGCGCAAGGTATTCGAAATTCCCGCATCCCAGGGCGCCTGAGTGGTATTGCACGGTTCGAAGCGGCGCGTCAGCGCGAGCGGTGGACGGCACGCCCGATAGCGTATGCTGACTGATTGATCTCGCAAGTGGGGGGCTGTCCATGTCCAGCGTCTACGATTTCACTGCCCGTGATATCGATGGTAACCAGCGATCGCTCGCCGAGTGGCGTGGCAAGACCTTGTTGATCGTCAATGTGGCATCGCGTTGCGGATTCACTCCGCAGTACCACGGCCTGGAAACGCTGTGGCAGGACCAGCGGGACCTCGGCCTGGTGGTGCTCGGCTTTCCGTGCAATCAGTTCGGCCATCAGGAACCGGCCGACGAGGCTGCGATCAAGGAATTCTGCAAAACGCAGTACGACGTCACTTTTCCGCTGTTCGCCAAGATTGACGTCAATGGCGAGCACGCCGACCCGCTTTACAAGTGGTTGAAAAATCATGGCAAGGGCGTGCTGGGCAGCGAGTCGATCAAATGGAATTTCACCAAGTTCCTGGTCGGGCCCGATGGTCAGGTCGTGAAGCGTTACGCCTCGACCGACTCGCCGGAGAAGGTCGGCAAGGAGACGCGGGCGCTGCTGGAGGGCTGAACGGCACCCTCGTGGCCTGACGCTCCGTCGCGCTGCGACCCACTAGGGCGCTGGCCGATTGTCCTCGATCACGAGGCGGGTCCGGGCATCATCGATAATCGCAGTCGGGCTGGCAGCCCTGGCGCGGGATCTTGCGTCGGATTCGAAGCGGCTGGGACTGGTCTGCTACCCTACGCGGCTCGTGCCGGCACCGCGTCGGTGGATTTGAACCTGTTCGCGAGGAACCCATGCAGATTGCCCAAAATTCCGTTGCCGCCTTTCATTACACGCTCACCGACGACGATGGCCAGGTCATCGACAGCTCGCAGGGGCGTGACCCGCTGAGCTATCTGCATGGCAAGGGGAATATCGTGCCTGGCCTCGAGAAGCAGATGGAAGGTCGCGAAGTCGGCGCGAAATTCGTCGCCGACGTGGCGCCCGAGGAAGGCTACGGCGTGCGCCACGATGAGCTGATGCAGCAGGTTCCTCGCGCAGCCTTCCAGGGCGTGGACGATATCCAGCCTGGCATGCAGTTCCAGGGCAATGGCCCCCAGGGTCCGATCAACGTCACCGTGTCCAAGATCGAGAACGACGTGGTCTTCATTGACGCGAACCATCCGCTGGCCGGCAAGACGCTGCACTTCGCGATTGAAGTGACCGATGTACGCGGGGCGACGGCTGAAGAGCTGGAGCACGGCCACGTGCACGGCGCCGGTGGTCATCACCACTGAGTAGATCCTGGCCGGACGCGATCCAGCCGTCAGCGAAGGCCCGGTGCATGCACCGGGCCTTCGTCGTTGGTGGCCTGACTCAATACCACTCGAGTAGCGAAATCCCGATTCCCAGGTAGCTGGCATTGTGGTTGTAGTCGATCAGGCTTTCGCCGTAGCCCTTGAACACCTCCATGTAGCCGCGCAAGTTGCCGGCGACCGGAAAGCTCCAGCTCAGGCGTACCGCGCCGTGGCTGCGCGCCCCGCCGCGCAGGGAGTGGCGTAGCATCATGCCGAACTCCTGACTGTGCGACTCATGCACGATCTGCATTTCAGCTCGGCCCATGTAATCGCTGATGTCCGGGTTGTCGTCGTTGCGGAAGGATTCCGGTACCCGCCACCACGGCTGAATCATCACGGTCCAGCCCGGGCGCTCGAAGCCGACACTGGCAATGATCCGGTTCCAGTTGCGCGACAGCGGGTCACCGCGGCCGTTCGACTGATGATTGACGCCAATCCCCAGCAGCCGTCCGTCCCAGCCAAGCACCCGGTAGTGCGTGTCAAAAACCAGCATCGCCTCGGGCTCGTAGTTCGTTTCGCGAAACGGTCGCGACAGCGTGGAGTTGTAGACCTGCCAGCGCGAGGACTGCGTATAGGCCACCCACACGTCGCCCGCATCGCCAAATACGCCCTGCCACACCTTGGCCTTCAGGCTCAGCTGAAATTTCGCTTCGACGTTGTCCGCTCGCGCACTCTGGTCCGCCACCGTGTTGTCTGGATTGGGGGAGCGCGGACGGCTGTTCTGGTTGCTGGTGACAAACGCGGGCAACACGTACACGGGCTTGTAGCCACGGATGTTGAACGTGCCCAGCTTGCTTTCGGGCGCCAGTTCCCAGCGGCTGTCCAGCAGCGACAGCGGAGTCGCCACTTCGCGGTTGATCCCGGCTTCCGCCGCCGGCGATTTTGGGCGGTCGCTGCTGAAAATGTCGGGTGTCCTGCTGGAGTCATCCACGCGCTTCTGCGCAATCGGCAGATTCACTCGTCCCGTCGCGTGGTCGTAGCAGGCAAGCCGCTGTGCATCGCTTTCGATGGCAGTACAGGCCCGGATATCGATGGGATCCGGGTTTTGTGCCCGCGACGGCAGGGCGAAGGCGCTGGCGCACAGTGACGCGGCGACAGCAACCGAGAGTCGCTTCATGGTGGGAGCTTCCTGGCAGGGCGGTGAAAAGTCTAGCGGACGAGACGCGAGCGACCGTGACCGACGGGTGAAGGCGCCGGGTCGAAGTGAGGCCACGGCGCCCGGGTGGAACCTTCCTATTTGTGCGCCACCCAGCGCTCATACTCGGATCTGCTCACACGACCATCCCGGTTCCGGTCGGCGTGAATGAAGTCGTTGGCAAGCAATGGGTAGGCCGCAGCCTCGTCTTCGGTAATGGATGTGCCGTCATCCGAAAGTTGCTGAAAACTCGGCGCGGGGCCAGCCGGCGGGGCTGGTGGCATGCTCGAGCGCACGACCAACTCGCCGGTCGGCGTATCCAGGGTGGCCGTTTCCACCACGTTGCCCGGCGGTGGCAATGCGGACGACACGGCTGAGGACGGCGCGCCGGCAGGTTCAACCTGGCCAAACACCTGGCCGACGAACAGCAGTGCGCCGGCGGTGAGGGCAACCAGCAGTGGTTTGTGTGATTTCATCATCGAAACTCCATGCCAGAATGATCGGGCGAGGCCGCCGTGCGGCCCAACTCATCTTTACGCTAGCAGGGGCTCCGTATATGGCGGCTCAATACCCGGGTCATGACGCCGTGATCTTCTCGTGTCGTTAGGCGTCCCTTCAGCTGAAGCACGTCGATTGAGCATCAATCAGGCGCGGGCTCTGCAATTGCATGCCCAGGGGTTGCTGCAGCCTCCACGGCAGCGCTCCCGGCGTGAGGACCTGGTGGCGGCAGTCAAACGCATGTGCCTGCTGCAGATCGACACCATCCACGTGGTGGCGCGCAGCCCATATCTGGTGTTGCACGCCCGCTTGGGCAACTTTCCGATGGACTGGCTCGATGAAGCGCTGGCGCAGGGCCGGCTGGCCGAGTGTTGGGCCCACGAGGCGTGCTTCGTCCATGCCGCCGATGTGGGCTGGCATCGGGGCGGAGCCGGTCTACGTGCGCATCACTGGGCGCACCAGAATGCGGCGCGGGTGCATCGTGAACAGCGAGTCGAGATGGACGCGCTGCTGCAGGCGATTCGCGCGTCCGGCCCGGTGCGGGCGGCGGACTTCGCCCGCGCGAATGTGGCCTCCGAACCGGGCTGGTGGGCGTGGAAGCCGGAAAAGCGCTGGCTCGAAGCGTGGTTTGCGCTGGGTGAGCTGATGGTGGCGCGGCGCGACAACTTCCAGCGGGTGTACGACGTTGCCGAACGGGTGCTGGCCCACCTCGATCCGCCGTTTGATGACGCCGTGGTGCGTTCGACTGCCGAGCGCCGCCAGCGCTTCATCATCGACAGCGTGCGGGCGCTTGGGGTAACGCCGGCCAACTGGATTGCCGATTATTTCCGGCTCAGGCCCCGGGTGACTGACCGCGAGCTGGACCCCTGGCTGGCCAGTGGCGAACTGTTGGCGGTGTCGGTCGAGGGGTGGCAGACGCCGGGCTACGTGCATCGCGATCATGCCGACGCGCTGGCGCGTGCACGGGCCGGGCGCTTGCGTGCCACCCATACCACGCTGCTGTCCCCGTTTGATCCGCTGGTATGGGATCGGGCCCGGGTGCGCGCGATGTTCGACTTCGACTACACCCTGGAGTGCTATACGCCGGCGCAGAAACGTCGCTACGGCTACTTCGTGCTGCCGATCCTGCACCGCGGACGATTGGTGGGGCGGCTTGATGCCAAGGCGCGGCGGGACGCCGGCGTGTTCGAGGTCAAGGCGCTGTTTCTCGAGGACGGTGTGGTGCCGGACGAGCGCCTGGTGCGCGCCGTGGCCGGGACCGTGGCCGAAACCGCACGTTGGCATGGCACTCCCCGGATTTCGCTGGGCGTGACCAGTCCGAAAGGGCTGGCGCGACCCCTGCTGCTGGCCTGGAAGCAGGCCGGCGTTGCCCCTTGGCAGCGTTTCACGGCTGCGCAGTCACGGTGAGCTGCTGGCGGGCTCCGGGTTTACCGCACACGACTTGCCGTGCAGCGCCTCGCGCAGTTGGCTGGCCAGCGAGTTGCACCGTGCCGCCAGTTGCGGCCGGATCTGCGGGTTGTTGGCATCACGCAGCAAGCTGCTGCGCATGGCCTCGTAACGCAGCGGCAACTGCTGGGGTGAGTAAATCCCAGCGGCGCGGTGGCAGGCGAGGTAGCTGGACAGGTAATCGTCGCAGGCGACGATGCCGGTCTGGTCGGAGGGACTGGCCGAGCTCGTCCGTTCACGGGCCGGGCTGGCCGGTACAGACGGGGCCTCACCGGGAGTGGTATGCGCGGCCGCTCGTGGTGCGGTGGAGGTTTTGGCGGGACGAGTTGCCGGCTGCGGCGTGCAGGCGGACAGCAGCAGACAGCCGAGCAAGGCGGTCTGGAGCGGGCGCTGGAGCACAGAGAGTGGAGGGACGGGCATGGCGGATATCCTTGGCGCGGTAATCCTGCAATCTGGCCAGCGGTTGCCGGCAATGATTCGGTGGGCCAGTCCCCAATAGACTCCGGTAAAGGTCAAGGAAATCTGAATGGGCCGCGCGGTCGATGGGTCCGGGCCCGAGGGCGTGGCACCTGCGGGCCGTCACGCGCCCGGATTTTGGCAATCGCGCGGGTGAGTACCTGGAATGGCGAACCATTACCGGGGGTGTCTGCAAGCCCTCTCGGGTGGCCCATAAAGCGGCTCGATCTTCAGCCTCGCCCATAACCGCCGGCAGGGGGTTCCCGGCAGTCACGGAATCGTCACGTCCAATGCCCTGTTTTACCTGTCCGGACCGCCTTGTTATCGGACCGCTTGACAAATCACCCACGACCAAAAAATCCGTTATGCTTGGCACGCTGTGTCTGCTTGGCTATATGAGTGCCCGGTAGGGGTTTTCTGAATCCGACTGTTGCACCGGACCCTGCATGCTCAGTAAAACGTCGGCCCGTTGGGGCCGGTTTGTCTCAGCGTCTGGATAGGATCGGAGTTCGTTATGTCGGATCGTGAAGTGGGTACTGTGAAGTGGTTCAACGACGCCAAGGGTTTTGGCTTCATCAGCCGTGAAGCCGGCCCTGACGTTTTCGTGCACTTCCGAGCCATTACTGGTTCGGGATTCAAGAGCTTGCAGGAAGGCCAGAAGGTCAGCTTCAATGTGGTCGAGGGCCAGAAAGGCTTGCAGGCCGAAGACGTCACGCCGGTCTGATCGGCGGATGGATGCCTTTTGAAAGGGCCGGCGCGAGCCGGCCCTTTTCTTTGTAGCGGCGCGCGTAATTGGTTAGCCTGTGGAAATGCCCAGTTCACCGATTGAATCGCTGCCGCTGCAGGCCGAGCCTCTGGTTATTCCGGTAATCAGTGGCGATGGCGCCATTTGGGAGCTGTTGGCGGTGCTTCCGGCCGACCAATGGCGGGACACTCTGTACTGGATTCCGGCCATGGGAATACCGGCACGCCATTATCTGCCGCTGGCCCGGGCCTTGGCGGCACGCGGTATTGCCGTCGTACTGCATGAATGGCGCGGCATTGGCTCCAGTGACCGGCGCGCAGGTCGTGATGGCAATTGGGGTTACCGGGAATTGCTGCAGGATGATTTCTCCACGGGGCTGACGGAAGTACGCAATCATTGGCCATCGACGCGCTGCTGGTTGGGTGGACACAGCCTGGGTGGTCAGCTTGGTGTGCTTTACGCCAGTCTGGATCCCGCGCCCTTCGCTGGCATCGTGCTGGTTGCCAGCGGCGCGCCGTACTGGCGGTGCTTCCGTCACGGCTGGCTGATTGGCATGGCTTTTCTGCTGGCTCCCCTGGTGGCACGGTTGGTCGGCTATCTGCCGGGGCGAAGAATTGGATTTGGGGGCAATGAGGCGCGCGGCGTCATCGACGACTGGTCGCGCAGCGGCCGCCGCGGGCGCTACGCGGTCAGCGGCATGCCGCAGGACTTCGAGTGTCAGCTCGGCGCGCTGCGCTTGCCGGTGCTGGCGCTGCGGCTGGGTGATGACTGGCTCGGTCCGCCAGCGTCGCTGGCGTGGCTGTTGGGCAAGCTCGGTCCCGGGCCTCGTCTGGTCCAGGTCATCGGGCGACAGGACATGGGCGGAATGGCGGCCGATCATTTTGGCTGGATGAAGGCGCCAGCGCCCGTGGTGGCGCGCATCGCCGATTGGCTTTATGAGGAGGACGCAGTGGCCGCCGCACCGGGCCGCCACCGCGGTTGATTGCGCCGGCCTGTGCCAGCATGTCGGATTGATCCCATGGCTGGAATTGCCGATGAATCTGTTCGATCCGTTCACCCAGCGAAGTCTGACCTTGCGCAACCGGCTGGTGATCTCGCCGATGTGCGAATACTCGGCTGTCGACGGTGTGCCCAATGACTGGCATCTGGTTCATCTGGGCAGCCGGGCGGTGGGCGGCGCGGCGTTGGTGATTGCTGAAGCCTCCGCGATTTCTCCCGAGGGGCGCATCTCACCGCAGGACACCGGACTGTGGAACGACGAACAGCTGGCTGCGTGGCAGCCGATTGCGCGGTTCATCAAGGCGCAGGGAGCGATCGCGGGCCTGCAGTTGTCCCACGCCGGGCGCAAGGCCAGCACGTTGCGGCCGTGGGATGGTCAGGGTCCGGTGCCCATGGAGCAGGGCGGCTGGCTCACCGTGGCGCCGTCGGCGCTGCCGTACGAACCACGTTGGCCAGCGCCACAGGTGCTCGACGAAGCGGGCGTCCGGCGCGTCATCGCGGACTTCCGTGCTGCGGCGCAGCGCGCGCTGGCAGCGGGTTTCGAGCTGGTCGAATTGCATGCCGCTCATGGCTACCTGCTGCATCAATTCCTGTCGCCGCTGAGCAACCGGCGAGAGGATCGCTACGGCGGAACGTTTGAAAATCGCATTCGGCTGGTTCGCGAGGTGATTGCGGCTGTGCGCGAGGTGTGGCCAGCGCAACTGCCGTTGTGGCTGCGTATCTCGGCCACGGATTGGGCCGAGCAGGGTGGCTGGGATGTGCCGCAGAGCGTGGAGCTGGCACGCCAGGTCAAGTCGCTGGGCGTGGACTTGATCGACGTGTCCAGCGGCGGTCTGCTGCCGCACGTGAAGATTCCCCTGGCCCCGGGTTATCAGGTACCGTTTGCGGGTCGAGTCCGGCGTGAGGCCGGCGTGGCAACGGGTGCGGTGGGACTGATCACCGGTGCCGAGCAGGCCGCCCGGATTGTCGTCAGCGGTGATGCCGACGTGGTACTGATCGCCCGCGAGAGCTTGCGCGATCCGTACTTTCCCCGCCGCGCCGCGCGGCAATTGGGTGGCCGGATCGATGCGCCGGCGCCCTATCAACGAGCCTGGTAGGAGAACGATCGTGGATTTGACCCCGACGCTGATTGTCGACACCCGTGTGCATGATCTTGGCGACGGTTTCACCGTGCGCCGGATGCTGCCCGTGCTGCAGGCGCGGCGCGTCGGGCCGTTCGTGTTTTTCGATCATATCGGGCCGACCGCGTTCGCCGCGGGTCGGGGCATGGACGTACGTCCACATCCCCATATCGGCCTCGCCACCGTGACGTGGCTGTTCGACGGAGCGATTCGCCATCGCGACAGCCTCGGCAGCCTGGCCGATATCCGCCCCGGCGAAGTGAACTGGATGACGGCCGGGCGGGGCATTGTGCATTCCGAACGTACGCCCCCGGCCGAACGCGCAACGGGTCAGTCCATGCACGGCATCCAGGTCTGGGTCGCGCTGCCCGTGGCGGACGCCGAGGTGGCCCCGGAATTCCACCACCACGGCCAGGACGAGCTGCCCGATATCCACCAGCCGGGCGTGCAGGCGGTGCTGATTGCCGGCACGGCCTACGGCCAGCGTTCGCCGGTCAAGACCTTTTCGCCGATGTTTTTCCTGGAAGTGCAGATGGACGCCGACGCCGAACTGGCATTGCCCCTGGAGCATCATGAGCGCGGCGTGCACGTGGTCGAAGGAAGTGTCAGCTGGGGCGATTTGCGCATCACGGCACAACAGATGGCCGTCCAGGCGGGGCCGACCGCCCCTGTCCTGCGGGCGCACGAAGCCAGTCGCGTGATGCTGTTTGGCGGTGCGCCACTGGATGGCGAGCGGCGTCTGTGGTGGAACTTTGTGGCGAGCACGCGCGAACGCATCGAACAGGCCAGCGCCGACTGGCGCGAAGGGCGTTTCCCGACCGTGCCCGGTGACGACAAGGAATTCATCCCGTTGCCCGAGTGAGGCGGCTCCCGGCGAATTGACGGGCCCGCCATGGCCCGTTCCGCGCGGTGCGGGATGCCTCCGCGTGGCAGAATGGGCGCGTTCTGTTGCGGAGTATCGCCATGTCAGAGTTCACCAGCTTCAGCGACTTCTATCCGTTCTATCTGAGTGAGCACGGCAATCGCACCTGCCGTCGCCTGCACTTCGTGGGCAGCAGTCTGGTGCTGGTAACGATCGCGGTGGCCCTGCTGAGCGGCCAGTGGCGCTGGCTGTGGCTGGCGCCGGTGTTCGGCTACGGCTTCGCCTGGGTGGGGCACTTCGGGTTCGAGAAGAACCGCCCGGCCACGTTCAAGCACCCGCTGTACAGCCTGATGGGCGACTGGGTGATGTACGGCCAGATGCTGCGCGGCAAGATCCGTTTCTGACCCGCCCGGCCCACCACGCGGGCCAGGCAACGAGCTTTTTAGCGGTATTGGTCGTGGCAGCTCTTGCAGCTTTCGCCGATCGGCTTGAGCGCGGCGCCCAGTGCCGCGCAGGTCGCTGGCGCTGACTGCACCGCCTGCGTCAGGCGCTCCTGCAACTGGGTGGCATGATCAGTGAAGTCCTTCTCGTCGGTGCGAAACACCGGCACGATGTCGGTGGCGGTGGATTGCAGCCGAGCCAGATGATGCTGGACCTTCACCGGGTCGCACTGGTTTGCCTTCAGGGCGTTCTTCAGGGCGGCGGCATGGTAGTTCATGGTTTCCATCACCGCGTCCGGCATCGGGTTGCGCGCGGCCAGCGCATTCATCACGTTGACCGTACCGATCACGCCGATTACCAGGCCAAGCAGGATCATCAGGGCTACACGCATCGTCACGAATCCTTGAAGGGAGCTGTCCGCAAGCATACCGTGCAGCACAGCCGTGCGGAGGGTGCGGGCGCAGTAAAATACCTGATTCCCGGCAGCAGGGCAGGCCCGTGACAGCGACAACGTTGAAGATCGACACGATCGGTGGCATTCGATGAGTGACACCAGTGCCCAGACCGAACGATTTGCCGGCGTCGAGCGCCTGTACGGTGCCGGCACCGTGGCCACACTGGCTGGGGCGCATGTCTGCGTGATCGGCATAGGCGGCGTCGGCTCGTGGGCGGTTGAAGCGCTGGCACGCAGTGGCGTGGGTCGGCTGACCCTGATCGACGCCGATGAAATATGTCTGTCCAATACCAATCGCCAGTTGCACGCGCTGGACGGCAAGTTCGGCAAGACCAAGGTCAGCGTGATGGCGGATCGCGCGCATGCGATCAACCCGACCATCCGGCTCGAGGCCATTGAGCGGTTCCTGACGCCGTCCGCGCTCGATGAATTGCTTGATCGCGGCTACGACGTGGTGCTGGATGCCTGCGATGCGTTCCGCGTGAAGCTGGAAACTATCGCCTGGTGCCGTCGGCGCAAGCTGCCGATTGTCAGCGTGGGCTCGGCCGGGGGGCGCACCGATCCGACCCAGATTCGCGTGCGCGACCTGTCGCGCACCGAGCACGATGCGATGTTCAGCCTGATCCGCAAGAAGCTCCGGACCGACTTCCATTTTCCGCGCAATCCGGACCGCTACTTCGGCGTGTCGGCGGTCTATTCGTTGCAGAACGTGCAATACCCGCAGCCGGACGGCACCGTGTGCGGTACCCGGCCGCCCGGTGGCGATTCGATGAACCTGGCTTGTGGCGGCGGCTTGGGCGCGGCCACCCACGTCACCGGCGCTTTCGCGTTCGCCGCCGTCAGCAAGGTGTTGGACAAGTTGCTGGAGCGAGCCGGCAAGTAAATGGCCAGGAGCGGCGGGCAGGCCAGTGCCGATGCTTTCGCTACGGACTGGCCGCACGCTCCCGGGGCGTGCGGGCGGCGTGTCACCAGCCCATGTAGTGGCCACCGTTGATGGCCAGGTTGGCTCCCGTTATCCACGCAGTCTCTTCGCCCGTGAAGAAGGCCACGGCGTGGGCGATCTCCTCCGGCCGGCCGAGACGGCCCACCGGAATCTGCGCCACGATCTTCTCGCGCACCTCCTCGGGCACGGCCATCACCATGTCGGTGCCCACGTAGCCGGGTGACACGGTGTTGACGGTGATGCCGAACTTCGCGTTCTCCTGCGCCAGCGAGATCGTGAAGCCGTGCATGCCCGCCTTGGCCGCGGCGTAATTGGCCTGGCCGTATTGGCCTTTCTGGCCGTTGATCGAGCTGATCTGCACGATGCGACCCCACTTGCGGGCGCGCATGCCCTCGATCACCGGGCGGGTGACGTTGAAGCAGGCGTTCAGGTTGGTGTTCACCACGTCGGTCCACTGCTGGTAATTCATCTTGTGGAACGTCGTGTCCCGGGTGATCCCCGCATTGTTGACCAGGATGTCGACCGGTCCGCACTTTCTCTCGATCTCGGCAACCATGGCCTGGCAAGCCACCGGGTCGGAGACATCGCCCTGCACCATACAGACGTCGATCCCGTCGGCAGCCATTTTCTTGCGCCACGCTTCGCTGCGTTCCGGGTCCCGATAGTTGCTGGCGACCCGATGGCCCTGTCCGGCAAGGTAGCGAACGATGGCGGTGCCGATACCGCCGGTGCCTCCGGTGACCAGTGCAATGCGCTGCGTCATGGCATTGAAACTCCTGTGCAAGGTGAAGCGAAAGGGGTTGTCCCGGCACCGGGCGAGGACGGTGTGGATTGCCGCCACGCCTTGCCGGAGCGTGCTCCAGTTATAACGGTTCAGCTGACAAAGTGACCGCTGCAATGCGGCAAATCGTCCGGACGGAATCGCGACAGGGCCTCGTGCAACAGGTCGGCGACGTGCCCCTTGGTTGTCGGTGCAGGCACCCGCAAGAATGCCAACGCCCGCCGCAGTGCCGGCAGTGGGTCGGCCGGATCGACGGGCATGGCACAATCGGACTTCGACAGCTTGTGCCCCGCAGCGTCGAGCACCAGCGGCAGGTGCCGATAGGCGGGCGTGGCCAGATCCAGGCAGCGCTGCAGCCAGATCTGCCGGGGCGTGGAATCGAGCAGGTCGCTGCCGCGCACCACCTCGGTGATGCCCTGCCAGGCGTCGTCCACCACGCAGGCGAGCTGGTACGAATACAATCCGTCCACGCGACGGATCACGAAGTCGCCCACCTCGTCACGCAGGTTCTGCCGCTGCGGCCCTTGCAGCGCATCGGTGAATTCGATGGTGATGTCCGGCACGCGAAGGCGCCAGGCGGGTGGTCGCCCGGGTTGGGGTTTGGCCACGCACAGGCCATCGCGATGGATGCCGCCACTGCTGGCCAGCTCGCTGCGGCTGCACCAGCAGGGGAACACCGGCTGGGTGGCGCGCAGTCGGGCAAACGCCTCATCGTAGGCGCGGGTGCGCAGGGACTGGAACAGGGTCGGGGCGTCGGCAACCAGGCCAAACGCGTGGAGTGCGGCCAGGATGTCGGCGGCCGCGCCGGGCACCTCGCGGGGTGGGTCGATGTCCTCCATCCGCAACAGCCATTCCCCGTTGGCGTGGCGCGCGCACAGCCAGCTGCCGACCGCGGCGACCAGCGAGCCGAAATGCAGTTGTCCGGTGGGTGACGGGGCGAAGCGACCGCGGGCTGTCATTGGCGCATCTTAACCGGGCCTTGAAACGGGTCCACACCGCCCCGAATTTCGAGCCATTCCCAGTCCCCTTCATGACTGCCATTTCCAGAGAGACAGCCATGCGTCGAATTGCGTTATTCATTGCTACCAACCTTGCCGTCCTGCTCCTGCTGAGCATCGTGTGCCGTATTTTCGGCATCGACCAGATGGCGGCGGCACAAGGCTACGGCGGAATGGGCGGCCTGCTGGTGTTCGCCGCGGTGCTCGGTATGGGTGGTGCGTTCATTTCGCTGGCGCTGTCGAAATACCTGGCCAAGATGTCCACCGGTGCGCGGGTGATCGATCAGCCACAGAACGAAACCGAGCGCTGGTTGCTCGACACCGTGCGTCGCCACGCGCAACTGGCCGGCATCGGCATGCCGGAGGTGGCGATCTACGACGCCCCCGAGATCAATGCCTTCGCCACCGGCATGACGAAGAACAGCTCGCTGGTCGCGGTGAGTTCGGGGCTGCTGCAGCAGATGAATCGTGAGCAGGCCAGTGCCGTGCTCGCGCATGAGGTCGGCCATGTGGCCAATGGCGACATGGTCACCCTGACCCTGGTCCAGGGCGTGCTCAATACACTGGTGATCCTGGCCGCGCGCGTCGTGGGCCGGCTGGTCGACGGCTGGATTTCCGGCGGTCGGGACGACAACCGCGGTGGTGGTATCGGTTACTTCGTGGTGGTCATGGTCTTGCAGGTGGTGTTTGGCCTGTTCGCCTCGATCATCGTGGCCGCGTTTTCGCGCTGGCGTGAGTTCAGGGCCGACGCGGCCGGCGCCCGGCTGGCCGGTCGCGGCGCGATGATCTCCGCACTGCAGCGGTTGCAGGTCAACCATGGCGCGAGCACCCTGCCGCAGACGATTGCCGCATTCGGCATCTCGGGGCCACTGGCCGGAGGCTTGCGACGCCTGTTCATGAGCCATCCGCCGCTGGACGAACGCATCGCCGCATTGCAGAACCCGAACACTTCGCACTGATCACGTCAGTGGCCAGAATATCTTGTCAACGTAGCAACGGAACTTCCACGCATGAACGCACCAACTGAAACCCGCAAATTCGAAGCTGAAGTCGCCCAGGTCCTGCATCTGGTCACTCACTCGCTGTACTCGCACAAGGAGATTTTCCTGCGCGAGCTGATCTCCAACGCCTCCGACGCCTGTGACAAGTTGCGCTTCGAGTCGATCGGCAAGCCTGAACTTTCCGCTGGTGACAGTGAATTGCACATCGACGTGAGCTGGGACCCGACGGCGCGCACCATCACCGTGCGCGACAACGGCATCGGCATGAATCGCGAGGAAGTGGTCGCCAACATCGGCACCATTGCCAGCTCCGGCACGCGCCGGTTTCTGGAGGCCATGTCGGGTGACCAGAAGGCCGACGCGCGCCTGATCGGCCAGTTCGGCGTGGGTTTCTATTCCGCCTTCGTGGTGGCCGAAAAAGTGACCGTGTTGAGCCGGCGGGCCGACGCGCCGGCAGGCGAGGGCGTGAAGTGGGAGAGCGACGGCAAGGGCGAATATTCGCTGGAGCAGGTTGAGCTGGCCGAGCGTGGCACCTCGGTGATTCTGCATCTGAAGCCAGAAGAAGATGACTTGCTCAAACGCTGGCAGTTGCGCTCGCTGATCACCCGGTATTCGGACCATGTGGCATTTCCGATCCGCATGCCGACGGAGAAAGATGACAAGCCCACCGACGAATTCGAGACGGTCAATGCCGCGTCGGCGCTGTGGGCCAAACCGAAGAATGATATTTCCGACGAGGACTACCAGAGCTTCTACAAGTCGTTGGGCCACGACTTCAACGATGCGCTGGCGTGGACGCACAACCGCGTCGAGGGCAGCCAGAGCTTCACCACCTTGCTGTACCTGCCGTCGCAGCCGCCGTTCGACCTGATGATGGGCGGGCGCGACGAACGCAAGGGGCTGAAGCTGTATATCAAGCGCGTCTTCATCATGGACGCCGCCGAGGATTTGCTGCCCAACTACCTGCGTTTCGTGCGCGGTGTGGTCGATGCCGACGATCTTCCGCTGAACGTCAGCCGCGAGATCCTGCAGCACAATCGCCAGCTTGATCGCATCAAGGCTGCCTGCGTCAAACGCGTGCTCGACCTGATCGAAAAGCTGGCGCGCGACGAACCGGAAAAGTTCGCCACCTTCTACAAGGCGTTCGGCAACACGCTCAAGGAGGGCATCAGCGAAGACGCCAACAATCGCGAGCGCATCGCCAAGCTGCTGCGCTTTGCCTCCACCAAGGGTGAGGACAATACGCAGAGCGTCTCGCTGGACGACTACGTCGGCCGCATGGCGGTAGGTCAGGATGCGATCTGGTACATCACGGCCGACAGCTACAAGGCTGCCGCCGGCAGTCCGCAACTGGAAGCGTTCAAGGCCAAGGATATTGAAGTACTGCTGATGTTCGACCGCATAGACGAGTGGATGATCGGCTCGCTCAGCGAGTACGAAGGCAAGAAGCTGAAGAATGTGGCCAAGGGTGAGGTGCCGCTGGACGAGGCCGACAAGAAAAAGCAGGAGGAGGCGACCAAGGAAGCCGAGCCGCTGCTGAAGAAGCTCAAGGACCTGCTTGGCGACCGCGTGGGCGACGTGAAGGTGTCGGCGCGGCTGACCGACTCACCTTCGTGCCTGGCGCTGTCCGACTATGAGATGGCGCCGCACCTGGCCCGGCTGTTGCGCGAGGCTGGACAGGACATGCCCGAGTCGAAGCCCACGTTGGAGATCAACCCGGCGCACGCGCTGGTCAAGCGCGTGGAGAGCGAGGCTGACGAAGACAAGGCCCGTGATCTCGCCACGCTGCTGCTGGAGCAGGCGGAAATCTCCGCGGGTGCGCAGCTGCCTGATCCGGCGGCCTTCGTGCAGCGGATGAATCGGGTATTGCTGGGCGCGTAGGCGACCCCGCCGCCGTTGCAAAACAAGAGGCCCACCGCATGCGGTGGGCCTCTTGTTGCAACGATCATCCCTGAATATCGTGCTCCGCGGCGAATTACCTGCCGCCCTCGGGAGCGGGAGCAGCCGGCCGACTCGTGGCGGGCGCGTTGTTGTGCATCGAAGTTTGAGCGGGCGGCAATGGTGCCATGGTCGACGGCGCGTTGTAGGTCCCTGGGTAGGGGTAGGGGCTTCGATTGATCCTGCTGGGGGGCAGTTCGCGCAGACTACCGCTTGAATCAACCAGCACCAGGCGACGGCCGTCGATGTTTGCCCAATGCCAGGTCCCGGATGGCACCGGGGACATCGACTCGATGATGAACTGGGCGTTGTGGCGCCCGTCCGCTGCCGGAGTCGTCCGCAAACTCATGTTCGCCACGAACTGGCTTGCCACGGCACGTCTGCGGTACGTCGCCGGCTTGGTGATCATTTCGCTCAGGTTCGCGTATAGCAAGCGACGCAATGGCGGAGAGAGATCGATGGCTGCCGACGCCTCGGTGACCTTGCCTTGTGCATTGACGTGCACCAGCACCGGAATGTACTTGGGTGTGAAAGGACTGAGCGAGGCCGAAGATGCAGACGCGGCTCCGGCGATGACCGCCAACAATCCGGTCAGAAGGATGGATCTTGCCTGCTTCATGGCAGTCTCCCGGCGACGAGGTGGGTCCCATCGAGGCGGTGGGACGTGGTTTCGTGCCACCGGCCCGGAGCGGCCATTCTAGCCCCTCCAATGGTTGTCCACATACGTTCCCCCGATCTTGAGGATCTGTTCGTGGACCGCAGCATCCCGATTTGCGGCGGGAATCGAGGTGCCGCTTCGGGTTCGCGGTTGGCGGCGTCATGCTGCAAGCAGTAACGTTGAGCGATCTTTGCCCCGTGTGAGCCACCGCATGCCGCCTCGCCTTCTGCTGATATGCCTCGGACTGCTGGTGGTCGCGCCGTTGAGGGCCGCCGACACGCCGGCATCCAGCACACGTACTATCGTGCTGGTACGCCATGGCGATTACGTGGCCGACGCGTCGGCCGATCCCCGGTTGGGGCCGCATCTGGTCGCGATTGGAGTGGCCCAGGCGCGCTTGGTCGGGGCGCGACTGGTCGGCATGCCGACCCGGTTCGATGCGATGTATGTGAGTCCGATCCAGCGGGCGCGTGATACCGCGGCGGTGATTGCTGCGGATTTTCCAGGGCGCCACTTCGAGGTTGTCGAGGATCTCGCCGAGTGCACGCCGCCTACGCGCCGCACGGAGGTGATCGCCGATGAAAAGCCGGCGGAGCTCGCCGCTTGCACGAAGCAGCTGGATCGCTTGTTCGCCCGCTATTTCAGGCCGGCGGCAGGACACCCGCAAACTGTCTTGATGGTCTGCCACGGCAACGTGATTCGTTCCATGGTCGCCCGCGCGCTCGGGGTCGACCCCGCGGCCTGGCTGGAGATGTCGGTAGGGAATGCCAGTATCACCAGAATCCTGGTCGAGGCGGATGGCCGCTACAAGGTCATCTCGGTCGGCGACGTCGGGCATCTGCCGCCAAGTCTGCACACTGGGGCGACCGGCGATCCGGTGCGCAGCCTGGAGATTCCCGCGCTGCCGTAACCGTTACGGCCTGTCCAGCTGTCGTTGTGACACCGGACATGGGCAGCTTCAGCACTGGGTGCGGCCGCCCGCAAGTTGCTTGCAGGGATGGAACACCGGTTCCTTTGGCGAAGTGGGCTGGTCGTGATCGCCGTCGCGGTCGCGATCACGATGGCGGCGGCTCGGGTACGGCATCCAGTACGCCGGTGGCGGGTTGTACACCGGCTGACTCAGCTGGTCCTGGTAGGCCTCGTTCTGCTGGCGCAGCGCCTCGTTCTCGGCCTGCAGGCGGTTACGTTCGGCCGCTTCGTTGACGAGCGCCTGTTGTTGGTCCCGGGCGGCGCGTTGCTCTGCTTCGTATGCTTCGTCGGCCTCGCGCTGGGCTTTTTCATCCTGCGCCTGCTGGCGGGCTTGCACGCGCTGTTCGTACAGCGCCTGGAGGTGGTGCGAATCGGCGTAGCTCTTCGCCAGCTTGTCCTGACCCAGGCGCAGGTAGCGGTCGATGATTTCGGTGTCGTCGGCCTGATGCAGCAGCTCGCCAGTACCGCGTGGGCATGGCTGGTCCGTGTAGACGACCTTTCCGCCCTGGGCACACTTGTAGATGTTCTGCGCCATCGCGGGATTTGCCACCCCGAGCAACAACAGTGTGGCGCCGAGCAGGTACCGTGCGCTCCGTGGAGTCTTCATCGTGGTGCCCATCCTGTGTCGCGTGGGGTATCAAGATGTTGTCCCAACGCTTGTTAGGATCGGCTGAACGCGCCGACTCGGCAAGCGCGATGCGCCGCAGGCCCAGCGGGGGCATGCGCGCGCACCCTGCAGGGTGGCAATGCTCGCGTCGCCCGGCTAGCCGGGCTGGTCTGCCGGTGGCGTGGTGGCGGGTGCGGCATCCTTGCCGGCCTGTTGCCACGCGCGCAGGCCGATGATGGCCAGTACCACGAAGCCGGCGTACAGGACGGCGGTGATCAGCAGGCCCTTGTAGACGTATTGGCCGACGTAGATCACGTCCACTGCAATCCATAACCACCACGCGGCGACGTGCCGCTTGGCCTGCCACCACTGTGCCACCAGACTGAAGGCGGCCAGCGCGGCATCCAGCCTGGGCAGGGCGGCATCCGTCTGGTGATGCATGAACGCGCCAAGCACCAGTGCGCCTGCGCAGCCCAACGCGATGTGCCAGAGCGCCTGTCGGCGCGGCAAGACCGCTATCTGGACGCGGCCATCCGTGCCCAGATGTTGCAGCCAGCGGTACCAGCCGTAGCCGATGAATCCGGCGAACGCCAGTTGCAGCAGTGCATCGGAGTAGAGCTTGGCGTCAGCGAACACCCACGCGTAGATGACCACCGAAACCAGCCCCACGGGCCAGCACCAGGGGCGACGGCGGGTGGTCAGCCAGACGGCCCACACACTAACCAACGCCGCGATCAGTTCGACCCAGGTCATCTCAGAACGCGACCGTCAGCGAGAGTCGGGCCAGCCGCGGTGAGCCCGGGAACAGATAGCTGTCGCCGCCGGAGCTGCCAGTGTCGCGCCAGTAGAAGCGGTTGAAGACGTTGTCCACGTTGAGCCGCCAGGTCAGCGTGTGGCCGTTCCACTGGTTGCTGTGACGCACGCCCGCATCGAAGACGTTGTACGCGGGGCCCCGGGTCGAGCCGTCCGGCGTGGCCACGTTCGCGCTGGCATGCCGCCAGCCGCCCATCAGGCTGAAGTTGCCCGCAAATGGCAGGCGGTAGTCGACAAACACCGCACTGCGCTGGCGCGGCACATTGACCACCTGGTGGCCTTCGTAGGCCGGCATGCCAGTGCTCTGGGCGTGCGCCTGGATCAGATTGAGGCTGGCGGTGAGGCGGAGATGCTCGGTCAGCTGGCCGGCAGCGTTGAGTTCCAGTCCGCTGTGCACTTCGTCGCCGCGTTGCACGAAGGTGAAACCTTCGGCGGTCTGGTCCGGTTGCGCGAACTGGTACGGCTGCCGGATACGGTACAGCGCAGCCGAAAGATTCAGGTCGTCGCTCCAGGCGTACTTCATGCCCGCTTCGGTCTGGCGTGCCAGTAGTGGTGCCAGCGTGGTGCCGCCGTTGGACGTCCAGTAAGGCGCTTCATTACCCAGCGACAGGCTTTCGCTGTAGCTGACGTAGGTGGTCAACGCGGTCGTGGGCTGCCAGAGCACGGCTGCCTGCGGCAGCGTCTTGCTCAGACGCGTGTCGCGCTCGGGCAGGGCAGCGTCGTCATAGGCCCGTTCGTGCAGGCGTACCAGGCGGGCGCCGGCCAGCAACTGCCAGTGCTGACCCAGATGCACGCGATCCAGCGCGAATAGCGAGTGTTGCCAACTGGTCAGCCGGCGGACCGATGCACCAGGCTGGTTTGGCGACGGCGCAAATACCGGCGGGTCGACCTGGTCGATGTTGCCGGTGCCGACATAATCGTAGACATAGGCGCGACGGTCGATGCGGCGACGGAATGCGCTGCTGCCGAGACTGATTTCGTGACTGAGCGCGCCGGTGCCAAACGCACCTTTAAGCACCGCGCGCGCTTCATCGTTGACGCGGGTGTCGTCGGGGCTTCGGTAGTCGTAGATGTCGTAGTCGCCGTTCGGCGCGAAGAAGTTGCCGGGCGTGGTACCGCTGGCGCAGTCGGGTGAATAGAAGCAACCGTAGGCGAACGCCACGTTGTCGTCGATCACGGCGCGACTGTGACTGGCCGAGAGCTGCATGCTCCACGCCTCGCCAAGGCGCTGGTTGAATCGCAACGTGGTGTTGTCGGCATCGATGCCGACCGGTTCCTGCCAGGGCTGGAACCCCAGCATGCGAGTGCGGCTGGCGTGCGCCGGGATCGTGCGCCCGCCGAGCAATTGGTAGCCGGAGACGGAGCGCTGCGAGCTGGCCTGGTAGTTGCTGTCCAGTTGCAGGGTTGCGTCCGGGGTAATCTTCCAGTCCGCTGCCAGCGACACGAAGTTGCGCCGTCCATCCGCATGATCGACCCAGGAATGGATGCCGTCATGCGCGGCGTTGACGCGTACGCCGAGCGTGGGCGACAGCCAGCCACCGACATCCAGCGCCAGGTAGTGCGAACCGTGCGAGTCGGTACCGATGGTGGCACTGCGCACGTTTGCGGGACGCTTGCTGACATAGTTGACCAGTCCGCCCGGCGCGACCACACCGGCCTCCAGGCCGCCCAGGCCCTTGAGGATTTCCACCCGCTGCTTGTCTTCCAGCGCCTGCGGCTGTTCGCCGACCAGGCTCATCTCGTTGAGCCGGTAGCCGGTGGCCAGATCCAGGGCAAAACCGCGGATCGCGATGTCCTGGTAGTAACCCACCGGTGCATAGCTGTCGCCCAGGGCGGCATCGGCGCGCGCCAGTTCGCTCAGCGTGCGCGGTTGGCGGTCGTCGATCTGGTCGCGGGTGATCACGGTGATCGCGGCCGGGGTGTCCTGCAGCGGCGCATGGCCGAAGCTGCCAAACGTGTCCAGCTGCGAGGTGTCGGCGTGATAGCCACTGGCACTGTCCGCGCTCACGCGGATGGGTGCCAGCACGGTGGTCTGCGGTGCGTCGCTGGTGTCGGCTGCACGGACCGGGGCCATCAGCGCGAGCAGGGCGAGGATCAGGGGAGTGCGGGGGAGGGGCATCGGCATCGTCGTCGTCAAGAGGGTACGGACGAAGCGACGGCAACCTGGCCGTCTTGTCGACGTGCCAGATCTGCAAGCTCCCTACGCCGGTGCAAACCGGATCAGGTTCCAAGGGACTCTCTCAGCCCGGCTTCGCCGGGCACCCCCGCTTCAAGAATGCTTATTAGACCACGGAACGTGGTCACGCGTTCAAGCGCAATTGCGGATCGCCTGCAGCAAGCGTTGTGCGTCCGCGCTGTCGAACCAGTCCGCGTGGCCGCGCAGGAAAGTGTCATAGGCGACGTCGGCGTTGGCATGCGAGCGCGTGATTGCGTGGTAGTACTCGACTTCGGATAGCGCGAAATCCACGTGAACCCAACGCAGCAGGTCGGCCAGCAGGTGAATGTCCTCACGGCCGAGCGGGCGCAGTTGGCGATAGCCTTCGATCAATGCGCAGGCGATTTCCACGTGCGCGCCTTCGGTGGCGAGATTCAGCCACGCGATCGCGTTCCGCTCGATCGTCGTGGCAAGGTCGAACAGGGCGAAATTGCCGGCGGCGAGTCCGAAATCGAGCACGTCGGTGATGTGTGCATCGTCACTTTCACCACTCCAGCACAGATTGGAAACGTGCCAGTCACCATGGGTCCACAGACGAGCTTGCCCTGCCAATTGCGGCTGGATGGCCGCGTGGTGGTGACCAAACACCCTGGACAGGTCGCCCGGCCAGTCGCGGTCGCGCAGGTAGTCGGCCAGCCCGGGTCGGTGCGGCAGTTGCGCCCGCAGCGTGGCGACCGGGTCGGCCGCGCAGATCAGTTCGCTGCGCGCGACCAGGATGTGGGTGTCGCGCTGGGGCATCGCGTAGTCGGTCGCGGCGTCGTGAAGCCTGGCCAGCATCCGGCCGGCGGCGATCGCGTGCGCGCGATTGGGCAGTGGCTGCCACGAGACGGCTTCGCGATACAGGTCGCTGCCCGCAGCGCCTTGGTGAACTTCGTACACCCAGTCGCCGCTGGCGACGGCACTGGCGCCGTGCATATCGCGCAGCGGGGCTGGTATCGGCACACCGTTGCCGCGCAGGTGGTTGATGAGGCGGTGTTCTTCGCTCAGTGTCGCCGCCGTGCGCACCCTCTGATGATGGCGCTTGACGAAGACCGTTTGGTTTCCGGTTTCCACCAGACAGGCCGCCGACAGCGGGCGCGGGCTGTGCCAGGCAATCCGCCGCGGCGTGCCCAGTTGCGGGTAGCCGCGCAGCAGCTTGTCGATTTCGCCACTAGTCAGCGGAGGCCAGTCCGGCGGGGTCTCGTCGCCAGCCAGCCCATGGGCGCGATGCAGCAGGTCGTTCATGGAAGGGCGGCATCCCTGGTCGGGTCGAACTGCGGATTATCGCCGAAAGCAGGCGTGGGGCGTTTTCGCTCGGCGCCAGTCGGTGGGCTGCCGATCCCTATAATGATCAGCCTTCCCCGCGACGCCCGTTCATGAGCGCAATGTTGCTGCTGTTCGTTTGCCTGATTCTTGGCACCCTCGTGGCGCGCTTCGCCAAGCCGCCGGCGGGCACGGTGCAAGGTATCAACTGGTGGGTGTTGAATGTCGCCTTGCCGGCGCTCGTGCTGGAGTTGATCCCGCGGGTAAAGTTTGATCCGCAACTGTGGTTTCTGGTGGCGAGCATGTGGCTCACCTTCGGCGGCGCCTGGTTGCTGTTCGGATTGCTCGGGCCGCGACTGGGCTGGTCGCGAAAACGTACCGGCGCGATGATCCTGGTCTGCGGGCTGGGTAATACCGCCTACATGGGCTACCCGCTGATTCAGGCGTTGCAGGGCAAGGCCGGCTTGGCGCTGGCGGTGGTCGCTGACCAGATCGGCGCGTTCCCGGTACTGGCTTCGGCTGGCATCGTGGTCGCCTCGCTCTATTCCGGACACACGCCACAGCCCGGGTTGATCATTCGCCGCATCGTGACCTTTCCCGCGTTCATCGCCCTGGTCATCGGGATACTGGTGGGTCTGGGTGGCGGCTGGCCCGCGCTGCTGGACGGTGTGTTTGCGCCGATCGGCGCCACGCTGACTCCGCTTGCGTTGTTCTCGGTGGGATTGCAGTTCAAATTTCATCCGGGTCAACGGCAGCTTGGCGCCGCCAGTTGGGGATTGACCTGGAAGTTGCTGCTGGCGCCGGCGTTGTGCTGGGTCCTCGGTGTCGCGGCGGGGGTCGGCGGTCAGGTGCTCACGGTGGGCGTGCTGCAGGCGGCGATGGCGCCGATGGTGTCGGCAACCATCCTGGCCGACGAATACGATCTGGAGCCGAGCCTGGCCAACACGGTCCTGGGTGCCGGCATCGTGTTGTCGCTGATTACCGTGCCATTGGGCAACTGGTTGCTTGGCGGTTGATTCCGTGGCTTGCGTCCAGCGCGCGCAGCACCGAGACTAGCGCGTAGCATCATGAGCCGGGGGGAGCTCGTGCCATGGCAGGTTTCCAATTGATCAAGCGCCTGTTTGGTGGGGAACATGGCGAACGGCGCGCCGTGCCGCGAACCGGTGAGCCCAAAGAGGCCTGCATGCTGGTGGTGGATGATTCGGCCACCATTCGCGCCGTGATCGGCAAGATGCTGACGCAGAACGGCCATCACGTGTTGAAGGCTGCCGACGGAGAGAGCGCCTTGGCAATCGCGCGCACCGAGCGTCCGGACCTGATCTTCCTGGATATCGTGATGCCGGGGATGAGTGGCTTTGCAGTCTTGCGGGCACTGCGCCACGATCCGGCGACCAGCGCCATTCCGATCGTGATGATCAGCGGCAACGTGCAGGCAACCGAGCAGTTTTACGTGCAGCGTTTTGGCGCCGACGACTTCATGAAAAAACCGTTTGGCCGCAGCGAGGTGTTTGCCCGCATCGAACACCTGACCCGTAGTGGCCGTTTGGTCGTGCGCCAGCGTGAGGCGCACGAATCGGCGCCGGCGGCACCCGAGCACAGCGAAGCCGAGCATGCCGCCATCCCGGATATCGCGATGCCCGATCCGCACGACCTGATGGCTCCACCCGACACGCGAGGCTAGTCGCGCTCGCGGTTCACCGCGCCATAATCGGGGCGATGGACAAATCACCGCTTCCGCCAGCAACCGGCATCCGCGTCGACATATGGCTGTGGGCTGCACGCTTGTTCAAGACCCGCAGCCTGGCCAAACAGGCCATCGGCGGCGGCCGCGTCGATCTCAATGACGCAGGCTGCAAGCCGGCCCGGACGTTGCAGGTGGGCGATCGGCTGAAGGTCAGTCGTGGGGAAGAACGGCTGGAAATCGAAGTGCTGGCGCTGTCCGACAGGCGCGGCCCGGCCAGCGTGGCGCAATTGCTGTATCGGGAAACTGAAGCCAGCCGTGCGGCACGCGAAGCAGCGCGCGAGCAGCGCCGCCTGGTCGGCGCGGGCGCGCCGCCGAAGCGGCCGGACAAGCAGGCCCGGCGGGCATTGCGGCAGCTCAAAGACGGACGCTGAGCACTGCATCGCAGAACGGCCGGCGAATTTGCAGGACGATCGACGCCAAGCCACCGGATTGCCGCGGTGGCAAAAATTCCCACCGCCCCGGAGGTCTGCATGGACGGAAACGCATGGACGTACGGCATTGGCCTGCTCAAGCGGCTGTTGGGCAATCGGGCGACGAAGCCACCTCGGACGGAGCCGCAGGCGGCATTGGGCGCACGCATGCTGGTGGTCGACGATTCGCCCACGATTTGCGCCGTGCTCGGCAAAATGTTGCGGCAGGATGGTTACGGCGTCTTGCGGGCGACCGATGGAGCGGCAGCGATCGAGCAGGCCCGCCAAGAACAGCCCGCACTGATCTTCCTCGACATCGTGATGCCGGGCATGAACGGGTTCGCGGTGCTGCGGGCGCTGCGCCACGACCCACTGACACGAACCATTCCGATTGTCATGATCAGCGGCAATCCGCAAGCAACCGAGCAGTTCTACGTGCAGCGTTTTGGCGCTGACGACTTCATGCGCAAACCCTTCGACCGCCACGACGTGTATGCGCGTATCGGGCAACTGGTCCGCTCAGGACGCGTGCCGGGCCGGCACCCGCTGGCCGCCGTCGTGTCGCCACCCGTGGACGACCCATGGCTGTCGGGTGACTTGGCCGAAATTCCGGACATTGCAATGCCCGACGCGGATGTCGTGCCGCCCACGACAAGTTCGGCCGAGCCGCCGCGGGCGATCTTGCCGGTCGTGGTTCACGAGATCGGCTGAACTTGTCGGTGCCCGCAGTCTGCGCTCAGGTGTCGTCCGGCAGGCCATAAATGGGCACGTCGGGATTGCGCCGGAACGTAAAGATCAGGCTGGTCTCGATGTGCGCCACTTCGGGACGCGTGGTGAAGGCGTCCAGCGCGAAGTCGCGCAGATGGTCGCTGTCGGCGACGGCAACGTGGAGCAGGTAGTCGTTCGCGCCGGCCACGTGATAGAACGCCAGCAGCTCGCGCAGGGTCAACAAGTACGCATGGAACGCATCCAGGTCTTCGCGTGAATGGCGGGCCAGCCGCACGCTGATCATCGCCTGCAAGCCGATGCCGACCGCCGCCGGCGCGATCTCGGCGTGGTAGCCGGTGATCGCCCCGCTCTCGCGCAGGCGGCGCACCCGTTCCAGCGCCGTGGACGGCGCCACGCCCACGCGTTGGGCCAAGGTGTTGTTGGGCAACCGGGCGTTCTTCCGGAGTTCGCGCAATATACGGACGTCGGTTCGGTCAAGTGACATGAACAAGGCCTTTCGCGAAATTAAATTCGGCACGCGCTTTCTGAGCGCCCTCTGATTCTAATATGAAGCCATTCTTTCGAATGGAGCTGACGTCATGCCGTTTCCCGAGACCTTGGGTGTTCATGCCGGCCGCGAAGACTTCGGTGAGCTCGGCGTGCATGCGCCGCCGCTGGACCTGTCCACCACCTACCCGGTGCGTGATCTGGGTGTAGGCACGGCCAGCTTCGATGCCCTGGTCGGCGGCGCCGCCAGCGCGCCCAATCCGATCTACGCGCGGCTGCACAACCCGACGGTGGCGCGCTTCGAAAACGCCCTGGCCCAACTCGAGGGCACCTCCGACGCGGTCGCGTTCGGCTCCGGCATGGCGGCGATGTCGGCGTGCCTGCTGGCCGCCGGGCAGCGCGGCAAACACGTGCTGGCGGTGCGTCCGTTGTATGGCACCAACGATCATCTGCTCGATTCGGGCCTGCTCGGCATCACCACGCGCTGGGTCACGCCCGAACAGGTGGCCGGTGCGGTTGACGCCGATACGGCGCTGGTCATCATCGAGACACCAGCCAATCCCACGCTGGATCTGATCGACATCGCGGCCGTGGTGAAGGCAGCCGGCACGGTTCCGGTGCTGGTCGATTCCACGTTCGCCACCCCGGTGCTGCAGTTGCCGGCTTCGCTCGGTGCGACCCTGGTATTGCATAGCGCCACCAAGTTTCTCGGCGGCCATGGCGACGTCATCGCCGGCGTGGTGGCCTGCGATGCGGACTGGGCCAGTTCGCTGCGGCAGGTGCGTGCGGCCACCGGTGGCCTGTTGCATCCGCTGGGCGCCTACCTGTTGCATCGTGGCCTGCAGACCTTGTCGCTGCGGGTGCTCAAGGCGCAGGACAATGCGCGCGAGCTGGCCGAGCGGCTGGCCGGCCACCCGGCTGTGGCCAGGGTCTGCTATCCGGGGCTTGGCACCGTGGCCAATGCCCACCTGGTTGGCACGCAGATGCGCGGGCCGGGCAGCTTGATGGCGATCGACCTGCATGGTGGCCACGAGGCGGCCGCGGCCGTGATGGCGGCGGTCCGGCTGGCGATACCTGCGGTGAGCCTCGGCTCGGTGGACACCCTGATCCAGCATCCGGCCGGACTGACCCATCGGGTCGTGGATCCCGCCACGCAGGCACGGTACGGCATCACGCCCGGCCTGTTGCGCTTGTCGGTCGGGATCGAGCACGTCGAGGATTTGTGGGCTGATCTGCGCCAGGCGCTGGACGCAGCGAAATTGCAGGATGCCGCGTGAGTTGAGCGGGGCCGGAATCAGCTCAGCGACTTGAGCCGATACAGGATCTCCAACGCTTCGCGTGGACTCAGCGTATCGGGATCAACTTGTTCCAGCGCCTGCATGGCGGCGGACGGTTGGGCCGGGGCGAACAGGCCCAGTTGTGGTGATGCACCGGCAGCCGGCCCCGTAGGGTCGGTGTGCTGGTGCATGCCACGCTCGAGCGCGGCCAGGGTGCGTTTTGCCTCGGCGATCACGGATTTCGGCAGACCGGCCAACGCGGCCACTTGCAGTCCGAAGCTGCGGTTGGCGGGGCCGTCCTTGACGGCGTGCATGAAGACCAGTTGCTCGCCGTGTTCCTTGTCGTGGTACTCGACGGCATCGAGATGCACGTTGGCAATCCCGGGGTATTGGCTGGCCAGCTCGGTCAACTCGAAGTAGTGCGTCGCGAACAGCGTAAAGGCACGGCTGCTGCAGGCCAGGTGCACGGCGGCAGCGCGCGCCAGCGACAGTCCGTCGTAGGTGCTGGTGCCGCGTCCGACTTCGTCCATCAGCACCAGGCTGTACTCGGTGGCGTTGTGCAGGATATTGGCCGTCTCGCTCATTTCGACCATGAAGGTCGACTGGCCCCGCGAGAGATCGTCGCCAGCACCGATGCGGGTGAAAATGCGGTCGATCGGGCCGATCACGGCGCGACTCGCGGGCACGTAGCTGCCGATGTGCGCGAGCAGCACGATCAGCGCATTCTGGCGCATGTAGGTGGATTTGCCGCCCATGTTGGGGCCGGTGATCACCAGCATGCGGCGCGCGTCGTCGAGGGCCAGGTCATTCGGTTCGAACGGTTCGTCGCGGACCTTTTCGACCACCGGATGGCGACCGCGTTCGATCGCGATGCCCGGCTCGTCGGTCAGCTGCGGCGCGGTCCAGTCCAGCGCTTCGGCACGCTCGGCCAGCGTGGCCAGCACGTCCAGCTCGGCAATCGCCCCAGCCGCGGCCTTCAGCGGCTCCAGCTTCCCGGTCAGTGTGTCAAGGAGCGCCTCGTACAGCGCACGCTCGCGCATCAGCGAGCGTTCCTTCGCCGACAGCACCTTGTCCTCGAACGTCTTCAGCTCTTCGGTGATGTAGCGCTCGGCGTTCTTGGTGGTCTGGCGCCGCGTGTAATGGGTGGGCGCCTGGCCTGACTGCGCCTTGCTGATCTCGATGTAGTAGCCGTGAACGCGGTTGTAACCAACCTTGAGCGTGCTGAGCCCGCTGGCGACTTTCTCGCGCTGCTCCAGCTCGACCAGGTACTGGTCGGCGTGAGTGGACAGGCGGCGCAATTCGTCCAGCTCCGCATCGTAGCCGTCGGCGATCACGCCGCCGTCGCGTTGCAGCACGGGTGGCTGTTCGACCACGGCGCGGGCAAGCAGGGCGGCGCTGTCGCCATGGTCACCGATGCGTTCGACCAGGGCATGCAGCAGCGGGCTGTCCAACGTCGAGATCTGCCCGCGCAGGGCGGGTGCCGCCGCGAGACCGTCGCGCAGGGTCGACAGGTCGCGTGGCCGGGCCGAGCGCAACGCAACCCGGGCCAGGATTCGTTCGAGATCGCCGATGGCCCGCAGTTGTTCGCGCAGACTTTCGTGGCGGCGGCTGTCGATCAGCGTGCCGATGGCCTGGTGGCGCCCGCGCAACACCGGCCGCGACCGCAGTGGGCGGGTCAGCCAGCGGCGCAGCAGGCGCGCGCCCATCGGCGTCACGGTCTCGTCGAGCACGCCGAGCAGGGTGTGTTCGGTGCGCCCGCTGGGATGGGTGTCCAGCTCCAGGTTGCGGCGGGTGGCGGCATCCAGCGCGATGGTGTCGCTGGCGCTTTCCACGGCCATTCCGGTGAGGTGCGGCAGCGCACTTTTCTGCGTTTCCTCGACGTAGCCCAGCAGGCAGCCCGCGGCGGCGACGGCCAGCGGTAGCTGGTCCACGCCAAAGCCGCCCAGGTCGCGAGTGCCGAAAAAACGGTTCAGCTCGCGCCGCGCCGCATCGCCGTCGAAATGCCACGGCGGGCGTTTGCGCAGGCCGGGCAGGGCGCCGACCAGGTTCGGCCAGGCGACATCTTCACCAACCAGGGTCTCGGCTGGCTGCAGCCGGGCCAGTTCGGCGGCCAGCGCCTCCGCGTTGGGCGCCTCGCTGAGCAGGAATCGGCCGCTGGAGAGGTCGACCCAGGCCAGGCCAAAGGTCGTCTGCGCGCCGGCGGCGATGGCCAGCAGCAGATTGTCGCGACGGTCTTCCAGCAGCGCCGCATCGGTCACCGTGCCCGGCGTGATGATCCGCACCACCTTGCGCTCGACGATGCCCTTGGCCAGTGCCGGATCGCCGATCTGTTCGCAGATCGCCACCGATTCGCCCAGCCGGACCAGTCGTGCCAGATAATTCTCGACTGCGTGGTACGGCACGCCGGCCATCGGGATCGGTGCCCCGGCCGACTGCCCGCGCTGGGTCAGCGTGATGTCCAGCAGTCGCGCCGCCTTGCGCGCGTCGTCGTAGAACAGCTCGTAGAAATCGCCCATGCGGAAGAACAGCAGCACGTCCGGGTGCTCGGCCTTGGCGGCAAGGTACTGGCGCATGAACGGGGTGTGTTTGGTGAGATCGTCTTTGCTCATGCAATGCAGGTCTTGGCGTGGTCGTGCGGAACGGGTAGAACAGTGCCTCTGCGCATTGCGCTAGTTTCACTCAAGATCGGGAGTCTCGCATGGAGTTGTCGTCCGCACCTACCGATGCCCAGTTGCAGGCGCTGGCCAGTGCCGTGGCGGACGAGGTACAGCGTTGCCGCCTGATGCTGGTCACCGCCGAGTCCTGCACCGGTGGCTGGATTGCCAAGACGCTGACCGATCTTCCGGGCAGTTCGGCCTGGTTCGACGCCGGCGTGGTCACCTACAGCTACGAGGCCAAGGAAGCCCTCCTCGGGGTCAATCCGCGCACCCTGGAGCATACCGGTGCGGTCAGCGAGGAAACCGTGCTGGAGATGGTGTCGGGCGCGCTGGCGCGGTTCGGCGCCGGCGTGGCGGTGGCAGTTACCGGGATCGCCGGGCCCTCCGGCGGCACCGACGACAAGCCGGTTGGCACCGTATGGATCGGTTGGAAGCGACGTGGCGGCTATGGTCACGCCCAGTTGTTCCAGTTTGAGGGTGACCGCGAGGCCGTGCGGCGGCAAACCGTGGCGGCGGCGCTCAACGGCTTGCGCAAAACACTGACGGACTGACGGGCCATCGGCTGCCAGACCGGCTTGACCAGTGTGGGATACTGGATGCCAAGGCGTCGCCCTCCGGTGATTGCGCCCGCCTGATCGCAGGCGGTGAGATTCACTTCGCGCATCATCCCCTCCATTCACAGCCCAATCGGAATACAGACGATGGATGACAACAAGCGCAAGGCGCTCAGCTCCGCCCTCAGCCAGATTGAAAAGCAGTTCGGCAAGGGTGCCGTGATGCGCATGGGTGATCGCGTCAACGAGGCGATCGAAACCATCTCCACCGGTTCGCTGGGCCTGGACATCGCGCTCGGCGTCGGTGGGTTGCCGCGCGGCCGCGTGGTCGAGATCTACGGCCCCGAGTCGTCCGGCAAGACCACGATGACCTTGCAGGTAATTGCCAGCTGCCAGCGAGCGGGCGGCACCGCGGCCTTCATCGACGCCGAACATGCGCTGGATCCCACCTACGCGGAAAAGCTGGGCGTCAAGGTCGACGACCTGCTGGTGTCGCAGCCGGACACCGGTGAGCAGGCGCTGGAAATCGCTGACATGCTGGTGCGCTCGGGCGCGGTCGACATGGTGGTGGTCGACTCCGTTGCTGCGCTGACGCCCAAGGCGGAAATCGAAGGTGAGATGGGCGATTCGCACGTTGGACTGCATGCGCGCCTGATGAGCCAGGCGCTGCGCAAACTGACCGCGAACATCAAGAAATCCGGTTGCCTGGTGATCTTCATCAACCAGATCCGCATGAAGATTGGCGTGATGTTTGGCAGCCCGGAAACCACCACCGGCGGCAACGCACTGAAGTTCTACGCCTCGGTGCGACTGGACATCCGCCGGATCGGCGCGGTGAAGAAGGGCGAGGAGATCATCGGCTCGGAGACTCGGGTGAAGGTGGTCAAGAACAAGGTCGCGCCGCCGTTCCGCAAGTGCGAGTTCGAGATTCTCTACGGCGAGGGTACCTCGCGCGAGGGCGAAATCATCGAGCTGGGCGTGGCCGAAAACCTGATTGACAAGTCCGGCGCCTGGTACAGCTACAACGGTGATCGCATTGGCCAGGGCAAGGAGAACGTGCGCCAGTTTCTGCGCGACAATCCTGCAATCGCCGACGAGATCGACAAGCTGCTGCGGGAGCGACTGCTGGTACCGCTCAGCGCCAAGCCGGCTGCGGCCGCCACCGAGGCACTCGAGGAAGCGTGATCCGTGCCTGTTGATGGCTCCGTACGAAATTCATGGCCCGGCTCGACCGGGCCATGTCCGTTTGTGCGGCGATGAAGCGGCGGCCTGGGCCGGGCGATCCGGCGAAGCCCGAACGCAGCGCGTACGACAAGGCGCTGGGCCTGCTGGCGCGCCGCGAACATTCGCGCAAGGAATTGAAGGTCAAGCTGCGTCAGGGCGGCTACGGTGAGCAGGAGGCCGGGGCGGCGCTGGATCGGCTGGGTGAGCAGCATTATCAGGACGATGACCGTTTTGCCCAGGCCTTGCTGCGCAGCCGGATTGCCCAGGGTTACGGCCCTTTGCGCTTGCGCGTGGAACTGAAAAGTCACGGTCTGGCCGACGCGCGAATTCGCGAGCTGCTCGACCAGGCCGAGGTCGACTGGGAAGAATCGGCGGCGGCCCAACTGCGCCGTCGCTATGCCAGTGCAGCTACCGCCGACTGGGCCGAACGCAGCCGCCGGGCGCAGTTCCTCTTGCGTCGAGGCTTTGCCGCCGCCACAGTACGACGTGTCACCCACGCCGATATTGACGAAGCCGACAACATTTCCTGAGATCCGGTTGACGACGGAGCCGCCGGAGAGGTTGTCCGGCCTCCGGCGTGGCCTTCACTTGCCACTAGTTTTGAGATACATGAAAACCTCCGAAATCCGCTCCGCATTCCTCGACTACTTCCGGTCCAAGGATCACACCATCGTGCCGTCCAGTTCGCTGGTGCCGTCCAGCGATCCGACCTTGCTGTTCACCAACTCCGGCATGGTGCAGTTCAAGAACGTGTTCCTGGGCAGCGAGAAGCCCGGCTACGTGCGCGCGGCAGACGTGCAGCGCTGCCTGCGCGCCGGCGGCAAGCACAACGACCTGGATGCGGTGGGCTATACCGCTCGCCATCACACGTTTTTCGAGATGCTGGGCAACTGGTCGTTCGGCGACTATTTCAAGCACGATGCAATCGCTTACGCGTGGGAATTGCTGACAGACGTATTCAAGCTGCCTGCGGACAAGTTGTGGGTCACCGTGTACCAGACCGATGACGAAGCCTTCGATATCTGGAACAAGCAAATCGGCGTGCCGGCCGAGCGGATTATCCGCATCGGCGACAACAAGGGCGCGCCCTTCGCATCCGACAACTTCTGGCAGATGGCCGACACCGGCCCCTGTGGCCCGTGCACCGAGATTTTCTATGACCATGGCGCGCACATCGCCGGCGGTCCACCCGGTTCGCCTGACGAGGACGGTGACCGTTTCATCGAGATCTGGAACCTCGTGTTCATGCAGTTCGATCGCGCCCCCGACGGCACGCTCAGTCCGCTTCCGGCGCCGTGCGTGGATACCGGCATGGGTCTGGAGCGCCTTGCCGCCGTGTTGCAGCACGTGCATTCGAATTACGAGATCGACCTTTTCGAGCGCCTGATCCGGGTCGCGGGCGAGCTCACCGGAACCGCCGACTTGAGCAACAAGTCGCTGCGTGTGATTGCCGACCACATTCGTGCCTGCGCATTTCTCATCGTCGACGGCGTGCTGCCGTCGAACGAAGGTCGCGGCTACGTCCTGCGCCGGATCATCCGACGTGCCTTGCGGCATGGCTGGATGCTCGGCGTGCGCGGCGATTTCTTCTGGAAGATGGTGCAGCCCCTGATCGCTGAAATGGGTGAGGCCTACCCCGAACTGCCGGCGAAGCGGGCACTCGTCGAGGAGGCTTTGCGCGCCGAGGAGCAGCGCTTTGGCGAAACGCTGGAGCACGGCATGCGGTTGTTCGACGAGGTCGCCGCGAAATCGGGCAAGGTCATTCCCGGCGTGGACGCCTTCCGCCTGTATGACACCTATGGCTTTCCGGTTGACCTCACGGCTGACATCGCGCGCGAGCGCGGCCTCGAGGTGGACATGGACGGGTTCGAGCAGGCCATGAACGAACAGCGCGCCCGCGCTCGCGCCGCAGGCCATTTCGAAGCGCGCGGACAAATGCCGGCCGACCTGGCCAGTCACCTGCCACCCACGACGTTTCTCGGTTACGAGTCACTGCAATGCACCGGCAGCAAGGTGCTCGGCATCGTGCGCGGCGGCAAGCAGATTGAAAAGTTGGATCAAGGAGAAGAGGGGTTTCTCATTCTGGACCGCACGCCGTTCTACGCCGAGTCGGGCGGTCAGGTGGGCGATACCGGCATCCTGTCCACCGTGTCCGGACATTTCGACGTTGACGACACCGTGAAGATGGGCGGTGTGTTCATCGGTCACGCCGGCCGTTGGCAGGGCGAGGAGCCACTGCACGCTGGCGATGCTGTCGATGGCCGCGTGGACGCCGCGCGTCGCCAGGCGATCGTGCTGAACCACTCGGCTACGCATTTGCTGCATGCGGCTTTGCGTCAGGTGCTGGGCAGCCACGTGACCCAGAAGGGCTCGTTGGTGGCCCCCGATCGCCTGCGTTTCGACTTTTCGCATCACAAGCCGATGAACCATGACGAGCTGGTCAGGGTCGAGACGCTGGTGAATGCGGAAGTGCGCCGGAACGTCGCCGCCGAGGTGCGTCAGATGGCGTACGACGAGGCAATCCTGTCCGGTGCGATGGCGCTGTTCGGCGAAAAGTACGGTGACGAAGTGCGTGTGCTGAGGATGGGTGATTTTTCCACCGAGTTGTGCGGCGGCACCCACGTCGGCCGCACCGGTGACATCGGCTTGTTCAAGATTGTCAGTGAGGCCGGCGTGGCTGCTGGCGTTCGTCGTATCGAAGCGGTCACCGGAGACGGCGCCTTGGCCTGGGTCGCCGACGGGGAACGTCGCCTCGCCGAGTTCTCCCAGCTGTTGTCCAGCGCGGGTGACGATGCGGTGGAGAAACTGCGCCACTTTTTTGAGCGTCACAAAAAGCTGGAACGCGAGCTTGAGTCGCTGCGCAGCAAGGCAGCCGGTTCCGCCACCGCGGACCTGGCCGGTTCAGCTGCGGATGTGCACGGCATCAAGGTCGTCGCGTCGCGATTGGAAGGCCTTGATGCGAAGTCGCTGCGCGACAGCGTTGACCAGCTCAAGCAGCAACTCGGCGACTGCGTGATTTTGCTGGCTGGCGCCGCCGATGGCCGTGTGTCGCTGATTGCTGGTGTGCACGGCAAGGCGCTTACCTGCGTCAAGGCAGGCAGCGTGGTGGCGCACGTTGCGGCCCAGATCGGCGGCAAGGGTGGTGGTCGCCCGGACATGGCGCAAGGCGGCGGCGCAGATGCCTCCAATCTTCCCGCTATCCTGGCCGCCCTACCCGAGTGGATTGCCGGTCAGCAGTCTGCTCCGAAATAGCTGAATGCAGCGGGTGTCCTGGTGCGTGCACATTGCACATAAGAATGCGGCTCAGTTACTATCGAGTCCTTGTCGGTGCGATCGTTTCAGGTCGGGCCGCCGGTCAGGACGCTCGGGAGTGTTTTGGCTGTGAGCCGGGAAGGCGGTAGGGCCTTCGGCGGGTCAATCGTCGAACTGCGGAAGTATGCATGCTCAGGGGTGAGGCTGCACTGTTCCACAGGCCTGTGACCAACAGCACTATGGAGTAACAATCATGTTGATTCTGACCCGCAGGGTCGGTGAAACCCTGATGATCGGTGACGAGGTGACCGTGACCGTTCTTGGCGTGAAAGGCAATCAGGTGCGTATCGGCATCAATGCGCCGAAAACCGTCGCCGTTCATCGCGAAGAGATCTATCAGCGAATCAAGGGCGAGCACGACACTGACGCGACGCCGGACGATACAACCGAACATTAGGCGAGTGAATTAAGGCTTTACCTCCACCGCGCCGGTCAGTATCCTTGCCGGCTCCGCAGCGACGTGGAAAAAAATCGGAGAGATGCCCGAGTGGCCGAAGGGGCTCCCCTGCTAAGGGAGTATCGGGCTAAACACCTGATCGAGGGTTCGAATCCCTCTCTCTCCGCCAGATACGCAAAGCGCCCCGTCCGGGGCGTTTTGCGTATCTGGCGGAGAGAGGTGGTGGACGAACCAACCGTTCGACAAATTCGTCCGGAACGAATTTGGACAGCCGCAGGCTGGCCCCGAAGCGCGCAGCGCGCAGGGGTTTGGCCCATGGATGGGCCAAACAATCCCCGCGGACCCCATGCCGCTCCGCAGCTCATCGAAGCCAGCGTTTTGCGTATCTGGCGGAGAGAGGTGGTGGACGAACCAACGGTTCGACAAATTCGTCCGGAACAAAATTGGACAGCCGCAGGCTGGCCCCGAAGCGCGCAGCGCGCAGGGGTTTGGCCCATGGATGGGCCAAACAATCCCCGCAGACTTCGTGCCGCTCCGCAGCTCATCGAAGCCAGCGTTTTGCGTATCCGGCGGAGAGAGGTGGTGGACAAACCCTCTCGGGTTCGACAATTTTGTCCGGAACAAAATTTGGACAGCCGCAGGCTGGCCCCGAAGCGCGCAGCGCGCAGGGGTTTGGCCCATGGATGGGCCAGACAATCCCCGCGGACCCCATGCCGCTCTGCAGCTCATCGAAGCCAGCGTTTTGCGTATCTGGCGGAGAGAGGCGGTGGAGTCGTAGGTCGCATCAAACGGAGCTGCTTGCGTGCGCCGTAGCGGCACTTACTCGGCGGCCAATCCGCGCAGCTCCACTGCGCCCTGGTCATCAACCCGCAACACCGACCCGTGCTCATACCAGTCCCCCAGCACGATCCGTTCCGCCGCGTTCCCATCCAGCTCGAACCGATGCACGGCCGGCCGGTGGGTGTGCCCATGAATCAGCCTGGTCACGCCCGCCGTGCGCATTGCATCGGCCACGGCGTGCGCGTTGACGTCCATGATGCTTTCCATGGTGCTGCCGGTGTGTGCCTTGCTGTCTTCGCGCGCCTTCGCGGCGAACGCCCGGCGCGCCTCAAGGGACATCGCCAGGATCTGTTCGCGCCATTGCGGCGTGCGAACCTGACGCCGCACCGCCTGGTAGGCGACGTCATCCGTGCACAGCACATCACCATGCATCAGCAGGGTGGGGTGGCCTTGGATATCGTGCACGACACCGTCCTCAAGCAGTGTCATGCCGGCGCGTTCGGCGAATTGCCGACCGAGCAGGAAGTCGCGATTGCCGGCCATGAAGTACACGGGTACGCCCGCATCGCGCACGGCACGGGTGGCGTGCGCGATGCGGGCCGGCAGTTCGGCATCATCGTCGTCGCCGATCCACGCCTCAACCAGATCGCCAAGGATGTACAGCGCGTCGGCCCGACGGACTTCGTCGTCGGCCAGGAAGCGCTCGAACAACGCCGTGATAGGCGGCCGGGCGGGATCCAGGTGCAGGTCCGCAATGAACAGCGTGGGCATGGCGGTCAACCCTTTTTGGCTGGCGTAGTGCCCTTCTGGTCCGGCTTGGCGGCCGGTTGTTTGGCTGGCGTGGAAACCGCCGGCGCGGGACCTGTTGTGCTGGCCGCAGATGCCGGCCCCGGCTCGCCGACAACGCGCGCACTCGTGATCAACACCAGCGGGTTCGGCACGTCGGCGGCAAAAGGTCCAAGCGCCCGGGTTGGCAAGGCGGCAATCTTGTCGACCACGTCCATGCCCTTGATGACTTTGCCGAAGACCGTGTAACCCCAGGTCAGTCCGCTCTGGTTGCCGACGAAATCCAATCGGCGGTTGTCGACCAGGTTGATGAAAAACTGTGCGGTGCCGGAATTCGGGTCGGCGCCACGCGCCACGGCCACGGTTCCGCGCAAATTGGACAGGCCGTTATCCGCCTCGCTGGGAACCGCCGAGCGCGTGCGCTTGGGTTGCAGGTCGCGGGTGTACAGGCCGCCCTGCACCAGATAACCAGGAATGGCACGGTGCAGCAGGGTGCCATCGTAAAAACCGTCGCGCACGTACTGCAGGAAGTTGGCCGCGCTCTTGGGTGATTTGTCGGGGTACAGCTCCAGCGTGATGTCGCCCTGGGAGGTGTGCAGCAGAACCTGCGGCGGCGGTGCCGGTGCGACGGGTGTCGGCTTGGCTGTTTGCGCGGCCAAGGTCAGCGGCAGAATCAGGAGCAGGGAGGCGAACAAGGATTTCAACATGGCTACCAGGGTTGTCGGGGCCCGAAGGCATGATACGCGGGCCGCATGTGAGTCAGTGGCTGGAGATGTCCAGCTTCAGGCCCAGTTCGGACATCGGGGCCCGTTCCTGCCGCAAGTCGGCTTCGCTGAGCGGGTTCTGCTCGAACCAGTCCACTGGGAGAGCCAGCCGCAGCGACTTGCTGGTCGCTGCCAATCGCATTCGCGGCAGTGACTCGGCGCGTCGTGCGCGACGCAGCAGGACGGCCAGGCGCAGCAAGGCCGTCGTGTAGCGGGCCAGTGCACGATAGCGCAACGGCAAGGCGGCAACCACCGATTTGTCCGGCTTGCGTCGATGCATGTGCACCACGGCAGCCAGCAGTTGCTGCTCCTGGCGGGAGAAGCCGGCCAAATCGGCATGGCGCAGGATGTACGCGCCGTGATGGTGGTACTGGCTGTGAGCGATGGCCAGGCCGATCTCGTGCACGCGGGCGGACCATGACAGCCACTCGCGCGCATCGGCGTCCAGTTTCCAGTTGCTCGCGACCTGGTCGAACAGCATCAGCGCGGTCGACTCGACCCGGCGGGCCTGGGCGCGATCCACTCCGTACCGGCTGGCCAATCCATCGATACTGCCAGTGCGTGGATCGCTGCCGGCAGCGCGACCGAGCAGGTCCCACAACAGCCCCTCGCGCATGGAACTTTCACAGACACGCAGGCGGTCGATACCCAGCGCAGCGAAGGCGGCTTCCATGATTACCACGCCACCTGCCAGCACCGGCGCACGATCTTCGGCCAGACCCCGCAGCCTGAGCGTGGAGATCTGTCCCTGTGCAATCAGGGCATCGCGCAACGATTCGAGTGATGCTGGCGTGATTCCGTCATCGGAGAACTTCATGGCCTGCACGATCGAGCCGATCGATTTGGCGGTACCGGACGAACCGTAGGCGTCGTGCCAGCCGGACTCGCAAAAATCTTCAGCAAACTGTTGCAGCAACACGCCGATCTCGCTGCGTGCGCGCTCCCAGCGCTTGCGGGTGATCTTGCCGCCCGGGAAAAAGCGCAGCGTCGAGGCGATGCAACCAGCCTGAACGCTTTCGGTGTGGATTGGCGCAAGCCCCCGGCCGATGATGAATTCGGTGCTGCCTCCGCCGATGTCGATCACCAGCCGCGGTTCGCGCGAGGCGGGAAGGTCGTGCGCGGCACCCAGGAAAATCAGCCGACCTTCCTCGCGGCCGGATACCACCTCGATGGGATGGCCCAGCGCGGCGTCGGCAGCGCTCAGAAAAGTTTGTGGCGAAGCCAGGCGGCGCACCGTGTTGGTGGCCACCGCGCGCACCCGCATCGACGGCAGCCCAGCGAGACGCTGGCCGAAGCGTGCCAGGCAGGCCATCGCACGCGCGCGCCGCTCTGCGTCGAGCGTGCCGTCCGCACGCAGGCCGGCCGCCATGCGCACGGTGTCGCGCAAGCGGTCGATTACGCGGGGTTCGCCGTGTTCCATCCGGGCGACCACCATGTGGAAGCTGTTTGAGCCCATGTCCACTGCGGCGATCAGTTCGCCATCGCGGATCGGTGTCTGTTCAGCTGCACTCACGGCCGGGCTCCGGCGGCAAAGCGGCGATTCTCGCATGCATGCGGGAGGGGGATGCAATCGACGCGCAAGTGCATGGGTGGGTTCACTTGCAGTAGCGCTCCAGCAATTGCAGTTGCGCGCTGTATGGCGGATTGCCGCCGGGCTCGGCTCGCGTGTAGCGCCCATCGCTGTCCAGCAGCCAGGCCTGGGTGTTGTCGGCAAGACCATTGGCCAGGGTTTCTTCAAACACACGAGCCGCCAGTTCGGGATCCAGGATCGGGAAGGCCACCTCGATCCGCCGCGTCAGATTGCGTTCCATCCAGTCGGCACTCGCACAGTAGATCTCAGGGTCTCCGTCATTGGCGAACCAGTACACGCGACTATGTTCGAGAAAACGGCCCACGACCGAGCGCACCCGGATTCGCTCGGAAATGCCGGGCAGGCCCGGGCGCAAGGTACAGGCGCCGCGCACGATCAGGTCGATCTCCACACCGGCCCGTGACGCGCGATAAAGTGCCGAAATTACCCGCGCCTCGTTGAGTGCGTTGAGCTTCGCCACGATGTGGGCGGGGCGCCCGGCCTTGGCGATGGCCGTTTCGCGCTCGATCTTCGCCAGTACGCTGGGATACAGCGTGAACGGTGAGTGCAACAGCCGCTTCAGTTCGATGATCGGTCCCAGTCCCGACAGCTGCTGGAAGACCTTGTGCATGTCCTCGCCGATTTCGGGGTTCGCCGTCATCAAGCCGATGTCGGTATACATCCGGCTGTTGGCCTGGTGATAGTTGCCGGTGGACAGGTGGGCGTAGCGACGCAACACCTCGCCCTCACGGCGCACGATCAGCATCATCTTGGCGTGGGTCTTGTAGCCGACCACGCCGTACACGACCTGCACGCCAGCTTCCTGCAGGCGCGTGGCAAGGCGGATATTGGCTTCCTCGTCGAAGCGGGCGCGCAGCTCGATGACTACGGTGACGTCCTTGCCGTGGCGTGCCGCCTCCACCAGCAGGTCAACCAGCGGGGTGTCTTCGCCAGCGCGGTACAGGGTCTGCTTGATCGCCAGCACCTGGGGATCGGCAGTTGCCTGGCGCAACAGGTCGATCACCGCAGCGAAGCTCTGGTAGGGATGATGCAGCAGCACATCGCGTTCGCTGATCAGGTCAAACTTGTTGCGGTTGCTCTCCAGGACCGAAGGCAATTGCGGGTTGAAGCGGGGAAACTTGAGATCGGGTCGGTCCAGCCAGTCGTACAGCAGGCCCGCGCGAATGATGTTGACCGGACCGTCGCAGCGGAACACATCCGCCTCGTCCAGCTCGAAGTTGTCCACCAGCATCGAGGTGATCGCCCTGGGGCAGTCGTTGGCGATCTCCAGCCGTACCGGACGGGCGTAGCCGCGTCCCACCAGCTCTTCGCTGAGCGCCAGCGCCAGGTTTTCGACTTCCGCCTCTTCGACGACCAGTTCGCTGTTGCGGGTGACCCGGAACTGGTACGAGCCGAGCACCTTCAGTCCGGGAAACATCAGGTCGGCGAAGGCCTGCAGCAGTTCGGACAGGAACACGAAGTGGTCCCCCGGCCCGCTGACCTCGGGAGGAACGCGGATGATTCTCGGCAGTGAACGGGGTGCGCGCACCAGCGCCATGTGGCCTTCGTGGCCAAAGGCGTCGCGACCCTTCAGCACCACGGCAATATTCAGCGTCTTGTTGAGGATGCGGGGAAACGGGTGAGCCGGGTCCAGCCCCAGCGGCGACAGCACCGGCAGCACCTCATGCTCGAAATAGCCCTGCAGCCAGCGCTGCTGGCGTGGACTCCAGACGGAGCGGGTGAGAATGTGGATCTGTTCGGCATCGAGCTGGGGCCGGAGCTGTTCCTGCCAGGTGGCGTATTGTTCGGCCACCAGGTCCAGCACGCGGCTGCGGATGCGCGCCAGCAGTTCACCCGACTGCACGCCGTCGGGGCCGGGGGCAGCCGAGCCATAGGTGTGATGGTGCTTGAGCATGGCCACCCGCACCTCGAAGAACTCGTCGAGATTGCTGGCCACGATACTGAGATAGCGCAGCCTCTCCAGCAGGGGCGCGGCGGTATCGCGCGCCATCGCCAGGACCCGGAAGTTGAACTCGAGTGCGGCCAGTTCACGGCTGAGGTAGAGCCCAGGTCGGCTCAGGTCGCTGGCATCCAGCGTTGGGGCGGAAGGTGAATCCATACGGCATTCTGGCGCATGGTGCGGGCCATTGCATGCCGCGCCGCCGCGGCCGTCAGGCTTCGTCGCTGCCGCCGGGCGCCAGCAGCCGGTGCGGGCCGAAGTGGCATGCAAAGGTGGAGCCCACGCCCGGGGCGCTTTCGATGCGTAGCTGGGCCTGGTGAAGATTCAACACATGCTTGACGATGGAAAGCCCCAGGCCCGTGCCGCCGCTTGCCCGTGAGCGGCTGGAGGAGACCCGGTAGAAGCGTTCGGTGAGCCGTGCCAGGTGCGATGCGGGGATGCCAAACCCGGTGTCGCTCACCGAGTACACCGCGCCCTCAGATACGCGCTGCCAGCGGATCGTGATGCTGCCGCCAGCGGGCGTGTAGCGCACCGCGTTGGTGGCCAGGTTCGACAAGGCGCTGTGCAGGTCTTTCGGCGATCCGAGCAAATCGGCTTCGGCGGTGGATTCCAGCACAATGTGATGGCGGCCCTGGCTGAGCGACTCGGCTTCCTTGCACACGACGGCCAGCAGCGGCGCCATCGGCACCCTTTCGTCGATCACTTCGTGCTGGGTCTCCAGCCGGGAAAGAGTCAGCAAGTCTTCCACGATCTGCCCCATCCGTTTCGACTGCGCACGCATTTCGCCCAGTACCGGGGCCAGTTCGGGCACGTCGTTTGGGTCGAGCAGCTCGAGGTAGCCGTGGATCACGGTCAGCGGCGTGCGCAACTCGTGGGACACGTTGGCGACCAGGTCGCGGCGCACTTGTTCGAGCCGGTTGAGGTCGCTCACGTCGTGGGCCAGCAGCAGCTGTTCGTGATCACCAAGAGGCAGCAGGACCACATTGAGCTGGCTGTCTTCCCGTCCCGGCGCGGTCGCGTCATTCAGCGGTTCGCGCGCCCCCGCGCGCAGCCATTCGGCCAGTTCCGAGCCCGCCAGGCGTTGCTGCAGTGGCGCCCCGCGATCGTCGGGTCGACGCAGCCCGAGCAACTTTTCGGCAGCGTGGTTGAACCAGCGAATCTGCTGCCGCCGGTCCAGCACTACCACCGCATCCGGCAACTGACCGACGGCTTTGCGAAGGTCGCGCAACGAAGAGGCGATGCGGCGGGCGCGCGCCATGAATCGATCATGCTGGAGCGTGTTTGCGGTGATTGGCGCGCTCGTCGGGGTTGACGCCGGACGCTGGACACGGACCAGCAGCAGGGCGACTTCGGCCACCGCGACCACGGCGACCCCCGTTGCTGCGTGGCCGCCTGCGAGCCAGCCCAGCGCGCCGCCACCGGACAGCGCCGCGACGAGTGCCGTGGGCAATTTCCAGTCAGGCACTGAGGGCAGGTTCATGCGGGTGCACGAGTTCGGAGGCAGGAGTCAGCATCGGCAAAAGCAGCCGATACCGCAAGCGCACGGGCCCGCTCAGGCGCTGGTCGAGAAGCGATAACCGGTGCCGCGCACGGTTTGCACCAGCCCATCCAGCTTCCACGGTTCCAAGGTCTTGCGCAGGCGGCGGATGTGGACGTCGACGGTGCGTTCCTCCACATACACGCTGCCGCCCCAGACATGATCGAGCAGTTGGGTGCGCGAGTAGACCCGTTCGGGGTGGGTCATGAAAAAGTAAAGCAGGCGGTATTCGGTGGGCCCGATCGACACCGGTTCGTCGCCGGCAAACACACGGTGGGCGGGTCCGTCGATGCGCAAGCCGCCGTGCTCCAGCATGCCCGTGCCATCGTCGCCGTGGCTGCGTCGCAGCACGGCCTTGATCCGCGCGATCAGCTCGCGGCTGGAAAAAGGTTTGACCACGTAGTCGTCGACGCCGGCTTCGAGGCCGTTGACGCGATCCATCTCCTCGCCCCGCGCCGTCAGCATGATGATCGGGATCTCGCGGCTGAGTTCTTCCCGGCGCAGGCGCCTGGCCAGTTCGATGCCGCTGGTGCCCGGCAGCATCCAGTCCAGCAGGATCAAGTCGGGTACCTGTTCGGCGAGTGCCAATTGCGCAGCACGCGCGTCGGCTGCCTGGATCGCCATCATGTCGGCCTTGCGCAGCGCAAAGGCGATCATTTCGCGAATCGAGGGCTCGTCTTCAACGATCAGAATGCGTTTCTGCACGCAGTGTTCCGCCGGTTCTGGTGACCGCAATATTGCAGTGGATCAGTGTTACGTGTCGATGACAACTTCGCAGCCAATGCGGAAGCCGGCTGTCGTCCCGGGGCACGGCGGGCCACCGGGAACGTTCGTGCCGGCTCATCCGCGATCGCGGCGGTCGGGACTGTCCACCGTCTTGATGTTGCGTTTTTGCAGTTCCAGCACCAATGGCGTCAGTTCGGCGATCCGGGCCTGGATGCGGACGCGGGCGTAGTAATCCAGGTCGTCGCGCTTGAGCAGTCGCTTGAGCTGCTCCATCGCGTCGTATGGCCGGCCGGAGTAGTAGCTGGCGTCGGCAAACGCTTCGCCCGCCCGCACGCTGTCACCGGCCTTGTCGGAGGCGCGGGCATATGCGCTGTAGATCTCCGGTTCGCTCGCGTTGTCCAGTAACGGACGCAGCAAATTGGCAGCGAGCCGGGCTTGATCACCGTCGCCGCCGGCGGTGAGCGCCGTGGCATAGGCCAGTGCAATGGCACGGTTGCGCGGCGACAGCCTGTTGAGCTCGCTGTACATGGCCAAGGCGGCGGCGCGTTGGCCCGTTTGCAGGTGGGCGTCGGCCATGGCCAGCTTGAGGATCAGGCTGTCCGGGTGCGATTTCAGCAATGGTTGCAATTGGTCGATCGCCGCACTGCCACGACCGCTGCGGGTGAGTGCCAGCGCGTAGCCGTAATGGTTGGCCGGCGTGTCGGCGCCCGGTTGACTGCGCAGGATGGAGGCGTAGTAGATGACTTCCTTGGGGGCATCCCCGGCCAGCACGCGGGCGCGCTCGCGCATCAGCAGATATGTATTGAGACTGCCGGGCTGGGGGTTGGGGACCAGCGCAGACGGGTCATTCACGAAAGCCACCGGCGCGGTGCTTTTCTCCCACTGTTGCCGATCCATGTTGGTGGCCGACAGTCGTGATTTTTGCGCTTCGATCAAGGCCCCGGCGCGCGCCTTGGCGTCGCTGATGCGCATCGTCGTCACCGGATGGGTCTGCAGCATCGCGGGGACATCCTCGCCGCCGGAGCCGGTACTGAACGCGTCCTGCATGCGCTGAAAGAGGCTGGCCATGGCGTTCGGGTCGAAGCCGGCGCGGGACAGCGTCTGGATGCCCACGCGGTCGGCTTCGATTTCGTCCTTGCGGGTGAAGTTGATCGACTTTTGCGCGATAAGTCCCTGACCGCCCGCGAGCACCGCCATCGGCGCGTCACCACTGTGGCTGCTTGCGCCGGCTGCAATCGCCCCCAGCAGGACCAGGGCCATCAACGGTGCGTCCTTTTTCGAATCCTCAAACGTGCGTTGCAGGTGGTTCTGCGTGATATGGCCTATCTCGTGGGCGATCACCCCGGCCAGCTCGCTCTCGTTCCGGGTGATGGTCATCAACCCCGCGTTGACGCCGATATAACCGCCGGGCGCGGCAAATGCATTGATTTCCGAATCGTTGACGACAAAAAATGAAAAATGCTCCTTGGGCTTGTCGCTGCCGGCAACCAGCCGGTATCCGAGGTCGTTGATGTAGTCGTCCAGCAGTGGGTCGTCCACGACCATGTTCAGCGCACGCATCTGGCGCAGCATGGACGCCCCGTAGTCCTGCGCCTCCTGTGGCGAGATCAGGGCGTTGGCCGAGCTGCCCAGGTCGGGCAGGCGCACATCCTGCTGGGCGCCTGCGGTGCAGGTCACCCCGGCGCAGGTCAGCGCGGTCAGCAGGCGTAAGATGGGACGTCGTGTCATGATCATGGGTTGAGTGACAATAGCAGTTTGACCGTGCGCCGCCGCGTCGGTTCACCGCGGTGGCGCTGGTTGAGGTGGCGTCCTGCGCCCCCATCTGGCAAGAGTCCTTTCTGAATTGTGGAGTGCCGTGGTGCCCAAGATCGAGGTCTATTCGTCGGCGGTGTGCCCATATTGCGTGGCGGCCAAGAACCTGCTCAAGTCCAAGGGGTTGGAATGGACTGAAGTACGCATCGACATGGATCCTGTGCAACGCCAGACCATGCTGGCGCGCAGCGGCGGTCGCCGCACGGTGCCGCAAATATTCATCAACGATCATCACATCGGTGGTTTTGATGATCTGGTGGCAGCTGATCGCAGCGGCGAGTTGAGCCGGTTGCTGGGGCAGACCGCATGAGCGACAAGCTGGCAGAGTTCACTGCGTTTCGTCAGCGCATGAACGACCGCATTCTGGCCGAGGACAACCAGGTTGTGCGGCGGTTTTTCGCGCTGGACACCCAGACTTACAAGGCCGGCGCGCTGGATGTGAAGACCAAGGAGATGCTGGGCCTGGTCGCCTCGATGGTGCTGCGTTGCGACGACTGCATCAGCTACCACGTGGCCCAGTGCAAGGAGGCGGGCGTGCAGCGCGACGAGTTCTTCGAGGTGTTCAGCGTTGGTTTAGTTGTGGGCGGCTCGATCGTCATTCCGCATCTGCGCCGTGCGGTGGATCTGCTTGACCAGCTGGAGTCCGGTACTGGCGGCGACCAGGTCGCCTGCACCGATCACGCATGAGGGTGCTCCTGCGGCGACCTGATATCAGTCGCCTGCGGCTTTTCGCAACGCAGCGTGCGAGTTTCTTCATGGCTCTGAGTGGCGTTTGTCCTGTTCGGATCTGACCTGATCGACGATAATTGACGGGTTTCGCCCGTGTGCGCACTCATGCGCAAGGGCGGTCGCTCGTTTTCGTTTCAAGGAGTTCCCCCATGAGCAAGACAATTGCCGTGATCCCCGGCGACGGCATCGGTCCGGAGATCATGACTGCCACGTTGCGCGTGCTCGACGCGCTGGATTGCGGTCTGACCTACGACTTCGTGGATGCCGGCATGGTCGCGCTGGAAAAGCACGGCGACCTGCTGCCCAAGGCCACGCTCGACAAGATTGCCGAGCACAAGGTCGCGCTGAAAGGCCCGCTGACGACACCGATCGGCGGGGGCTTCACCTCGGTCAATGTCACCCTGCGTCGGCACTTCGACCTGTATGCGAATGTGCGCCCGGCGGTCAGCTTCCCCGGCACCAAATCGCGCTACGAGAACATCGACATCATCACCGTGCGCGAGAACACCGAGGGCGCCTATCGCTCCGAGGGACAGACCCTGTCGGCGGATGGCCAGATCGCCGAGTCGGTTGCTCGGAACACCCGCAAGGGCAGCAGCCGGATCGTGCGCTACGCATTCGAGCTGGCGGTGAAGAAGGGACGCAAGAAAGTTACCGCCGTGCACAAGGCGAATATTCTCAAGACCAGCTCGGGCCTGTTCCTCAACGTGGCGCGCGAGATCGCCAGGGAATACCCGCAGATCGAGTTCAGCGAGATGATCGTGGACAACACCTGCATGCAGCTGGTGATGAAGCCGGAACAGTTCGACGTGATCGTCACCACCAACCTGTTTGGCGACATCCTGTCCGATCTGTGCGCCGGTCTGGTTGGCGGCCTTGGCCTGGCCCCAGGCGACAACATCGGTGAGCACGCGGCGATTTTCGAGGCCGTGCATGGCTCGGCGCCGGACATCGCAGGTCGCGGCATCGCCAATCCGTGTGCCCTGCTGCTGGCCGCGGCCGACATGCTTGATCACCTGGACATGATGGCCAAGGGCGATCGGTTGCGCCAGGCGATCCGCGCCACCATGACCGACGACCGCGACAGCGTCACGCCCGATCTCGGTGGCAAGGGCAGCACCACCAGCTTCGCCGATGCGATCGTGAAACGGATCAGCGCCTGAGCAGCGGGTTCAAAAAAATGCCGCGGCTTGGGCCGCGGCATTTTTACCCGTCCGATCCCGCCGCCGGTCAGCGGCCGAGCGGCCAGGGAGCCAGGAAGAGCAGCCACGCCAGCAGCAGGATGACAACGTACTTGCCGGCTCGGTACAGCTTGCGGTGACGGCGCTTGAATTCGGACTTCCACTGGTGCATGGAGCCCTTGCGCTGGCTCAGCGCGTACAGGCGGTTGATGAAGCCGGTTTTCTCGGTGTCCTCGTTGGGCGAGGCGGTTATCCGGCCCATGAAGGCACCGACACGGTGGTTGATCGCACTCATCCAGCGCGTGCGCAACGGGCGCTCGACGTCGGCAAACAGGATCACCCGGGTCTGGTCGGTCGTGTTCTCGACCCAGTGCACGAACGTCTCATCGAACACGACATCCTTGCCGTCGCCCCAGGCGTGTTCCTCACCGTCGACGAAGATGCGGCACGCGCGTGAGTTCGGCGTGATCAGGCCCAGGTGGTAGCGCAACGAGCCGGCAAACGGGTCGCGATGCGGATTGAGTTTGCTGTGTGGCGCCAGCGTGGCGAACATCGCGGCCTTGATGCCCGGGATGGCATTGAGCAGTTCCACCGTCTTCGGACACAGTGCCTGGGCCGAAGCCAGCGGCTCGCCGTACCACTTCAGGTAGAAGCGCTTCCAACCCTGCTTGATGAAGCTATTGAAACTGGCGTCGTTGTTCTTCGTGGTGCCGCGGATGTGGCCGTGGTCGGTCAGGTGCAGCGCTTCGTCGCGGATCGTCTGCCAGTTCGCCTGCAGCAGGTCGAGCTCGGGAAAACTGCGGCGATCCAGGATCGGTTTGGCGGGCACGGCCGAGAATGCATACATCAGCAGGTTGTACGGGGCAAAAACTGCCGAGTGATCGACCAGCTGCCGGTCAAAGCGCAGACGCACCCGGCCACGCAGATGCACGAGCAATGTGCAAAGCGCAAAAAAGGCGAACAACGCCAGCAGGACGAGGCGGACGGTGATGATCATGGCAATGGGTACGACCGCGGCAAAAACTGAATGCCTTCATTCTACCCGTTCGGCCGTGCTGCGCATGCGCGGGCGGAAGCGGCTGCGGCAGGGATGGTGGATGGCGTCGGTCAGCCTGGCCGACGCCAACCGTTGGGCCGCCACTGGCGGTCAGCCGGTCACAGTGTCTCGGCGGCGAAGTCGGCCAGCCGCGATCGCTCGCCGCGACGCAGTGTGATGTGTGCCGAGTGCTGCCAGTCCTTGAAGCGGTCCACCGCGTAGGTGAGGCCGGAGGTGGTTTCCGTAAGGTAGGGCGTGTCGATTTGCTCGACGTTGCCCAGGCAGACGATCTTGGTGCCGGGGCCGGCGCGCGTGATCAGGGTTTTCATCTGCTTCGGGGTGAGGTTCTGCGCCTCGTCGATGATCAGGTAGCGACTGAGGAAGGTGCGCCCGCGCATGAAGTTCAGCGAGCGGATCTTGATGCGCGAGGCCAGCAGGTCGTTGGTGGCCTGGCGGCCCCAGCTGCCGCCGTCCTCCGGATTGGCGAGCACTTCGAGGTTGTCGGTCAAGGCGCCCATCCACGGTGTCATCTTTTCTTCTTCGGTGCCGGGCAGAAAGCCGATGTCCTCGCCGACGGAGACGGTGGCCCGGGTCATGATGATTTCCCGGTAGCGTTGCTGGTCCATCACCTGGGCCAACCCCGCCGCCAGCGCGAGCAGGGTCTTGCCGGTACCGGCATTGCCCAGCAGGGTGACGAAATCCACGTCCGGGTCCATTAGCGCGTTGAGCGCGAAGTTCTGTTCGCGGTTGCGGGCACCGATGCCCCATACGTGATGGTTGGCGTGCGAGTGATCGTCCAGCAGGACCAGTGTGGCGTTGGTCTCGTCCAGATGCATCACGCGCAGTTCGACCGCATTCTCTCCAGGCAGGTACAGGCACTGGTTGGGATGCCAGTCATCCTGCTCGCGGCGCTTCACTTCGTAGAAAGTCCGCCCGCGCTCGGTCCATGAACGCACTTCGGGATGCTGGTTCCAGAATTCCTCCGGCAGTTCGGCCGAACCGGTGTAGAGCAGCGAGAAGTCGTCCAGCGCGCGGTCGTTCTCGTAATCTTCCGCGACGATGCCGCTGATCCTGGCCTTGATGCGGAGATTGATGTCCTTGGTGACCAGGATCACCTCGCGACCGGCATTCTGGTCGCGCAGCTCGATCACCGCGGCGAGGATTTCGTTGTCCGCCTTGGTGTGGCCGTTGCTGCTGGTACGGTGCTGGAAATAAAGCCGTCCGACCGCGCCACCACGCTTCAGCTTGATGCCCTGCGGATTGCTCAGCTCAATGCCCTCACCCAGGTCGTGCTGCTTGCCCGACTCGATCAGTTCATTGAGGAACCGGCTCACCTGACGTCCGTTGCGCGATACCTCGGAGCCGCCTTTCTTTTTTTCGTCGAGCTCCTCCAGCACGGTCATGGGAATGAAGACGTCGTGTTCCTCGAAGCGGAACAGCGAGGTCGGGTCGTGCAGCAGGACGTTGGTGTCGAGAGCGTAGATGCGCTTGCTTCCGGTCATGCGGAAGTGTCCTCGCTGGGGGGTGGAAGAATTGCGTGGATGGTGGTCACCGGGATCGGCGGATCAGGTTGCAGGGATGGCATCGAGCACGGTCTGCGCGTGGCCCGGGACCTTGACCGCGCGCCACTCGTTCGCCAGCTTGCCTGCGGGGTCGATCAGGAAGGTGCTGCGCACGATGCCGAGGTGGCGTTTGCCGTAAAGCACCTTTTCGTGGATCACGTCGAATGCGCGACACCACGTTTCATCCGGGTCCGACACGAGCGGAAACGGCAGCTCCTGCTTGGCGGCAAAATTTGCGTGCGACTTCTGCGAGTCGCGCGACACGCCGATGACCTGGGCGCCACGCGCCTGAAATGCCGGATACAGATCGCGAAAGTCCCGGGCCTCGTTGGTGCAGCCCGGTGTGGCGTCTTTCGGGTAGAAATACACCACCACCCAGCTGCCCTTGAGGCTGGAAAGCTTCAGTTCACTGCCATCGCCGGTGAAACCTTTGAGCGGGGGCAGTTTCTTGCCTGGTTCGGGCATGTTGGATCCTGCACGGCAGCGAGCGACCGTGATCGTTGAGTGGACAGGGAACGGTGGCGTGCGCCGGATGGAAAGCACTGGCGCAGGTCAGCAGAACGGCGTGATGTGCCCGTGTTGACCAACATGACTCGACGCGCTGGCTGCAATGCAACGTTCCTCCGGCAAGCTTGTGGCTACAGACTAGCGCGGCCGGGGCGACAGATAACAGTCCTTGTCAGGACGCGGCGATCGCGCGATGCTCGGCGGACTCGATGAGCCTCAGAATTTGACCGGATCCATGATCGCGTCGAGGTTCAGTCCGTCGCACAGTTCCAGGAAATCGTCGCGCAACGCGGCGATGTGGATTTCCGCTGGAATGCCGATGGTGAACTGGGCCTGGAACATTTCCGCGCCAGTCTGCATCGCGTGGTAACGCGTGGAATTGAGCTGCTCCACGCTGATTCCGTGCTGGCTGAAGAAGTCCACGATGCGCGCCACGATGCCCGGCCGGTCGGCTGCCACCACTTCCACCAGGTACGGCAGCAGGTGCGAGCTGTTTTCACGCGGGCCGGTGCGGTAGTGCACCAGGCGCACGCTTTCATCCCGGGTCAGCTTCGCCAATGCGGTTTCCAGCTTCGCCAGCGCATCCCAGGCGCCGGTAGCCAGCAACATCAGTGAAATCTCCGTGCCAATCGTTGAAATCCGGGATTCGGACAAATTGCAGCCCGCATCGGCGATGCGTTTTGCCAGCGCCAGCAGCGGCGATTTGCTCGCCGTGGTAAGCGCATGGATCAGCAATTGATTGTCGTTGCCCGAGCGCGTCGGTACGGAGGAGGGTTTCAATACAGTCTGCCTGTGGATGTCTGCTCCGGTGGAGCGGAATCATGAGACTACTCCCGCCGAGCTTACTTGCCCGCCTTGTTGGGCGGCAAGTAACATGCATGGCTTGCCTTGGAGCAGGATCGAGTCTTGAACATTCGTGGAAGCATCTGCGCGTTGGCCACGCCGTTCGCGGCTGACGGTGCACTCGACCTGGACGCGTTCGGCCGACTGCTCGACCATCAGTTGGCCGGCGGTACGCAGGCGCTGGTGGTGGCTGGCTCGACCGGCGAAGCGCACATGCTGGAGCACACCGAGTTCGACCATCTGCTGGCGTTTGCGCTCGAACGCGTGGCCGGGCGGGTACCCGTGATTGCGGGTACTGGCGAGGCCGGCACCGCCAAGACGGTCGCCATGACGCGGCGGGCCAGGGCGCTGGGTGCGGACGCGGCCCTGGTGGTGACGCCGTACTACGTGCGCCCAACCCAGGAAGGCTTGCGCCGACACTTCCTGGAAGTGGCCGAGCACGGTGACTTGCCATTGGTGCTGTACAACGTGCCCAGCCGCACCGGGTGCGACCTGCTGCCCGCCACGGTGGCCGGACTGCGCCAGCATCCGGCGATCATCGGGATCAAGGAAGCCCGCGGCGATCGCGAGCGAATCGCGGCCCTGGTGGAACTTGTCACCCCGGATTTCGTCTATCTGTCCGGCGATGACGGTAGCGCCAGCGAGGCGATGCTGGCCGGGGCGGCCGGCACCGTGTCGGTGGTGGCCAATCTGGTGCCGCGGGCGTTCCGGGCCTTGTGCGACGCGGCCACGGCCGGCGACCAGGCCGTCGCGGCGCGCCAGCATGCCGCGCTCGAACCGCTGTTGCAGGCACTCAATTGCGCGCCAAACCCCATTCCGGTCAAGGCTGGCATGGCCGCGCTGGGGCTCGGGCTTGCGCTGCCCAGATTGCCACTGGTGGAACTGAATGAAGGCCCGGAGCGCGCCAGATTGCACCAAGCGCTGTCTACTCTGGCATCCTTGACGACTGCGACCGGCTGACGGTCGCCCGACTTACTCACGGAATCCGATTACATGAAGAAATCCTCGCTCCTCGTGGCCCTGCCGGCTGTGGTCCTCAGCGGCCTGCTGCTTTCCGGTTGCGGCGCGTTCCGCTCGCACAAAGCGTGGAACACCGCCGTGCAGGAATCCCCGCTGGAGATTCCGCCGGCGCTGGACCGTCCCTCGACCAGCGAGGCGCTGGTGATTCCGCCACCCGGCGCGAATCAGCCGACCGCCAATGGCGCCACCGCGAATGTAGGTGCGGCAGCCGGTCCCATCACCGATGGCTTCGTGCTGGCAGATGATGTCGATGCGGCGTATCGCCGGGTCGGCCAGGTGCTGGAGGGCGGGAATCTGGGCGAGGTGGTGGCCCACGATGACGCGGCGCACAGTTACACGCTGAACGTGTCCGGCGTCGTGGTGCAGCAGAAGAAGGGTTTCTTTGGCCGCTTGTTCGGGCGTGACAAGAGCAGCACGATGCGCGCGCCGGGTGCGGGTGCCCATCAGGTCCGGGTCAGTGTAAACAGCAGCGGTACGACCGCCAGCGAAGTGCGCGCCGAAGGCAACGCTGCCGCAGTCGCACGGGTGATCGACGGCTTGAAATCACGTCTGGGCGGCTGATTCCGCCGGTTGTCACGGCTCGTGGGGTGACGTCGCACCAAACGGCGTCATCGCTACGGGCACCACGCTGAATCAGTGCTCCAACAGCGCCAGCTTGCCCGGCTTGCCTTCCCAGTCCTTGGCGTCGGCCAGCGGCTCCTTGCGCTCGGTGATCACCGGCCACTGTTTGGCCAATTCGGCATTCAGCGCGACAAATGCTTCCTGCCCGGCAGGTACATCGTCTTCCGGATAGATCGCGTTGATCGGGCATTCCGGTTCGCAAAGCGTGCAGTCGATGCACTCGTCCGGATCGATCACCAGGAAATTCGGGCCTTCGTGGAAGGCATCGACCGGGCAGACCTCGACACAGTCCGTGTACTTGCACTTGATGCAATTGTCGATGACGACGAAGGTCATGGCGGCCCTTCAGCTGTAAGGAGGACGGGCGGCTCAGGTAATGCGTACGGATTGGGATGGCCGCCTCTGGTCCATCCAACGCGTACAATCCGCGGGTTGTCGAAGCCCTGTCCAGACGACGGCAGTCACGCAAGATTGCGCAAGCAGTGGTGCTCCCTACGAGACTCGAACTCGTGTTCCCGCCTTGAGAGGGCAGTGTCCTAGGCCACTAGACGAAGGGAGCGTTATCCTGCGAGGCGCGCTAGTATAGCGGAATTGCCTGGCCGGGCAATGCTTGGCGCGCATCGGCGCGTGTCGTTCAGGTGTCGCTTTGCAACCGTCGGCGCTGTGCTTCTTGGCGACCGCTTGCGGTGAGTCCGGTCGCCTGATATTGCCGCCCCAGTGCAGTTTCCCTGCAAGGATTTCGACCGCTTGAATCTCGAATCGAGGACCGACACGATGCCGACGCTGCGGATCATTCCGCGCGATCAGCACATCATTTCGCGCAAAAACATCTCCAAGGCGGCCTTGCGCGTGCTGTACCGCCTGAACGAGGCCGGCTACACGGCTTATCTGGTCGGCGGGGCGGTTCGCGACCTGCTGCTGGGCTTGCGACCCAAGGATTTCGACGTGGCCACCGATGCCACGCCGGACGAAGTGAAGAAGCTGTTTCGCAACTGCCGCCTGATCGGCCGCCGCTTCCGGCTGGCCCACGTGGTGTTCGGGCCGGAAATCATCGAAGTGGCGACCTTCCGCGGCACCGGGGAGGAGGGCGGCGAGGGCGACCGCCACATCGTCGACGGACGCATCGTGCGTGACAACATCTGGGGCACCATTGAAGAAGATGCGGTGCGTCGGGACTTCCGCGTCAACGCGATGTACTACGACATCAGCGATTTCTCCGTGCGGGACTACGTGGGTGGCATGCAGGATCTGCATGACCGCGTTCTGCGGCTGATAGGTGACCCGGATACGCGTTACCACGAGGATCCGGTGCGGATGTTGCGTGCAGCCCGTCTGGCGGCAAAGCTGGACATGCACATCGACGCCGCTGCGATGGCACCGTTCGAAACCCTGGGCCCGTTGCTGGCCGACGCCGCGTCGGCCCGCCTGTTCGACGAGTCCCTGAAGATGTTCCTGGCCGGGAACGGCTTGAAGAGCTTCCGCATGCTTGAGCAGTGCGGGCTGCTGAAGTTCCTTTATCCAGCCACCGCGCGTGCACTTCGGCGCGGCGACGTGGCGCTGCGGGCGCTGGTCGAAAACGGGCTGGCGAACACCGACGCACGGATTGCCGAGGGCAAGTCGGTGACTCCCGCGTTCCTGTTCGCGGTGCTGCTGTGGGGCGAAGTGCGCGACGTGGCGCACCGGTTGGTGGCGCAGGGCGAGGAAAGCAATGAGGCATGGGCACGTGCTGCAGCCAGCGTGGTTGGCGAGCAGTGCCAGCGAGTGGCGATTCCCCGGCGGTTCACCTTCACCATGGAGGAAATCTGGTCGCTGCAGCCGCGCTTCGAGCAGGTCCAGCGCAAGCGCGTGTTCCGCCTGATGGCCCACCCGCGGTTCCGGGCGGCGTTCGATTTCCTGCTGTTGCGCGCAGACGAATCACCGGCGCTGCGCGAATTGGGCCGCTGGTGGGCGCACGCGCAGCAGTTGCCCCAGGATGTGTTGGCGGCGGCCCTGCCCGCCGGCGGCGGGGCCATCGAGCATCACGCCGTGGCGCCGGTCACCAAGCCGCCGCGCCCGCGTCGGCGGCGGCGCAAGTCGGGTGGCAAGTCGGGTTCGGCGTGACCCTGGCCTACGTCGCACTCGGCAGCAACCTGAACGACCCGCGGCGACAGGTGCTTGATGCCATCCAGGCGCTCGACGAGCTGCCGGGAACCCGCCTGTTGCAGCATTCGGCCTTGTATTCCACCGCGCCGTGGGGCGTGCTGGAGCAACCGCCGTTCATCAACGCGGCGGCGGAATTGGATACCAGCCTTGCACCGCACGCACTGCTGGATGCGCTGCTGATGATCGAGCGGCGCGCCGGCCGCGTGCGCGCCGAGCGCAACGGCCCGCGCACCCTGGATCTGGATTTGCTGTACGTTGTCGGGGTGCAATCGGATGACCCCCAGTTGACCCTGCCGCATCCGCGCATTGCGGAACGCGCGTTCGTATTGTTGCCATTGCGGGACATTGCGCCCACCCTGCGGCTGTCTGGACAGGCGACGGTGACCGAACTGCTGGCCCAACTCGATCTGGCCGGCTGCGAACGCGTGGCTTGAGTCATCCCGGTAGCGCGTCCGATAATCGGCGGCTACGCACCCACCCAGGAATTGCCGTGTACGTGCAGAACGCCAGTGTCCCCGACCGCAAGCCGGTGACCGTGCCGGGTTTGCTCGCGATGAAGCAGCAGCACCGTCGCATTGTGATGCTGACCGCCTACGACGCCAGTTTCGCGTGGCAGTTGGAGGCGGCCGGCGTCGACGTCGCGTTGGTGGGCGATTCGCTGGGCATGGTGGTCCAGGGCCACCGCAGCACGCTGCCGGTGACGCTTGAGCACATGGTCTATCACACCGCCGCCGTGGCGCGCGGTCTGTCCGCCACCTTGCTGGTGGCCGACTTGCCGTTCATGACCGATCGCGATGTGGCGCACGTGCTGGAAGCGGGCGCTCGCCTGGTTGGCGAAGCGGGCGCGGCGATGGTCAAGATCGAGGGTGCCGCGCCGCATATCCTGGAGGCCATCGCGGAATTGACCGCGCGCGCCATTCCCGTCTGCGCACACCTGGGCCTGACTCCCCAATCGCTGCACAAGTTCGGCGGCTTCCGCATCCAGGGCCGCGAGCAGGCGGCAGCCGACCGCGTGCTGGCAGAGGCATTGGCGGTGCAGGCGGCTGGTGCGAATCTGCTGGTCATGGAAGGCGTTCCGGTGGAGCTGGGACGTCGGGTGACCGAGGCCGTGTCGATTCCGGTCATCGGCATCGGTGCCGGGCCGCATTGTGACGGCCAGGTGCTGGTGATTCATGACATGCTGGGTATCACGCCGGGCAAGCGACCGAAATTCAGCAAGGATTTTCTCGCCGGGCGCGACTCGGTGGCCGCGGCAATCACCGCGTACGCCGACGATGTTCGCAGCGGGGCCTTTCCGGCACCCGAGCATTGCTTCACCTGATTCGAGTCCACCTGCCATGCAGACCGTACAAGACGTGCCAGCCCTGCGCGCCGCCATCCGTGGTTGGCGTACGCAGGGGCAGACCGTGGGTTTCGTGCCGACGATGGGCAATCTGCACGAAGGTCATCAGTCCTTGATCAAGCTGGCGCGCGCGCGCACGGAGCGCGTGGTTGCCAGCGTGTTCGTCAATCCGACCCAGTTCGGCCCGGGCGAGGATTTCGAGCGCTATCCACGCACCCTGGTGCGAGATCAGGCGGCGCTGGCCGATCAGGATTGCGATTTGCTGTTCGCGCCGGACGTGGCCACGATGTATCCCTTCGGACCCGGCGACAGCGTCAGCGTGCGGGTGCCGCGCATCACGGACGAGCTGGAAGGCGCCTGCCGCCCTGGACATTTCGACGGCATGGCAACGGTCGTGTGCAAGCTGTTCAACCTGGTGCAGCCGGACGTGGCCGTGTTCGGCCAGAAGGACTATCAGCAGTTGAAGGTGATCGAGCGCATGGTGCGTGACCTCGGCTTGCCGGTGAAGGTGCTGGCCGCGCCGATCGTGCGCGCCGAGGATGGTCTGGCGCTCAGCTCCCGCAATCAGTACCTGAACCCTGACGAGCGCGCACGCGCGCCACTCCTGCACGACACACTGTGCAAGATGCGCGAGCTGCTGGCGCAGGGGCATCCGTGGCAGGCGGTCGAACAAACGGCTGCGGCACGCCTGGTGCGCGCGGGTTTTGTTCCCGACTACGCCGTGATCCGTCGCGCCGAGGATCTGGGCGAACCTGGGGAAGGTCAGGACACTGGACTTATTGCGCTGGTCGCGGCGCGGCTCGGCAGCACGCGGCTGATCGACAACCTGTTGTTTGACTGAATTGCCGGGCGGTAGCGATCACCCGATCCCGGTGGAGCACCGACGGCCGTTGCAGCGGCGCATCGCTGCGGCTGTCGGATCGCGGGCGCGTCGATTCGCTGGATGCTCCGGAAGCGCCTGATTTTCCGGGAAACCAGCGCCTTCGCGTTGTGCCAGCACGGTGCCGGTGCAGCGCCGGATGTTGCGGCGCAGCGTCCCGAGTCTGATAATGTTCGACTTTGCAGGCTGGCCCTGCCGGAACGAATGTCATGCACCTGAACATGCTCAAGGCCAAGATCCACCGTGCCACGGTGACCCACGCCGAGCTGCACTACGAGGGTTCGATCGCCATTGACGGTGTGCTGCTCGATGCCGCCGGGATTCGCGAGTATGAACAGATCCACGCGTGGAACGTCAATAGCGGTCAACGCTTCGTTACCTATGCGCTGCGCGCCGAGGAAGGATCCGGGATCATCTCGGTCAACGGGAGCGCCGCGCGCAGTGCACAGGCGGGCGACGTGGTCATCATCGCCGCGTTCGCACAATTGAGCGAGGCGGAACTGGCGCAGTACCAGCCCACGTGCGTCTATATCGCGCCGGGTCCGGGCAACCGCATCAGCCACACCAACCGGTCGATTCCCAAGCAGATGGCCGCGGTCTGATTGCTCAGCGGCGCTGCCTGGCCAGCGCCCACGCCACGTGTTCACGCACGATGGCTGATGGATGGTCGGCGCGCGATGACAGCGCCGCGACCGCCTCGTCCGACTTCCGTGCGTTGCCCAAGGCCACCGCGATATTGCGCAGCCAGCCTTCGTAGCCGGTGCGCCGGATCGCCATGCCCTCCGTCCGCTTGAGGAATTGCTCCTCCGTCCACGCAAACAGTTCGATCAACTTGGCACCATCAAGGCTGTGCCGTGGTGCGAAATCCGGCTCCGCGGTGAGCTGGGCGAACTTGTTCCAGGGGCACACCAGCTGGCAGTCATCACAGCCAAAGATGCGGTTGCCGATCGGTTCGCGCAGATCCTCCGGGATACTGCCCTTGAGCTCGATGGTCAGATAGGAAATGCAACGCTTGGCGTCCAGCCGATAGGGTCCGAGGATGGCCTGGGTGGGGCACACCTCGATGCAGCGCGTGCAGGTACCGCAATGTTCGCTGGCTGGCGCGTCCACGGGCAGCGGCAGGTCGGTGTAAAGCTCGCCGAGGAAGAAGTACGAGCCGGCGCGGCGGTTGATCAGTACCGTGTGCTTGCCGATCCAGCCAAGCCCCGCGTTGCGCGCCAGCGCCTTTTCCATCACCGGTGCGGAATCGACATAGGCGCGATAACCGAAATCGCCAACCACGCCGCAGATGCGCTCGGCCAGCTTTTGCAGCCGCTGGCGCATCAGCTTGTGGTAATCGCGACCCAAGGCGTAACGCGACACGTAGCCGGCATCCGCGTCGCCCAACACATCCCACGCGTTGGCGGTCCCCGGCGGGGTGTAGTCCATGCGTACCGAGATCACCCGTTGCGTGCCCGGCTCCAGTTCGGCGGGTCGGGTGCGCTTGCTGCCGTGTCGGGCCATGTACTCCATCTGGCCATGGTGGCCGTGATCGAGCCAGCGCTGCAGATGTGCCTCGTCCTCGCTCAGGTCGGTACCGCTGATGCCTGCTTCGGCAAAGCCCAGTTCGATGGCCCAGCCCTTGATGTCGCGGGCCAGCGCGGTGTAATCGGGAGCGGGTGGTGTGGCGACCGTAGACATTGTCCTATTGTAAACGTCGCGCATGCCTATAATTCGCGCATGCCCGCGCAACCCTACAGCCGTCACCTGCATACCGTTGCACAGTTGCGGGAGATGGAGCGCGCCGCGCTGGCGGCGCTGGGTATTTCCGGGCCCGAACTGATGCGTCGGGCCGCTCGCGCCGCGCTTGGCAGCCTGTTCCGTCGGTGGCCCCAGTTGCAGCACATCTGCATCCACTGCGGCCCCGGCAACAACGGAGGCGACGGCTTCCTGCTGGGCGTGCTGGCCCGCGAGGCCGGGTTGCAGGTCGACGTCATCGCACTGACCGCCGCCTCGAGCGGCGACGGCGCGGCCGCGCGCGAAGCGTGGCAAGCGGCCGGTGGCGCGCTGCGCCTGTGGGATCCGGACGATGCCTTGCCCGAGGCTGACTTGCATGTGGATGCGTTGTACGGCATCGGCCTCAATCGTGCACCCGAGCAGGCCGGCGCGCATCTGATCGAGGCGATCAATCTCAGCCGTCGCCCGGTGCTGGCGCTGGACGTGCCCAGTGGTCTGGATGCGGACACTGGCAATTGCCCGGGGAGTGCGATCCGCGCCACCGCCACGGTCACCTTCATCGCCGGCAAGCGCGGCTTGCATACGGCGCGCGCGGCCGACCACGTCGGCGTGCTGGAACTGGCTACCCTTGGCGTGCCGGACGATGTCTACGCCGCAGCGTCGCCCGATGCGCGCCTGCTGGTCGCCGAGACCTTGCCGCCGCGCTCGCGCAGTACGAACAAGGGTCATTTTGGCCACGTGCTGGTGATTGGCGGTGAACACGGCATGGCCGGTGCGGTGGCGCTGGCGGGTGAGGCGGCGCTGCGTACCGGAGCTGGCCTGGTCAGTGTCGCCACGCGCGCAGGGCACGTATTTGCATTGAATGCGTCGCGGCCGGAGCTGATGGCGCTGGGCGTGGACGGGCCGCAGGCGCTGGCGCCGCTGATCGAGCAGGCCAGCGTGCTGGCGGTCGGACCGGGTCTGGGCCAGGCTGCATGGGGTCATGCGCTGTGGTTGACCGCGCTGGACGCGGACAAGCCGCTGGTGCTCGACGCGGATGGTCTGAATCTGCTGGCCCGCGAGTCGCGTCGGTTCGGCGCGCCGGCGGTGTTGACACCACATCCGGGCGAGGCCGCACGGTTGCTCGGGTGCCGCACGGCAGACATCGAGCGGGATCGCTTTGCCGCCGTGCGTGAGTTGGCGCGTCGATACGGTGCGGTGGTGGTACTGAAGGGGTCCGGTAGTCTGATCGCGGATCCGGATGGACGTCTGGACGTCTGTCCGTGGGGCAACCCGGGCATGGCCAGCGGCGGCATGGGTGATCTTCTGACGGGCGTGGTGGCCGCGCTGCTGGCGCAGGGTTGCAGTGCGTGGGACGCTGCCTGCCTGGGCGTGGGTTTGCATGCGCGCGCTGGTGATCTCGCTGCAGAACAGGGTGAACGTGGATTGTTGGCAGGCGACCTGCTGGGGCCGCTGCGATCATTGGGTAACGGTATGGCAGGTGGTGAGCGTGAACATGACTGAATGTGCGGATGCCGCATTGACCTGGGCGCTGCCCGACGAGGCCGCCACCACCGCATTGGGCCAGCGCGTGGCCCATGTGCTGGAGGCTGGCGACGGCGCGGTGCTGTACCTGCGCGGCCCGCTGGGCGCGGGCAAGACCAGTTTCGCGCGAGCGTTGCTGACCACCCTGGGCGTGGGCGAGCGGGTGAAGAGCCCAACCTACAGCCTGGTCGAGGGCTATCAGGCGCAGCAGCGCCCCGCGTGGCACCTGGACCTGTACCGGATCGCCGACCCTGCCGAACTGGAGTGGTTGGGGCTGGACGCCTTGTCCGATCCGGCCGCCGTGGTCCTGGTGGAATGGCCGGAACGGGGCACCGGTGCCCTGCCTGCAGCGGATGTCGAGGTGGAGCTCGACTACGCCGGGACCGGCCGCCGTGCGGTACTGCGCGCCTGCACGGCGCGCGGTGAGCGGCTGCTGGCCAAAGTCGATAAGTAGTTATCCCGTTTCGATAATTCCCGGTGTGGCGGTACTGCCAGGGACCTGTGTGGAAAGCGCGAGTTGCAGTTCATAGCTTGATGCAACCTGATGAATGAGTTGCAGGTTGTGGATAATCAAGGGAAAAGTTCTTGCAATCGTGGGGCGGCTGGGTTTCAATGCGGCTCATGCGCCTTTACCTGAACAAATGGAGTGGCTGGCTCGCCGTCACGCTCCTGACGGTGGCGCCGCTGTGCGCGCTCCACGCGGCGCAGCTGAAGGATGTGCGGGTCTGGGCCGGCCCTGAGTACACGCGCGTGGTTGTCGACGCGGACGGCCCCTTGCACTACACCACCAGCCAGAAGGATGGTCAGGTGCTGGTCGACCTGCCAGCGAGCCGCGTCGTCAGTGGTTTTCCGAGCCCGGCCGCGCAAGGTCTGTTCCGTGGCATGAGCCACGCCCGCCTCGGTTCGGGCTTGCAGCTGACGGCTCGGGTCGACCCGTCGGTGCGTCTGAAAAGTTTTGTCCTGAAACCCACCGATGGCAGCAACCATTACCGGCTGGTGCTGGACTTGTATCCGGGCAGCGCGGGTACGGCCCAGCAGCCGCCGGCCGCGGTGGCGCAGGCGCGTTCGGTGCCGACGTACAGCAATCCCACGCACAGCCGCCGCGTGGCAGCCGAGCAGGCTGCGGCGATGCTCAATGGGCAGCGCCAGGTGGTGGTGGCGATCGATGCAGGTCATGGCGGCAAGGACCCGGGCTCGCATGGCCCCAGCGGCACGCGCGAGAAAGACGTGACCCTGGCGGTCGCCCGCGATCTGGCCAGGTTGATCAATCGCCAGCCGGGCATGAAGGCGGTGCTGACCCGCGACGGGGATCACTACATCCCGCTGAAGCAGCGTTATCACATCGCCCGCGAGCACAACGCCGACCTGTTCGTGTCGATTCACGCGGACGCGTTCACCAGCAGTGATGCCAAGGGTTCGTCGGTGTGGGTGCTGTCGCCGCGCGGCAAGACCAGCGAGGCGGCCCGCTGGCTGGCCGACCGCGAGAATCGCGCCGACCTGATCGGCGGAACGTCGCTTGACGACAAAGACGATGGTCTGGCCAAGGTGCTGCTGGACTTGCAGCAGGGCTGGGCGATGCAGGCCAGCGACGTGGTCGCCGGCAATGTGCTGAAGGCCCTGGCCCAGTTGGGCCCGACCCATCGCGGCTACGTCGAACGGGCCAATTTCGTGGTGTTGCGCTCGCCCGATGTGCCCTCGATCCTGGTCGAGACGGCCTTCATCAGCAATCCCGCCGAAGAGCGCAAACTGCGTGATCCGGCGCACCAGAAGAAGCTGGCGGAAGCGGTGATGGGCGGCGTGCGCAGCTACTTCGAGTCAACGCCACCGCCGGGCACCTGGTTCGCCGCGGAGGCCGCGCGCCGCAATGGCGTGAAGCTCGCGTCGAGCACGCAGTCCCAGCCGGCGACGGCGACGGCGTCCGACGCGTCCTCCACAGTGCGAAGCCGGGCAGGTGATGTGCATCGGGTCAATCGTGGCGAAAACCTGAGCACCATCGCACGCCAATACGGCGTCAGCGTCGGCGCGATCAAGAGTGCGAACCAGATGAGCAGCAATACGGTTCGCGCCGGGGCGACATTGACCATTCCCACCGGCTGAACGCAGCGGCGCGGTGCCACGTCTGCGGCGACGTCGACGTTCGCTGCTAAAGTTGACGGATGACCGCCATCCGCCTGCTCCCCCCTGAACTGATCAACCAGATCGCCGCCGGCGAGGTCATCGAGCGGCCGTCTTCGGTGGTCAAGGAACTGGTCGAGAACAGCCTCGACGCCGGTGCCACGCGGGTCGACGTGGACATCGAGGCTGGCGGTGCGCGCCTGATCCGGGTGCGCGACGACGGCGGCGGCATCCATGTCGACGAATTGCCGTTGGCGGTGGCTTCTCACGCGACCAGCAAAATCGGCAGTTTCGACGACCTGGAACACGTCGCCAGCATGGGCTTCCGCGGCGAGGCGCTGGCGTCGGTCTCATCGGTGTCGCGGTTTGCGCTGACCTCGCGCGCACGCGACCAGGATGCGGCCTTTCGCGTCGAAGTCGACGGCGGCAAGCTGCAGGCGGCGCGCCCCGCCCAGCACCCCCAGGGCACCAGCGTCGAGGTGCGTGACCTGTTCTACAACGTGCCGGCGCGGCGGAAATTCATGCGCGCCGAACGCACCGAATTTGCGCACATCGACGACCTGCTGAAGTCGCTGGCGCTGGCCCGCAGTTCGGTGGAGTTTCGGCTCAGCCACAACGGCAAGCCCGTGCGCATCTGGAAAGCCGCCCGCGACCAGCAGACGCAACTGCAGCGGGTGGCCGAAGTACTCGGTGACGAATTTCCCGCGCAAAGCCTGCGTGTCGACCATGCCGCCGCTGGCCTGCAATTGTCGGGCTGGGTCGGCCTGCCGACCGCTTCGCGGGCCCAGGCGGATTCGCAGTATTTCTACGTCAATGGCCGACTGGTGCGCGACCGCATCGTGGCCCACGCCGTGCGTCAGGCCTATGCCGACGTGCTGTTCCACGGCCGCCACGCCGTGTTCGTGTTGTATCTGGAACTGGACCCCGCCGGGGTCGACGTGAACGTGCACCCGGCCAAGCACGAGGTGCGTTTCCGTGAGCAGCGGCTGGTGCATGATTTCCTGTTTCGCACCCTGCACGAGGCGCTGGCGCAGACGCGCGCGGGTTTGGGCACGCTGCCGGCGACGGAATCATTGCCGACGCCAGCCTATGCCTACGCAGCGTCGCCGACCGCTGCACATGCTGCGGCGTGGCCCAGCGCTTCCAGCCAAAGCCGATTGGGGCTGGGCACGCGCGAAGAACCGCTGGCCGACTATGCGGCACTGCTGGGTTCACCGTCGTTCGCCCCGACGGCCGCGGCGCCCTTGCCGGAATCTGTGGACGGCGAGGCACCACCGCTGGGCTTCGCGATCGCGCAGTTGAAGAGCATTTTCGTACTGGCCGAGAATGCCCACGGGCTGGTGCTGGTCGACATGCATGCGGCGCATGAGCGGATTACCTACGAAAAGCTGAAGGCAGGTCGCGTGGGCAGCGGGCTGCGGTCGCAGATGTTGCTGGTGCCGTTGAGCCTGGCGGTCAGCGCGCGGGAAGCCGCCGCCGCCGAGGAGCATGCAGAGGCGCTGGCCGAGTGGGGGCTGGAGCTTTCGCGCAGTGGTCCGGCAACCGTCGTGCTGCGCCGGATTCCAGCGCTGCTGGAGGGTGCCGACGCGACCCAGTTGTGTCGCGACGTATTGTCCGAACTGGCCCAGCACGGCAGCTCGCGCCGCCTGCAGGAGCTGGAAAACGAGCTGCTGTCCACCATGGCGTGCCATGGATCGGTACGGGCTGGGCGGCGGCTGACGATTCCCGAGATGAATGCACTGTTGCGTGAGATGGAAGCCACCGAACGATCCGGACAGTGCAATCATGGGCGTCCGACCTGGGTCCAGCTGAGCCTGGCCGAACTCGACAAATTGTTCATGCGCGGTCGCTGATTCAGACAGATATCCGCCGGAGAAGTTGATGACACGTACCAGCCTGTTTCTTGTCGCTGCCATTTTGGGAGTTGCCACCGTGCACGCCACCGAAGTCGATACGTACAAACACAGCATCGAGCAGTGGCGGGAAGGCCGCGTCGAGCGCTTGACCGCGCCGGACGGCTGGCTGAGCCTGGTCGCACTGGAGTGGTTGAAGGATGGCGCCAACCGCGTGGGCAGTGCACCGGACAACGACATCGTGCTGCCCACCGGCCCCGCGCACCTGGGCGTGGTGACCCTGGCCAGTGACGGCCGCGTGCGCATTGCGATCGACCCGGCCAGTGGCGCCACGGTCGACGGCAAGCCGGCGACCGAAGCGCCCCTGGTCGACGATATGCAGGCAGGCACTGACGCCGCGCCGACGCGGGTGGCGTTTGGCAGCACGAGCTTCTACGTGATTGACCGCGACGGCCGCAAGGGCCTGCGCGTGAAGGACAGCGAAGCACCGACCCGCAAGCATTTCCTGGGCATCGACGCGTTTCCGATTGATCCGTCCTGGCGGATCGAAGCCACCTGGGTACCCGCGCAGGCGGGCGAGACGCTGGAGATGGGCACGGTAATCGGCACGGTCGACAAGTATCCGGTCCCGGGCAAGCTGAAGTTCACCCGCGACGGCAAGCACTTCGAGATACTGCCGGTGATCGAGGTGCCGGGCGACGAGCAGTACTTCATTGTGTTCGCCGATCGCACCAGCGGCAAGGAAACCTATGGCGCGGCGCGTTTCCTGTACATCGATCCGCCTCGGGACGGCAAGGTCGTGCTCGACTTCAACAAGGCCTACAACCCGCCGTGCGCGTTCACGCCGTTCGCCACCTGTCCGCTGGCGCCGCCGGAAAACCGGCTGGACCTGCGGGTCACGGCGGGGGAGAAGAATTACCGTGGCGCGCATCGCTGAGTGGTGCGCGGCCGCCGCGCTGGGTCTGCTGGTTTCGTTCCCACTCGCTGCTGCCGCGCCGTCGGCCAGCTATGCCGAATCGGTTGCCGCCGCGCGTGCCATGCGGGTCGCCGAGCTGACTCGTGTGGACGGCTATCTGGCGCTTACCGCTTCGGGCTGGCTGGATCCGGGCGCCAACAGCGTGGGCAGTGCTGCCGACAATCGCTTCGTGCTACCTGCGGCACCGGCGCACCTGGGTGTGCTGCAGTTGGCAGCAAGCGGCGAGGTCAGCTTGCGTCTGGCCGACACCAGCGGGATCACCGTTGACGGTCAGCCCGCCGCTGCCACGGTTGCGTTGCGCACGCAGGGTCCGGAGGGCGCCCAGCAGCCGACGCGGGTGGGCTTCGGCAGCAGCTACCTGTACGTCGTCGAAAACGGCGACCAGCGTGGCCTGCGGGTGAAAGACAATAGCGCCCGATTGCGCACGCATTTTCCGGGACTCGATTATTTTCCGATCGACCCAGCCTGGCGGGTCGAAGCCGACTGGGTGCCTTTTGCGACGCCCCATACCTTGCGCATCGCCTATGTCACCGGCACTGAGGCCGATGTGCCGATCATCGGCAAGGCCGTGTTCCAGCGTGACGGCCACACCTACGAACTGCTGCCGATCGTCGAGGGCGACCAGCTGTTTTTCGTGTTCACCGATCGCACCGCCGGCCGCTTGACCTATGGTGGTGCCCGATTCCTGTATGCCGCGATGCCGAAAAACGGCAAGCTGCTGCTGGACTTCAACCTGGCGCAGAATCCGCCCTGTGCGATCACGCCGCACGTGGTGTGCCCGCTGGCGCCACCGGAGAATCGCCTGCAGCTGGCCGTGACCGCGGGTGAAAAGAAGTTCGCTGAAGTCGCGGTGCCGCGGGACCACTAGTCGGCGGCGAGCGGGGCAATGTCCGCTCGCCAGCTCGATGGGCTCAGCCCAACAACATCAGCAGCCTTTGAAGTGGGCCTTGCGCTTCTCGAGGAACGCCTGGGTGCCCTCGCGCATGTCTTCGGTGGAAAACGCCAGCGCGAATGCCTGCGTTTCGAACTCCAGGCCCTGGTCGATGCCCGTTTCCCCGCCTTGCAGCACGGCATCCAGAATCCCGGCCGCGGCCAATGGTGCCGCAGCGGCCAACTTGTCGGCCAGCGCGTCCACTTCGGTGTCCAGTGCGGCGGCGGCTACCACGCGGGTCACGACACCCAATTCGTACGCACGTTGCGCCGTGATCGGTGCGCCGGTGAGGCACAGCTCCAGCGCCGCACCGCGTCCGGCCAGGCGCAGCAATCGCTGCGTGCCGCCGAAGCCCGGGATCAGGCCCAGATTGATCTCGGGCTGACCCAGTTTCGCGTTCTCGCTGGCTACCCGCAGGTGGCAGGCCATCGCCAGTTCCATGCCACCGCCCAGGGCGAAGCCCTGGATGCGCGCGATCACCGGCTTGCCGAGTCGCTCGATCGACGTCATCAGGCGCTGGCCAGCGCGTGAGAATCCTTGCGCCTGCACCGGCGTGTAGCCATTCATTTCGGCGATGTCGGCACCCGCCACAAAGGCCTTTTCGCCCGCGCCGGCCAACACCACGACCCGGACTGCGTCATCCTGCGCGGCCTGCGCGAACACGATGGTCAGCTCGTTGAGCGTGTCGCGGTTCAACGCGTTGAGCTTGTCCGGGCGATTGACGATGATCGTACGTACAGCCCCGCGGTTGCTGATTTCCAGGTTGCGATAGGCCATGAGTGGCTCCCGATGAATGCAAAACGCTGATGGTAGCAGCGGGAACCTTTGCTGCCGCGGGCTTTCTCAAATCACGAGTGGTCGATGCTGCGACGTGGGTATCGAGCGCTCTGGCTGGTACGCATGGATTGGACGTCGCGATCTGGAAGGCCCCGGTGGAAACAGACACGAGACAATTGCGCTGTGGTTTGCTGGGCCTGCTGTTGTTGCTGGGCGGCGTGGCGCATGCGCAGGGCGTGACACCGTCGACGAGCAAACCCGACCGGAGCAAATTGTCGTATGCGCTGGGCTACCAGATCGGCAGTCAATTGGCCGACGGCAAGCCGGATGTAGCCGTCCCGATCATGGTGCGTGCGATCGAGGATGCCTACGCCAAGCGGCAGCCGACCGTGTCGATGCAGGACATGCATCAGCAGCTGCAATTGCTCAACCAGCAGATGCGGGCCGAGGCGCAGGCCGAGTTTCAGCGAGTCGCGGCAGCCAATGCGCGCAAGAGCGAAGCCTATCTCGCGCAGAACCGGCAGCAGCCCGGTGTGGTCCAGTTGCCGTCCGGTATCCAGTACGCGGTGTTGCATCGGGGCACCAGCAAGATCAGTCCGAAGGTTACCAGTACCGTCACCGCGAATTACCGCGGCATGCTGGTCGATGGCACCGAGTTCGACAGCACCTGGGCGCGTGGCACGCCGGTACGCTTCACCGTCAACAAGGTGATCCGCGGTTGGCAGGACGTGATTCCGCGGATGCACGTGGGGGATCGCTGGAAGGTGGTGATTCCCGCGCAACTGGCGTACGGCGAAGCTGGCGCGTTGCCGCGGATCGGGCCGAACGAGGCGCTGGTGTTCGATATCGAGCTGTTGTCGATCGAGCCCGAGTCCGCCAAGCCGTAAGTCCCGCGGTGGTAACATGGCCGGACATGTCCAGCGACCCTGAATCCACCGAGAATCCACCGTTGACGCCTTGCATCGGTACCTGTCGCCTGGACAGCCGGGGCTATTGTGCCGGCTGTCAGCGCAGTGGTGAGGAGATCGGTCGCTGGCGTCACATGAGCAATGCCGAGCGGTTGCATGTGATGACGCACGTCCTGCCGCTGCGCAAGAACCCATGATCGCCGAGGTGGCCGGGGCGCTGCGGCCGCTGGCGGCGCCGCCAACGGGAGCTGGCTGGAACCACGCCGACATGTCGTTGTTGCTGGGCGACAGTCCGCGCCTGCCGGCGGCCGTGCTGGTTGGACTCCGTGATGGCGTCCAGCCGCGCCTGGTGCTCACCGTGCGGACCAGTCAATTGCAGGCGCACCCTGGCCAGGTGGCATTTCCCGGCGGACGCAGCGACCCCGACGATGGCGACGCGATCGCCACGGCGCTGCGTGAGAGCGAGGAAGAAATCGGGCTGGATCGCAAGTTGGTGACCCCACTGGGTTACCTCGACCGCCTGGAAACCGTCAGCGGCTTCTGCATCACCCCGGTGGTGGCCCGCATTGATCCGTCGGCGCGACTCTATCCGGCACCGGACGAAGTGTCCGAGGTGTTCGAGGTGCCGCTGGAATTCCTGCTGGAGCCGGCCAACCTGCGCCGCTATACGATGGAATTTCGGGGGCATCGCCGGCCGATGGTGGAATTCCTGCATGGCGGGCACCGCATCTGGGGTGCCACGGCCGCCATGCTGTACAACCTGCTGCAGAGGATGGGACGCACATGACGCTGAAAACCACCTTGATCGACGCGCGTGAACTGGCCGCGCTGTCGCCTGAGAACGTGCTGATTGTGGACTGCCGCTTTGAGTTGAGCGATCCGCCGAAGGGCGAACGCGCGTACCGCGAGGGACATATCCCGGGCGCGGTGTACGCCAGTCTGGATCGTGACCTGTCCGACCTGTCGCGGCAGTCCGAAGGCCTGGGCCGGCATCCGCTGCCACTTGAATCGGCGTTCAATGCGCTGCTCTCGCGTTGGGGCTGGCGCGATGGCATGCAGGTGGTGAGCTATGACGCTGCAGGCGGAGCGCTGGCGGCGGCGAGGCTGTGGTGGCTGCTGCGCCTGACCGGTGTTCCGGCTGCCGTGCTCGATGGCGGCTATGCCGCGTGGCAGGCGGCGGGCTTGCCGGTGGAGCCCGGCGTCGGGAGTGCGCGCCCACTCAGCCACGTGGAGCGTCACTACGACGCCACTCAGTTGCTGATTGATCACGCCGCGGTGCGTGATGGCGCAGCTGGCCAGTTGCTGGATGCGCGCGGGGCGCCGCGTTATCGCGGTGATGTCGAGCCGCTGGATCGCGTCGGTGGCCATGTGCCCGGTGCCCTCAATCGCCCGTTTGCCGACAACCTGGGCAGCGACGGTCATTTCAAACCCGCGGCGCAATTGCGCCAGGAATTTGCCGTGGTGCTGGGCGATGTCCCGGCCGACCGCGTGGTGCACATGTGCGGCTCCGGCGTCACCGCCTGCCATAACCTGCTGGCGATGGAGCATGCAGGTCTGCACGGTTCGCGCCTGTATGCACCCTCATGGAGCGGCTGGATCAGCGACCCGGCGCGACCTGTCGCCACGGGCGACAAGTAACGGCGGGGAAAGTCGCGACCACGCACGAGTGGACAACGGGTTGGCCGGGGTCGCCCGTGTCCCCCGTTTTTGCGCCTATTTCTTTTCTTTCAGTCGGGCCACCAGCTGCTGCAGAACCGCCTGCGTTTCCGGGTGGAAGAAGGCTTCGGTGAAATCGTTCAGGGGCAGGGCGTCCAGGTCGGCATAGGCCTTGGCAAGATCGGCGCGAGCCAGTGCGCGGGTGGTCAGCATCGCGTGCGACGGCAGCGCCAGCAGTTCGGTCAGCCAGTGGATTGCTCGCGTGGTGACCTGGTCGACGGCGGTGAGTTCGTCGACGAAACCGCAAGCGAGTGCGTCGGCTGATTCGATCATCGCGCCGGCCACCAGCAGGCGCTCAGCCCGATAGGCCCCGACGACGCGGCGCAGCGCCAGCTGGATCGCGTCGGGCACGATCAGTCCCACCTGCACTTCGTTCAGCCCGATCCGGTAAGGACCGGCGGCCATTACCCGATAGTCGCAGAACAGCGCGAGGACCGCGCCGCCGGCCGGGCTGTGGCCGGTGATCGCCGCGACCAGCGGAATGGGCGCCCGCGCCAGGGTGGCACACAGCGCAAAGAATTCCCGCCAGTACTCGCGCACGCCGGCACGGTCCCGAGCGAGCAGTGCAGGCACGTCGACACCAGCCGAAAACAGGCCCTGGGCGCCGGACAGCACGATGCCACGCACCTCATCGCGCACCGCGTCGTCGATGGCTGCGCGCAGCGCCCGCACCAGCTCCAGATCCAGCGCGTTGACAGGCGGACGGGCCAGCTGGATTTCGCGAATGCCGCTGTCGTGGCGGGTCAGATTGAGCATGGTGTACTCCGGTGGGTGATTACTGTGGCTGGTCGGCGGCGGTCCACTGGTAGCGCACGGCGTAGTCGAGAACCGCCTCGCCCCTGGCCGGCACCGTGACGCGGAATTCCAGCGTGTCGGGTGTTTGTTTGTGGGGTTTGCTGCTGGATGACACTAGCGTCCATTGCCGCCAGCGATTGGGATGTTCGCGCACGGTGACCACCCGCGCGCTGTCACCGGCGTTACTGAAGCGGATGCGGAACGCTTCGTCGAGCGTGCGGCCGGCCTTGTCGGTGCTGAATGCCGTGCGCTCGCGTTCGGCCCGCAGGTCGAAGGCGGTACCCAGGGTGATCGTGGCGTCGCGGCCCTTGGGCGTGTCGTCGATGCGTCCCTCGCCAATGAATTGCGGCGTGCCGCTGCGGTCGGCTGTCAGCACGCGCAGGTAACCGGCCGGCAAGCTGTCAAACGCCTTCAGCTGCAGCGTGCTGATGATGGTTTCGCCGCCGCCCTGGTTGAAGTCGGGACTGAGCACCGGTCGTTGCGGCTGGAAGCGGCCCCCGGTTTCATACAGCGAGGTGCGCACGCAATCCAGTCCGCGCGTTGCGTACAGCGGCACCTGGCTGATGCTGCCGTCGGGCAGTTCCACCTGTCCCGGAATGGTGTAGCTGCGGTAGTCGCCGAGGCTGTCCTGCTGCGGCATGTCGGCGCTCCCGGCTTCGGCGCTGAAGCCACGCGCCATCGCCATCATCGGCCGTGGCGTCGATGCCTTGGCCATGTTCGGCGCGCCCGCAATCAAGGTGATCTTCGCGTCATGCCAATCGCGGCCGCTGCGGTTGGCGATGCTGGCGCGTGATTCGAATTGCACGCGGCAGTTGGCGCCGGACTGCAGCGTAGCCACATAGGCCGCCCGCCAACCGAGGCCCGAAGTGGGGTAACTGAGGACCGCGCGTGCGTCGCCGGCGCGGGCCGCGTCGACACGCAGGCTCAGGCTGGACCCCAGCGGAAAGTCGCCACCCGAGCTGCGCACGCCAGCGTAGTCGCGCACCAGGGTGGTGTCCGACTCGCCGCGCACAAGCAGGCCGTCGCCGGCTCGCAGCAGGACGCCCTGGGCCAGCGCCTCGCCGTTGTCGCCCAGCACGGTGACCTGGCGCCCGACCAGTCCGCTCAGCGCAGCGCCGCTACCCTGGGCCAGCAACAAACGTTGCGAAATGACTTTTGCGTTGCCGGCAGGGAAGCCCAGGGCCAGCGCTTCGGCGTCCAGCGTGGTGGGCAGGTCCCCAATCACCACGTCGTGGGTTCCGGCCGCCAGGGTCAAGCTACGCTGCTCCCGCACCACGGCGTAGCCGTCCGAGGTGCTGCCGATGTCGCTGCTGGCGTACAGCGCCGGGCTGTCGCTGCGGTACACGGTGAGTGCGGTGGTGTCGGCGGCGTGTGCCATCGCGGTGCCGCACAGGGCGGTGATGCAAGCCACTGCCAGGGCGCGGCGACGCACTGTCTTCATGGGCGTTGTCTTCACAGGCGAACTCCATCGTGGACCGAAACGCCATGATAGCGGCGGCATGTGAACACCGCGCGTCAAGGTGGTCACACAAATGGCGTGGGTGGATTCAGTCGCCGCTTGCGCCCGCCGCGGCACGGATGGTCGCCGGCAGTGGCACCGGTTTGCCGGTGGCAGGGTTCATCCACACCATCACCACGTGACCATCGCTGTACAGGCAGTCCGGATCACCTGCGTCGAGGATGCGATGGGCGATCGTGATCGAGCTGTTGCCAAGCCGCGTGCAGCGCAATTCGACATGCAGCGACGCGGGCCACGGAATCGGCCGCCGGTATTGCAGGTCGCTGGCGGCCAGCACCGGCATGGACTGCTCGTCGAACCAGTCGCGCACGTGCTGCAGCCACTGCAGTCGCGCCTCTTCCAGATAGGTCAGGAAATTGGAATTGTTGACGTGATTGAACGCATCGAGGTCGCGCCAGCGCACCCCGAGCGAGGCGACGTACAGCGGCGCGTCCGCATCGGAGTCGGGGCCGGACGCATTGGCGGCAGGTTTCGTGGTGCTGGACTTGGTCGGGCTCATGAGTTTTTCTTCTTCCCCCGCATCGGCTTGTACTTGTCGGCCGAGGCGATGTGTTTGGTGGCGGCCTTGATGCGCTTGGGTGCGCCGGGTTTCCTGGGTTTGGCCGGCTTCAGGTGCGGTGCGAGGAAGCGGCCGGTGTACGAATCGGGCGTGCTGGCCACTGTTTCCGGCGTGCCGGCGACCAGGATACGGCCACCACCGGCGCCACCTTCCGGACCAAGATCAACCACCCAGTCGGCGGTCTTGATGACATCCAGGTTATGCTCGATGACCACCACCGTATTGCCCTGGTCGGCCAGCTGATGCAGCACGTCGAGCAGTTGCTCGATGTCGTGGAAGTGCAGGCCGGTGGTGGGCTCGTCCAGGATGTACAAGGTGTTGCCGGTATCACGCTTGGACAGCTCCTTGGACAGCTTCACGCGCTGTGCCTCGCCGCCGGACAGCGTGGTCGCGCTCTGGCCCAGCTTGATGTAATCCAGTCCGACTGCGCGCAAGGTGTCGAGCTTGCGCGCGATCGTCGGCACGTTCTCGAACAGTTTGAGTGCATCCTCCACCGTCATGCCGAGCACGTCGGCAATGGTGTAGCCCTTGTACAGGATGTCCAGCGTCTCGCGGTTGTAGCGCTTGCCGTGGCAAAGGTCGCACGGCACGTAGACGTCCGGCAGGAAATGCATTTCCACCTTGATCAGGCCGTCGCCCTCGCAGGCTTCGCAGCGGCCGCCGCGCACGTTGAAGCTGAAGCGACCCGGTGTGTAACCTCGTGCGCGCGCCTCGGGCACCTGCGCGAACATCTCACGCAACGGGGTGAACAGGCCGGTGTAGGTGGCCGGGTTGGAGCGCGGGGTGCGACCGATCGGCGACTGGTCGATGGCGACCACCTTGTCGAACAGATCCATGCCTTCGACGGATTCGTACGGCGCCGCCTGGCCGCTGGCGCCGTTCAATTCGGAGGCGGCGAGGCGGTACAGCGTGTCGTTGATCAGGGTCGACTTGCCCGAGCCGGAGACGCCCGTGATGCAGGTGAACAGGCCGGCCGGAATCGCCAGGTCGACGTGTTGGAGGTTGTTGCCGCTGGCGCCCTTGAGGCGCAGCCAGGACGCGTCGTCGAGCGGTTGCCGACGCGCTTTCGGCACCTCGATGGCTCGTGCGCCGGAGAGAAACTGACCGGTGATCGAACGGGGCGCATCGAGCATGTCCTGCACGCTGCCCTGCGCCACGATCTCGCCGCCGTGGGTGCCCGCGCCGGGGCCGATGTCCAGCACATGGTCGGCGGTGCGGATCGCGTCTTCGTCGTGCTCGACCACGATCACGGTATTGCCAAGATCGCGCAATCGGGTCAGCGTGCCCAGCAGGCGTTCATTGTCGCGCTGGTGCAGGCCGATCGACGGTTCGTCCAGTACGTACATCACGCCGACCAGGCCGGCGCCGATCTGCGAGGCCAGCCGGATCCGCTGCGCTTCGCCGCCGGAGAGCGAATCGGCCTGGCGGTCGAGCGTGAGGTAGTTCAGGCCGACGTCGCTCAGGAAGGTCAGTCGCTCACGAATTTCCTTGACGATCTTGGCCGCGATCTCGCCGCGCCAGCCGGCGAGCTTCAATTCGGCGAAGAACGCCAGCGCGTCGTCGATCGAGCGCGCGGTGAGCGAGGGCAGCGCGTGGTCGGCGACAAACACGTTGCGCGCCGAGCGGTTCAGGCGCTGGCCTGCGCAGTCGGGGCACGGCTGGTCGCTGATGTACTTGGCCAGTTCCTCGCGCACGGCGGCGGATTCGGTTTCCCGGTAGCGCCGCTCCAGGTTCGGCACGATGCCTTCGAAGACGTGTTCGCGGGTCACCTTGCCGCCACGCTCGGTAAGGTAGCGGAACGCGATCTTCTCCTTGCCGCTGCCGTACAGAATGGCCTTTTGCACTCCGGCGGAAAGCTCGTTCCACGGCGTGTCCACGTCGAAACCGTAGTGCGCGGCCAGCGACAGAATCAGCTGGAAGTAGTGCGCGTTGCGCCGATCCCATCCGCGCACGGCGCCATTGGCCAGCGACAGTTCGGCATGGCCCACCACCCGCGCCGGGTCGAAGACCTGGGTCACGCCCAGCCCGTCACAGGACGGACACGCGCCGACCGGCGAGTTGAACGAGAACAGGCGCGGCTCAAGTTCTGGCAGCGAGTAATCGCATACCGGGCACGCGTAGCGTGACGACAGCAGTTGCGCGGGGCCGCCATCCATGCTGGCCAGGATCACCAGGCCGTCGCCCAGACGCAGTGCGGTCTCGAACGACTCGGCCAGCCGTTGCTTGATGTCCTGGCGTGGACGGAAGCGGTCGACCACGACTTCGATGGTGTGCTTCTGACGCAGGGTGAGTGAGGGCACGGCGTCGAGATCGACCACGTTGCCATCGACGCGGGCGCGCACGAAGCCCTGGGCGCGCAACTGCTCGAACACCTGCACGTGCTCGCCCTTGCGCTCGCGCACCACCGGCGCCAGCAGCATGTAGCGCTGTTCCGCATCCAGTGCCAGGGTTGCGTCGACCATCTGGCTCACGGTCTGGGCCGCCAGTGGCGTGCCGTGATCGGGACAACGCGGGGTGCCGACCCGCGCAAACAGCAGGCGCAGATAGTCATAGACCTCGGTAATCGTGCCCACCGTGGAGCGCGGATTGTGCGAGGTGGATTTCTGTTCGATCGAGATCGCCGGCGACAGGCCCTCGATGTGGTCCACGTCCGGCTTTTCCATCATCGACAGGAACTGCCGTGCATAGGCCGACAGCGATTCCACGTAGCGGCGTTGGCCTTCGGCGTAGATGGTGTCGAACGCCAGCGACGACTTGCCCGAACCGGACAGGCCGGTGATGACGATCAACTTGTTGCGAGGCAGGTCGAGATCGATGTTCTTGAGGTTGTGCGTGCGAGCGCCGCGGATGCGAATGGTGTCCATGGACGCCGTATATGGGGAGGGTCGTTTACTATACCAAGGAGTTTCGATACCTCGTCGGCTCACGGAAGCCGGATCGGGTGCTGGGCGGGGCGGGGTTCTCGCGTGGTCGCGGCTGTGGCTAAATGCTGCGATTGAATTTCCCGGAGGCAGACCATGCGGAAGTGGAGCGGATTTGCGGCGGGGATCGTGCTGGCCGTGGCAGCCGGTGGTCAGGCCCTGGCGGCCCAACCGAGTGAGCAACAGGTGCGGCGGTTGCTCGAGTTGATGCACATGGACCAGATGTTCGGCCAGATGAACTCCCAGGTGGCCGGCCTGATGGGGCAGTCGATGCCCTGTGTGCCGGCGTCGTACTGGCAGAATTTCATCGATGCCGACGGCACCGAGCAACTGTTGAAACAGATGGTGCCGGTCTACCAGCGCCATTTCACGGCGGCCGACGTGGCGGGTTTGCTGAAGTTCTACCAGTCACCGCTGGGCCAGAAGGTCATCACGCAGATGCCGATAACCATGGCCGAGGGCATGAAAGTGGGCCAGCAATGGGGTCAGCAGCGCGCCGATGAGATGGTCAAGGAGCTGCAGAAAAAGGGCCTGCTGAACGCCCAGGGCCGCTGTCCAGCCAGCCCGGCGGCTGGCGCGCCCAAATTGGTCCCGGAGTCAGGTAGTTAGCGGAGTGCTGGCTGGGCGCTCGCGTCCGGCCGCGGGCGGGCTGGTCAGTATTTGACCAGGGCGCGGCTGCATCGTTATAATCCGCGGTTCGCCAGACCTGAAATGGTCATGGCGATACCCAAGAGAATAACGACAGAAGGGCAGTCCAATGAGTTACGCAGTCATCAAGACCGGTGGCAAGCAGTACCGTGTGCAGCAGGGTGACGTGCTGCGCGTGGAGTTGCTGACCGCCGAAGAAGGCGCCACGGTCAGTTTCGACCAGGTGCTGTTGGTGGGTTCCGGCGAATCGGTCACCGTGGGTGCGCCGGTCGTCGAGGGCGCTACCGTCAGTGCCACCGTACGCAAGCACGGCCGGGCCGACAAGATCCGCATCATCAAATTCCGCCGCCGCAAGCACTACAAGCGTCAGCAGGGCCATCGGCAGCATTTCACCGAAATCGAGATCACGGGCATCAACGCCTGAGCAACTGGAGCATTGAGTCATGGCACATAAAAAAGGCGTAGGTTCCAGCCGCAACGGTCGCGATTCGAACCCGAAATACCTCGGCGTCAAGATCTACGGTGGCCAGGCCATCGAAGCCGGCAACATCATCGTGCGTCAGCGCGGCACGCAGTTCCACCCGGGCACCGGTGTGGGTCTGGGGCGCGACCATACGTTGTTCGCGCTGGTCGACGGCACCGTCAAGTTCGCCGTTCGCGGTGACAAGAACCGCCGATTCGTCGACGTCGTGCAGGCGTAAGTCGCCGGCGTCGCGGCAGGGAAGGCCCCGCTTCGGCGGGGCTTTTCGTTTTTGCCGCAGGGAACTACAGAACAGGCCGCGGGAGCCACTTGCTTCGCGTATTCTGCTACTGCCGTTTCTTGCTCTTGTATTCCCGTTTCCCGTTCCCCGGATCCACACCATGAAATTCGTCGACGAAGCAAACATCACAGTCATGGCCGGCGACGGCGGCAATGGCTGCATCAGTTTCCGGCGCGAGAAGTTCATTCCGTTCGGTGGGCCCGACGGCGGCGATGGCGGCTTCGGCGGCTCGGTCTGGCTGGTCGCCGACGAGGGCCTCAATACCCTGATCGATTTCCGCCATCGGCGCAGCTTCAAGGCCCAGCGCGGCGAAAACGGCATGGGCAGCCAGATGTACGGCAAGGGCGGTGAGGACACCACGATCCGGGTGCCGGTGGGCACCATGATCACCAACGTCGACACGGACGAGGTGATTGGCGACCTCACGGCCCACGGCCAGCGCATGCTGGTGGCGCAAGGCGGCAAGGGTGGCCTGGGCAATATCCACTTCAAGAGCTCAGTCAACCGGGCGCCGCGCAAGGCCACGCCGGGCACCCCCGGCGAGGTGCGCCAGCTGAAAATGGAGCTGCGCCTGCTGGCCGATGTGGGCCTGTTGGGCTTTCCCAACGCGGGCAAGTCCACCTTCATCCGCGCCGTGTCGGCCGCCACGCCGCGGGTGGCGGATTACCCCTTCACCACGCTGCATCCGAACCTTGGCGTGGTCAGCCTGGGTACCGATCAGAGCTTTGTGATCGCCGATATTCCGGGCTTGATCGAGGGTGCTTCCGAGGGCGCCGGCCTGGGCATCCAGTTCCTGCGCCACGTGGCGCGCACCAGCCTGCTGCTGCATATCGTCGATATCGCGCCGATCGACGGCTCCGACGTGGTCGGCCAGGTGCGCGCGATCGAACAGGAGCTGCAGAAGTTCAACCCCGAGTTGCTCGAGCGCCCGCGCTGGCTGGTGCTCAACAAGGCCGATATGCTGGCCGAAGATGAGCGCCAGGCGGTTGCCGACAGGATTGTCGCCGAGCTGGAGTGGACCCAGCCGTGGTTTCTGGTGTCAGCCATCGCCCGCGAAGGCACCATGGCCGTGTGCCAGCAGGTGCAACGCTTCTTCGAGTCGCGGCGCGATGCCAGCGACGAGCGTACCGACATGGTGCAGGGCGATGTACGGCTGCGCGGCGAGGAACCGCGCGACTGATCGCGGTCACCATGCCGCGTGCTGACCGCGGTGAGCACGATCCCCCGGCGGCCGGTTTTGCCGCGTTCACTGTGCCGTGAAGCTTGACCGTACGCGGGTTGGCGCCGTGACGAAAGTTGGCCGGGATCCCACCAAATCCGTTCGTATGACCGAATTGTGCCCTGGAACTTGTGACTGGTAACGATAATGATTATCATGCAGTCTCTATTCGACGGAGTGATCCCATGCGACGGATTCTGATGGTTGCCGGTCTGGTGTTGGTGGCGTTCGCTGTGCAGGCGGCCGATATACCAGAGTACCGACTGGTAATCAGCAACCATCGCTATGAGCCGACCGAGCTGAAAGTCCCCGCTGGCGTGAAGTTCAAGTTGCTGGTGGAAAACCGCGACTCCACCCCGGAAGAGTTCGAGAGCAACGAGTTCAATCGCGAGAAGATCATTCTGCCGCACAGCACCGCGCAGATTTTCGTGGGCCCGCTGGCTCCGGGTCGCTACAAGTTCTTCGGCGACTTCCATCAGGACACGGCGCAAGGCGCGCTGGTAGTGGAGTAGGCCCATGCCCGGAATTGCCTTGCTGGTTTTCAGGGAAGTTCTGGAAGCAGCGCTGATCGTGACAATCGTCTGCGCGGCAACTCGCGGCGTGGCTCGCCGCGGCCTGTTCGTCAGTGGTGGCCTGGCGCTCGGCGTGCTGGGCGCCTTGCTGGTAGCCGCATTCGCGGGTGCACTGGCCGGCGCGTTCAGTGGCGTGGGGCAGGAGGTGTTCAACGCCTGCGTGCTGTTTGCCGCCGTGCTGATGATCGGCTGGCATGTCTTGTGGATGTCCAGCCATGGACGGGCGCTGGCCACGCAGATGAAGGCTCTGGGCGGCGCGGTCCACAGCGGCTCCAGTTCCTTGATGATGCTGTTGCTGGTGGTCGCACTGGCGGTGCTGCGCGAAGGTTCGGAGGTCGTGCTGTTCCTGTATGGCATGGTCGCCGGCGGTGCCAGCGGTGTATTCGCGGGCCTGGCGTTGGGCGTGGTGGCCGGCGTGGCCACGGGGTTCGCGCTCTATTTCGGTCTGTTGCGGATCCCGTTGCGGCACTTTTTCACGGCCACCAACGGTTTGCTCGTTTTGCTGGCCGCAGGCCTGGCGTCCTCGGCCGCGCGCTACCTGGTGCAGGCCGATCTGTTGCCTGCCCTGGTTGACCCGTTGTGGGACAGCTCGTGGTTGCTGGCCAACGGCTCCATTGTGGGCGAGGCCTTGCACATCCTGATCGGCTACGACGCGCGGCCGTCCGGAATCATGCTGGTGTTCTACCTGGCCGTGGTGGCGTTGTTGCTGGGTGGCATGCGACTGCTGAACGGGCCGGCAAACCGGCGCGCCGTCCAGACTCCTGCTGCCGACCCGAGCTACTGACCCAACAATTTTCACGTCGTTGCCCGGGCTCCCGTGATAACGCTTTTCAAGGAACTCATCCATGTTGAACAAACTTTCCCGCCGGGGATTGGTCCTGGCCGCCGGGCTGTTGTCGGCCGTGTCCATGTCGGCCGCATTTGCCGGTCCCGCCCGCACCGTCTACACCCCGATCGTGAGCTTCCACGAGTGGGAGTTCGAGTTGCGCGGCGGCATGCAGGATTGGGCCCAGCGCGATGACGGCGAGCAGGCAATGGTGGTTTCGGCCGGCTACGGCATCGCGCCGCGCTGGTTCACCGAAGTGGCTGCCGAGTATTCGCGTACGCCCGGCGAGTCCGCGCGGGTCGAGGAGCTGGAGTGGGAAAACGTCATCCAGCTGACCGAGCACGGCCGCCACTGGATGGATGTGGGCCTGTTTGCCGAGTACGCCTACAACCGCCTCGAGCGCACCGATAGCGTCGAGATCGGCCCGATGTTGCAAAAGGAAGTGGGCCGTTCGCAGTTCAACCTCAATGTCCTGCTGGGCCGCCGTCTGGACACACGCCTGCCGGGGGAAGATCCCATCCACACCGAGCTGTCCTACGCCATGCAGTGGCGCTGGCATGGCGCCAATACCCTGTTCCAGCCCGGGGTGCAGGGCTTTGGCAGCCTCGGCGACACCCACCATGTGCACTCGGAAAAATTGAATTTCGGACCGGCATTGTTTGGTCAGGCCTCGCTGGGTAACGGACGCAAGTTCGTTTACAACGCGGCCGTGCTGGCCGGCCTGACCGAGGCGACGCCGGACCTCACCATACGCTTCCAGCTCGAATACGAATTCTTCTGAGCGGGCGCCGCAGCGCTACATGCGGAACACGCCGTAGCGCTGTGGTTCGATCGGCGCATTCATCGAGGCGGAGATCGCCAGGCCCAGGACCCGGCGGGTGTCGACCGGATCGATGATGCCGTCGTCCCACAGCCGGGCACTGGCGTAGTACGGATGGCCCTGACGTTCGTACTGCTCGCGCAGCGGCGCCTTGAAGGCCTCTTCTTCCGCAGCCGACCATTCTCCACCCTTGCGTTCGATGCCGTCGCGCTTGACCGTGGCCAGCACGGAAGCGGCCTGTTCGCCGCCCATCACGCTGATCCGCGCATTCGGCCACATCCACAGGAAGCGTGCGCCGTACGCGCGGCCGCACATCGCATAGTTGCCGGCGCCGAAGCTGCCGCCAATCACCACGGTGAACTTCGGTACATGTGAGCAGGCCACGGCCGTGACCATTTTCGCGCCGTCCTTGGCGATGCCGGCCTGCTCGTATTTCTTGCCGACCATGAAGCCGGTGATGTTCTGCAGGAACACCAGCGGGACGTTGCGCTGGTTGCACAATTCGATGAAGTGGGCGCCCTTGAGTGCGCTCTCGGCAAACAGGATGCCGTTGTTGGCGACGATACCGACCGGGTAGCCGTGGATGTGGGCGAAGCCGCAGACCAGGGTCTTGCCGTAGCGCGCCTTGAATTCGTGGAACTCGGAGCCGTCGACGATGCGGGCAATCACTTCGCGGATGTCGAACGGTCGACGGGTGTCCGCAGGGATCACCCCGTACAACTCCTCGGCGGGATATTTCGGCTCAACCGGTGCGCGCAGCGCCAGCGGCATCTGCTTGGTGCGATTGAGATGACCGACGATGTCGCGCGCGATCGACAGCGCGTGGGCATCGTTTTCGGCAAAGTGGTCGGCGACGCCGGAGATCGCAGTGTGCACGTCTGCGCCGCCCAGTGTTTCGGCGTCCACCACTTCCCCGGTGGCCGCCTTCACCAGCGGCGGGCCGCCCAGAAAGATCGTGCCCTGTTCGCGTACGATGATCGTCTCGTCGCTCATCGCTGGCACGTACGCGCCGCCGGCGGTGCACGAGCCCATCACCACGGCAATCTGTGGGATGTTGAGTGCGGACATCCGGGCCTGGTTGTAGAAGATCCGGCCGAAGTGTTCCTTGTCCGGAAAGACTTCGTCCTGCAGTGGCAGGAACGCGCCACCGGAGTCCACCAGATAGACGCATGGCAGCCGGTTTTCCAGCGCCACTTCCTGCGCCCGCAGGTGCTTCTTCACCGTGATCGGGAAATAGGTGCCGCCCTTGACGGTGGCGTCGTTGGCCACCACCACCACCTCGATGTCGTTGACCCGGCCGATGCCGGTGATCAGCCCGGCGGCGGGTGCCACATCGTCGTACATCCCGTGCGCCGCCAGCGGCGACAGCTCCAGGAATGGCGAGCCGGGATCGAGCAGGGCCCGGATCCGTTCGCGTGGCAGCAACTTGCCGCGCGCCACATGCTTTTCGCGTGCCCGGGGACCACCGCCTTCGGCGTTGCGCGCCAGTTCGCGCTGCAAGTCGTCGACCGCCTCGCGCAAGTGGCTGCGCGCTGCCTGGAACTCGGCCGAACGCGGATCAATCTGCGACGCAATGACGCTCATGGTTGTGGACTCACGAATGAATTGCCGACTGGGCCAAACCACAGATGATAGCGGGCGTTTGGCGGCGACCAAAATGGCACCGGGTCAGCTCGCCGGATCGGCCAAAAGAAAACGGCCGCTCGAGGCGGCCGCTTTCCGGATTACCGACAAAGGATCAATGACCCTTCGTGTCGTCCTTGGCCTTCTCGGCAGCGTCCTGTGCGTTGCCCGCTGCATCCTTGGCGGCGTCAGCTGCGCTATCGGCAGCCTCGGCAGCATTGGCGGCGGCGGTCGGAGCCGAACTCGCAGCTGCGGCAGCGGCGTGGTCGGCAGCCTCACCGGCTGCATCAGCAGCGGTGGTGGCCTGGTCTGCAGCCTGCTCAGTCGCCTGGGTCGGAGCTTCCGCTGCAGCCTGCTGCGCCGTATCGGCAGCTTGCTGGGCGGTATCAGCCGACTTCTGGGCGTCTTGCGCGGAATCCTGCGCGCCGTTGCTGCATGCCGCCAACAGCGCGACGAGCGCGGCGGCGAGTAGGGTACGCGTAAACTTCATGGTGGATCTCCTTTTGCCGTGGATTGCCGTATGGCCGTGTATTAATAGCGCTTTCCCGGGGGATGCGCCACATGTTTATGGTCGTGTCCGAAAAGCCATTGTCGATTGATTTAACCGGGCGGGGCGTGAACACCACGCGACAGATTGGGTCCGCGCGCGTCAGTCCATGCATTCAATGGCAATGGCGGTTGCTTCGCCGCCGCCAATGCACAACGTGGCGATTCCGCGCTTGAGTCCGCGGGTTTTCAATGCATTCAGCAAGGTCACCACCAGTCGTGCGCCGCTCGCGCCAATCGGATGACCCAGTGCGCAGGCGCCACCATTGACGTTGAGCTTGTCGTGCGGAATGCCAAGCTCTTTCATGGGTGTCATCGCGACTACCGCAAATGCTTCATTGATCTCCCACAGGTCGACGTCGGCGATTTTCCAGCCCGCCTTTTCCAGCACCTTCTGGATGGCGCCTACCGGTGCCGTGGTAAACCACTCGGGTTCTTGCGAATGGGTGGCATGCGCCACGATGCGTGCCAGCGGCTTCAAACCGCGCTTGGCCGCGTCGTCGGATGCCAACAGCACAACGGCCGCGGCGCCATCGGAAATACTCGAGGAGCTGGCCGCGGTAATGGTGCCGTTCTCCTTGCGGAAGGCCGGCTTCAGATGGGGTACCTTGGCGACGTCGGAGCGACCCGGCTGCTCGTCGGTGTCGACCTGCACGTCCCCCTTGCGGGTGCTTACGGTGACCGGCACGATCTCCCCGGCGAAGCCGCCATTCTGCTGCGCAGCGCGGGCCCGGTTGACCGACTCGATCGAGAATGCGTCCTGCTCTTCGCGGGTGAAGTGGTACTTGTCGGCGCACAGTTCGCCGAACACGCCCATCGATTTGCCGTCATACGGGTTGGTCAGGCCATCCCACGCCATGTGGTCGACCAGCTTGCCGTCGCCGTAGCGGATGCCGGTACGTGCCTGCACCATGTGCGGCGCGTTGGTCATCGACTCCATGCCGCCGGCCACCACCACGGTGGCCGAGCCGGCCTTGATCAGGTCGTGACCCAGCATGATCGCCTTCATGCCCGAACCACAGACCTTGTTGATCGTGGTGCAGCCGGTGCTGGTCGGCAGGTCGGCTGCCAGCGATGCCTGGCGGGCGGGCGCCTGGCCCAGGTTGGCCGGCAACACGCAGCCCATCAATACTTCGCTGACATCCGCCGCTGCCACGCCGGACTGGGTTAGTGCCGCGCGGATCGCGGTGGCGCCCAGTTGGGGGGTAGGGACGCCAGTGAACTGGCCGAGGAAGGAACCAATCGCCGTGCGCTTGGCACCAACGATGACGACGCTGACATCCGACATGGACAACTCCGCTTGAAATGCTTGAGGGGCGCCTGCGCCCGAAGGAGAACCCTTGGATTATCGCAGCCGACGGCAAAACTCGGCAAACCTGGGCAGGCCGTGTCAGAACGCGACCTGCAACCGGTTTCATTGGAATTTTGTTGTGCGAAGATGGCGTTCTGGGCGGCACCACGGTCAGGATCGGCGGTGCAGGGGCGTCACGACAGGGGCAGCAGCATGAAGAGATCAGGCGGAACGGGATTGCGACGTCGCGAGATGGCGTGGCTGGTGGCAGTGGCTTTGGGCCTCGCCGGTTGTGGTGGTGGCGGCAACGTCAAGCCGACCCCGCCGCCGGCGGTACCAAGTTCGCCGCCGCCGACTCCACCGCCGAGTACCCCGAGCACCCAGCCTCCGCTGGATGCACAACTGGCGCTCACCAATACCTATGCGGCGCATGCCCAGGGCTATACCGGCGCGGGGATGACCATCGGGATCGTCGACAGCGGCATCATGAGCAATCATCCGGCGCTCGTCGGACGTGTCACCAAGCAACTGATCTACATTGATCCGTCGGTGAACAACACCTCGATCGGCGACGTGGTCGGCCACGGTACCTGGGTATCGCAGATTGCCGCGGGCAAGGCGTTCGACCGGTTTCCGGGTGGCATTGCGCCCGGCGCCAGCCTGGTCTCGGCCCGGATCATCAGCGACGTGGCCCCCAAGGACGACGGCTCGGGCCAGGGCAATGAGGTGACCGCCGACGATGCCCGGTTCTTCGCGCAAACGCTGAACCCGGCGCTGATCAGCGCTGGCGTCAACGTGATGAACAATTCCTGGGGCGGAATCTACTGGGATACCAGCAAGCCGGCGATCAACCAGGCCTTTGCCCAGGCCTACGAGCCGTTCGTGCTGCAGCATGGCGGATTGGTGGTGTTCTCGTCCGGCAACGAATCGCGCAACCAGCCCAGCGACATCGCCGCGTTGCCGAGCCTGGCCTCGCAATTGGAGGTCGGCTGGCTGGTGGCGGCCGCGCTCGACAGCAACAATCCGAGCCAACTCGCCAGTTACTCCAATGCCTGCGGCAAGGCGATGAATTATTGCCTGGCTGCGCCCGGCGACGTGATCGTCAGCGACAAGGACGCGGTCGTGGGCACCAGCCCGAAGTACTGGGTCGTCAAGGGCACCTCGTTTGCGGCGCCGGAAATATCGGGTGCCGCCGCGCTGGTCTGGCAGGCCTATCCGTATTTCAACAACGACCTGGTCCGGCAAACCCTGCTGGGTACGGCCGACGATCTGGGGGCGCCCGGCCCGGACGCCGTGTTCGGCTATGGCGCACTGAACGTGGGCAAGGCCGTGAACGGGCCGGGCCGCTTTGACTGGGGCGACGTGACGGTGAATCTGGGCGGCAGTTCCAGCTGGAACAACCCGATCAGCGGCGCAGGCGGCCTCATCAAGCAGGGTGCCGGCACGCTGACCCTGGGCGCCGACGCCAGCTACGCGGGCCTGACCCGGGTCCAGGCCGGCACGCTGGTCGCCAAGTCGCTGGCCTCGTCCGTCACCATCGGCGCACAGGGAAGCTTGAGCGGCACGCCGTCGATCGGCGGCACCGTGACCAATCAGGGCGTGCTGAGTGTCAGCGGCGGCGACGTCACCGTGGCGGGCAACTACGTCCAGGAAGGCAATGGCCGTCTCGCACTGTCACTGGGGTCTGCGTTGCAGGTCGGTGGCAGCGCGCATCTCAATGGCGGCGACCTGTTCGTCATCGGCACCAACCAGGGTTATGTGGCCAATTCGCACACCAACGTGCTCAATGCCGCGGGCGGACTGACCGGTACGTTCAGTGCATTGAACAAATCGAGCAATGTCGTGCTGCTCAATGCCACGTTGAATTACGACGCCAGCAGCGCGTGGCTCAACGTCACCCAGGTACAGGCCACTGCCGTGCAAGGCATGGCGTTTACCGCCGCGTCGGCCGGGGCAGCGGTGCGCGTGGATGGGGCGTTCGACACGATCAATGCCCAGTTTGGCGCCGGTGGTGCCAGCAGTGGGCCGGTGCCGGTTTCGTTCATTGACGGCGCCGGCAGGCTGCAGCAGTCGCCTTCGACGGCCGTCCTGCAGCGTTCGCTGCAAAGCCTGTCCGGCGAGTTGCATGCGGCCAGCGCGGCGATGACGTTCGAAGCCATCGATGCGGGTACGCGTGTGTTGTCCGACCGCTTTGAAAATCTGCTGGACGCGCCACAGGCTGGCAGCTGGGTGCAGGGTCTTGGTTATCACGGTGGCATGTCGCGCAGCGGCTACAGCGCCGTCGATTACGACCTGGGTGGCATGCTGGTGGGCCAGGACTATCGGGTAGGCAACGGCGGCGTTGCCGGCTTTGCCTTGAGCCAGAGCCAGGGTCTGGGCCGGCTTGCCGAGAGCGCCGACCAGGGCCACAGCCATGCGCTGGAAGGCATGGTGTACGGCGGCGTGATTCACGGCTCGTGGTACACGATGGGCCGTTTCGGCGTCGGCAGTTATCGCCAATCGATGCGCCGCCAACTGGCGTTGGGCACCGAGATCGCTGGCGTGGCCAGCGACAGCAACGGCCGCTACGGCGTGGCTTACGGCGAGAGCGGCTATCAGTTCGCGCGTGGCGACAGCCGACTCACGCCCTACCTGAGTCTGCAGTACGCCCAGGTGCAGCGCGATGGATTCAGCGAGCGCGGTGCGTACGGCTTTGGCCTGAAATCAGGCGCGCAGACAACCAGCCGCTGGCAGGCGGGCGCAGGATTGCGGGCAACGCACAGTTGGGCGCTGGCAGGTGGCGGCCAGCTCAGCGTGCAGGCGCGCGCGTCGTGGCAACAGTCGTTCGGCCTGCGTGGCGACGTGATCGACGCCAGCTTCAGCGGGATCGACCAGTACGCGCCGCTGGGCGGCGTCGGCCTGTCGCGCTACGGTGGCGTGTTTGACACCGCGCTGAATTGGCAGATGAATCCACGCGTCAGCCTGCAGCTCGGCTATGACCAGTATGTCGGTCAGCGTCAGCAGGCGAAAATGACCACCGCCAATTTCCGCTGGTCGTTCTGATCCACGTGGCACAGGCGCCACGCCAACCGTAGGGCGGGCACTGCCCGCCGGGTTTGAATGGGCGACACGGAAGCGGCGGGCAATGCCCGCCCTACGAGCGTCGTGCACTTGCGATGGGCCGCTCTTGTAGGGCGGGCACGGCCCGCCAGGTTTTGGTGGGTGATACGGAAAAACGGCGGGCAATGCCCGCCCTACGGTTGCGGCGGGTGGGGCTTTACGCCTTGCCGTGGAACAGCTCGCGGCCGATCAGCATGCGGCGGATTTCGTTGGTGCCGGCGCCGATCTCGTACAGCTTGGCGTCGCGCAGCAGGCGGCCGGCGGGGAATTCGTTGATGTAGCCATTGCCGCCCAGGGCCTGAATCGCTTCCAGCGTCACCTGCACCGCGTTGACCGACGCGTTGAGCAGACAGGCGGCCGGGTCGATGCGCGACTTCACGCCGGCATCGAAATGCTGCGCCACCAGATAGGCAAAGCCGCGCGATGACTGCAGTGCCGTATACATGTCGGCGACCTTGGCCTGCATCACGCCGAACGTGCCGATCGGTGCGTTGAACTGCTTGCGCTCGCGCACGTACGGCAAGGTCAGATCCAGTGCCGCCTGCATCAGGCCGATCGGTCCACCGGTCAGCACCAGCCGCTCGGTATCCAGGCCGCTCATCAGCACGCGCACGCCTTCGTTGACCTCGCCCACGATGTTCTCGGCGGGGATCTCGCAGTCTTCGAACACCAGCTCGCAAGTGTTCGAGCCACGCATGCCCAGCTTGTCCAGCTTCTGCGCGGTGTGGAATCCCTTCATGCCCTTTTCGACGATGAAGGCGGTCATGCAGCGGCTGCCAGCAGTGCGCGGCGCGGTGCGCATGTAGACCAGCAGCACGTCGGCGTCGGGGCCGTTGGTGATCCACATCTTGGTGCCGTTGGCGACCCACACGTCACCGCGCAGTTCGGCCTTGCAGCTCATCGAACCCACCACGTCGGAGCCGGCGCCGGGCTCGCTCATCGCCAGCGCGCCCACGTACTCGCCGGTGCACAGCTTGGGGATGTACTTGCGCCGCTGTGCCTCGTTGCCGTTGTGGAAAATGTTCTGCACGGCGAGGTTGGAGTGCGCGCCGTAGGACAAACCCACCGAGCCGGACGCGCGCGAGATTTCCTCCATCGCCACCATGTGGGCCAGGAAGCCCATGCCGCTGCCGCCGTATTCGGTGGGAACGGTCACGCCAAGCAGGCCCATCTCGCCGAGCTTGCGCCACAGGTCGGCCGGAAACAGGTTGTCGCGGTCGATCCTGTCCGCACGCGGGGCGATTTCCTTTTCCGCAAAGGCGTGCACGGTTTCACGCAGCAGGTCGATGTCTTCTCCGAGCGGAAACGGACGCATGGTGAACTCCTTGGGAATCAAGCTGGACATTTTAGCTCACGCGCGGCAGCGGCCGGTGGCTGGGCCCCGGCCACAAAAAAGGCCGCCGGAAGAACCGGCGGCCCTGGGTACGACAGCGGGGCGGCTTACTGCCCGCGCATACGGCCCTGGAAACGGGTTCCATTGTTGCCCATGTGGGCCAGCTTGATCTTGCCGATCGAGGCAATCCGCTCCTCGGCCAGACGGTCGGCGGCCTTGTAGGTCGGAATGCCTTCGTTCTTGGCGATTTCGAAGATGCGGCCCAGGTTGTAGTAGATCGTGCGCATCATGCGCATTGCGCGCTCGCGGTTGTAGCCGTCGATTTCCAGCGACACGTTCATCACGCCGCCGGCATTGACCGCGTAGTCCGGCGCGTACAGCACACCGCGGCGCTGCAGCTCGTCGCCGATCTCGTCGGTGGCCAGCTGGTTGTTGGCCGGGCCGCAGATGATCTTGGCCTTGATCCGCTCGATGGTCTGCTCGTTGATCGTGCCGCCCAGTGCGCACGGGCTGAACACGTCGCAGTCCACATCGTAGATATCGTCCAGGCCGACCGCTTCGCAGCCCAGCTCGTCCACGCAGCGCTGCACCACTTCCTTGTTGATGTCGGTGACAAACACTTTGGCGCCCTGCTCGCGCAGCAGCTTGATGAACTCGCCGCCGACATGGCCGGCACCCTGCACTGCGTAGCTGTATTTGCCCACGTCCTCGTTGCCATGCTTGGCCTGCAGCGAGGCCATTACGCCCTGCAGCGAACCATAGGCGGTGAACGGCGACGGGTCGCCCGAACCACCGTGCACCTGATGCACGCCGGTGACGTACTCGGTCTCGCGGAACACGTATTCCATGTCGTTGACGTCGATGCCCACGTCTTCGGCGGTGATGTAGCGGCCGTTCAACGAGTTGACGAAGCGACCGAACGCGCGGAACAGCGCCTCGGACTTGTCCTTGCTCGGATCGCCGATGATCACGGCCTTGCCGCCGCCCAGGTTCAGGCCCGCCACCGCGTTCTTGTAGGTCATGCCGCGCGACAGGCGCAACACGTCGTTGACGGCCTCGGCCTCGCTCTTGTACGGCCACATGCGCAGGCCGCCGAGTGCGGGGCCCAGCACCGTGTTGTGAATCGCGATGATGGCTTTCAGGCCGGCGTCCTTGTTGTGGCAGAAGACGACTTCTTCGTGACCCGTGTTGGCGATGGTTTCAAAGATCATTGGAACGGTGACTCCATGATTTACGGTGCCGTTGGGCATCTACAGAGGGTGGCAGGGAGCGCAATGGAACCCGGCCGATCGGTGTGAAAACGCGAAAGACCCATCGCCCCGACAGCCGTCGACGCGATGAGTCAAAGCGACAAGTTTAATACTTCACCCCGACCCGTGCTGCGGCGCCGCAACAAGCCGCGGGCGTATGGGGGCGCCAATCGGCTCAACGGCTCCAGTAGCCGGCCCGGTACCGCCAGGTGCGTCCGTGATGTTCCCAGCGCGCCGGGCGATAGCGGTAGCCCGGCCGCGCGTGCACCCAATAACCGCCTACCCACACGTGGCGGTGGGCGTGCGCGTTCCAGCGCCAGTAGCCGGGCGCCCAGACGTAGCCGCGGCGAGGTGGTGGCCGGCGCTCGAAATGCGGCGGCGGTGGTGCCACGCCGATATTGACTCCCACCGCCACGCGCGTATGGGCGGCAGCAGGCGGGGCATGGATCGCACCGACGAAGGTCAGGCCGAGTCCGGCCAGCAGGGCCAGCTTGAGTGGGGTGCGCATCATCACGTTCTCCATCAGCGCCGCCGTAGGCGGCAGGCAAGACAGAAAACGACCGGCGACGGGCCCAGTTGACCTCGCCCGACGGATTCGTTCAGGTTTCGCTCAAGCGCGCCTTACATGCGGCAGTTCGGCGCCCGCCCACTGGCGCGTGCCTGCTGATACACCGGCAGCAGCTGTTGCGCCTGCCGATCCAGCGCCTGCGCCCGTCCGCCCGGCGACGGATGGGTCGACAAAAACGCCGGTGGCTTGCCGCCGCCCTGGGCGCCCATCTTGTTCCACAGCGTCACGGCCGCGCGCGGATCGAAACCGGCTTCGGCCATGTAGCGCTGGCCCAGCGTGTCGGCCTCGCTCTCCTGGGTGCGCGAGAACGGCAGCAGAATGCCGATCTGCGCGCCAGCGCCCAGCAAGGCGGCGGTCGTGTTGGCATCGCCGCCGCGGGTGCCGGCGTAAATGCTGCCTGCCGTCACCGCCGCCTGGGCGGCCAGGTTGTCGGACACCCGCTCGGCGCCGTGGCGCGCCACCACGTGGGCCAGTTCGTGGCCCAGCACCACCGCCAGCTGGTCCTGGGTGTCGGCCAGCTTGAACATGCCCCGGTTCACCCCGATTCGGCCGCCGGGCAGGGCGAACGCGTTGGCGCTGTCATCGCCCACGATCTGCACTTCCCATTGCTGGGTATTCCATGGCGGCGGCATCACCGCAATCAGTGCCTGCGATACACAGGTCGCGTAGGCGCGTTCGCGCGGCGCGTCGACAAACTTGCCTTGCTTGCGCAAGTCGTTGAACGCGGCCAGCCCCATCTCGTTCATCTGGCTGTCCGACACCATCATCAGCTGCGAGCGGCCGGTGGGCGAGGTGACGCAGCCGGCCAGCAGCGCGACGGCGAGGGACACAAGCAGATACCGGTAAGTCATGGGTGATTCCCTGAGAGCGGTCATATAGTGAGTTGCAGCCACCGCAGCACAGCACGATGGCGATCAATTTGGCGTTGACGCGGCCGCCAGCAAATTGGCGCTGCCCGTGGCTGCGCCTGAAGGCCGTACGGGCAGGTGCACAATACCTGCGTCACGGCGCCCACGCATGGCAGCCATACGCCACGGTACGCTGGCGCCCGACGGCCGATCCTCGATCCACTAGAATTGGCAGGTTAGAGCACACCACGCCGGAGTTGCCATGAGTTCCACCGCCAAGCACGTCCCCGCCAGCGCCACGCAGACGGAAACCACCCCCTTGCGTTTCGTCACCGCGGCCAGCCTGTTCGATGGGCACGACGCGGCGATCAACATCATGCGGCGGATCATCCAGAGCCAGGGCGCCGAGGTGATTCACCTGGGCCACAACCGCTCGGTCGAGGACGTGGTCCGCGCCGCGCTGCAGGAAGACGCCGACGCCATCGCGCTGTCGTCCTACCAGGGCGGCCACGTCGAGTACTTCAAATACATGGTCGACATGCTCAAGGAACGGGGCGCCAGCCATATCCGCGTGTTCGGCGGCGGTGGCGGCACGATCACGCCGGACGAGATCCGCGAACTGCAGGATTACGGCGTCGAGCGCATCTACCACCCCAACGACGGCATGAACCTGGGCCTCGTGCACATGATCGAGGACGTGATGCAGCGCGCACGGGCCGGGCGCGAGGCGCGCATCGGGCGCAGCGACCCGGCCAAGGCGACCAGCCCGGACATCCACGACGAGATCAGCATCGGCCACCTGCTGAGCCAGCTCGAATGCGGTGCCTTCAGCGACGCCGAGCTCGAGCGCCAGCGCAAGCAGTGGAAGCTGGCCGGCCAGCACACCCCGGTGCTGGGCCTCACCGGCACCGGCGGCGCGGGCAAATCCAGCGTGGTGGACGAGATCCTGCTGCGCTTCCTGCACGCCTTCCCGCACATGCGCATCGCCGTGCTGGCGGTTGACCCCACCCGCCGCCGCTCCGGTGGCGCGCTGCTGGGCGATCGCATCCGCATGAACTCGCTGCGCTCCCATCGCGTCTACATGCGCTCGATGGCCACCCGCCGCCAGCACGCGGCCACCAGCATCGTGCTGCACGACTGCATCAACTTCCTGAAAAGCCAGCCCTACGACCTGGTCATCGTGGAAACCGCGGGCATCGGCCAGAGCGATTCGGAAATCGTCGACCTGGTCGATTTCCCGGTCTACGTGATGACCAGCGACTACGGCGCCGCCAGCCAGCTGGAGAAGATCGACATGATCGATTTCGCCGAGCTGGTGGTGTTGAACAAGTTCGACAAGCGTGGCGCCGAAGACGCGCTGCGCGACGTGCGCAAGCAATGGAAGCGCAACCACACCGCGTTCAACGTCAAGGACGAGGACGTGCCGGCGTATCCCACCATCGCCAGCCAGTTCAACGACCCCGGCATCACCTGGATGTTCGCCAACCTGTGCCGGTTGATGCGCGAAAAACTGTCGCTGCCGGCCGAGCAGTGGACGCCCGAGCTCGACACCACGCTGAAGGAGCCGCGCGCCACCGTGCTGATCCCCGGCGCCCGCGTGCGCTACCTGGCCGAGATCGCCGAGCAGGGTCGTGCCATCAACAGCCAGGTGGCCCATCAGGCCGAGTTCGCCAGCAAGGCGCAGCACTACTACGAAGCGCTCAAGGAGCTGGCCGACGACAAACTGCCCAAGCCGCTGGAGCTGTACCGCAGCGCCGAGCTGCACGCCGAGGGCGACCGCTCGCTGATCACGCTGCGCCAGCGCTACAACGCCGCGCTGAAGGAACTCAGCCACGAGACGATCCAGCAGTTGCGCGAATGGCCGGCCCGCTACGAATCGGTCACCGCCGACGTCAACGAATACAAGGTGCGCGACAAGGTCATCAAGGTCGACAACTACCGCGAATCGCTGAGCCACCAGAAAATTCCCAAGGTGTCCCCGCCCAAGTCCAAGAACTGGGGCGAGCTGGTCACCTTCCTGGGCAAGGAAAACCTGCCCGGCCACTACCCGTACACCGGCGGCGTGTATCCGTATCGCCGCAGCGGCGAAGATCCCACCCGCATGTTCGCCGGCGAAGGCACGCCCGAGCGAACCAACCGCAGGTTCCATTACCTCAGCCAGGGCGGCGCCGCCACGCGGCTGTCCACCGCATTCGACTCGGTCACCCTGTACGGCGAAGACCCGGCTCCGCGCCCGGACATCTTCGGCAAGATCGGCAACTCCGGCGTCAACATCGCCACCCTGGACGACATGAAGAAGCTGTACTCCGGCTTCGACCTGAGTGATCCGCACACCTCGGTGTCGATGACCATCAACGGCCCCGCGCCGATGATCCTGGCGATGTTCATGAACACCGCCATCGACCAGAACGTGGAGAAATACCTGCGCGAGGACGACGCCCGCTGGGCGGCGGCGCAAAAGAAGATCGACAAGCTCTACGAGGGCAAGCAGCGCCCGCAGTATCACGGCGACTTGCCCAAGGGCAATGAAGGCCTGGGCCTGGGGCTACTCGGTGTCTGCGGCGACGAACTGGTTGACGCCGAAACCTACGCGAAGATCAAGGCCGACACCCTGACCCGCGTGCGCGGCACCGTGCAGGCCGACATCCTGAAAGAGGACCAGGCGCAGAACACCTGCATCTTCTCCACCGAATTCGCGCTGCGCATGATGGGCGACATCCAGCAGTACTTCGTCGACCACAAGGTGCGCAACTTCTACTCGGTGTCGATCAGCGGTTATCACATCGCCGAAGCCGGGGCCAACCCGATCAGCCAGCTCGCCTTCACCCTGAGCAACGGCTTCACCATCGTCGAGTACTACCTCGCCCGCGGCATGAAGGTGGACGACTTCGCGCCAAACTTGAGCTTCTTCTTCTCCAACGGCATGGACCCGGAATACACCGTGATCGGCCGCGTCGCCCGCCGCATCTGGGCCCGCGCCATGCGCGAGCGCTACGGTGCATCAAGCCGCAGCCAGATGATGAAGTACCACATCCAGACCTCTGGCCGCTCACTGCACGCGCAGGAGATCCAGTTCAACGACATCCGCACCACGCTGCAGGCGATGTACGCCCTGTTCGACAACTGCAACTCGCTGCACACCAACGCCTACGACGAAGCGATCACCACGCCGACCGAAGACAGCGTGCGCCGCGCGGTGGCGATCCAGATGATCATCAACAAGGAGCTGGGGCTCAACTTCAACGAGAACCCGTGGCAGGGGAGTTATGTGGTCGACACGCTGACGGACCTGGTGGAGGAGGCGGTGTACAAGGAGTTCGAGGCGATCAGCGAGCGGGGCGGCGTGCTGGGGGCGATGGACACCATGTACCAGCGCGGCAAGATTCAGGAAGAATCGATGTATTACGAGCACAAGAAGCATGACGGGTCGTTGCCGTTGATCGGGGTCAACACCTTCTTGCCGCGGGAGCATGCGGGGGAGATTGCGACCGAGATCGAGTTGATTCGGTCGACGGAGGAGGAGAAGGGGGCGCAGATTGCTAATGTGCGGAGCTATGGGGAGGCGCGGAACTCGCTGGCTGCGGATAGCTTGAACGTGCTGCAAACGACGGCGCGGGAGCGGCGGAATGTGTTTGAGCAGCTTATCGAAGCTGTGAAGTACAACTCGTTGGGGCAGATTTCGCACGCGCTTTATGAGGTCGGCGGCGAATACCGGCGGAACATGTAGCCTATGCCGATCATCTCCAGCTTCTTCGGTATCTATGTACGCATGTACTTTGCCGATCACGCGCCGCCGCATGTACACGTGGAATACCAGGGACACGAGGCGCTGGTTGCCATCCAAGACGGCAGCATCGTGCAAGGCGAGCTGCCGAAGCGTGCGCTTGCCCTGGTGAAACAGTGGTGCCTCGACCATCACGAAGAGCTGGAGCAGAATTGGATGCGCGCACAGGCGCTGCAGCCACTCAGTCGCATTCCGGGAGCCGACAATGATTAAATTGATCGCGGTCGAACCAAAAGAGGGGTATCAGCTGCTGCTGCGTTTCTCCGACGGTGCTTCGGGTGTGTTCGATTTTTCCAGGTTCGTTGAAGCAGACACGGAGATGACGGCGCCACTGCGTGATCCGGCGTTCTTTGCACGCCACTTCATCGAGCTTGGTGCACTGGCTTGGCCGAACGGCCTGGATTTCAGTGCGGGGTCGTTGTATCAGCGGTTGCGGGATGAGGGAAGGCTGGTGCGCGGCAAGAAGGTGGCTTGAGTAGTAGCCGAAATGCAGGAGTGATTCGCGCTGTTCGATTGCTGGGGGCTGCTGGATGAATTGCTCGCCGAAATTACCAACGATAAAGCATGAAGGTGTCCGCGAGCCGCTGGTCGGTGCCGAGGTGCTGGACCCCGTGCAGGTGGGCAAAGGGGACCTTTCGGATTGGTGGAGTTGATGCAGGCGGTGGAGGCGTTGTGTCCGGTTTGGCCGGCGAGGGAGCAGCAGTTGGTGCGAGATTGCAAGCTCAAGCTTTGAAGGACTTCGGAACGGAATTTAACTTCCTCCGTCCCGGTTTCCGGAATGCAGACCATGCGCTATAAGCTCAAAAACCGAATGATTGTCTAGCGCTGCATAGTTTAAGGAATGAGCTCGTGAGCGAACTCTTGAATAAGATATCGACTTACAATATTTTCAACTATCTGTTTCCCGGGGCCGTCTTTTCCATCTTGGCAGACCGGCTTTACCTCATCGATTCGCCAGAAGATATAGTGAGGCAACTCCTTTGGTATTATTTCGTCGGCATGGTGATTAGCCGCGTCGGTTCAGTAATGCTGGAGCCGGTCCTGCGACGCATACGCTTTGTCCGGTACTCTGATTATTCAAATTATCTTCGTGCGTGCGTCTCGGATCCAAAACTCGAACTTATGGTTGAAGTCTCCAATACCTATCGGACCCTTGCCGCTGCATTTGCGTTGCTTTCTATTGGCATATTCTTTCATCGGTTTGCGGAAGCAATTGACATTCCTACCTCCTGGATGGATGCATTATCTATTATTCTGA
>DATCMT010000032.1:0-19182 GCA_036563155.1 Rhodanobacter sp.
CGCAGATAACCTGCGCCACGGCGGAGCCCCGTCAGGGCAGGACGGCCACCGAGTGTTCGACCTGGAAGCTGGCATAGACCTCAGGCTGATCCAGCATGGCCTCTGTTTCCGATGTGATCGACATTCCCTGTACGTCCAGGAGGTACTGATGGCGGGCCCCGAGATAGTTTCGCTCGTTGATGCGACAAGGAACCACATTCAGGGCCGGATCCGGCATGGGTGCCGCAGCACTCAGCTGTACATGCTCCGGGTGAACCCAGACAAGTACCTCGCTACCGACAGCGGCATCGGGCGCAAGTGCCACCTGGATGCGTGCATCTCCATTGTCCAGATCGATTTCCGCCCCGCCATGATCGAGCCTTCGTCGGATCCGTCCACGCAGGAAGTTACCCGAGCCGATGAAATCTGCGACGAACGCCGTGGCCGGCCGGGTGAAAATCTCCCTTGGCGAGGCCAACTGAACGATGGTTCCCTTGTTCATGACTGCAATCCGATCACTCAGGGCCAGGGCTTCCACCTGATCGTGAGTGACGTAGATGGTGGTAATGCCCAATCGCTTCTGTAGCTGCCGCAACCAACTGCGGGCACGGATACGCAGCATGGCGTCGAGATTGGATAGCGGCTCATCGAGCAGCAACAGCGCCGGCTCGAACACGATCGTTCGCGCCAGCGCGACACGTTGCTGCTGGCCACCCGACAGCTCATGCGGATACCGATTGACATACGGATCCATCTCGACCAACTCGAGGGCATTCATGATGCGCCGCTCGCGTTCAGCAGACTTGACCTTGCGAATACGCAGCGGAAACGCGAGATTTTCCTTCACCGTCATGTGCGGCCAAAGCGCATAGGACTGGAAAACGAGCCCGCAGTTCCGACGCTCGGGCAAGACCTCAATACCCTTCGCACTGTCGAAGAACGTGTGTTCGCCCACACGGATGGTGCCCGACGTGGGCGTGTCGAGCCCTGCCGTGGCAAACAGCGTCGTCGATTTTCCGCAACCACTTGGCCCGAGCAAGGTCACGAACTCGCCGTCGTGCACCGTGAAACTGATGCCGTCGATCGCCTTTACGTTGCCGAAATGCTTCGACAGATTTTCGACAACTAACTCAGACATCTCGGTGACTCCTCAAAAATATGCTGGCCACGGATACGAAAATCGCCGTGATGACAATTTGGATGACGGACAGCGCCGCGACCGGGCCGGAATCCCCATTGGCCCAGAAGGACAACATCGTGGTACCGATGATTTCGCTGCCGGGCGAAAATAGAAATACCGCCGATGCGTATTCCTTGAAGAAGGACAGAAATAGCAACACGTACGCGCCGAAAATGGCCGGCTTAAGAATGGGCAGCACAACCAGGCGCGACGTGGTCCACCAGCTTGCTCCCACCGACCGGGCACCCTGATCCAACTCCTTGCCTATTTGAAGCAACGCAGGGGAAATCGCGCCAAAAGCGGTCGGGATGCTGCGCATGGTAAACGCCAGCATGAGGATCCAGATGGTGCCATGCAGGAGGTACGCCCCGGGCATCACCAGCATGGCCCAAAACAGGCCAATGCCCGCAACGATGCCCGGCACTGCGCGCGGATACAGCGCGACGTATTCCAGCTGCCGCCGCCAGCGAAAGCTGGATCGGTGAACAATGATCGCAACCAGAGCCACGAAGGCCGTCGCAACGGCTCCTCCGATCACCGCAATGACGACACTGTTGGTGATGGAACGTATATATGCCGGGTATGAGAACAACATGCGGAAGTTTTCAAGCGTCAACAATTCCATGGGCGAGATCAGTGGCGTCAGGAAACTGGTGACCGAACGCAGGGATATGCCGGCGATCGGCAAGACCAGGACAATGACGTTGTAGGCTACGAACGCTACGAAAACCGGCCAGCGCAGCCGGCCGATGTCGATCAGCTTCGGCCGATGAGCCTTGCCACCCACCGTGACAAAGCGCCCCGCTTTGCGCAGCAGCAAGCCCTGGATCACCAAAAGGACCGAAATGATCGCCAGCAACAAGGCAGCGGCAGCACCGATCATCCCGTAGTCCGGGGTGATCGCCCCCAGTCCGCGGCTGTACAGAAACGTCGTGAAGAATTCGAGCCCCACGGGGCGACCGAAAACCAGGGGAACGGCCAGCATCTCGAGAGCACCGATGAAAGTCAGCAATCCGCTGTAGATGATGGCTGGCCGCATCAGCGGAATGGAGATCGACCACAACACCCGAATCGACCCCGCGCCTGCCATTCGCCCCGCATCCTCCAACGTGGCGTCGGCGAGCTTCGCCGAGCTCGCACAGAACAGATAAATGAACGGTGCGAAACCGGTCCCAGCCACTACGGCCATGCCCGGGATGGTGTACAGGTCCCACGGAACAAAACCCAGCCAGTTCTGCAGCCACAACGAGACGTATCCCGACGGGCCGTACATGATTTGCCATGAGAACGCGATGACCAGGTAGGAGATGTACATCGGCCACAGCACAAACGAACGCAACAACCGCTGGTGCGGAACGTTTGTGCGCTCCAGAAACAAGGCAAACCCGACTCCCAGCACGAGGGCTATCACCGTGGTTCCCGCAGCGAGCAATATGGAATTCCAGATGACTTCGCCGAAGCCGCCGTCCGAGAACAGACGAACGTAGTTGACCAAGGTAAGTACGCCGCCCTCTTCATACAGGGGTCGATCGACGAAGGACTGCCAAAGAATCGGGACAAGTGGCGCGGCGACGAGGATTACCGTGACCAACGCCACCAGTATCTGGATCATGAAAGCGCGCGATAGCCGTGAGTCGAGGGGCGCGGAGGCCGATGTGGACATGGTTATCCCCTTACTTCTTTTCCTTGAACAACGCGCCCCACCGTTCGATGAACGGCTTGTATTCCGTGAGCATCGCCGGAGCGTAATTGACAAGGATGACGTTCTGGGTCCCACCGACCTTTTCCACGATGTCGGCGTAGGTCAGGAAGGAAACCTCCTCGGATTTGACGTCTGGTCGATACGGCGTCATACCACCCTTGCCCATGGCAACCTGGCCTTCGTGCGACACCAGGTAGTCGAGCATGAGCCGCGCACTAAGCGGGCTGCGCGCTCCGCGAGGAATGGCAAGGCCGCGCATGATCACCGGCGTGCCGTCGCGCGGCAGCTCCCAACCGACAACACGATCACGACCACCCTGACTCAGCTGCGAAAACGTCGTCGCGCCTGAGGTGTAGTACGCCGCGAGATATTCCCCCGAGGTCACCTTGTCCAGCATGTTGGCGCCGCCCGACTCAGGCTGGGTAAGTGGCCCAATCTTTTCGAACAAGTCCCAGCCATCCAGCTTCCCACTATTGACCACGGCCCAATGCAGTGCGTACGCAAACGAATGGCTCGTGGCGTCATAGGTTGTCACCTTGTTTCCAAACCTCGCGGGGTTCGCAATCATCATCTCGGATAACTGCGTGAGGCTGGTCGGTGGGTCCAGATCCTTCAGGAGCATCTTGTTGTAGATGATGACCAATGGGTCGGTGGATGCGGTGTAGAGGCCTGGAACAGGCTTCGACCAGCCCGGCAGCTTCGAATCCTCCGCGCTCAGGTACGGCTCGATGCCGTCCTTCGACATGAAGCGCAGCCACGCGTCTGGCGCCGCGTTGACGATCAGGTCGCTGGTTTTCTGCTTGGCCGACACTTCCGAGTAATAGCGCTCGAAGATCTCGCCAGGCCCAAGGTCAAGCGTGGATACCTTGATCCACGGATATTTCTGGTTGAACCCACGGATAATGTCACGCCAGTTATATTCAGCCACGTTCGAATAGATGAGCAGGCCAGACTCATTCCGGGACCCGTCCACCAGTTGTCCATAATCCGCAGGATAGTACTCAGGCTGAGCGACCATCGCGGCGCGAGGTGCCGTATCTTCGCCGATCTTTGCCGAGTCACTGCCGCACGCTGCAAGTAACGCCGTCGAAGCCACCAAGGCAGCCAACAGCCAACGGGAAACGGGGATATACATGATGATTCTCTCTGCTTTTAACAACATGGGCACCTTCTCCACACCGGACTTCCTGGTCTCAGACCCCGTCATGGGCCCGGTTCGAACCGGATGAATTCTGGGAGATCGAAATTCTCATACACGTCTCTTCTTGTGGCTTACAGGCGTCGTCGGTTTTCTCCCAACGGATGCCATGGTTCCATTTCTCTCAGTCTTGTCTGGAACAAACCCAGACCGAACAAAGTCACGTGCCGCAAGGCAGCCCGCGCCAGCGATCAAACCCGTTCCACGATGCCGAGTCCGCTACGCATCAGCTCACTCCAGACCAGTGCTTCGCTTCTTCCGGAAAACATGTGTCCGGTGAATTCGACACTTCGTCAGTTACCACTATGCCAAGTCCATTCAATTACCAGGTCTCCCTGTTTCGGTCTTCGCCTGGGCAGCCGCCAGAGAAGTCAACTCGGCGGCACCGGGCGCGCATCGTAGCGTGCCTGTCATCGTGGCCTCTGCATGCATCCTTGGCGCAGAAAGGACACGTCACTACCAACGGTGATGAAGCGATACCCCCTCTCGGTCAGGTCGCCGACCGAGTGCCCAGGGAGCACGGTGCCGCCCAGTGCAAGGCCACCTTCCAGGCAACGTCGCTCCGCTTCGTGCAACAACTCCAGAAATGCCGGTGCGTGGTATTGACCGGCGAGGCCGATGCTGGCGGACAGATCGAGGGGTCCGATGAAGAGCATGTCCAGCCCCGGCACTTTCGCCATCTCCGGAATCGCTTCGACGCCCTCAGATGACTCAATCATGGCTACGACCAGAGTGTGACGCACCGCGTGATCCGCGTAGTCGGCGGCATGCGCACCCCAACCCGAGGCGCGAGAGACGGTGTAGTGCAAGCCACGTGTGCCCGCCGGCGGGTAGTAGCAGGCTGCCACCAGGCGTTCGACTTCTCGCGTCGACTGAACGTTGGCCGCAAATATCCCTTCGCAGCCCGCGTCCAACAACGGCAAGATTTCTCTTGCCCCCGCTGCGCTCACTCGAGCCAACATGGTTCGCTCGCGCCCACAGCGGAATTGCTGCACGGCCGTCTCGACGCTTCCGGACGAGTGCTCAAGATCGACGATCAACGCGTCCGTATCCATGTACGAAAGCACGTCCGTGGCCGCCGGGCTCGCCATGAACAACCAGAAGCCGGTCGAGACTTCGCCTTGCAGCAACCGTTGTTTCAGCCGATTGGCGCGCAGCATCAGTCAGCCCCTGGTTTGAGGGATTTGAAGAACTGAATGCCCTGGTTTATCAGCGCGGAACGCTCGTGCCGGACGCCTGGAAGAACGTCATGAGTAAAGCTGATGCCTGCACTCTCCAGGCTCGCCGCGAGTGCAGCCATCCGCTCCACGCGTGTATTGCCAGAATCGTTCGCCCCGACCATCCACAAACGTTCACCGGGATGTCGGGTGATCTCATGCGTATCGGTGTCGTCTCCGCCAACAGCAAGGTGGATGGAAACTCCACGCATGGCTTCCACATCAACGGGCTTTCCGAACCGGCGTTCAAAGTCGCTCACGCCAAGCCACCAGGGTTTGTCCCAGGCCAGCAGGGTGGGAGAACCCGGAGCACAGATTGAAACGGCCTGCAGCTGCTCCGCATGCAGATAAAGGAATCGGTGGGCGAAATGCGCGCCGCCGGAAAAGCCAAGCATGAGCATCGGACGCGGATCAATCCCGTAACGGGACTCTACCTCACGGACCATCGCAAGAAGGATTTCGTCGAATCGGATTCCTTCGTAGTCAATGTATTTGTAATTGTCGATATCGCCCACATCAATGATCCCGCAAGGAAACAACGGGGCCAATACGATCAGATTGTTTTCCTCGGAGAAGTCGATGAACGCATCGCGAAACTCCTGGTTGGCCCGTTCGGTCCCGTGAACGGCAACCAGAAGCCTGGCCGACGCCGGATCGTAATTACGCGGGACATAGAGGCAATAGGAAAACCTCTGATCGTATACGCAGGCAGTAGATGGCACCTTCCCTGAATTATACAGATTTGATGCCCTGGTTCGGACTGCAGCATACATATCGTCTTTCCTTTGTTTTTTATTTATTCAAGCCGTCGTAGCGGTAGAGACCAGCTTGTGTTGACTGCTTGTCGCCAAGGCCATCTCGCCGTGTCTTGCCCGTGCACAGCGAGATGGCACGAAATAGCCAACCGAATCGACGCACCGATCAATAATTAATCCCGACCTTCATGAAGAACCTTCGTCCCTCTGCTTTCGAATACCGCTCATCGCGATTGATCAGCTGCGAGGCAACCGAGTAGTAGTCGTTATTGAACAGGTTCGAGATGCCGAAGCTCATGTCGAAGTTATTGATGGTGTATTGTGTTGACAGATCGATTCGATTGGTCGGACGGATACGGCCGCTATAGAAATTATTGATCGGTGCAGTGGGAAACCTGTTACGGCTACCTGAGCGATTGGCCTGGACACGGACAAACCAGTTTGAATTGATTTGTTGTTCAAGCATCGCGTTCAGCTGCGAAGGACCAACCCTGCGGTTGCTCAGATACGTATCGACTTTTCCATCGCCGTTCGCATCACGACGCCCTTCCGATGTAGCGTAGTTGAGCCCCCACCTCGTGGCCTCACCCAGCCGACCACTGAGCGCAAGCTCCCAACCCCGGATCTTTTCCTTTTCGCGCAGCGTCGTGGCTTCAGTGGGGTTCTTGGGATCGATGACGAAGTCCGTTCCGTAACCGGCCTTGTTCATGTAATACGACGTCTCGTAGGTGACGCCGCCGACCGTGCCGCGCAGGCCAAGTTCGTAGTTGTCCACGATCTGTGGTTTTGGCTTGAAGCCCGCCAGGGAACTCACCGTCAGCCGACGCATCGGCACACCGATATCGGGGATCGAGAAGCCCTGCGAGAATCCGCCGAACAAGCTCACCTTGTCGTTGATGTGGATATCCGCACCCAGGTTGTAAGGAGTTGCGGAGTACTTCAATCTCCCTCCCTCAACCGCGACATTGGTCAGCCCCGCCACGAAGGGGTCGATGTCCAGGGTGAAGTTGTCATGGCGCATACCGGCGTTCAGCGTGAACCAGTCGTTCATGGGAAGTTTGAGCTGCGCAAAACCGGCGTAGCCTTTCTGCTGCAGAGGCGGTGTGAAGGTGCGTCCGTCCCCTGGTATATAGGTCTGCGGCAGCAACGGTTGCGCGGTGACATCTCGCGAGATGTCCACGCCCCAGAGAATTTCGCCGCGACTGAAGATCCCCAAGCCGGTCAACGGCGTGCGCAGATCCGTTTGCCAACCCTTCTTCGACGACTCGATGAGGCTCTGGCTGCCACCAAGGCGCGCCGGCTCATATGAAAACATCGCGAAGTTGTCGAGCTTGTACAGCTTCGAGGTAAGAGTGCTGCCGAACACATCGAAGTGGTAATAACTCAAGCTGTAGACGCGGTTCCGATTCTCCTGGTTTTTTGCGTTGGGATGGTATTGCCCCTTGATTGCCGACAACGGAATACCTTTTGCGATGCTTCCCTTCACTGCGATGTAATCGGTGTCCTGCTCCTGCCGATAGGTATTAGCCATGAGCTCGAAACGCTGATTGCCGAAGGAGTAGCCAACCTTGCCGAAAAAGTTGTTGATTTCCGAGTCGGCGATGCCACCAAAACCGTGGGGATCCGGGGCAAGCCGCTTGCCGTTCGCATCGAACTGGCCCTGGGTTCTTTCCAAGGTACCTTCCAGCATGACATCGAAACCACCCAGCATGCCCGCGGCGCTTTGAAATAGCGTGGGATTGAAACTATCCCCGACATGAGTCGCCGAGAAGCCGACACCCAATTCCGACCGGAAGCCCCATTGCTCCTTGGCCGCCCCCGTTCTTGTGATGTAGTTGATGATTCCGCCGCTGCCTCCCTGGCCATATACGGCCGAGGAGCCTCGAATCACCTCGATGCTCTCAATGGCGTGTGGCGAGATCAATCTGAAATCCCGACCCCCATCACGCAGCGGGTTGGAGACCGGGATGCCGTCGATGAACACCCTGACCGGCCGGCCCCTCAGGCCTTGCACCACGTTGTCCGCGGTATTGGAGGACGCGGCCATACCGGGCACGGAGAACGCGAGGACGCTTGCCAGGTCGTTTGTCACTGCGAGCTGACGATCCAGCTCCTCGGTGCTGACCACGGTGAAGGCGCCGGGATAGGTATCGATGGAGTCCGAGAATCGCGACCCAGTGACCCTGATGGCCTCCAGCTCGGTCGCCGCGGGCTGCTCGGCGGGTGGTCCCCGTTCCACGCTATCGCTGGATTCCGGCACTTCGACCTGCCCCTCCCGGGACTGGGCGTAAGCCGTCGACACTGCCAGCCCCAGACATACTGCCCCAGCCAGTACTTCTCTTTTCAGCGAGTGCGACATCATGGATGTTCTCCGAGATAGGACACAGCAAACAGGATTGATTGAGTAGCCAATATTGGCACGTTGAGATATACCTGAGATTGGCTACTGTTGCAAGCGATTTAACCACTCCGGGCCGCATGGCCGACCATCGCACGTGAACCGCGCTCCTTTCCGCCGCCGCAATACCGCCATGGGCGAACGAAATTCACTCGAGAATGCGCTATCGAACCGTCACCCGCCCTTGGAGGCAGGCAGGCCAAACCTCGTCAGTCGATGCGACCCAGGAACCGGCGAAGGCAGTCGAAATAGGCATCGGGCTCCTCGAGGAACGGCATATGCGAGCTGTCCTCGAAGATGACCTTCGTGGCGTTCGGCAACGCCTCGTGCATGAGTGCTGCACAAGCAGGAGTCAGCTCGTCGTGACGGCCTGCCAGGACCAGACATGGGACGGTGATCGCGGCCATGGCCGGGATGCGATTCCAGTCCTTCATGTTGCCGGTATAGGTAAACTCGTTCGGGCCCTGCATTGTTCGGTAGGGGCCCTGATTCCAGTCGTCGAGCGCCTCGCTCAAGAATGATGGCCATTCTTTGAGCCGGCAGACATGGCGATAGTCGAGGATCGTCATGGCGGCCTGATATTCGGGGTGCGAAAGCGTGCCGGCGCGTTCGTGCGCGAGCATCATTGTCACGGTTTCCTCCCCAAGCGCCGAACGCAGGCGATTGAGCTCACCTACCAGATGCGGGATATCGCACGCCCCGTTGGCGATCACGTAGCCCTCGACGCGCTCGGGATAGGTAAGGCAATACTCGGTGAACAGCCACGTCCCCCACGAATGACCCAGTACGTACATCGTGTCCAACTCAAGCGCGGCACGTACCTGCTCCGCCTCTTCGACATATCGTTGCAAGGTCCACAGGGCGGGGTCGCCGGGCCGATCGGAAGCGCCGCAACCGAGCTGGTCCCAGGCAATCACGCGCCACCCGTTCTCGGCCAGTACCGCGTGAGGCTCCCGCAGATACAAGCTGGGCAGGCCCGGACCTCCATTGGCAAGCAGCAGGTTCCGGTCACCTTCACCATAGATATAGGCGACGACGTGGTATCCCTCCCGCAGGCGGATGTTGACGGTTCTGCAGACACTCATGCCCCTTGCTCCGCGTCGGTGAAAGGAAGATCCAGCCCCCACGACGGAATCGCGGTGCGGAATTGGTTCACCCTCGCCAAGTCCAGATCAGCGAGGACGACACCCGGCTGCTCGCCCCCCTCAGCCAGAACGACACCCCACGGATCCACAATCAGCGAATGTCCATAGCTGTGTCGCCCCGCGTAGTTGTCGCCGCACTGCGCAGGCGCCACCACGAAGCAACCCGTCTCTATCGCGCGGGCCCGAAGCAGCGGATGCCAATGCAGCGGCCCCGTGACGGGGCTGAAGGCCGCCGGCACTGAGAGCAGGGTGGCGCCGCGCTGAACCAGGCGGCGGTACAGGTGCGCGAAACGCACGTCGTAGCAGATGCTGAGCCCGAGGATGCCCCAGGGCGTGGGGACCACAGCCGCGCTCGTACCTGCGCGGTAAAACTCAGACTCGCGCGATGAGCTGCCATCGGGCAAATCGACATCGAACAGATGAATCTTGTCGTAGCGGCCAACCGCATTCCCTTGATGATCGTAAAGGACGGAACGATTGACGGTATTCCCCGAATCGTCACGAGCAGACACCGAACCCGCCAGGATCCACACGCCCAGTTCCTTCGTCAGACCCGACACCAGCTGGAGCGCCTTGTTCTCCGGTTCGCGTTGCGCATGGGCTCGAACCGCATCCCGGTGCGGCGCGAGGAAGTCGAAAGCCTCCGGCAAGGCCAGGAACTGCGCGCCAGCGGCCGCCGCGTCACGGGCCAGGCGCTCAACTTGAGCCAGGTTCAGTGCCACGTCGGGAGTCGCCGTGGTTTGCAGGCAGGCGACGCGCAACGAGAAATTTGGGGACGCTTGATACATACCATCGCTCCGGCGAGACTGGACGGACCTGCAGGTTCGCCCGAGGAACAGCACAAGCGCACTTTCAGGCGTATACTTCGACGCTATAATTGGCTACTATTTAGAAAATGTCAATGAAGACAAAACCCAAAAGCAAGACCGCTCCCGATGTCACGGCCGCCCTTGAGGCGGACCTTCTGAGCGGCGTTTATCGCCCCGGCGAATGGCTCAAACAGGCGGACATCGAGAACACTTACCAGGCGCATCGCTTCGATGTGCGCATGGCCCTGCTCGATCTGAAGACGCGACACCTGATCGAGCACGTGCGAAATCGCGGCTACCGCGTGGCCAATCCCACCGAGCGCGAACGCGAAGATCTGACACAGACCCGCGTCATTCTGGAGAAAGCGGCGGCCGGCCTGGTGTTGCAGAACATCACCCGGAACGACATCGACGATCTGAAGCAGATCATCGCCGAGTTCGACCAGAGCATGCTCGACGGGGACTTGAACATGCTCCGCGCGATAAATGGGCGCTTCCACGATCGTTTCTACGAGATCTGCCGCAACGGAATCCTGACAGCGCAGATCAAATCGCTGAGACAGCGTGGCCTGCCAGGCGCGCGCACCTGGCTGAACCTCAACGGTATACGACGCAGCCACGACGACCATAAGCAGATGGTCAAACTGCTGGCAAAGAAGGACCTCGAGGGCTTGGAGGAACTAGTCGGTCAGCACTTGAGTCACTGGCGCACCGACGAATAATCGATGGATCCAACTGAAGGAGCTTGAACAGGGCAAGGTGCACCCTCGTCCACCGCGCGCAGGCCTGGGAAATCTGCGGAACAGCATCCGCCGCTCAGCGTCAGCGCGAATAGCCGCGGATTTTTCCTGCAGATGCATGGCCCGCAATTTGCTGCAGCAACGCACGCTGCTACCTGGCCACCCGCTGGCCCGTCGAGCCATGTCCGGCACCCGCTATCATGCGCGAATGAATACTTCCCCAGCGCTTCCGGTCATCCGTCTGAAATCCGACCGCAGCCCGGGCCACCCGTGGGTGTGGTCGGCGCAAATCCACAAGCCGGAGTCCAAACTGCCACCGGGCAGCATCGTCCAGGTCCACGATGCCAAGGGGCGTTTCGTCGGCCAGGCGTTCTGGAATGGTCACGCGCGGATTGCCTTGCGCTTGCTGGACACGCACCCAGACGCCAACATCGACGCCGAATGGATCGCCGCGCGCATTGACCGCGCCCTGCAGTTGCGACGCGGCTGGTTGCAGCTTGACCAAGTGAGTGACGCGTGGCGCGTGGTGCACAGCGAAGGCGACGGGCTGTCCGGGCTGATCGTTGATCGCTACGCCGATGTCCTGGTGATCGAGTACGTTGCCGCCGGCATGTGGAAGTTTCGCGACGCGATTCATGCTGCCTTGCTTCAGCACTTCCCCGGTTCGCAGCTTTACTGGTTTGCCGAGTCGCACGTGCAGAAGCAGGAATCGTTCGATTGCCGCAGCCCCGACCTGCTGGCGCCCTTCGAAGTCCACGAGCACGGCCTGCGCTTCCACGCCGCGCCCGGCTCGGGCCACAAAACCGGATTCTTCGCCGACCAGCGTGACAACCGCAAGCGTTTTGCCGAGCTGGCCAGAGGCCGGCGGGTGCTTGATCTGTGCTGCAATGCCGGCGGTTTCGCGGTGCACGCAATGGCCGCAGGGGCGCGCGATGCGGTGGGCGTTGATCTGGACGCCGGCATCCTGGAAGTCGCGCGCGCGAATGCCACTGCCAACAACGTGGCAGTGACCTTCGAACAAGCCGACATCTTCGACTGGGTACGCGCAGCGGTAGCGCGTGGCGAACGCTACGACGCGGTCGTGCTCGACCCGGCCAAGCTCACACGCGACCGCAACCGGGTGACGGACGCGCTGAAGAAATACTTCGCGATGAATCGCATGGCGCTGGACGTCATTCCGCCGGGCGGGCTGCTGCTCACCTGTTCGTGCACCGGTCTGGTCGGTGAAGGCGAGTTCCTCGAAATGCTGCGCCGGGTAGGGCTCAACGCGGGCCGCGAGATCCAGGTGCTGGAAGTACGCGGCGCCGGCGCCGATCACCCATTCCGGACCGACGTGTCCGAGGGACGTTATCTGAAAGCGGTGTTCTGCCGGGTGGAATGAACCGCGCCTCGCCCACAGGGACCTGCGGGCAAGGCCAGATCCATACTCATCCGCCGTGGGGCAAGCGGCCGCGCAGCGAGGTCGCGTCAAACGGACCGGGTTCGGCAATCAGTTCACGCGCCGCATCGACCTGATCCCACACGTTCCACAACAAGACGCCGCGTACCCGACCCGCCTCAAGGTAATACACCACGCCTTCGCGATGGGGTTCCTTCCAGTCCTCGACCACATCGAGCCGGGTGTCGAGCAAGCCAACCGCCTCGTAACCCAGGTCGAACAGATCCGAATAGAAGAACGGCAGTGCGCTGTACTCGCCGGCGACGCCGGCCATCACGCGACCAGCGAGCCGGCCCATGCTGACTGCGGCATCCTCGTGTTCCACCCGCAAGCGCCGGTCCAACGCCGAGCTGTAGAAATTGGCAACGTCGCCGGCTGCCCAGATGTCCGGATCGGTGCTGCGCAGGTGCGTGTCCACCACGATGCCGTTGTCGACCGCAAGGCCCGCCTGCTCGGCCAGCCCGGTGTTCGGCGTCACGCCGATACCGGCTACGGCCGCCTCCGCCCGCAGCACACTGCCATCGGACAAACGCAGTTCCACGCCGTCCTCGGTCGGGTTGCTGCCTTCCACCTGCACGCCGCTGCGGACCTCGACGCCGTGGCTGCGGTAGTACTCGTTGAGATAATTGGCCAAACCATCGGGATAGCGTCCCGCGCCCAGCGCCTTGCCCGGAAACAGGACGGTGACCTTGCAGCCGAGTGCGGCCAGCGACGCGGCCAGCTCGCAACCGATGAATCCGCCGCCGATCACGGCGATGACGGCCCCGGGCTGAGCAAAACCCCGCAGAGCCTGGTAATCGGCCAGAGTGCGAAAGTGGATGATCCGCTCGCCCCCTTCCAGCGGCAGCCGTCGCGACGTGGCCCCGGTCGCCAGCAACAAACGGCGGTAGCGGTAACTGTCGCCGCGATCGTCGCGGGCAACATGCGCGACCCGATCAAGCGCTTCGATCCGGCGCCCCAGATGCAGGGTCGCGCCACTTTCCGCCGTGGCCAGATCGATGTCGGTGGGCGACTTGTCGTCCTTCCACAGCGCCTTGCTCAGCGGGGGCCGCTGGTATGGCGCCGACGATTCGGCACCGACGATGCCCACATTCGCGGCCCCATCGATTTCGCGGATCGCCTTGGCGGCGGCGTCGGCAGCCATACCCGCGCCGACAATCAAATAGTCGTGAACATGCTCCATGAAATTCTCCGAGGCCGAGTGATTGCCCCATCATGCACCGCTTTGACCACGCCGAGGCGAATCCGGGACGCAGCAGGTGAGACCGGGGGACGTACACTGGATGCATCGAACCGGGAAAACGTTCCATGCCACTCTCTGAAACTCTGCTGATAACCCTCATCATTCTGGTGGCCTTGGGCTTGCTGCTGCAGCTGGTCCTGCTGCTCCGTAGCCGTGGCGACCCGGGTGCCGGCGCGAAGCTGGACGCACTCCAGGATGCCAGCGCCCGCGTCGAGCGGACGCTGCGCGAGGAGCAGCGCGCGGGCCGGGAGGAACTGCAACAGGGCCTGGACCGATTCCGCACGCAACTTGGCGAGCAACTGGGCGGCATGTCGCAACAGCAGGCGGAACGCATCGAGGCGTTCAGCCAGCGCCTGAACCTGCTTACCGAACGCACCGACGCGGGACTGCAAGCCCTGGCCCAGCGCCTTGCCGACGACGCGCGCAAGAGTCGCGAGGAAACCACGCTGGCGCTGGGCCGCTTCGGCGAGCAGCTGCAGCAACGGCTGGCGGCGCTGACCGCAGACAACGAAAAACGCATGGGCGAAGTGCGCGCCACGCTGGAAGCCAAGCTTGGCGCGATACAACAGGACAACGCCGCCAAGCTCGAACAGATGCGCGCCACCGTCGATGAAAAGCTGCACGCCACCCTGGAAACCCGGCTTGGCGAATCGTTCAAGCTCGTCTCGGAGCGACTTGAGGCGGTGCAGCGCGGCCTGGGCGAAATGCAGACGTTGGCGACCGGGGTGGGCGACCTCAAGCGGGTGCTGACCAACGTCAAGAAGCGGGGCATCTTTGGCGAAGTGCAATTGGGCGCCCTGCTGGAGGACATGCTCACGGCCGAGCAGTACGCCTCCAATGTGATCACCGTGCCGGGCAGCAACGACCGCGTGGAATTCGCCATCCGCATGCCCGGCCAGGAGCAAGGCGAACCGGTATACCTGCCGATCGATGCCAAGTTCCCGGTGGAGGACTACCAACGCCTGCTCGACGCGCAGGAGATTGCGGATGCCGATGGCGCGCTGACTGCCGGTCGCGCCCTGGAGAACCGCGTACGCGACGAAGCCAAGCGGATCCACGACAAGTACGTGTCGCCGCCCCACACCACCGATTTTGCAGTGCTGTACCTGCCCACCGAAGGCCTGTATGCGGAAGTGATCCGTCGCCCCGGCCTGTTCGAGACGCTGCAGCGCGAACACCGCGTCACCGTGGCCGGCCCGACCACGCTCAGCGCCTTGCTCAACAGCCTGCAAATGGGCTTTCGCACGCTGGCCATCGCCAAGCGCTCCAGCGAAGTGTGGAAGATTCTGGGCGCAGTCAAGAACGAGTTCGGCAAATTCGGCGTGGTGTTGGACAAGACCCGCAAGCAACTCGACGCCGCGCGCAACAGCATCGACAGCGCCGGCGTGCGCACCCGGGCGATCGAGCGCACACTGCGTGACGTGGAGTCGTTATCCGGCGACGCCAGCCAACTGTTGCTCGACGACGTACCTGCGCTCGACGACGACAGCGACGAGAACGTCGACGCGTAGGGCGGACACCGTCCGCCGCTGTTCCCGACCGCGCTCGACAACCGCGACGAGAACGCCGACCCGTAGGGCGGACACCGTCCGCCGCTCTTCTCGACGGTGCGCGGCAAGGGTCGCCCCACGTATGGGCCGAGGACGTAGCGACGCTCGACTATCGAGCCGCGCCAGCGGCCTTGCCGCGTGCGCAATCCGTTGCGCCGTGGGCCAGACAGTGCTGACCGGGAAACGCCTCGACCGGATCGACGTGCCGCAGCGGTGCCGCGCCGAGGTCGGCCGGCAGGGTCGTGGTGGCAAACCTGCGCGCCTTGTACCAGCCGTGGTCGACCGCCGCCAGCACGATGGGCTGCGATAAAATGGCCGTCCATTTGAGCGTTTTCAGCAGGGTCGTCATGCCGGGTTTCCGTACGTGGGATTCTCGGGCCCGCGCGATGAAGTCCGGCTCGGCGTGACGGTCGCAACCACGTGGCTGGTCGACTCAGCGCTTCCACTGGAACACGTCTTCGACGCCCACCCCGAAGGTGTGCGCGAGCCGGAACGCCAGTTCGAGCGAAGGGGCGTACTTGCCTGCTTCCAGTGCGATCACCGTTTGCCGCGTGATTCCGCAAGCGTCGGCCAGTGCCTGCTGGGTCATCTCGCCGTGTTCGAAGCGCAGCTTGCGAATGACATTGTCGATCGGTGTGCCGCTCATGCGTCGCGCCGGTCGCGCCAGTAGGTCAGTCCCGTGACGGCGTATTCGAGCAGGCTCGCGGCAATCAACGCCATCATCATCAGGTTCGAAATGGTCATGGGTTGCGCCCAGGCCAGTCGCTCCAGCGGTGAGAACGCAAACGTGACCGCCACGCCAATCACGAACACCGACAGCCCGACACGCGCCCAACCGCTGGCTCGCGCCAGGATGACGCGGTCGCGCTCGTCCTCTGCGACGGTGTCGCGCCAGCGTTTGCGCAGCACGTGCATTACCACCAGCCAGCCCACGATCAACATGCCGATGTGCTTGCCGATCGCCGTCGCTTCCGGCGCCATGCTGCCGTCGTCCGCCACCATCTGCGAGCCACGCAACGCGTAGTAGGCGAGGATCGCGGCGGTGAAGACCAGGCCGATCCAGGCCTGTTGCTCGCCGGGAGAGATGGTCGCCAGCCGCTCGTCGGTGCGTGCGGCCGCAGCCGATTCGCGCAGGGTTGCCCACAGCAGGTACCAGACCAGCCATGCGCCGGCCAGCACGGCGAGGCCACCGGGCCAGCCCAGGTCGATGTCGGGCAGCACGAACAATACGTAGAACGCGAAGACGGACAGCGGGATCAGCACGGCATAGCGCAGGGATCTGGACATGATGTCTACTCCACAAGACGTAATGTACGTTATGTATTACATCTTGTCCTGTCAACATGACTTCTGGCCACCGTGGTACGCCGCGCCCGCCGCCAGCGCGCGCCTGCTGCCACCTCAACGGCTGACAAAGACGCCATCGATGTCAGCCGCTAAACTGAATAGTCCACCGACTTGAGGCCTGCGCATGAGCGACCAGCACGATCCCACCGATGTCACCCGCGAACAGGCCGAGGAAGCGGTGCGCACCCTGCTGCGTTGGGCCGGTGACGATCCGGCGCGTGAAGGCCTGCTGGAGACGCCCAAGCGGGTGGTCAAGGCGTACCGGGAGTGGTTCGCCGGCTACGATTCCGATCCGGGCGAATTCCTGCGTCGAACCTTCAAGGAGGTGGCGGGCTACGACCAGATGGTGGTGTTGCGCGACATCCAGTTTGAAAGCCATTGCGAACATCACCTCGCGCCGATCATCGGTCGCGCCCACGTGGGTTACATGCCGACCAATCGCGTGGTGGGCATCAGCAAGCTGGCACGCGTGGTGGAGGGCTTCGCCCGCCGCCTGCAAGTGCAGGAAAAGCTCACCGCACAGATTGCCCACTGCATCCAGGAGACCCTGCAGCCAGCTGGCGTGGCGGTGGTGATCGACGCCAGCCACGAGTGCATGACCACGCGCGGCGTGCACAAGCGCGGCGTCTCGATGGTCACCAGTCAGATGCTGGGCAGCTTCCGTGACGACGTGCGTACGCGCAACGAGTTCCTGCAGTTCATCGGCATCCACGGCAGCCACCGCTGAAGGTGCGCCTGAGCGCGCTGCTGCTGGCACTGCTGCTGCCGGCTCTGGGTTTCGCGCAGGACACGCGCGATCAATACCTGCAGCTGTTCGATCGCAACGGCGATGGCCGGGTCAGCCAGGCCGAGTACGTGACGTACATGAGCCGCGGTTTCCACAGCATGGATCGCAATGGCGACGGCACGATCGACACTAGCGAGCTCCCCGGCGGCCGCGGTCAACCGATCACGCTGCAGGAATTCCAGGCCAACCTGCGGCGCCAGTTCCATCGCCTGGATGGCAACCACGACGGTTTTCTCAACGCGCGCGAGCTCACTGCCCCGCCGCGCTGAGCGACGACCAACCGATGGTCAGGCGGGTGACCTGCGGACGGCCACGGCCGTCAGGATCCACAAATGCGGATCGCCGCCCACGCCGCCACGGCCATGCCTTACTCCTCACTTGGCACGAAGATCGACTCAATCGGGAGCGCGAACAATTTCGCGATCTTGAATGCCAACGGCAGGCTGGGATCGTACTTGCCGGTCTCGATCGCGTTCACCGTCTGCCGTGATACGTCCAGCCGCTCGGCCAGGTCCGCCTGCGACCACGCCTGCTCTCCCCGCAATTCGCGCACATGGTTCTTCATTGGTTTCGATAACGCCGGGAAACCAGCAGCTTGGCGATGCCGAAACTGCCGAACAGACAGGGCAGGACCCAAATCGCCACGGCATCCGGCGCCACCTGCCAGCCGATCCCAGCACTCAGCAGCAAGCCAAAGCTGAAGAAGCCGAACGCGGTAGCCATCGCCGCGATGGCAATGGCCTCCAGGTCGATACGTCGCTCCAGCTCATCCTGGTCGCGCAAGACCCGGACCATGGCTCGAATCAGCAGCACGATCGGCAGCAGCGGCAGAATGGCCAGCACCGCCCGCCCTGCCACGCTTTCGGTAGTGGGGACCAGGGTGCCATACAGGAGAATCAGGGCGACATAACCGAACATGGCCGGGAAGAATTCACGCAGATAGCGACGGTGCACGGCACGCATCGGTTCCGGCCGACTGAAGCCGGCGCAGACCAGCCACAACACACCCGTGCCCAAGGCGACCGCCCCTCCCGTTAGCAGCCAGCCATGTCCGGCGACGGCCCCGACGATCAGCGCGATCACGCCGGTGGCTGCCGCCACGACGCCGGCCATGACCAGCGCACGACGCGGGGTGAACGGACGCGGTGCCGTGCCGCCCGAGGATTTCATTGGGTCAGACATGCCTGGACTCCTGCCGCCAACCTGGCCGCTGTTCGTAAGAGTGGGTCATTCGCTTTCCTCAAGGGACGTCAGAAAATCGGCCAGGACCTGCTGGAATTTCTCGGGCTGATCAAGCATCACGTAATGGCGTGACGGGCTGATCGACACGACCTTGGCATTCGGCGCATCGGACAGCAAGGACTGGTAGTACGCGGCCTTCCGGGCTTCGTCCATCACCAGCGGCGGCTGGCTGAAGTCGGGCGCGTAGTACGGCGAAATCTCCAGGATGGGAACATTCGCGTGCTGAAGTCCCGGACGGTAGTCGGCCGCCAGATCCTCGGCCAGGTATCGGGCGCTGGCCTTGATGTCACTGCGCGCATTCATGGGTGCGTAGTGTGCGGCGAGCGCGGGGTCGATCACGCCCATCTTCTGCATGTAACCCAGCGCCTGCGCGGCAAACTGTTCGGTCGTGGCGGCGGCCATCTGCTGGCCCGTCCGCTCGGCCATCGCCTGGCGCTGCGCGCTGTCGAGCC
>DATCMT010000023.1:0-65591 GCA_036563155.1 Rhodanobacter sp.
CGCCGCCACGGCGGCGAGGCGCGCGCTTCATCGCATCAGTGCTTGAACTGGGAAGCCCAGTACGCCTCGATCTGGCTGACCAGGGGTGCCGGCAGCGGCACGTAGTCCAGTGCGTTGGCGGCCTGCTTGCCGTGTTCCATGGCGAACTTGAAGAATTCCAGCACGACCCGGCTCCGTTCCACGTTCTTCGGCGTCTTGTGCATGATCACCCAGGTGGTTGCGGTGATCGGCCATGCTTCCTCGCCTGGCGCATTGGTCATGATCAGATTGAAGTCCTTGGCGCCGGCCCAGTCCGCCGTCATGGCGGCCGCCGCGAAGGTATCGGCGGTCGGTGCCACGACCTTGCCTGCTGCGTTTTTCAGGTCGACCCAGCTGATCTTGTTTTTCACTGCATACGCGTATTCGACGTAGCCGATCGAGCCCTTGATCTGGCGCACGTACTGCGAGACGCCTTCGTTGCCCTTGCCGCCGACGCCAGTGGGCCACTCCACCGCCGTGCCAAACTTCGCCTGGCTGGCCCATTCGGGGCTGACCTTGGACAGATAGTTGGTGAAATTGAAGGTGGTACCCGAACCGTCGGAGCGATGCACCACGGTAATCTTGCCGGCCGGCAGCTTGAGCCCCTCATTCAGGGCCGCAATCTTCGGATCGTTCCAATTCTTGATCTTGCCAAGGAAAATATCCGCAAGGGTGCTGCCGTCAAGCTTGACCTGACCGGCTTTCACGCCAGCGATGTTCACCACCGGCACGATGCCACCCACCACGATGGGGAACTGACCGAGGCCGGATTTTTGCAGTTCCGCGGCAGTCAACGGCGCGTCGGATGCACCGAAATCGATCGTGCCTTCCCGGATTTGCGCGATGCCGGCGCCCGAGCCGACCGACTGGTAGTTGAGGCGGTGGCCGGTTTTCTCCGCATACGCGGCCGACCACTTCGACATGACCGGGTAGACGAAGCTGGAGCCGGCGCCGGTGACGTCGGTGGCGTGCGCGGATGTGCCAATGGCAGCGGCCACGGTCAGGGTGGCGACAGCGGCGAGGCGAAGCGGAAAGTTTCGTATGGTCAACACGGTAGCTCCTTGAAGGGACGTCGAATGGGACGCCACCATTTCAGGTATTTCGTGTTGCCATTGAATGAAATGGATGTTTCAACCGTATGACAGACGTTTCCAGGATCGGTCCGCAAGCCCGTGAAACGGCTTCAGACGGTGCCCAGGCCGCTGTGACTGCGCTCAAGCAATTCGAGCTGGCGCCAGCGATTGACCACGCTGCAGAACAATTCGGCCGTGCGTTCAGCGTCGTAGACCGCCGAATGCGCTTCCCGGCTGTCAAAGGCCAGGCCGGCGGCCAACACGGCCTTGCTCAGTACAGTCTGGCCGTACGCAAGGGCGCCGAAGCTGACCGTGTCGAAACAACTGAACGGGTGGAAGGGACTCCGTTTGTGCCCGGTGCGGCGCAGTGCCTGATTGAGAAAGCCGAGGTCGAACGCCGCGTTATGACCGACCAGGATTGCCCGTTGGCAGCCGGCCTCACGCACCGCCTCGCGCACGACCTTGAAGATGTGATCCAGTGCCTGGTGCTCACCCAGTGCCCCGCGCAGCGGATTGGTCGGATCGATGCCGGTGATCTCCAGCGAACGCGGGTCCAGGTTGGCGCCAGGGAAAGGTTCGACATGCGTGGAGACGGTGGGTTGCAACTGCAGAAAGCCGCTTTCATCCATCAGCAGTGGCACAGCCGCAATTTCCAGCAGGGCGTCAAGTTCCGCGTTGAAGCCGCCGGTTTCCACGTCGACCACCACGGGCAGAAACCCGCGAAACCGCTCAGCCATGCGCGGCGCGGCGCTGTTGCTTAAAATATCCATCGGCGAAGCATATCAGCCGCCTCAAGCGGCGCGGAACGCGACATGTCCTGGCCCGCACGGTCATCGTTTTGCCATCAAGGTTGCATCCCACTGTAAAGAACGACCGACAGAATGGCCGGCGACGCCCCAGCAGGCCCTCGGCCCGGCCGGGCCATCCTGACCCTTTCCACCCACCATGCGGAGATCCCATGCGTTCCAGATTGATTGTGCTTGCCATTGCCGCCAGCCTCGGCCTGACCAGTTTTACTGCGGTGGCCGTGCCGCTGAAGGCTGGCTCAGCTGTCGTGGATCGCAGCGAAGTCGAACTGCTGAAAGCGCAGTTGGCTGTCCTGCAGGCGAAGGTGAACGCGCTGGAGCAGCGCGCCGATGCCCGACCCGCCATCGATGCCAACGCCACTCAGCGAGCAGTCGCCACCTCCAGCGCGGTTCCAACCAGTGACAATAAGCTCGCCGTCCCCGAGCAGGCGATGAACCACACCGAGCTGTCGGGAAAAATGTTCTTCGATTTCACCCGAATCAATGATCGCAACAGCGACCAGGGCAAGAGCGACAAGTCGGGTGTTGGCCTTGACGTGAAGCGTTTCTACCTGGGTGTCGACCACACGTTCAACGACATCTGGTCGGCCAATCTCACCACTGATTTCAGCTATTCCGCCAGCGATGGCCGAACCAGCCTGTTCGTCAAGAAGGCTTATGTGCAGGGCAGGTTTGACGATGCCGCGGTGCTTCGCGTCGGATCGTCCGACATGCCGTGGATTCCGCTGGTGGACCAGTACTCCGGATTCCGCTATGTCGAAAGCTCCATGACCGACCGCCTCAAGTACGGCAATTCGGCTGATTGGGGCTTGCATCTGGGTGGCGAGGTCGGTGCTGGAATGCCGCTCAGCTACGCGGTGTCGGTGGTCAACGGCAACGGCTACAAGAACCCGGGCCGCAGCCAGGGCGTGGACGTCGAGGGGCGCGTTGGTTTCGAGCCATTCGCGAACACGGTGGTAGCGATTGGTGGGTACCGCGGCCATCGCGGACAGGAGACCCAGAACGTGCCGGCCGTGCATGTCGCCGAGCGCGGCGACATCATGCTGGCCTATGCCAGCAAGACGTTCCGGCTGGGCGCGGAATACTTCGCGGCACGCAATTGGAACAACGTGCTCAACCCACTCGCCGACCGGGCCGACGGCTATTCGCTGTGGGGCAGCGTGGCGGTGGCCGACGACGTAAGCCTGTTCGCCCGCTACGACAGCGCCAATCTCAGCAAGAGTCTCGACCACGATGCGCGCGACACCTATTACCACGCGGGCGTCGAATACCAGGTCACCAAGGGCTTCAAGCTGGCTGGCGTGTGGAAACACGGCGATGCCCATAAGTCGGTTGCGACTCCGCTGCCGCCGCACGTGCAAAGCGTCCGCACCGACGAGGTGGGTGTGTTTGGCGAAGTGGCCTTCTGATTCAAGCGGGGAGGCGCAAGGCGTGGCACGCCAGGACGCGTCGTCGGTGCTGCTTCATCATGGCACCGATTCAGCCAACGAAAGGTAATGGCGTGCGGTGCCGCGCCATCGACCTTTGCTTGCCTGTCAGGTCGGTCTCAATGCTGATCCAGCGTGGCCCCGGTCAGCAGCCCCCGCGCCAGCATGCTGCACTGACGGCGGTACAGCAGCAGCTGCCACTGACGTCCGCCAATCTGCCGCCACAGCACGGCCGAGCGCACCGCGGCGAGCAGGTTGGTCCGCACTTTCTCCACCACCGAAGATTGCTGCAGCTGCTGCGGATTGCCGCTCACCATCACCCGCGGTCGCAACAGCGAAAGGGTGGAAGCATAAACTTCGGCGAGCCGGCCGTAGACCTGGCTGGAATCCTGGCCGAAATGCTCGACCTGGCGCTGGGCGGCTACGATACCCTGATGCAGCTTTTCGAGAAGGTCGCCACGCGCTGACAGGCTTCGTTCCAGACGAAGCACAGTGACGGCCATGCGCGTCACCGCCGTGTCGCGCTCGCTTTCGTCGAGTTGGGCAACCAGCGTGCGCAGGCCTATGCGCACATTGGCAACGTTGCCGTACACGCCGACAACCGATGGCGCATCGATGCGGAACACGCTGGCCACACCGGCTTCCATGGCGCCCTCGTCACAGCGGCCTTCGTTGGCCAGTTGTTGCGCCAGCGCGCAAGCCTGGAACAGGCCGGCCAATGCGAGCACGCGATCTTCAGTCATGGAAAAGGTTTCAAACACGGGGCGATGGTTCTCTTGCGGGGAAGGTGGGGGAGGGCTTCAACAGCGACAGCATGTCGCCAAACGGCGCGTCGGTGGCGGCGATCACGGCTCCGCCGAGGCAAACTTCACCATCGTAGAGGACCACGGACTGCCCGGGAGTCACTGCACGCTGGGGTTCATCGAAGCGTACCTCAAGACCATGCGCCGTCACGCGGACCTCGCAGGCCTGGTCAACCTGCCGATACCGGGTGCGCGCCGAGCAGCGGAAGTGCTCCGCCGGCGCCGTTCCGGCGACCCAGTTCGGTGTCTCCGAGCGCAGACACCGCGAGTACAGCCAATGGTTCTCGCCACCCTGGGCGACATATAGCACGTTGGTCGCTACGTCCTTGCCGACTACATACCACGCGTCGCCGCCCGCGCCATGGCGGCCACCGATACCCAGGCCGCTGCGCTGCCCCAGGGTGTAGTACATCACGCCCTGGTGCTCGCCGATCCGTTCCCCATCCGGGGTTCGCATCTCGCCGGCCCGGGCCGGAATGTACTGCGACAGGAAACCGCGGAAATCGCGCTCACCAATGAAGCAGATGCCGGTGGAGTCCTTCTTCGCAAACGTCGGCAGGCCTGCGTCGCGGGCAAGCTCCCTGACACGTGGCTTTTCGAGATCACCCAGCGGAAACAGCGTGGCGCCCAGTTGCTGCTGGCCCAGTGCATGCAGGAAGTAACTCTGGTCCTTGGCTGCATCGGCGGCGCGCAGGAGTCGATAGCGACCATCGTGGTAGTCCACGCGGGCATAGTGTCCGGTGGCTATCTTGTCGGCACCGAGGGCGCGTGCCTCGTCGAGAAACGTCTTGAACTTGATCTCCCGGTTGCACAGGACGTCGGGATTGGGCGTGCGCCCGGCTCGGTACTCGGCGAGGAAGTGCTCGAATACGCCGTCCCAGTACTCGGCGGCGAAGTTGCGTGCGTGGAACGGGATGCCAAGCCGCCCGCAGACTGCCACGGCGTCCTTGCGATCGACGTCTGAGGTGCATGGGCCGGAGCGGTCATCCTCCTCCCAGTTCTGCATGAACAAGCCCTGGACTTCGTGTCCGGCCTGCTGCAGCAGCATGGCAGCTACCGACGAATCGACACCGCCGGAAATACCCAGCACGACTTTCATGGCAGGTAACTCAACACGTCCAGCGGCAATCGCTGGCCTGCCAGCCACAGGTCGATGCTTTGCAGAATCAGCGGACTGCGCAGGCGGTCGCCCAGCCCGTCGATTTCCTCCCGGGTCAGCCACAGGGCGCGGCGAATGTCGCTGTCGAGCGGACGGCTCGGGTCGTGGCTGATGGCCCGCGCAGCGAAACTGAACCGGACCACCGCGTCGCCGTGCTCGGTGCTGCGCCACTGGTGCACGCCAATGACATGCTGCAGTTCCACTGACCAGCCTGTCTCTTCCAGGGTTTCACGTTGCGCCGCCGCCATCAGGCTTTCGCCGTCATCCAGATGCCCGGCCGGCTGGTTGTAGACGAGTCGGCCATTCACCTCCTCCTCCACCATCAGATAGCGCTCGCCGGCGGCCACGACGCAGGCCACGGTGACGTGCGGACGCCATATCTCGGGTTTTGGGTGGCTGACAGCCATGCGAAAGCGCCAATGGGCTGGAAAAGTACCCATTGTGCCATCACCTTGGGTGATGCACCGCGGCGAAGAAGCTGCAGCCGCCGCAGCGTATACTTCGAAACCAAGACGAGAGTCCTTGAGAACATGGCCCACGAACGCGAACATGAGCAGGACGGTGGACGCGGTCTGGCAGTCGAGACTGCCAAACCCGAATTGGCGCGGCCACCACTATTTCAAGTGCTGCTGCTGAACGATGACTTCACGCCCATGGATTTCGTGGTAGATGTGTTGCGCAGCTTTTTCGGCCTCGATCAGGAGCAGGCGGTACAGGTGATGTTGCACGTTCATACCCGTGGCCGTGGCGTGTGTGGTGTCTTTACCCGCGAGGTGGCGGAGACCAAGGTCACCCACGTCAACGAGTATTCACGTTCCCATCAGCACCCGTTGTTGTGCACTATGGAAAAGCTCTGAGCGACCCCATTTTGTGTTCATCGCGGCGCTGAAGGCCGCCCACAAGGCAACGCGGAGACGATCCGAATGTTCAGCAAGGATCTGGAAGTCACCATTGGCCATTGCTACAAGCAGGCCCGTGAACAACGCCATGAATTCATGACGGTGGAACACCTGCTGTTGGCGTTGACCGAGAACCAGTCTGCGTTGGGGGCGTTGCGCGCCTGCGGCGTGGACCTGCCGCGCCTGTCGGCCGATCTGGAACGCATCATCAGCGAGACGGTGCCCGTGCTGGCCCCCGGCGATGAGCGCGATACGCAACCTACGCTGGGCTTTCAGCGAGTGTTGCAACGCGCCGTTTATCACGTGCAGTCGTCGGGCCGCAAGGAAGTCACCGGTGCGAACGTGCTGGTGGCGATCTTCGGCGAGAAGGACTCGCACGCGGTGTATTTCATGCACCAGCAGGAAATCACCCGACTCGACGTGGTCAACTACATTTCGCATGGGATCGCCCGCATCGGCGATGAGCCGGCGGCAGGTGCCCCCGGGTCGGAACGGGAGGGCGAGGAGGGCGGTGAGCCCAAGGGCAACCCGCTGCAGGAGTTTGCCAGCAACCTCAACGAGCTGGCCCTGGAAGGCAAGATCGATCCACTGATCGGTCGTGTCGACGAGATTGAGCGCACGATCCAGGTGTTGTGCCGTCGGCGCAAGAACAACCCGCTGTATGTCGGCGAGGCAGGCGTGGGCAAGACCGCGCTGGCCGAGGGTCTGGCCAAGCGGATTGTCGACGGCGAGGTTCCCGAAGTACTGGAAGACGCCACGATCTGGTCGCTGGACCTGGGCGCGCTGGTGGCGGGCACGAAATATCGCGGCGATTTCGAGAAGCGCCTCAAGGGCGTGATTGCCCAGCTGAAGAAGCAGCAGGGGGCAATCCTGTTCATTGACGAGATCCACACGATCATCGGCGCCGGCTCGGCGTCCGGCGGCACCATGGATGCGTCGAACCTGATCAAGCCCATGCTGGCTTCTGGCGAGCTGCGTTGCATCGGGTCGACCACGTTCCAGGAGTATCGCGGCGTGTTCGAGAAGGATCGGGCGCTGGCCCGTCGCTTCCAGAAGATCGATGTGGTGGAGCCGACCGTGGCCGACAGCATCGAGATCCTCAAGGGGCTGCGATCGCGCTTCGAGGAGCATCATCATGTGGCATACACCAACGACGCGCTGAAGGCGGCGGTGGATCTGTCGGTGAAGCACATCCCCGACCGGCTGCTGCCGGACAAGGCAATCGACGTGATCGACGAGGCTGGTGCGCGCCAGCGCTTGCTGCCCGAAGACCAACGCACCGGAAAGGTCGACGTCGGCGAAGTCGAGTACATCGTGGCCAAGATGGCGCGCATTCCCGCCAAGCAGGTCTCGGCGTCGGATCGCGATGTGCTGCGTAATCTGGAACGCAATCTCAAGATGGTCGTGTTCGGCCAGGACTCGGCGATCGAGGCCTTGGCCGGGTCGATCAAGATGGCCCGCTCGGGACTGGCCGATCCGTCCAAGCCGATTGGCTGTTTCCTGCTGGCCGGACCCACGGGCGTGGGCAAGACCGAGGTGACCAAACAACTGGCGATGCAGTTGGGCATCGAAATGATCCGCTTTGACATGTCCGAGTACATGGAAGGGCATTCGGTGTCGCGACTGGTTGGCGCGCCCCCGGGCTACGTCGGCTTCGATCAGGGTGGCCTGCTCACCGAAGCCGTCACCAAGCATCCGCACGCCGTGCTGTTGCTGGACGAGATCGAAAAAGCGCATCCGGATGTGTTCAACATCCTGCTGCAAGTGATGGATCGCGGGGTGTTGACCGACACCAACGGTCGCGAGGCGAACTTCAAGAACGTGGTGGTGATCATGACCACCAATGCGGGCGCGGCCATCGCCTCGCGTCGCACGATGGGTTTCATCGAGCAGAAGCATGAGTCCGACGCAATGGAAGTGATTCGCCGGATGTTTACGCCGGAGTTCCGCAACCGACTGGACGCGATCATCCAGTTCGCTGCGCTCGATTTTGAGCACATCCTGCGGGTGGTGGACAAGTTCCTGATCGAACTCGAAAGCCAGCTGACCGAGAAGCGGGTGAGCCTGGATGTCGATGCCGATGCCCGCCGCTGGTTGGCCGAGCATGGTTTTGACCCGCAGATGGGTGCCCGGCCGATGGCGCGGGTGATCCAGGAGAAGGTGAAGCGCGTGCTCGCCGAGGAACTGCTGTTCGGCAAGCTGGTCGAGGGCGGCGTGGTCCGTCTGAGCGTGGTCGACGGCGACTTGAAGGTGGACTGCAAGGCGGCGGAAAAGCTGCCTGCGATAGTCGAATAGCCGGACCCAGGGCAAAGCAAAGGCGGCGCATGGCGCCGCCTTTCTCGTGCATGCACTGCGCTACCTACTTCATTCGGTAGGTGATGCGTCCCTTGCTCAGGTCGTATGGGGTCATTTCGATCTTGACCTTGTCGCCCGTGAGGATACGGATGTAGTGCTTGCGCATGCGACCGGAGATGTGGGCGATAACCACATGCCCGTTCTCCAATTGCACGCGAAACATGGTGTTCGGCAAGGTCTCCTGGACCGTGCCTTCCATTTCGATGACGTCGTCTTTGGCCATGTGTTCCGGGGTTCACGCACAGCCGTTATGGCTGCGTAAGCCATCGATTATGCCACGGATGTGCGCTTGGTTAAAGAATCATCAGTGCCGGGGTCACGCGACCGCCATCAGGCGAAATGCTCGTCCAGCTTGCGGCCGATTTCCTGCTCGATCATGGGTTTGAGGGGGGTAAGGAGCAAGCCCAGTTCGGCGCGGACCTGGATGGTTTCCTTGCCCACGGCGATCGAGCCGGAGATACCCGGGCGGGAGAACAGCAGCGTGTCGTCCTGCCAGCGCCCGTCGATGCCGAACTTTTCACGCATGCGGGCGGCCACCTGGTCGATGACGGCGCGGGCCTCGGGGAGCGACAGCTTGTGCGCGCGGCGGATATCAATCGTGGGCATGGGGCACTTCCGGTCCAAAGACCTCATCTTAGCGGCACGCGGCTGCGTGCTAGAGTTTCGCCATCAATCTACCGGTCCATCCATGCGTATCGAGTTTCCCAACGCGGCCCGCGAAGACTTTCATTGGGCGCGGGCACAGCTGTGCGTTGGCAGTGCGCCTGAGAGCGACCTGGTCCTGGCAGCCACCCAGGCCGCGCCGCAACACCTGAAGATCCTGCAGGACCGCCGCGGCCTGGTCCTGCAGGTGTTGCCGTCAGCCGATCGCATTTACGTCAACGCGCGTCCGGTGCGGGAATGCGCTTTGTTGCGGGCGGGCGACGTGGTCAGCGTGGGCGACTGCCGCATGCTGTTGCGTGCTGACGACGATCCGGCCACGCGTCAGCTCCCCGATGCCTGCGAAGTCGAACGCTGCACGGTGGCGCTGCGAGCCGTGGCCGGCCCGCTGTCGGGACGAGTTCTGTCGCTGAAGAACAGTCTGACGTTTGCTCCTGGCGGTGACTGCACGCTTGAGCTGCCTCGAGGAGACTCGGTGGCATTGCGCATTTTTCTGGACGGCGGCCGACTCTGGCTGGAAACCACGCAACCGTGCGAGCGTCATCCGTTGCGGGTCAATGGTGTGATCGTTACGGGAAGCCTTGCGCTGTGGCCTGACGATCAGATCGGCATAGCCATGCACCGTTTCGTGGTGGACGCCCCGGGTATGGAAGCGGAGCCGACGATGCTGGTGACTGAACCGGCAGCGGGGCCGCTACCGGAACATTCCGCGGGCCCCAGTGGGGAAGTCTGGTGGCTGATCGCCACGGCTGCCGTGCTGGCGCTCGGTATCGCGCTGGTGCTCTTGATACGGTTCTGAGAGTTGACCGTTCCGTGCTGCACTGCGCCATAATGCGGGGAACTTCCCCCACAGGACGCACACGCACGTGAGCAGAGTCTGGAACTTCAGCGCCGGCCCGGCTGCGCTGCCGGCCACGGTCCTCGAGCGCGCCCAGCGCGAGCTGCTCGACTGGAACGGCAGCGGCGCCTCGGTGATGGAACAGTCCCATCGCGGCAAGCGTTTCATCGCCATGGCCGCCCAGGCCGAGGCCGACCTGCGTCAGCTGATGCAGATTCCAGCCGAGTACGCCGTGTTGTTCCTGCAAGGCGGTGCCACGCAGCACTTTGCGCAGATTCCGATGAACCTCGCCGGCCCGACGGACACCGCCGATTACATCGTCAGTGGTCACTGGGGTGCCAAGGCGGTCAGTGAGGCGCGGCCGTACCTGCGGGTGAACGTGGCGGCGAGCAGCGAGTCCGAAAATTACTTGAAGCTGCCGGCCCGTGAGACCTGGCAACTGGATCCGCGCGCTGCCTACGTGCACTACACGCCGAACGAGACCATCCACGGCGTCGAATTCCATGGCATTCCCGACGTGGGCGACACACCGCTGGTGGCGGACATGTCCTCGAACATTTTGTCCGAGCCGCTGGATGTCAGCCGCTTCGGGCTGATCTATGCCGGCGCCCAGAAAAACATCGGGCCGTCCGGGCTGGTGTTGATGATTGTCCGCCGCGACCTGTTGCAGCGGGCTGGCCGACCCACCGCGCGGATCTTCAGCTACGCCGAGCACGCTGCAGCCAACTCGATGCTCAATACGCCGAACACGTGGGGCTGGTACGTGGCGGGGCTGACGTTTCAATGGCTGCTGGAGCATGGCGGGCTGCCGGCCATGGCAGGTCGGAATGCGGCCAAGGCGAACCTGCTGTACCGGGCGATTGACGAATCTGCGGGCTATTACCGCAGCCCGGTGGATCAGTCGGCACGTTCCCGCATGAATGTGCGCTTTCATGTGCACGACGATGCGCTGGACCCGGTGTTCGTGCAGGAGTCCGAGGCGGCCGGTTTGCTGGCCCTGAAGGGGCACAAGGCGCTGGGCGGCCTGCGAGCATCGTTGTACAACGCGGTGCCGCTGGAGGCCGTCGAGGCTCTGGTTGCATTCATGCGTGATTTCGCCCGTCGGCACGGCTGAGCGGGCGCTGACAAACCTTCCCGGCAGGATGCCCCAGCTCCATTCGGACTTCCAACCATCCAGGCGGCCCCGGCATGACCGATCCACAAACCCCGTTGAACGAGATGCGGGAACGCATTGACAGCATCGACCGGCAGATCCAGCAGCTCATTTCGGAACGTGCCAATCACGCGCGAACCGTAGCCAAGGTAAAGGGCGAAGGCCTGTCGGCGATCGACTATTACCGCCCGGAGCGTGAGGCGCACGTGCTGCGCATGGTGGTCGACCGCAACGGGGGGCCGTTGTCGGATAGTGAAATGGTGCGCCTGTTCCGCGAGATCATGTCGTCCTGCCTGGCCCAGGAAGACCCGCTGAAAATCGGCTTCCTCGGGCCCGAAGGCACGTTCAGCGAGCAGGCTGTGCGCAAGCACTTCGGCCACGCTGCGTACGGATTGCCACTGGGCAGTATCGAGGAAGTGTTCCAGGAAGTTGCCGCCGGGCACGCCGACTTTGGTGTGGTTCCGGTGGAGAACTCCGGGCAGGGCATGATCCAGATGACCCTGGACATGTTCCTGACATCCGAGGCGACCATCTGTGGCGAGATCGAACTGCGCGTGCATCAGTGCCTGCACTCGCTGAGTGGAAAGCTCGAGGACGTTCGCCGGGTCCTGGCGCATGCCCAGTCGCTGCAACAGTGCAAGACCTGGCTGCGCATCAACCTGCCTGACGTCGAGTGCGTGGCGGTCAGCAGCAATGCCGAGGCTGCGCGCCTGGCCATGCACGACGATAACGCGGCCGCTATCGCGGGCGAATCAGCCGGCAAGGTGTACCGGCTCAAGACCGTGGCCAGCGGCATCGAAGACCGCGCAGACAACACGACGCGGTTCCTGGTGATCGGCCGCACGCTGTTCCCACCCTCCGGCAACGACCGCACCTCGCTGTTGATCACCGTCAACGACAAGCCGGGTGCGTTGTACGACGTACTCAGCCCATTTGCCAAACACGGCATCAGCCTGAACCGGATCGAGTCGCGGCCTGCCCACACTGGCAAGTGGCAGTACGCTTTCTTCATCGACGTATCCGGGCATATCGACGAGGGTGCCCTGAAGGCCGCGGTGGCGGACATTGCCGAGTCGGCGGCCACCGTTCGGGTGCTGGGCTCCTACCCGGTGGCGCTGCCTTGAGCACTCGGCTGGACTGGTGCAGCCTCGCTGCCGGCCCGTTGCGCGGAAGCGTACGCGTCCCGGGCGACAAGTCCGTGTCCCATCGCGCCTTGATGCTTGCTGCCATTGCCGAAGGCCCGTCGCGCATCCACGGCTTTCTTGAAGGTGAGGACACCCGGGCCACCGCGGCGGTGCTGTCGCAGCTCGGGGTGCGCATTGATACGCCTTCGCTCGGTGAGCGAGTGGTTCACGGCGTCGGCTTGCGGGGACTGCGCGGCGCGGCGCAGCCGCTCGACTGTGGCAACGCCGGCACCGGCATGCGCCTGCTGGCCGGACTGCTGGCAGGGCAGGGATTCGACAGCACGCTGATCGGCGACGCCTCGTTGTCGAAACGTCCAATGCGCCGGGTGACCGACCCATTGGCGCTGATGGGCGCGCAGATCGATGCGGACGACGGCATGCCGCCCCTGCGAGTCCGTGGCGGGCGATCCTTGCACGGCATCCGCTACGCATTGCCGGTGGCGAGCGCACAGGTCAAATCGGCACTGTTGCTTGCCGGGCTGTACGCGGCAGGTGAAACCGAGATCGTGGAACCCCACCCGACCCGCGACTACACCGAGCGCATGCTGGCGACGTTTGGCTGGCCGATCGAGTTCGTGCCGGGTCGCGCAAAACTGACAGGCGGGCACGTTTTGCGCGCTACCGAGGTGGCGGTGCCGGCCGATTTTTCGTCGGCCGCGTTCTTCCTGGTCGCCGCCACTATCGTGCCCGGGTCCGCGTTGCGGCTCCCGGCGGTTGGCCTCAATCCGCGCCGTACGGGGTTGCTGCAGGCCCTGCGCCTGATGGGTGCGGATATCGCAGTCGAGCACGAGCGCGAGGCCGGCGGCGAACCGGTCGGTGATCTGGTGGTGCGTCATGCGCCGCTGCACGGAGTCGAATTGCCCGAGACCCTGGTGCCGGACATGATCGATGAATTCCCGGCGCTGTTCATTGCCGCTGCGGTCGCCCGTGGGCGGACCGTGGTCCGTGGTGCGGCCGAGCTGCGGGTGAAGGAATCGGACCGGATCGCGACCATGGCGAGCGGGCTACGTACGCTTGGTGGTGTGGTCGAAGAGACGGCGGACGGTGCGATCATTGAGGGCGGGCAGCTCGGTGGCGGGGTAGTTGAAAGCCACTTGGACCACCGCATCGCAATGAGTTTCGCCGTCGCCGGGCTGGTTGCGCGGGATCCCGTGCGGATCAATGATTGCGCCCATGTCGCCACCTCGTTCCCGGGGTTCATGACCCTGGCCAATGATTGCGGTTTTTCGCTGCAGACGGCGGCATGATGTGAACGACCCGGGCGGCGACTGGCGCCAGGATCACCTGCGAGATTGAGGACCACCGATGCCGGATGCTGTGCCGCATTTCATAGTTGCCATTCCCGCCCGGTACGGATCGACCCGCCTGCCGGGCAAGCCGTTGCGGGAAATTGACGGGGTGCCAATGGTGCTGCGCGTGGCACAGCGTGCGCTGCTGGCGGGCGCCGGCCAGGTGGTGGTGGCCATCGATGACCAGCGCGTAGGGAACGCCCTCGCCGGGCAGGCTGGCGTGGACATCTGCCTGACCCGCAGCGACCACGCCTCGGGCAGTGATCGTCTGGCCGAGTGCGCCGAGCGCTACGGCTGGTCTGAGGACACTATCGTGGTCAACCTGCAGGGAGACGAGCCGTTCGCGCCAGCAGCGGGCATCCGCGCCGTGGCCCAGGCATTGTCCGACGACGACGCACCGATGGCCACGCTGGCCACGCCGGTGATTGATGCGGAGGAACTGTTTGATCCGAACGTGGTGAAGCTGGTGCGTGCTGCCAATGGCCGGGCGCTGTATTTCAGCCGCGCGCCGCTGCCGTGGGCTCGTGATGCTTTTGCCGCAGATCGCCATGCGTTGCCATCCGGCGTGCCGTTTCTGCGCCACATCGGCATCTATGCGTATCGGGCAGGGTTTCTCGGCAGCTACAGCCGGCTGTCACGCACGCCGCTGGAACAGACCGAATCACTGGAACAGCTGCGGGTGCTGGAGCACGGTCACGCGATCGCAGTACGCCTGACTCCCGAGCCGTTTCCGCCCGGAATCGACACCGAGGCCGACCTGCAGCGTGCGGAGATGTGGTTGCGAGGACAGCGTTGAGCCACCATATCGGATTGCGTCCTGCGCACTCGATAGAATGTCTCCATGCAACCCGTGCCACCCGCGTCGTTTGACGGCAAGGCGTTCGTCCGAACGCTGACTTCAGCACCTGGCGTGTACCGTCATTTCGACGCCGCCGGCGAGCTGCTGTACGTCGGCAAGGCGGGCAATCTCAAGAAGCGCGTCGGGAGTTATTTCCTGCGCCCGCGACTGGAGCCCCGGATCGCCGCGATGGTGGCGCAGATTGCCCGCGTGCAGATCACCGTGACGCGCACCGAAGGCGAAGCCCTGCTGCTTGAGTCGCAGTTGATCAAGTCGCTGAAGCCGCGATACAACATCCTGCTGCGGGACGACAAGAGTTATCCCTACATCTACCTGTCCGGCGGTGAGGATTACCCCCGGCTGGCCTTCCATCGCGGTGCGCGCAACCAGCCGGGACGCTATTTTGGCCCTTATCCGGGCACCCACGCCGTACGCGAAAGTCTCAACCTGATGCAGAAGCTGTTCAAGGTACGCCAGTGCGAGGACAGCTATTTTCGCAACCGCACCCGGCCGTGCCTGCTGTACCAGATCGGCCGTTGCAGCGCGCCTTGCACCGGCCTGATCAGCGTGCCGGACTATCGCGAGGATGTACGCCACGCCGAGATGTTTCTTGATGGGCGCAGCAACGCGGTGATCGACGAGCTGGCCGAGGCGATGGAGCAGGCCAGCCAGGCGTTGCAGTTCGAGCGCGCGGCCAGGTTGCGCGACCAGGTGGCCGCATTGCGCCAACTGCAGGCCCAGAATCACGTGCAGGGCGCCAATGCCGACATGGATGTGATTGCCTGCCGCATCGAAGCGGGCATGGCGTGCGTCAGCGTTTTGTTTTTCCGTGACGGGATCAGCCTCGGCACCCGCGACTTCTTCCCGCGCCTGCCGCTGGATGCGGCGCCGGCCGATGTGTTGGCCCAGTTCATTGCCCAGTACTACCTGGATCGACCGGTGCCGCGGGAGCTGGTGCTCGGCGAGACGCTGGCCGATCAGGGCATCCTCGCCGAAATGCTGGGCCAGCACGCCGGTCATGCGGTGGAGCTGAAATCCAGCGTCCGTGGCGATCGGGCGCAGTTCCTGCAGATGGCCGAGCGCAATGCGCAGGCCTCGCTGACCGCGCGTCTTGCCAGTCGCCAGACCCTGGGCACGCGCTTCGATGATCTGCACAAGCTGCTGGGTCTGGCTGAGCCGCCGCGACGCATCGAATGCTTCGACATCAGCCACACGATGGGCGAGCTGACCGTGGCCTCATGCGTCGTCTTCGGGCCGGAAGGTCCGGAAAAATCCCACTACCGGCGCTTCAACATCGCGGGCATCACCCCGGGCGATGATTATGCCGCGATGCATCAGGCGTTGACGCGACGCTTCCGCAAAGTGGCGGAAGGCGAGGGTGCGCGCCCGGACCTGTTGTTGATCGACGGTGGCAGCGGTCAGGTGGCCCAGGCGATCGAGGTATTGCAGGATCTGGGGGTTGCCGGTGTCGAGGTGGTTGGCGTGGCAAAGGGGCCAGGACGGCGCGCCGGCGAGGAAACCCTGGTGCTGGCCAGGCTGGAACCGGGAAATCCCGGCCGTGAGATTCATCCCGGCCCGTCATCGCCAGCCCTGCATCTGGTTGCGGCAGTGCGCGACGAGGCGCACCGCTTTGCGATCAGCGGGCATCGCAAGCGCCGCGAGAAGGCCCGCGAACACAGCGTGCTGGAGGACATCCCAGGCATTGGTGCCCGGCGCAGGACGGCCTTGCTCAAGGCCTTTGGCGGCATGCAAGGGGTGGAGGGCGCCGGGGTGGAGGAGCTCATGCAGGTCAAGGGGATCGACCGTGGCCTCGCCGAGCGTATTTACGCCAGTTTGCACGAATGACCCCTCGGCCATTCATTCACAAGGCAGCAGGGCGCCGACGTGCGAAACTGCAGCCACTTATCGAGACGAAATCATGCGCATCAACCTGCCGACCTGGCTGACCCTGTTCCGCGTTGCCTTGTTGCCGGTCATGGTGGCCGCGTTCTACCTGCCATTTCCCGGCCACAACATCACCGCGGCGATCGTGTTCGTGCTGGCAGCGGTGACCGACTGGCTGGACGGATACCTGGCGCGCCGGCTGAACCTCACTTCGGCGTTCGGCGCTTTTCTCGATCCGGTGGCGGACAAATTGATGGTGGCGGTCACCTTGTTCCTGCTGGTCGAGTCGCATCATCGCGTCGGGTCACCACACTCCGAATGGTCGGGCGTCGTGATGGCCGTCACCGCTGCCATCATCGTGGGGCGTGAGATCAGTGTGTCGGCGTTGCGCGAGTGGATGGCCGAGATAGGCATGCGCGCAACCGTCAAGGTGGCACTGATCGGCAAGCTCAAGACCGTCATGCAAATGGTGGCGCTGGTGGTGCTGATCGTTCAGCACGAGAAAGAGGCGACCGCGTTGCGTTTCTATCACATCGGCGAAGCGCTGCTGGTAATCGCGGGCGTACTGACGATATGGTCCGGCCTGTATTACCTGCGGGCAGCGTGGCCCATGTTGAACGGCGATGCCGCGCCCAGGCGCACATCGCGCGACGATGCCTGATGGACCGGCCAAGCCCCCGTCTGGCGCACTTGACGATTCGTGTTCACGTATTAAAATGCGCGGCTCCAATGCGGGAATAGCTCAGTTGGTAGAGCACGACCTTGCCAAGGTCGGGGTCGCGAGTTCGAGTCTCGTTTCCCGCTCCAGTTTGCCTGCAAGGCCCCGGTTCAGCCGGGGCCTTGTCGTTTGTGAAGCGTGCGGGTCAGGTCAGGCGGGAACCGCCAGCAAACTGCATTTGCGGCTATTCACAGACGATCGCGTTCTGCTATCATTTGCGGCTCTGATGCGGGAATAGCTCAGTTGGTAGAGCACGACCTTGCCAAGGTCGGGGTCGCGAGTTCGAGTCTCGTTTCCCGCTCCAGTTTGCGAGTGCAACCTCGGCCTGCCGGGGTTTCGCTTTTTAGAGGCAACCGGCGATCATTCTGGTTGCGATGCGCCAAGCAATGGCCAGGTGGCAGAGTGGTCATGCAGCGGACTGCAAATCCGCGTACGCCGGTTCGATTCCGACCCTGGCCTCCATTGCGCAAGCGGCTGCCCGCCAGCCTCGAAAACCCGCCAGTGGCGGGTTTTTTGTCGCTCAGGGGTCATTCGCCGCGGCGACGTCGAGGTCGCCTTGCATGGCTACCTCCGAGTGTTGCTGCGCCCAGCGTTGAAAGTCAGCCGCGTTGAGCGGCGCACAGATGTGATAACCCTGCACAAGATCGCAGCGGAGAAATTCCAGCATGGCTTTCTGCTGAGGCGTTTCGACGCCCTCGGCGATCGTGGTCATCCCCAGGCGCCGCCCCACGTCGATGATGAAGCCGGCCAGCGGATGGGTTTCTGACGGTTGCAACGTGTTGACGAAACTTCGGTCGATCTTGAGCTCGTCCAGCGGAAGTCGCTGCAGGTAGGCGAGGGAGGAATAGCCTGTTCCAAAATCGTCCAGTGCGAGGCGAAAGCCCGCCGCCGAGAGTTGATGCAACGTTCTCAGCGCCGCATCGAAGTCGCCGAGCAAGGCGCTCTCCGTCAGTTCCAGTGTCAACATGGATGGTTCCACGCCCGCGGCGGTTACCTGCGCGTGGAGGGTTTCGGCAAAATGCGGATTGGCGATCTGCCACGGGCTGACGTTTACCGACAACCGGCCGCCGAAGTTCAGGCCCAGTTCGTGCCACTCGCGGATGTGTTCGCAGACGCTTGCAACCACCCAGGAACCGACTGCACCGATCAATCCCGTTTGCTCGGCGACCGGAATGAAAATTTCGGGTGACACTTCTCCCAGTTGCGGGTGGTTCCAGCGCAACAATGCCTCCGCTCCCACCAGCTTGCCGCGCATGGTGACTTGTGGCTGGAAGCGCAGTGAAAACCGTTCGTGCTCAAGAGCCTCTCGAAGACCGCGCTCCAGATCCATGCGCGCGTCAGCGTCGCGTTGCATGTAAGGCAGGAACAAGCGTGACGCGTTGCGGCCGGAGCCCTTGGCACGATACAGCGCAATGTCTGCACAGCGCATCACGTCGGCAGCGCTGTCGCCGTGACTGGGGAACAAGGCCACCCCGATGCTGGCACCGACGCCCAGTGCCCGCGTGTCGATCGCCAGCGGCGCGGCGAGGCGCTTCAGAATCAGTTCGGCGACCTGCAGTGCATGCGCTGCAGTCGCGTCGGCGTCGGCGTCGAGCGTACCCAACAGCACCACGAATTCGTCGCCGCCAAGTCGCGCCACGGTGGAGTCGCTGGGCGCCACCGCAAGCAGACTGTCGGCAATGGTTTCCAGCACGCGATCGCCCACATGATGACCCAGCGAATCGTTGATCGTCTTGAAGTTGTCCAGATCAATCATCAACACGGCGCCGTGTTGCCTGGACTGTGCCGCCTCGGCAATCAAGTCGGCCAGCGTGTACATCGCACGCAACCGGTTGGGCAGGCCGGTGAGCGCGTCGTGGTAGGCCGCGTGGCGCAGATCCAGCTCCGCTTCCTGACGCACTTTGATCTCGGCAAGCAGCTCGTCGGTGGTGCGCTCAAGCTGCAGCGTGTGTGAGTGCATCCGGCTGGCAAACGACACCGCCATCAGCAACACGAACGACAGGAATGCGAAGGCATCGATCTGCGGGTAAGGAGCGCCCAGCATGCGTACCACGACCGCTCCCCACGTCAGCGCCAGCAGTTGCCCCAACAGGCACACACCGAGCAGTGCAGCGCGCAGACGCTCCCCCCGCCGGAACTGCCAGGCCGCGCGATACAACGCCCAGACAAAGACGCCGTGACTGAGCACGCGGAACACCCAGCCCAGGCCGGAAGTATGGCGATCCACCGTGTACAACGATTCACCCCACGGCAGAGTGATCGGTACGCCTTCCCGCAGTGTCACGTCGAATGCGGTGTACGGGGCGTCGAGGTTGTCCCAGAAGATCCACAGTGACAGCAGGGACACGGTCGCGAACAGGTAGCGGTTCGGCGCCTTGCCCGTGTAGCCGCCGACGAAGACCAACAGGGTCGGCATCGCCAACGCCGCAGCGGCGCCTATGACGCGCAGGGCAGCAATCGCCCGGGGCAACGACGTTGCCGCGTTGACCAGCGCGTTGCCAATGGCAAGTGCGCCGACACAGCCGCACAGCACGGCGAATGCCAGGTGGGTGGCTTCGCGCCGGCTACGCAATCCGATGACCAGAAATTGCATCCCGGCGCCGAGCGCCAGCGCGGCCGTGACCAACAGTGCAACCGAAAAATAGCCAAAGCTGATGTAGCCCGCCGCGTCCCCCATTCGCATCCTCGTCGAACGCTCCACGAGCGTGGATCCGTCCTTGATAGCGTACGCCATACCGTCGCGGGAGGTCGTCGGGCTGTGCCGGCAGCTGTTTTTCGCACGAAAAGCGAAAATTTCTGCTCAAACCCGTTGGCGGAACCGACGATTTCCCCTACATTCGGCGTGCCGCGAGGCATTTGAATCATCCACCACTAATTACACGAGGGGGAAACCCATGGCAAAGACGCAGAAAACAGCGGCCAAGAGCAAGCCGGCACCGAAGGCAAAGGCCGCATCGGCTGCACCCAAGCCGATCAAGGAAGTGTTGAACAAGTCCAGCCTGGTGGCACACGTCGCCGAGGCCAGTGGCGTAGCAGCCAAGGAAGTGCGCGCCGTGCTCGCCGCCCTTGAAGGCGCGATTGCCGGATCGGTGCACAAGAAGGGCGCCGGTTCGTTCCAGTTGCCCGGCCTGCTGAAGATCACCGCGGTGAGTGTCCCGGCCAAACCCAAGCGCAAGGGCATCAACCCGTTCACCAAGGAAGAGCAGTGGTTTGCGGCCAAGCCGGCGTCGGTCAAGGTCAAGATCCGCCCGCTGAAGAAGCTCAAGGACGCCGCTGCCTGATCGAGGCGAGACGTCATCGTGGAGTGCGGCGGCGAAGGCTTCCGCACTCCATTTTTTTGCGTCACGCGGTGGTTGGTGCCCGGGGCGGGGGTCGAACCCGCATCGCCTTGCGGCGGAGGGATTTTAAGTCCCTTGCGTATACCAGTTTCGCCACCCGGGCCAGTTGTCGACGCCCCGAAAGAACAGAGCTGCAGGCGGCGCGAATCGTAGCACGCGGGCTCGCCCGCACTGCCCGCGATACCCGGGTCAGAACAAGCTTTTGAAGATGTGGATGCCGGCGCTGTACTCGCCGATGATCGTGCCCATGCTCACCAGGAAGAAGTTCAGCAGCGTGCGGGCAACCCGATTCTTCCACCAGCCGCTCCAGTGCACGATATCGTCGCGCAGGGTGTCGAAATCCGCCACACGCGGACGGCGCACCCAGGCCTCTGCCATCGCACTGATGCCACCGGCCGGGATGCCGGGGCGGAACGGTTTGATCGGTGCGGCGATGAAGGCGGCCAGGATGCTGACCGGATGACCACCCGCGATCACGGCACCGAGCGCGGCAAAGCCACCAGTGAACAGGATCCAGTCGCGCAATGCCTGCGTGCCCAGAACGGAGTCCTCGTGGTACGCCCAGCCAATGGCCGCAAACACCATCAGCACCAGCGCAATCGCCAGCCATTTCGGCCAGCGCGCCTTGGGCGGCAGAATGGCGAGCTCGGCGACCTTGCTGGCCGGGTCGTCCTGCTGATCGAGCAACAAGCTGCACAGCCCCTTCAGATGGCCGGCGCCGATGACCACCAGCACGCGCCGAGGCTCATCCGTGGTCGAGCGTCCGGCTTCTTCGCGAAGGCGTGCGGCCATGTACGCGTCGCGCTCACCAATGAGGCTTTCATACAGCGGCTTGGAGTCGTTGGCGAACTCGCTGAACGCACTCTCCAGCAGATCACCTTGCTTGAGCTTCTCGATCTCGCCCTGCTCGATGTCCTCACGATCGAACACGCTGGCCAGCAGGCCACCGAACAGGTTGAAGCGCTGCCAGAAGCCCACACTGCGCCAGGCGCGCTTCAGTGTCGTGCCGACGTCGCGGTCGATCAGCCACAAGGGCAGGCCATGTTGCTCGGCCCCGTCCATCGCAGCCTTCATCTCGGCTCCCGGCTGGATGCCGGACTGGTCGGCCAGCCGTTTCTGGAAAGTGGACAGCACCAGGCTGGCAGCCACCATGCCGGCCTTGCCCTCACGGATCACCCGGAACAAGTCCAACTGCTTGAACGCCTCCGGGTCGCGCATGCTCTGGGCACGGCTTTCACACAACTCCACGGCCACCGCGTCGAAGTGCTCGTGGCCGAGCAGCGCATCGACAGCCTCCATGCTGCTGCGCGAGACGTGCGCGGTGCCCAACAGCACGTATTCCACGCCATCGCGCTGCACGCGCTCGACCGGCTGGCCCTGCAATGCGGGAGGCAGGGCGGCGGTTTCGGTCTCGGGAACGCTCATGCAGTCAGTACGCCGACATCAAGGGGAACCCCAGCATGGGGACGATGGGCCGGCGGGACAAGCAGCGGTGCGCGGCATCAATCACGGAAGCGCTTGAGCAGATCGGCGTAGGCGTCGATGCGGCGATCGCGCAGGAAAGGCCAGATCCGGCGTACCTGTTCGCTGCGCGCCAGATCGACCTCGGCTACCAGCAATTCGCGTGCGTCGGTGCCCGCGTGGGCCAGGAATTCGCCCTGCGGGCCGGCGACGAAGCTGGAACCCCAGAACTGGATGCCAGCACCCACCCCGGTCGGGTCGGCCTCAAAACCGGTGCGATTGCACGCCAGCAAAGGCAGCCCGTTGGCCACGGCGTGCCCCCGTTGCACCGTGATCCAGGCATCCCGCTGGCGGTCTTTCTCAGCCTGGTCATCATCGGGGTCCCAGCCGATCGCGGTGGGGTAGAGCAACAACTCGGCGCCCGCCAACGCCATCAACCGAGCCGCCTCGGGATACCACTGGTCCCAGCAGACCAGCAGGCCAAGCCGGCCCACCGACGTGTCAATCGGCTCGAATCCGAGGTCGCCGGGAGTGAAATAGAACTTCTCGTAGAACCCGGGATCATCCGGGATGTGCATCTTGCGGTAGATGCCGGCAATTGCCGCCGAACGGTCAAACACCACGGCCGTGTTGTGATACAGACCGGCCGCGCGCCGCTCGAACAGCGAAGCGACCACCACCAGCTGCAGTTCTTCGGCCAGCTTGCCGATACGCGCGGTACCCGGGCCAGGAATACTCTCGGCCTGGTCGAAAATGTCGACCGACTCGTGCTGACAGAAGTACGGCCCGTTGTGCAGTTCCTGCAGCAACACCAATTCGACGCCGGCCGCGGCGGCTTCGCGCAGGCCTGACTCGATGGCGTCCAGATTGGCGTCGCGGCTGCCGCGGTCGGTTTCCTGCAGCAGCGCAACCTTGAGTGACTTGCGGGTCATCGGGCAGATTCCTCGGGCCAGGGCCGGATGCAACTGACCTCGCAGTTTACCCGATGCGGCTCAGGCCAGTCCCGCGGGCAGCTGCATGGTGATGCAGTGCAGGCTGCCGTTTTGCCAGATCAGCGGGCGGCAAGGCACTTGCACGACCTCACGACCCGGGTGGGCGATGCCGATGATTCGCGCGGCATCGGCGTCGGCAGAATCCCCATAAGCCGGCACCAGCACGGCGCCATTGACGATCAGGTAGTTGGCGTAGGACGCCGCGAGGCGGCGCCCTTGGTCCACGATCGGCTGCGGCCAGGGCAACGGGTGCAGTTCGTAAGCACGGCCGTCCACGGTGCGTAGCGCGGCCAGCTCGGCGGCCATCCGCCGCAATTCGTCGTAGTGGGGGTCGTCGGCATCGTCGCAGGCCTGGTACACGATGCGCTCGCCTGGTGCGAAGCGGGCCAGGGTGTCGATGTGCGCGTCGGTGTCGTCGCCCTCCAGGTAACCGTAATCCAGCCACAGGACGCGCTGGGCGTGCAGGCTCTCACGCAGGATCGCGCTCATCTGTTCGCGCGACTGCTGCGGGTGGCGCTGGGTGAGACAGCGCCACGTGGTCAGCACCGTTCCTTCACCATCGCTCTCGATCGCGCCGCCCTCCAGTGCCCAGTCGACGCGCTGGTGGACAGCGGCGCCGAACAAGCCGGCGTCGGCCAGTCCGGCGACCAGTGCATCATCCCGCTCGGCGCCGAACTTGCCGCCCCAGCCGGTGAAGCGGAAATCGGTGATCTGGAAGCCAGTGCGGCCCTTGAGCGTGATCGGACCGGAGTCCCGCAACCACGTGTCGTCATAGGGCAATTCGATGAAACGGATCGTGGCCAGATCCACGTTCGCGCCCTGTAACTGCGATCGCACATGCTCGCGCAAGGCCGCCGTGGCAACCACGATGATCAAGGGCTGGAAGCGGATCACCGCGGCGGCTAGCGCCACATAGGTCGATTCGACCGAGCTCAGGCGCTCGGCCCAGTCCGTGCCGGCGTGCGGCCAGGCGATCAACACGGCAGCTTGCGGCTCCCATTCCGCCGGCAGGCGCAATGCGTGATCAGTCATGCGGGAAGGTCTCGTAGGGCAGGTGGCAATTGTACGATGCGGTGGCAATGCACACGAAAACGCGGCCCGCGTTGCCGCGGGCCGCGTCAGGGAAGCGTTGAATCAGTTGATTGCTGCCGGGTTTGTATTGTTGCCGGCCGGCGTATTCAGGACCGAATGAATGACATGGCTGCGTTCGAAGTACACGATGAAATTCGAGTACTCCCAGCGGTTGATCTGCGGATGCTTGCTGGTGTCCCCGCCGCGCGGCGAGAGTTTCCGCTGGGGTGCGCCCCAGGTTTTCTCGACCTGGCTCATGCTCAGGCCGCGGGGCGGCAGGTTCATGCCCTTTTCCCGCTGCACACGGTGAATCAGCAACGTATCCCCGTGCTCGGCTCGCGACTGGGCGGCATGGGACTGCTGTGGCGTGGCGATGCCGCCCGCCGCGACCAGCGCGACGATGAACGGCAAACTGCATGTAAATTTGACCATGGCTCCCTCTCCCTGAAACGGCTGCCTGCGCCGTCGTTTTATCAGAACCGTCCGCGCCGCGCCATGAGACTGGTTGCCAAATGCGATGGATTCGGCATTCGGCGGTATCGGCGACGCTACGCCGTTTGGTCGAGAATAGCGCCTTCGCCGCTATCATGGGCGGCTGCGGGCGACAGCCTGCCCGGTTTTCACCCAGGCATTTCATGATTTCCTTTCGACATTTCGCCTTGCGCCGCGGTAGCCGGTTGCTCCTGTCCGACATCGACCTGGTGATTCAGGGTGGCTGGCGCCTGGGCGTGATTGGCCGCAACGGTTGCGGGAAATCCAGCCTGTTCGCTGCCCTGCAGGGCAAGCTGGAGAGCGACGCCGGTGAGCTCGAAATGTCGGCCAAGTTGCGGCTGGCGTCGGTGGCGCAGGAAACCCCGGCACTTCCCGACGCCGCGATCGACTATGTGTTGGGCGGTGACGAGGTGCTGGCGGAGGCGGTCCACGCCGAAGCCGATGCCGGCGAGCGGGGAGACATGGAGGCGCTGGCAAAAGCCCATCTTCGGATCGAGGAGTTGAACGGTTACGACGGCCGCGCCCGAGCCGGTCGCCTGCTGCATGGCCTGGGTTTCCCGCCGGACACACACGAGCGTCCGGTGCGGGAGTTCTCCGGTGGCTGGCGCGGCCGACTGAACCTGGCCCGCGCGTTGATGTGCCCGTCCGATCTGTTGTTGCTGGATGAACCGACCAACCATCTCGATCTCGATGCCGTGCTGTGGTTGGAAGAGTGGTTGCGACGCTACCAGGGCACCTTGCTGATCATCTCGCATGATCGGGAGTTTCTCGATGGCGTGATCACGCACACGCTGCACCTCAATGACGGCAAGGCGAAGCTGTACACCGGAAACTACAGTGCGTTCGAGCGCCTGCGTGCGGAGCAGCTCCGGCAGCAGCAGATTTCCCACGAACGCGAGCAGGCCGAACGGGCCCATCTGCAGTCGTTCATCGACCGCTTCAAGGCCAAGGCGACCAAGGCCAAGCAGGCACAGTCGCGAATGAAGCGGCTGGAGAAGCTGGCCGGAACCGAGGCCGTGCGCGCCGAGCGCCCGTTCAGTTTCCACTTCGCGGTGCCGGGGCGGTTGCCCGACTCGATGCTGCAGCTGGAGGACATCACCGCCGGCTATCTGGCCGACCCCGCCACGCGCGCCGACGAGGTGGCGAATATCGTGTTGTCAGACGTGCGCTTCAGCATCGAAGCGGGCGAGCGGATCGGCTTGCTGGGCCCGAACGGAGCCGGCAAATCCACCTTGGTCAAAACCCTGGTGGGCGAGCTCGAACCCTTCGGCGGCGAGCGCAAGGCGCACAAGGACCTGCGGATCGGCTATTTCGCCCAGCACACGGTGGAAAGTCTGCGCGAGGGTTCCAGTGCGCTCGATCACCTGCAGGACAAGGCACCCGGTGTTGCCACCCAGGTGATGCGCGATTTTCTTGGCACCTGGAATTTCGCCGGCGATCGCGCCTTCGAATCGGTCGACGGTTTTTCCGGCGGGGAGCGGGCGCGGCTGGCGCTGGCCCTGATCGCCTGGGACAAGCCGAACCTGTTGCTGCTGGATGAGCCGACCAACCATCTGGATCTGGACATGCGCGAGGCGCTGGCCGATGCACTGGCCGAGTTTGATGGCGCACTGGTGCTGGTTTCGCACGACCGCCATCTGCTGGGCATGGTATGCGACAGTTTCTGGCGCGTGGCGGACGGCACGGTGGAGAGCTTCGATGGCGACCTCGACGATTACGCACGCTGGCTGCGGAATCGTGGCAGCGCCAGCAAGAAGGCCTCCAGGGCCGTCGCCGCAGCGGAGGCGCCGGTCGTCAAGGTGGTTGAGCTTTCGGCCGAGGCGCGTCGCCGCCAGTCGGCAGCCCAACGTGAGGCCGGCAAATCAGCGCGCCAGCGAGTCAAGAAGATCGAAGCGCGCACGACCGCGGTCGAGACCGAGCTGGCGGCTCTGAATGCACAATTGGCTGACCCGGCCACCTACACCGGCTCAACCAGCGAGCTGATGCAACTGAGTCAGCGCCAGGCCGAGCTGCGCCGTGAGCAGGAAGGGCTGGAAGCCGAGTGGCTGCAATTGATCGAACAACTGGAGGCCTAGGCATGCCGATATCCGAGCAGTCGTTGCATTTGTGGCTGCCGGCCTTGGCGCAGTTCGAGGCAGGGCATCCGCTGCGTGCCTGGTTGCCCCGGGCGGATCGGATGGCGGACGGTGCTGCGGGTTACCGGGCTGGCCTCGCGCAATGGTTCAGCGGGGTCGACGCGAATTTGCCGGCGGCCGCCATCACACGCGAGCTGCTGGCCGGCGACGCCGGCGATGCGGTCTGGCTGGCGGCCGATCCGGCCTGGGCTCAGCCGGACATGAGTGGCGTGCGATTGATGGCCTGCGGGCAGATGCAGTTGCAGCCGGATGAGGCGCAAGCGCTGGCTGCCGGGTTGCGACCGGTTCTTGAGGAGGCCGGCATGCAACTGGAGGTATCCGAGCCGGACCATTGGCACCTGCGCCTGCCACCCGGCACGCCGCTTCCGGCTTTCACGGCGCCCGAGCAGGCGCTGGGTGAGGATCTGGCTGCGCATCTGCCGCAAGGCGCCGAGGGGCGGCACTGGCGGATTCTGCTCAATGACCTGCAGGTATTGCTGCACCAGCACCCGCTCAATGCGCAACGCCAGCAGCGCGGACAGTCGCCAATCAACTGCCTGTGGCTGTGGGGTGGCGGTTGCCTGCCGCCGCCATCGGTCAGTGGGCTGGCCGGCGTCGTCAGCAATGACCTGCTGTTACGCGCGCTGGCCGCGCACGCTGGCATCTCCTGGCAGCGGCGCACGACGGATTCGATCGCTGCCAGCGGAGCGGACTGGCTGGTCGACTTGCAGGATCTCCCGGCTCATGCCCTGGTCTCGCATTGGTTGCCCGCACTGATCCCACTGCTCGATCATCAGCCCGTGGTACTGCATTTCGCCAGCGGCGAGCGCTGGCTGCACAAGCCATGGCATCGGTGGCGCTTCTGGCGTGGGGCAGGGCGTTGAGCGCCTTGGTGTGGCGCCGACGCGAAAGCAAGGGCACCCCGGCCGGCTGGCCGGAATCGGTGCATCCGGTGTTGCAACGGATCTACGCCGCCCGGGGCGTGCTGGAACCGGGGCAGGTCGAACATCGGCTGGCGCGCATGTTGCCGCCGCGGTTGCTGGGCGGCATGGAGCAAGCCGTGGAGCTGCTGGTTGAGGCAATCCGCGACGACTGGCCCATCCTGATTGCGGGTGACTACGACTGCGACGGTGCCACGGGTACCGCCGTGGCGGTGCGCGGATTGCGCCTGCTGGGCGCGGCGCGGGTGGATTACGCGATTCCGAACCGCTTCATCCACGGCTACGGCTTGAGTCCCGCGCTGGTCGATTCATTCCAACCCACGCCGCGACTGGTCGTCACTGTCGACAACGGCGTGGCCAGCGTCGCTGGCGTGGCCGCGGCGAGGGCGCGCGGCATTCGGGTGATTGTCACCGACCACCACTTGCCCGGCGAGCGCCTGCCGGATTGCGATGCGATGGTGAATCCCAACCTGGCCGGTGACCTGTTCCCGAGCAAGATGCTGGCAGGCGTCGGCGTGATGTTCTACCTGCTGCTGGCCTTGCGCGCACGGCTGCAGCAGCAGGGCGCGTTTGGCGGGGCCAAACCCGACCTGTCGTCGTTGCTTGATCTGGTGGCGTTGGGCACGGTCGCCGACCTGGTGCCGCTGGATTTCAACAACCGAATACTGGTCGAAGCCGGCCTGCGGCGCATTCGCACTGGCCGCGCATGTGCGGGCATCGTGGCGCTGATTGAGGCGGGGAAACGCAGCATGGCCACGCTGTGCTCGAGCGATCTCGGTTTTGTGGTGGGACCACGGCTGAATGCGGCGGGACGACTGGAAGACATGCGGCTTGGCGTGGAGTGCCTGTTGACGGACGACCCGGCGCAGGCGCACCGGCACGCCGAACAGCTTGACGCAATCAACCGCCAGCGGCGCGACCTGCAGGCTTCCATGGTCGCCGAGGCCGAGCAAATGGTTGCCGACATCGGCCACACCGATGCCGTCGGCGTGGCACTGTACGAACCGTCCTGGCATGCCGGCGTCGTCGGGCTGGTCGCCTCGAAACTGAAAGAGCGGCTGCATCGTCCGGTCGTTGCATTTGCACCTGCCGGCGAGAACGATGGCAACAACCTGCGCGGCTCGGCACGCTCCATCCCGGGCTTTCACATCCGCGACGCGCTGGCTGCGGTCGACGCCCGGCAACCGGGCCTGATCGAGCGGTTCGGCGGTCATGCGATGGCAGCCGGCTTGAGCCTGAAGACCCGCGACTATCCGCGCTTTGCGGCCAGCTTTGATGCCGTCGCCCGCGAACTCCTCGGTGCCGAGCAGCTGCAGGCGGTTCTCTATACGGATGGCGAGCTGCCATCCGGCGCATTCTCACTCGAACTGGCTCGTCAGTTGCGCCAGGCAGGACCGTGGGGGCAGGCATTTCCCGAGCCGCTATTCGACAACGTATTCGATTGCGCCGGCTGGAAAGTGATGGGCGAGCGACACTTGCGGCTGCAATTGCGCGACCCGCGGGACCATGCGCTGCACGACGCGGTGATCTTCAATGCCTACGACGGCCGGCCACCACCCACGCGGCTCCGCGCGGCCTACGAGTTGACCATCAACGACTGGCTCGGGCGCGAGACGCCGCGCCTTTTGCTGCGGCATATCGAACCGGCCTGAGTCCGCTCGCGCGTTGTTCACGGAGCTGGGTGGATTCTGGCCGGGACACAGCGAGGAGAGAATCCGTGATCGCACAAATTGTCGGGTTGCCGCCCGGTACCCTTGGCTTTCGCGCTCATGGACAAGTCAGCCGGGAGGATTACGAAAACGTCATCGTGCCGGATGTCGAAGCCGCGTTTGCACTCAACCGCAAGCTGCGCATGCTGTACGTCACCGCCGACGACTTCACCGGGTTTGACCCCGGTGCCATGTGGGACGACGCCAAACTGGGGATGCGGCACTTCAGCGGGTGGGATCGCATCGCCCTGGTCACCGACGTGGCCTGGCTGCGCGTCACGGCCACCGCATTCGGTTTCGCGGTTCCGGCACAGTTTCGCCTGTTCCACGCACAGGAGATCGAGGAAGCCACCCGCTGGATCAAGGCCCCGGCCGACACTTGAGGGAGAGTGGATGGCACTTGCCAGCGCGGTGTTGATCTGTTGAAGTGCACCCATGCATCTTGATTCCGCCAGCTGCCTGAACACCACCGTGCCTTCTGCGCGGGGCATCGTGTCGGCCGGCAACTCCAATAATCGCGGGAACAATAACGCCAACCGTTGGCGGGCCCGCGCGTAGCTGAAAGTCTCCATGAATCACGCGTCGAAGGCCCGCCCAGTGCGGGCCTTCGGCGTTTCAGGGGTCGCCAGATCGTTCGCCAACCACCAAGTCCGGCCCGTCGTGGCCAGCACGTCAACCCAAGCCGACACCCAATCGAAGGACAGCAGTCATGTGCGCAATTTTCGGAATGTTCGACCTGCAGCCAGGCGACGACCTGGCCGCCCTGCGCCGCCTGGCGCTGGAGCTGTCCCAGCGGCAGCGCCACCGGGGACCGGACTGGAGCGGTGTCTTCGTTGATGCCGGCGTGATCCTTGTGCACGAGCGACTGGCTATCGTGGATCCCGCCAGTGGCGCGCAACCACTGCGCTCACGGGATGGCGCGCTGGCGCTGGCAGTCAACGGTGAGATCTACAACCACCGTGCATTGCGCGCCGCCAGCGGGTACGACTTCACCACCGGGTCCGATTGCGAGGTGATCAATGCGCTGTATCGCGAACATGGTGTGGACTTCCTGACGCAGCTCAACGGCATCTTCGCGTTCGCCTTGTGGGATGGCGAGGCGCAGCGCTATTTGATCGCCCGCGACCCGATCGGAGTCTGTCCGCTGTATTGGGGTCACGATGCGCAAGGGCGTTTGTGCGTCGCCTCGGAGATGAAGGCACTGGTGGGCGTGTGCGCCGACGTGGCGCCATTTCCTCCCGGCCACGTCTATGACAGCGCTGATGGTGGCCTGCGGCGCTTCTACGACAAGCCCTGGCGCGACTACTCGGCGACGCAGGGGCATCAGGTCGCCGCACCGGTCCTGCGCAAAGCCTTTGAGCAGGCCGTGCACCGTCAGCTGATGACGGACGTGCCGTACGGCGTGCTGCTGTCCGGCGGACTTGATTCCTCGCTGGTCGCTGCCTGTGCGGCGCAGTTCGCGCGCGAGCGGGTCGAGGACGACGATCGCAGCGAGGCGTGGTGGCCGCGGCTGCATTCGTTCGCGATCGGCCTGGAGGGCTCGCCCGACCTGGCGGCTGCGCAGATTGCGGCCGACGCGCTGGGCACCGTGCATCACGGCTTCGTCTACACATTCTGGGAGGGTCTGGACGCTCTGCCCGAGGTGATCCGGCACATCGAGACGTATGACGTCACCACCATCCGCGCGGCCACGCCGATGTATCTGCTGGCACGGCGGATCAAGGCGATGGGCGTGAAGATGGTGCTCTCCGGCGAGGGCTCGGACGAAATTTTCGGCGGCTATCTGTACTTCCACAAGGCGCCCTCGGCCGAAGCGTTTCACGAAGAGACCGTGCGCAAGCTGGACGCGTTGCACAGCTACGACTGCCTGCGCGCGAACAAGGCGATGATGGCCTGGGGCGTCGAGGCACGGGTGCCGTTTCTCGACCTCGAATTCATCGACGTGGCGATGGGTCTGGATGCCGCGTGCAAGATGGCAGGGCAGGGCCGGATCGAGAAGGCCGTGTTGCGTGAGGCCTTCGAAGGCGCCTTGCCGGACGAGATCCTGTGGCGTCAGAAGGAGCAGTTCAGCGACGGCGTCGGCTATGGCTGGATCGACGGGCTGAAGGCGCATGCGGAGCAGTCGGTGAGCGATCGCGAATTCGCGGCCGCCGGCGCACGCTACCCGTTCAACACGCCAGCCACCAAGGAGGCGTATTTCTACCGGCGCATTTTCGAGCAGCACTTTCCAGGGCCTGCCTGCGCAGCCAGCGTGCCTGGTGGCAAGTCGATCGCCTGTTCGTCAGCCGACGCGCTGGCCTGGGATCCGGCATTTGCCAATGCTGCCGATCCATCGGGCCGCGCGGTGAGAGGGGTACACCAGAAAGCGCTGGCTTGACCCGCACCGCTGGAAGTGGACGACGTGGGCATGTGGACGTGCCGGCGAGCGCCGCTCTGCTAACATTGGCAACTGTTTTCCTGTGATTTACCACCATGATCGAGACCAATCCCATTCAGGCGCAGATCGCCGACCTCCGCGACCGTGTCGAGTCGCTACGGGGGTATCTTTGACTACGCTGCCAAGAGTGAGCGTCTGGAAGAAGTAACCCGCGAACTGGAAATTCCCAACGTATGGGATGACCCGGCCCGCGCGCAGGAACTGGGGCGTGAGCGCGCCCGACTGCATACTGTCGTACATGGCATCGACACCCTGACCACCGGTCTCACTGACGCCCACGATCTGCTGGAAATGGCGATTGCCGATGGCGACGACGAGACCGCGGACGCCGTGGCGGCCGATCTGGCCAAGCTCGAGGCCCAGGTCGGCAAGCTTGAGTTCCAGCGGATGTTCTCCGGCAAGATGGACGCGATGAATGCGTTCGTCGACATCCAGGCTGGCGCCGGTGGCACCGAGGCGCAGGACTGGGCCGAGATGCTGTTGCGCATGTACCTGCACTGGTGCGAATCGCGCGGCTGGAAGACCGAGTTGATGGAAGTCAGCGGCGGCGAAGTGGCTGGCATCAAGTCGGCCACGTTTCGTGTCGAGGGGGATTACGCCTATGGCTGGCTGAAGACCGAGATCGGCGTGCACCGGTTGGTGCGCAAATCGCCGTTCGATTCGGACAACCGCCGCCATACCAGTTTCACTTCGGTGTTCGTGTCCCCGGAAGTGGATGACAACATCGAGATCGATATCAACCCGGCAGACCTGCGTACCGACGTCTACCGGTCGTCGGGCGCCGGTGGTCAGCACGTCAACAAGACCGAATCGGCGGTACGCATCACCCATATCCCCACTAACACCGTGGCGGCCTGCCAGATCGGTCGCAGCCAGCACGCCAACCGCGAGACCGCCATGAAGATGCTGGCCGCCAAGTTGTATGACCTGGAGGTCCGCAAGCGCAACGCCGAGCGGGACGCGCTGGAAGCGACCAAGTCGGACATCGGCTGGGGCAGCCAGATCCGCAACTATGTGCTGGACCAGAGCCGCATCAAGGACCTGCGCACGGGTATCGAACGCACCGACACGCAGAACGTGCTGGATGGCGACCTGGACGAGTTCGTCGAGGCCAGCCTGAAGTCGGGCCTCGAGGCGGGTTCAAAACGGATCGACGCCTGAGGCCCTCGCCACAAGCGACCGACTGCAGCCATCCGCGGCAGTCGGTCGCGCACGCGCTATGGCGTGGACAGATCCGCCCGGTACGCGTAGACGGTGTAACTGTGATCCTCGATCGCGGTGCTGAAGCTGTTCATCGCCGCCATGGCCTTCTCTTTCGAGCCAAGTGACTTGGTCAGTATGTCCATCAGCGACGGCTCGGGATCAGCCATTTCGGCATAGCTTTTCATGGGGCTGACGATATTGGTCCCGCCCGATCCACCAATCACTTCCGAGATGGAGTAGCTGAAGGGCCACTTCGCACCGACCACTGCCTTCTGCACCTTGTCCATCACACCCTTGACGGTGGCCCGTGTGCCGGGCTTGAACTGGTAGTGGGAAACGCCGAAGTACTTGTAGTCCTTGCTGTCGATCCAGTGGCTGTGCTCGGCATCGTCCTCGCTGAAGTAGTGCTCGACGCGCTTGACGAACGGCCCGACTTGCTTGTCGAACTCCGCTCCAGCCTGCTTTTGGCTGCTCCAGGCGGCATTGGCGTCGAAGTCCTTCCATTGATGCATCCCCGAACGGATCACGTAGTGGTTCAGGTCGGAACCGACAACGGGTTCGTAGATCGACCATTTGAAGGATTCACCGGCGTTCTTGCGCCACGCCGCATAGGCCTTGATGGCGTCCTCGAACTGACGCGATTGCCCATCCTTGACCCAGATTATCCAGCTTGTTGCGATATGGCCGGCCGCGGGTTGCGGTGCGGGGTCCTCGGCGGCGAGCGCCGAGGTGCCAAAAGACATCATGACCAGCGCCAGCACAGAGGCCAGGGCCGGCGGGAGATGGCGAACTTTCATGGTTCCTCTCCTGCAGTAGTGAGTTGTTTTGGGTCTCCGGCGCCCCTGGCAACTTCGCCGCGCGGAAAGTCAAGGATACCGCGTTGATTTGCCTGGCGTATTTCACGAAACGTTGAGTCGCGATCAACTATGAATGGCGGTTCGCTCCGGCCAGCGTGCAATTTTGTCCGGAGCCCCGCCTCCAATACACTGTGCAGTCTTGTGTGCACGGAAATTAAGATGACGGCGACGAACGGTATTGACGACATGACTGCAGGCTCCCAGTCGCCTGGGGCCGAGTCCACGGCGGGGCGGGAAAACAGTCTGGTCGCCGAGCGGCGGGAAAAGCTGCGTGCGCTGCGCGAGCAGGGTGTCGCATTTCCCAACGACTTCAAGGTCGACAGTTTTGCGGGCGACTTGCAAGCAGAGTTCGCCGACAAGGAACTGCACACGAACGACGTCATTGAGGCCGCCGCGCGCCGGGTAAAGGTGGCCGGCCGCATCGTGCTCAAGCGGGTGCAGGGCAAGGTCAGTTTCGTGCAGCTGCAGGACTTCAGCGGGCGTGTCCAGCTGTTCATCCATCAAGGCACCGTGGGCGAGGCCTACGAGGCGTTCAAGGGCTGGGACGTGGGCGACATCGTGGGCGCCGAAGGCGTGCTGATGCGCACCAAGACCGGCGAGCTGTCGATCCGGGTCGACCACCTGCGCCTGCTGACCAAGAGCCTGCGCCCGCTGCCCGACAAGTTTCATGGCCTGACCGACGTCGAGCAGCGCTATCGGCAGCGTTACGTCGACCTGATTGTCACTGAGGAAGCCCGCCGTACCTTCCAGTTGCGCTCGCGCATCATCGGTTATATGCGGCAGTGGCTGGAGGCGCCCGTACGGCGCTTCATGGAGGTGGAAACGCCGATGATGCACCTCATCCCCGGCGGTGCCACGGCCAAACCCTTCATTACCCATCACAACGCGCTGGACCTGGACCTGTATCTGCGAGTCGCGCCCGAGCTGTACCTGAAGCGCCTTGTCGTCGGTGGCTTCGACCGCGTCTACGAAATCAACCGCAACTTCCGCAACGAGGGTGTGTCGACCCGGCACAATCCCGAATTCACCATGCTGGAGCTGTACCAGGCCTACGCCACGTATCACGAGATCATGGATCTGACCGAGGGCGTGATCCGCGATATTGCGAAGGATGTGCTCGGCACGACCGAACTGCACTGGGACGGTGAGACGATCGACGTCGCACCAGCCTTCCGCCGCTGGCGCATGGAAGACGCCGTGCTGGAGCACAATCCCGAGATCAATCGCGAAGAATTGCGCGACCGCGAGGCCATGGCAGCCCACGCCCGGCGACTCGGCGTGCAGGTGAAACCCGGCTACGGTTGGGGCAAATTGCTGTTGGAAATCTTCGAGCACACGGTCGAGCAGACGCTGATCCAGCCCACCTTCATCACCGACCATCCGGTCGAGGTGTCGCCGCTGGCACGCGAGAGCGATACCGATCCAGGCATCACCGATCGCTTCGAGCTGTTCATCAACGGCAAGGAGATCGCCAACGGCTTTTCCGAGCTGAACGACCCGGAAGACCAGGCCACCCGTTTTCAGGCCCAGGTGGATGCGAAGGACGCCGGCGACGACGAGGCGATGCACTTCGACGCCGACTACATCCGCGCGCTGGAAGTGGGCCTGCCGCCCACCGGCGGCCTGGGCATCGGTATCGACCGGCTGGTGATGCTGCTGACCGGCTCGGCCTCGATCCGCGACGTCCTGCTGTTCCCCTACATGCGACCCGAGAGCTGAGGTGTCGGAGCCCGCCCTACAGGATCAGGCGGCCCCTGACGGCATCTGCTACGGCTGCGGCAGCGCCCACCCGCGCGGGCTGCACATCAAGAGCCACTGGGACGAAGACGGCGTGCACGTGATCTGCACCCACCAGCCCGATGCCGACTTTCATGGCTGGCCGGGCCTGGTCTACGGTGGTCTGATTGCGATGCTGGTGGACTGCCATTCCAACTGGACCGCGATGGCTTATCACTACCGTGCCGAGGGTCGCCGCCCGGACAGCAAACCACGCATTGACTGTGTCACCGGCAGCCTCGGCGTGAAGTTCCTGAAGCCGACGCCGCTGGGTGTGCCACTGACGCTCAGGGCGCGGGTCGAGGGGGAGCTGGGACGCAAGACGCGGGTGCTGTGCGAGGTGCATGCCGGCGACGTACTTACCGCTTTGGGCGATTCGATCTTCGTTCGCGTCGATACCGCCCGACTGGCTGCGGCGGCCAGCGGCGGCTGAGTCGCGCCACGCGCTAAACTCACTGCTTGGATACATCACGGAGAGAGCATCATGTGGTTTGCCATCATCGCCAGGGACGTCCCCGATTCGCTGAGCAAGCGCAAGGGCGCCAGGCCTGCGCATATCGCGCGCCTGCAGGAGATGCTGGAAGCGGGAAGGCTGTTCGTGGCTGGCGCCTTTCCGGCGATCGAGTCGGATGATCCAGGTCCGGCCGGCTTCACCGGCAGCATGGTCCTGGCGGAGTTCGCCTCGCAGGCGCAGGCCCAGGCGTGGGCGGACGCGGATCCGTACGTGGCCGCGGGTGTCTATGCCGAAGTGCAGATCAAGCCGTTCCGCAAGGCCTTGCCCGCGTGACCGAACCAATGTCCGAGCAAATTCGCCAGCGCCTGCAATCGGCGTTCGCGCCGGTCGAGTTGGAGATACTGGACGAAGGGCACAAACACCGGGGCCATGCCGGTGAGGGCAAGGGGCACTTCCATGTGCGCATCGTCAGCGCCGCCTTTGCGGGGCAGCCGCCGCTGCGGCGGCATCGGATGGTCTACGCGGCACTGGACGGGCTGATGGACAATGGCATCCATGCCTTGTCGATAGACGCAACGCCTACAAGTATTTAAATATCAATAAATTACACAACATATATCAAGTATAATCTTTTCCAACAATGCGTTGCAGCACGGCGCCGCGTTTGGCACAGTGCCTTGTCGCCCGGCCGCACGGGCGTGACCGATGACCCAATGATGACCGCATGCGCCTGACCACGATCAAACTCGCCGGATTCAAGTCCTTCGTGGACCCGACCACCTTGCATCTGCCCAGCAACATGATCGGTGTGGTCGGCCCCAACGGTTGCGGCAAGTCCAACATCATCGACGCGATCCGCTGGGTGATGGGAGAAAGCGCGGCGAGCCGCCTGCGTGGCGACTCGCTGACCGACGTGATCTTTTCCGGTTCGAACACGCGCAAGCCGGTGGGGCAGGCGACGGTCGAATTGATCTTCGACAATGCCGACGGATCCATCCAGGGCGAGTACGGCCAGTACGCCGAGATATCGGTCAAGCGCCAGGTGACGCGCGACGGCCAGTCCGCCTATTTCCTCAACGGCGCACGTTGTCGTCGCCGCGACATCACCGACCTGTTCCTGGGCACGGGCCTGGGTCCGCGCAGCTATTCGATCATCGAACAGGGCATGATCAGCCAGATCATCGAAGCGCACCCGGACGAACTGCGCACCCATCTGGAAGAAGCCGCCGGCATATCCAAGTACAAGGAACGCCGCAAGGAAACGGAAAGCCGGATCAAGGCCACCCGCGAGAATCTGGACCGCGTGCGCGACGTACGCGATGAGGTCGACAAGCAGCTCGAACACCTCAATCGCCAGGCCCGCGCGGCCGAGCGCTGGAAACTGCTGAAGGAAGAACAGACGCGCAAGGAAGCCGAATTGCGCGCGCTGGAGTATCGCGGGCTGAAGAGCCAGTACGACGGGCAGGGCGCCGGCATGTCCGCCGCCGAGACGGAAATCGAAAAGCAGCTGGCCGGCCAGCGCCAGATCGAAGCCCAGCTTGAAACCATGCGCGAGCGGCACAGCGACGCCAGTCAACACCTCAATGCCGTACAGGCCGAGGTTTACAAGGTGGGCGCTGAAATTGCGCGCGTCGAGCAACAAGTGCACTTCAACAAGGAAAACGCCGAGCGTCTGCACCGCGCCTTGGGCGACGCCGAACGTGAACACGCGGAGCTGGCCGCGCAACTGGCCACCGACACGGAGCAGTTGGAGTCGCTGCGGCTGACCCTGGCCGAAGGCGAGCCCAAACTCGACACGCTGCGGCAAGCCCAGAGTGACACCGCCGAAGCCCAGCGCATCAGCGAAGCGAAACTCGCGGACTGGCAGCAGCGCTGGGACAACCACACCCGTCATGCGGGCGAGTCGAACCGCGCGGCCGAGGTGGAACGCACCAAGCTCAACTATCTTGATCGCCAGGCCATCGACCTGTCACGCCGGCGCGAGGCACTGGAGACGGAGCAAAAAACCACCGACCTGGCCGCACTTGATGAAGCCGGCCGGCTGCTAGCCGATGAACACGAAGCCCAGCGCGAACGCGTCGAAACCCTCGGCAGCCTGCTTGACCAGCACAAGGCCGAGCACGAAAAAGTGTTGGCGGACGAACGCCAGGTGCAATCGGCGCTCAATGACGTGCGCCAGCAATTGCAGTCCGCACGCGGGCGTCATGCCTCGCTGGAGGCCTTGCAACACGCAGCGCTGGGCCAGGAAGAAAACGCCGCCAGCGGTTGGCTGGCCCGCCTTGGCCTGGACCGTTCACGGCGCCTGGGCGAATCGTTGCAGGTCGAGGCCGGCTGGGAAACCGCGGTAGAAACCGCACTGAGCGGGTTTCTCGATGCCGTGCTGGTTGACGGTGCACAGGCACTGGCCGCCGAGTTCGGCGAGCTGGACAACGCGGATGTGGCCCTGGTCGATGCCGCCGAAGGCGGTGCCAGCGCCGCGGGGACACTGGCAGCCCACGTGCGTGGACCAGCCGCGGCGGTGACGCTCCTCGGCCACGTGCTGACTTCCGAATCGCTCGAGGATGCCCGCCGTCGCTTGAGCGAACTGTCGGCGTTGGCGCCGCACCACTCGGTGATCACCCGTGCTGGCGAGTGGCTGGGACCGGGCTGGGCACGGGTACGTCGGGCGCAGGGCAGTCAGGTCGGCGTGCTGGCGCGCGAGCGCGAGCTGCGCCAACTGGTGGAACAGATCGCCACGCTGGAATTGCAACTGGAGGAATCCGTCGAGCGCCTCGAAGCGCTGCGCACCAGCAAGTTCGAGGCCGAACGCTTGCGAGACGACGTCCAGCGCGAGTTGTACAACGCACACCGCCGTCAGTCGGAACTGGCGGGCCAGCTGCAGAGCCATCGTGGCAAGCTTGAGACGGCCCGCGCACGCGCCGAGAAAGTCGCCGGCGAGCTGGCTGATCTGGCCACGCAGGTGGACGACTTGCAAAGCCAGACGCGTGAAGCGCGTGCCCGACTGGACGAATCCGTCGGCCTGATGGGTGACCAGGAAGACCAGCGTCGGGAGCTGGAAAACGAACGCCGCAGCCTCCTCGAAGCCCGCGAAGAGGCGCGAATGAATGCCCGTGAGGCGGCTGAGCAGGCCCACTCACTGGCGCTGGCGCTGGAATCGAAGCGCTCTTCGCTGAGCTCGCTGGAACAGGCATTGGCCCGAACGAATGCCCGCTTGGGCCAGATCGATGCCCGCCGCAACCAGATCGCCGAACAACTCGCCGCGGGCTCCGATCCGATCGCCGAACTTGAGGCCGAACGGCAGACCTACCTGGATCAGCGTCTGCTGGTCGACAAGCAGTTGGTGGAGGCACGCCGGGCACTGGAAGACTGCGATATCGAATTTCGCAGACTTGAACAGCAGCGGCAACTGGCGGAGCAGGGCCTGGCGGCCTTGCGCGAGAACCTGTCGGAACAGCGCCTGGCGGCGCAGGCCCTGCAACTGCGCGCCGAGCAGCTGGCCCAGGCGATCGCCGAATCCGGCCTGGCGCTGGAAACCCTGCTGCAGGAGCTGGCAGACGACACCGATGCCGGCCAATGGCGACAGCAACTGGAAAGCATCGGCCAGAAGATCGCCCGAATCGAACCGGTCAATCTGGCGGCCATCCAGGAGCACGCCGAACAGAGCGAACGCAAGACGTATCTCGACAACCAGCTGGCCGACCTGGTGAGCGCAATGGAAACGCTCGAGGGCGCGATCAAGAAGATCGACCGCGAGACGCGGCAGCGCTTCAAGGAAACCTTCGACAAGGTCAACGCCGGTCTACAGGAGTTGTTCCCGCGCCTGTTTGGTGGCGGACACGCCTACCTGGAGCTGACTGGCGACGACTTGCTCAATACCGGCGTATCGATCATGGCGCGCCCGCCGGGCAAACGCGTCTCCAACATCACACTGTTGTCCGGCGGCGAGAAGGCACTGACCGCCGTGTCGCTCGTCTTCTCGATTTTTGGCCTGAATCCAGCGCCGTTCTGCCTGCTGGACGAGGTGGATGCGCCATTGGACGAAGCAAACGTGGGACGCTTCACCAACATGGTGCGCGAGATGAGCGAAAAGGTGCAGTTCATTTTCATCAGCCACAACAAGGCAACCATGGAAGCGGCAACCCAGCTGTGCGGCGTGACCATGCGCGAGCCGGGCGTTTCGCGGCTGGTGCAGGTGGACTTGGCCGAAGCGGCTAAACTGGCAGGAGCTGCCTAAGGAACCCATGATGACGCTGCAACCTGTGCTCGCCTTTGCCTGGAATCCTGCCGTCGGCATCCCGATGTTCGTGGTCGGAGTGATCGTGCTGGCGTTGATCTGGCTGTTCGGTCAGCCCAAGAAGGAACAGGGCAAACGCCGGGTCGGACCGGGCCCGCACACCGGAGGGCGTCACGAGCCCACTTTGGGCGAGGCGGTCGAATTGGCACTGGCCAAGGATCGTCCTGCGAACGACGTTCAGCCGGAGCAGGGCGAATTGGACGTCGGCCTGCGCGAGGAACTGGAGCGGCTCGGCGCCACGCTGTCCGGCGAGCAGCACGACAAAGGCACGGCTTCGCCGGGCAAACGAGCCAAATCCCAGTCCCGGATACAACCCAAACTGGGCGAGCACGTAGCCTCCATCATCGAAGCGCTGCGCGCGCCGAGTTCGGATCGCCCTGCGCCGGTCCCGGAGTCATCGGCCGCCGCACCAGAAGCCCACGCCCCGGCGCCTGCGGACACCCCACCCGCAGCGTCGACCAGCGCGCCGCCACGCTCGGAACTTGGTCGGCGTCCGGCCCAGTTGCCGGTGGAGCGCATCGTGACGCTGTTCGTGGTAGCCCGTGATGGTGCGCGATTCCACGGCAGCGACCTGGTCGTTGCCGCCGAGAAAGCCGGGCTGGAATTCGGCGACATGGGCATTTATCACCGTTTGGTCGACGGCAAGCGCGAGCAGGGGCCGATCTTCAGCGTGGCAAACATGCTGAAGCCCGGCAATTTCGACATGTCCCGGCTGGATACCCTCGAAACGCCGGGGGTGAGCTTCTTCATGACCTTGCCGGGTCCGCTGCCTGCACTGGACGCGTGGGACGCGATGCTGCCCACCGCACAGCGTCTGGCCGAACTGCTCGACGGTCACGTCCTTGATGAGGAGCGTAACGCTCTGGGTCGCCAGCGCATCGCCCATATCCGCGACCAGTTGCGCGGTTGGGATCGTGACCACGAAGGCAAGGAAATCACGTTCGGCCGATGACGGATAGCCAGGGCGGCATTCTCAGCTCGCTGCATTCCGACGTGGCAGTTTCCAGCCCGGCCGGATGAAATGGCAGGTATAGCCGGTCGGGAAATGCTCCAGATAATCCTGGTGCTCCGGCTCCGCCTCCCAGAATTCGCCTGCAGGCACAATTTCGGTAACCACCTTGCCGGGCCAGAGTCCGGAAGCGTCCACATCGGCCACAGTGTCCTGCGCGACGGCTTTCTGCGCCTCCGACAGATAGAAGATCGCTGATCGATACGAACTGCCGCGATCATTGCCTTGCTGGTTTGGCGTCGACGGGTCGTGAATCTGGAAGAAGAACTCCAGCAACGTGCGAAAGCTGATTCGCGCCGGATCAAACACAATCTCGATCGCTTCGGCGTGGCCATCGTGGTTGCGGTAAGTCGCATTGGGCACATCGCCACCGGTGTAGCCGACCCGTGTTGAAATGACGCCATTCTGATGACGGATCAGGTCCTGCATGCCCCAGAAGCAGCCGCCGGCGAGCAGGGCGCGTTCCGTGGTCATGACGGTTCTCCGAGCTGGCCCAGATAGGCACCGTAACCCTCGGCTTCCATGTTGTCGCGGTGAACGAAACGTAGCGACGCAGAATTGATGCAATAGCGCAGGCCGCCACGATCCACCGGTCCGTCGGGAAAGACATGACCCAGGTGACTGTCGCCATGCACCGAGCGCACCTCGGTGCGAGTCATTCCGTGGCTGACGTCGCGCAGCTCGTTCACATGGGCTGGATCGACCGGCTTGCTGAAACTTGGCCAGCCACAGCTCGAGTCAAATTTGTCGGTCGAGACAAACAAGGGTTCGCCCGACACGACGTCGACATAGATGCCCGGCTCGTGATTGTGCAGATACTCACCGGTGCCGGGTCGTTCCGTGCCGCTCTGCTGGGTAACCCGGAATTGTTCGGGGGTGAGACGGGACAGAGCGTCGGGGTTGCGGCTGTAGCGCGCCATCAGGGGATCCTCCGGAATTCATCCAACGAGAAGAAGATGGCATTTGCCGCGCACATATCAAGAGCCAGGATCGAGCCTACGGTGGGGTGGTTGTGGTTCTGGTTGCGGGTGCTGTCACTGCAGTTCGCTCGCGATCCCTTGAATTCTTTAATTGCGCATAATGTATATTATGTCAAATCTAGCTTCAATCAATTACGGCTTTGAACCCGCGCGCTCCGCAAGCTCCACACTGTTCGAGATCTCCCCGTCCAATGCTTACCCCAATAGATACCGGCATTCCGTCCCTCAGACACTCCAACGGCTGCGTCCGGCACATTCACGACGGCGTCCAGGTCACACTGGATAGTGGCCGCCGCATCCTCGGGCAACGATCGGGCGTTACCGCAGACCTCAACGCCGGGCCCGAAAGAATTCACGGAGCATCGCCGCGGACTCATCGGCCAACAACCCACCAGCCACTTCGACTCGGTGGTTATGACGCGCATCCACCAACGTGTCGAACATGCTGCCGGCGGCGCCGGTCTTGGGATCGTCGGCCCCGAATACGACACGACCCAGGCGCGCATGGATCATCGCCATGGCGCACATCGCGCACGGTTCCAGCGTGACGTAGAGAGTCGCTCCTGACAAGCGGTGATTGGCGAGCTTCTCACCGGCCGCCCGCAAGGCCATGATCTCGGCATGAGCCGTCGGGTCATGCAAGGTGATGTTGCGATTCCAGCCAAGCCCGACAATCTCTCCGTCTTGCACCAGGACGGCGCCTACCGGGACCTCATTTTCGGCGTCACGCGCGTGGGCGGCCAGTTGCAGCGCACGCCGCATATACTGCACGTCGGCAGTTGAGAAAGCACTTGAAGTTGATTTTTTTTCGTCACTCATTTCAATATGTTAGCTGTATAACATGAGAAAGCCGGCAAGTAGCCGGCCTCTTCATGCGAGCGCAAGTGCTTGATTTCCCTATTCCCACTCGATCGTGGCCGGTGGCTTGCCGCTGATGTCATAAACCACACGAGAAATTCCACGTAATTCATTGATTATACGATTGGAAACCCTGCCGAGAAACTCGTAAGGCAAGTGCGCCCATTGCGCTGTCATGAAATCGATCGTCTCCACGGCACGCAGCGCGATGACCCATTCGTAGGCGCGCGCGTCGCCGACCACACCCACCGATTTCACCGGCAGGAACACCGCAAACGCCTGACTGGTCCGATCGTACAGGTCGGCCTTGCGCAGTTCCTCGATGAAGATGGCGTCAGCCTGGGCCAGCAACGTGGCGTATTCAGGCTTCACTTCTCCGAGTATGCGCACGCCCAGGCCCGGTCCCGGGAACGGGTGACGGTAGACCATGGCGCGTGGCAGGCCCAGCTCTACGCCAATTCGCCGTACTTCGTCCTTGAACAGTTCGCGCAGCGGCTCGACCAGCTTCAACTTCATGTGCGCCGGCAGTCCACCGACGTTGTGGTGACTCTTGATCACGTGGGCCTTGCCGGTCTTGCTGCCGGCCGACTCGATCACGTCGGGATAAATGGTGCCCTGGGCCAGCCACTTCACCGTGCCGCCGCCATCAGCGGCAAGCTTGGAGGATTCCTCGTCGAAGATCTCGACGAACAGGCCGCCAATGATCTTGCGCTTGGCTTCCGGGTCAGCCACGCCGGCGAGCGCCGCAAAATAGCGCTCGGCGGCATTGACCCGTATGACCTTGACGCCCATGTGCTCGGCCATGGTGGCCATCACCTGATCGCCTTCCTGCCAGCGCAGCAGGCCGGTATCAACGAATACGCAGGTCAATTGTTCGCCAATTGCCCGGTGCAGCAGCGCAGCCACCACGGAGGAATCCACGCCACCCGAAAGGCCCAGTAGCACGTGGTCGTTGCCAACCTGTGCCCGCACCTTGGCGATCTGGTCGTTGATGATGTTGGCCGCGGTCCACAAGGTCTGGCAGCCGCAGATACCGGTGATGAACCGCTGCAGCAGCGCGCCGCCCTGCTTCGTATGCGTCACTTCCGGATGGAACTGCACGCCGTACCAGCGCTTTTCAGCATTTTCCATCACGGCAACTGGCACGCGATCCGTACGGCCGGTCACCACGAAGCCAGGCGGCGGTGCCGAGACGTGGTCGCCGTGGCTCATCCACACATCGAGCTTGTGTTCGCCCGGATGGTCGGTGATGCCGTCGAACAGCTTGCTGGCCGCGGTCACGTCAACCTGGGCGTGACCGTACTCGCGGGCCCCCGCCGCTTCCGTGGCCCCACCGAGCTGGGCGGCAAGCGTCTGCATGCCGTAGCAGATGCCGAGGATTGGCACGCCGGCATCAAACACCTGCTGTGGTGCCCTGGGTGCGCCTGGCAAGGTCGTGGATTCGGGTCCGCCGGAAAGAATGATTCCGTTCGCCCCGAATGCCGCAATCTCGTCCGGATCATGATCCCACGCCCAGATCTCGCAATAGACGCCAAGCTCACGGACCCGCCGCGCAATCAGTTGGGTGTACTGCGCGCCGAAATCGAGGATCAGGATCTTGTCGTCGTGGATATTGGTCATGAGGACTCAGCGCGAATAGCAGGGGACGGGGAGCCGGAAACAGGTGGTGCAAGAAATGCGTGCTGGACGTCGCCGTGGACAGGGCGCTGCAACCGAACCAGCCACGAGCTGCACCCGGCACGCTCCCTGCCCCATTGCCGCCTTACTCAGGAATTCAGCCGGTAGTTCGGCGCTTCCTTGGTGATCTGGACATCATGCGGATGCGCTTCGGTGACACCGGCTGACGTGACCCGCACGAACTGTGCCTTGCTGCGCACATCCTCGATGGTGGCGGCGCCCAGATAGCCCATCGAAGCGCGCAGGCCGCCGATCAGCTGGTGGATGATGTTGCGCAGCGGACCACGATACGGCACACGGCCCTCAATGCCTTCGGGAACCAGCTTGTCGGCTTCAGCTTCGTCCTGGAAATAACGATCCTTCGAGCCCAACTGCATCGCGCCGATGGAGCCCATGCCACGGTAGCTCTTGTAAGAGCGGCCCTGGAACAGCTCGATCTCACCGGGTGATTCCTCGGTGCCGGCGAACATCGAGCCCAGCATCACGGTCGATGCTCCGGCCGCCAGTGCCTTCGGAATATCGCCGGAGTAACGAATACCACCGTCGGCGATCAGCGGAATCTCATCCTTCAACGCGGTGGCGACCATGTCGATCGCGCTGATCTGCGGCACGCCGACACCGGCGACCACGCGGGTGGTGCAGATCGAGCCGGGGCCCACGCCGACCTTGACGGCGTCGACGCCCACGTCGAGCAGCGCGCGGGCCGCCTCACCGGTGACGATGTTGCCGGCAATCAATTGGATTTGCGGGAAGTGCTTCTTGACCCACGCGACCCGCTCGATGACGCCCTGGGAATGACCATGGGCAGTGTCCACCACCAGTACATCCACCCCGGCGTCCACCAGCGCGGCGACGCGCTGTTCGGTATCGCCGGATACGCCCACCGCGGCACCGACCAGCAGCGCTTCGTGATGATCCTTCGCGGCGTGCGGGTTGTCGCGCGCCTTCTGGATGTCCTTGACGGTGATCAGTCCGCGCAGCTGGAACTCGTCATTGACCACCAGCACCTTCTCGATGCGATGCTTGTGCAGCAGCATCATCACGTCGTCCTGGCTGGTGCCTTCGCGCACCGTCACCAGTTTGTCGTGACGGGTCATGATGTTGCGCACCGGATCGTCGTGCTTGCGCTCGAAACGCAGATCGCGACTGGTCACGATGCCGACCAGCTTGCTGCCTTCCACCACCGGCACGCCGGAAATGTTGTGCGCGTGGGTCAGCCGCAATACTTCGCGGATCGAGGTATCCGGGCTGACGGTGATCGGGCTGCGAATGACGCCAGCTTCGAACTTCTTGACCAGCCGGACTTCGGCGGCTTGCTGTTCCGCCGTCATGTTCTTGTGGATGATGCCGATGCCGCCGCTCTGCGCCATGGTGATGGCCAGGCGTGCTTCGGTGACGGTATCCATTGCGGCCGACACGATCGGGATGTTCAGGCGCAGGCCGCGGGTAAACCGCGTCGAGGTGTTCACGTCACGCGGCAGCACGACGGAGTGGCCCGGAACAAGATAGACGTCGTCGTAGGTCAGTGCCTCGGCGAGAATGCGCATGAAAAAGCCCCGCTGCAAAGAGGGAATTATACGCGTGCTGCGGTGCAGCCTGCCAGATGTACCTGTGAAAAGCTTTCGCTCAGTCCGTCTGGCCGTCTAGCTCGCGCGCTTCGGCGGCTTCCAACGTGTTGTCCATCAACGTGGCGACCGTCATCGGCCCCACCCCGCCAGGCACCGGTGTAATCCAGCTGGCGCGCTCGGCGGCCGGCGCAAATTCCACGTCGCCGACCAGACGACCGTCGTCGAGCCGATTGATACCCACATCGATCACCACGGCCCCGGGCTTGATCCACTCACCCTTGACCAGGCCAGCCTTGCCCACCGCAACGATCACAATATCGGCCTGGCGCACGAAACTTCCGAGATCGCGGGTGAATCGATGGCACGACGTGGTGGTGCAGCCCGCAATCATCAGTTCGAGCACCAGTGGTCGTCCCACGTGGTTGGAGACCCCGATCACCACGGCATGCTGGCCGCGCACGGGGCGATCGGTATGTCCCAGCAAGGTCATCACCCCTTTGGGCGTGCACGGGCGCAACCCGAAACGGCGCAAAGCCAGCCGTCCCACGTTGACCGCCTGAAAACCGTCCACGTCCTTGTCGGGATCGATGCGGTCGACGAGTGCGTCTTCATCGATATGTGCCGGCAGCGGCGATTGCACCAGGATGCCATGTACGGCGGGGTCGGCATTGAGGCGATCGATGAGATCAAACAGTTCCTGCTGGCTCGTTTCGGCCGGAAGATCGTGATCGAACGAGCGGAAGCCGACCTGGTGACAGGCCTTGCGCTTGTTGCGGACGTATACCGACGAGGCGGCATCGCTGCCGACCAGTACCACCGCCAGCCCCGGAGCGGGTCGCCCATCGGCGACGCGTTGGGCGACTCTCAGGGCAATGCGTTCGAGCAATTCCCGTGCGATGCGTTTGCCGTCGAGTATGCGTGCAGTCATCTTGATGCCTGGCAGGAAGTCGCCCATTATCGCGGCTTGGCCTGAGGCGCACAAACACACGGTACGCATGGATACTCCTGTAGCACCCCCGTACGGGTTGGAACTTCGTGATGAGAGGCTGAAGTTGCGGCCATGGCAGGACCGTGACGCCAACGAACTGCACCAGGCCGTGCAGGAGTCGGTGGACAGCGTGGGCAAGTGGTTACCGTGGTGCCGCGAGCACTACAGCCGGGCCGACGCGACCTCATGGACCCGGCTCAGTCAGGCGACCTGGCGCATGGGCGAGCAGTTTGCGTTTGCCATCTGTGACGCACCCACCGGGCTTCTACTCGGGGGCGCAGGCCTCAACCGCCGTGACCCCCAGCACCGCAGTGCCAACCTCGGTTACTGGATCCGGCAGTCGCGACAGGGCTTCGGCTTCGCCGCCGCGGCCGGTGCGCTGGTGGCGCAGTTCGGATTCGAGCGGCTCGGGCTGATTCGCGTGGAGCTCATCATCCAGCCCGAAAATCGGGCCAGCCGCCGCACGGCGGAAAAAATGGGCGCGCGTTTCGAGGGGATTGCACGTCAGCGACTGTGGATCGGCAGTCGGGCCACGGATGCAGCGGTGTACGCCGTGATTCCGCAGGACCCGCGCTGATTCCGACCGACTGGCCGGCACCGGTGCACCCTCTGGCGCGGCCGACCCGGTCAGGCAGGCGCGTCAGCGCGTTCGCTTGATCAAGTCGGTGACTCGGCGGCGAGCCTTTTGCTGCTGTTCCTTGGTAAATACTTTTTTGCGTCCCGCATACGGGTTATCGCCCTCGCGGAAAACGATCCGCACCGGGGTGCCCTCGAGCTTGTAGCGTTTGCGGAAGAAGTTCTCCAGGTAGCGCTGGTAGGCGGGCGCGATGTGTTTGGTGCGGGTGCCATGGATCACGATCGTGGGCGGGTTGGTGCCACCGGGATGCGCAAATCGCAGCTTGGGCGCGTGCCCCTGCACCAAGGGCGGCTGGTAGCTTTCGTAGGCTTTTTCCAGGGTCTTGGTCAGATCCGACGACACCAACACCTTGGTCGCCGAGGCATGCGCACGCACCACCGCGCGCATCAGCTCACGCAGGCCCGAACCGTGCAGCGCCGATATTTGCACCTGCTTGGCCCAATCCACGAAGACCAGGCGCCGATCCAGCGCCCGACGGCACTCGTCGCGCTGGTAGGAATCCATGTCATCCCACTTGTTGATGGCGATGACCAACGCCCTGCCCTCGTCCATCGCGTAGCCAATCAGGGTGAGATCCTGATCGGCCAGATTCTCGCGGGCGTCAATCATCATCACCACGACCTGGGCCGCAGCAATCGACTGCAGGGTCTTGATGACGCTGAATTTTTCGACCGCCTCTTCGACCCGCGCCTTGCGCCGGATGCCTGCGGTATCGATCAGCGTATAGCGCTTGCCGTCGCGTTCCAGCGCGACCCGGATCGGATCGCGCGTGGTGCCGGCCACGTCGGAGACGATCAACCGCTCTTCGCCCAGCAGCCGGTTGATCAAGGTGGACTTGCCCGCATTGGGCCGGCCAACGATGGCCACGCGAATCGTGCCGTCCTCGCCCGTTGCATCCACGTCGCCTTCCCGGTCGGGTGGCAGCAAGGGCTGCAGCACGCGGATCAGCTCGTCGGTGCCGCGATTGTGGGCCGCCGACAAGGGCAGCATCACACGGGCCCCGATTGCGGAGAACTCGGCCAACACGGTTTGCTCGTCCAGCCCGTCGGTCTTGTTGACCACGACGATGATCTGTTTTCCGCTACGGCGCAGCTCGCCGAGTATCGTGTAATCCTGAGGCAACAGGCCGTCGCGTGCATCGAGCACAAACACCAGCAAGTCGGCTTCTTCGATGGCCAGACGCACCTGCCTGGCGGTCAGGACGTCCATGACCTCCTCGACTCCGGACAGGCCGCCCGTGTCGACCACCACGAATGGCCGCTCGCCCGTGCGGCAGATGCCGTAATGACGATCGCGGGTAACCCCGGGCAGGTCGGCCACCAGCGCATCGCGACTGCGCGTCAACACATTGAAAATGGTTGATTTGCCGACGTTCGGACGACCAACCAGTGCAACGACGGGCAGCATGATGTGTACCTTGTTCCGCCGCGATCAGGACGACGACAGACGGTAGGCGCCAATGTGGCCCTCCACGTCCTCGACATAGACGACGTCACCCACCACCAGTGGCTGGGCCCGGATCGCTTTCTTCGACAGGCGCTGACGGGCCGCGAGCGCACCGTCGCCGACCTGCAGCCAGTGCACGTAGCCGTCCAGGTCGCCCACGACAACGTAGTTGCCCTGCACGGCCGGGCCGGTGACCCAACGATACTTCAGCGCATCATTCTTCCAGATGTCGGCGCCGCCATTCTTGTCGAACGCCCAGATCTGAGATTGGTCATTGACACCGAAAATGACGTTGCCGTTGACGGCCAGTGATTCGTAGCTGGAGAACGGATGCGACCACAGCGGGCGACCACTGGGACCGTCGATGGCCATGAGGTTGCCGTGATAGGCCGTGCCATACAGGGTGGTGCCGTCCAGCAGGATCGCGCCATCCGCATCGCTGAGGCGATCGATCTCGGTACGACCTTCGCCGCTGGACAGCTTCTGCTCCCACAGCTTGGTGCCGTTGTCCTGGCGCAAGGCGATCAGCTTGCCGTCGTCGCTGCCAAAGAACAGCACGCCATTGACCGCCAGCATCGGACCATTGCCGCGCAGGCTCAGCAGTGGCACCGTGCCCTGGTCGTAGACCCACACGCGTTCGCCGTTCGCCGCGTTCAGCGCGTAGACGCGGCCATCGCCGGTACGCACCAGCACCATGTCGCCCACAATCACGGGCGAGGCCAGTACCTGGCTGCTGAGCTGGGCGTCCCAGCGCGGACTCCCGTCCTTGGCGTCAACCGCGTAGACGTGACCATCGAGGGTACCTACGGTCAGCAGATCACCGCTTACCGCCGGGCCGCCGGCGTACATGGCGTCCTTGCGGGCCTTGTTGCCCCAGCCAAACCATCCCTTGGTGCGCGAACTCTTCGACCACAGGGTCTTGCCGCTGGCGGCGTCAAGCGCAACCAGCTTGCCGTCCGTACTGGCGGCATACAGGACGTTGCCAACCACAGTCGGGCGCAGGCGTGCGCCACTGGTACCCGCACCATCGCCCACGCTGGCACGCCACAGGCGGGTGACCTGCACGGTGGTCGTGAAGTCCTTGGACAGTGGTGTTGGCGGCTGCACGTTTTCCTTCTTGAAGGAATGGCAACCGGCGAGAGTAAACAGTGAAACCAGCGAGATCAGCAAAATTCGTTTCATGCACCCTGCTTCCCGGCCACGGCCAAATCATCAAGTTTCATCTGCAGGGCGCCGCGTTGCGGCGCTTCCTTGCCCAAGGCAGTCAAGGCCGTCTGATAGGCCTTGCGTGCTTCGTCCGGGCGTCCAAGCTTGACCAGCGCATCGCCGCGGAGTTCCTGGACCAGGCCCGGAAAACTGCCGGCCGGAATACGGTCGAGCGTGGCCAGCGCGGCCTTGCCATCGTCGCGCGCCAGGTCGATGTGGGCCATTCGCAGCAAGGTCAACGACTTCAGCTCAGGGCTCTTGGCGTGGTTTTCAGCCCACGTCAGCGAAGCCAACGCCTTGTCCAGGTCCTTGGCCTGCACCTGCTCCTTGGCACGTTCACTGACGGCAAATACGGCAAACGGCGACTTTGCGTAGTCCTTCATCAGTTGGTCTGTCAGCTGCGTCGCGGTATCGGCTTTGCCAGCGGCCTGCGCAACCTGAATCTGCTGGTAAAGATGGGAGGCGTTCGCCTCGCTGCGCGCTTCGTGATTGCGCCATTGCTGCCAACCGAAGATACCAACCAGACCAATGACGATGCCGACAATGATCGACATCCCGTTTTCGCGCAGCCACTTCTGGACCAGTTCGCTTTGTTCGTACTTGTCGTATTCTTCAAATGCCATGCAATCACCATTCTAATGGCCGCGCGCCCGCAGACGCGTGCACAGGCCGGTGCGGTAAACCGAGGGAAAGACCGGTCAGGCCCGCTCGTTGCCGAGCGAACCGAGTGGGCAAGCATAACCGAAATGGGCCGCGACCTGCGGCCCGGGATGCCGATCAGAAACTGGCTGCAGACGCCCTGCCGTCCTGCATCTGCATGCGAAAACGCGCAACATTGGCTCGCTGAAAACGATCCAGCGTGACCGACTGTCCGTCAATGCTGACCACCGCGCCGCCGACGTTGCCGATGCGCACATCCAGCGGCTGGTCGCTGTGGTAGGAGCGATTCGTACCGGCCGGAAGCAGTCCGTATTCCAGTCGCGTGCCGTCATCCTGCGTCACTTCAACCCAACTGGCAGCCGACAGGCTGAGACTCAGGTTGTGACCGCCGGTACCGGACTCCACCACGGGCGCCGCCGGTTTGGCTGGCGACGAGCGGCTGCTGTCCAGACTGGGAAACGGCGCCATGGATGCCATCAAGGGCTGATCCTGCCCGCGCGCCGCGACCGGCTGCGGCAACGGATCGACCAGATTGCCGGCCTGGCTCTCAAGTCCTGACACGGGGGTTGTGCTGAGTGCTGCCTGTGCCACCGGAGCCGCATCCAGTGGCGCCAGATGGCTGATATCGCGATCCAGTGTTCCGCGCACGCCCAACCAGATGATTGGCACGACGATGACCGCGGTCAACACCACGTAGGTAGCTGCCGTGGCGTAACGATCCAGCAGGAATCGCGAATGGGAAATGCCCCCGGTGGCCACCAGCGGCGGTTCGATCTGCTTGATCCGGTCAAGCTCCACCTGGATCGAGCTTTCATTGATACCCAGATGGCGTCCGTATTTGCGGATATAACTGCCCAGATACACGGTGGAATCAATGCCGTCGTAGTGGTCCCGCTCGAGCTCGCGTAGCACCCGCGCGGGCAATTTCAGGGCATGCGCGCAGGATTCCAGATCCAGACCGCGAGCTTCACGCGCCGCATGCAGGCGACTGCCGAAACTCTCCCCGTGGGGGTATGTCGACGGTGCGTCCGCGGTGGACAACGAATTACCGATGAGATCAGGCTCGCTGGAACCCTTCTCGTTGAATTGGGGTTGCATGGCACTCATGGGCGGTTGGCTGTATCTAGGTTGTGCGCCTGCTGCGAGTCCGGGAACTGACTGAGCAAACGCTTGCTGTAAGCAAGGGCACCGTCCCTGTTGCCCAGACTGGACTCAATATCGTGACCCAACTTCAGCGACGCAGCGGTCGGCTGGCCCAGCGCATCAAATCGCTGGAGGAAAGCACGGGCACGAAATGCATCTTTGTTCAGATAAAGCGTATTGGCAAGTTGCAAGAGTGCCTCGCCATTTTGTGGATTTCTTGCGACCGCGTCACGAAAGCTCGCTATGGCCCCGGCAACGTCGTGCGCACGCAGCTTGCAGACGCCGGCATTGGTCAGCGCCACATCCGGGGTCTTGTAGAACGGGTCGGCCACCGCCTTGACGAAGTAGCTGTTGGCCTCGGCGATCTTGCCGGTGTGGCACAAGAAGACCCCGAGATTGTTGTTGGTGGCGCCGCTGGCAGGGCTCAGCGCCACGGCCTTGCGGTAGTGCTGCTCCGCCTCGGCCGGCTTGTTGATGCGTTCGTAGACGACCGCAATCACCGTATGGGCCGGCGCGTAATTGGGGTCAAACTGCAACGCCTTGGTCAGCTTTTCCAGGGCGGTCTGCAGGTCGCCGGCGGTCAGGTAGCGCTGCGCCAGCTCGGTATGGATGCGTGCCGCGTCCTGGGCCTGGTCGGCCTTGCTCGTCTGCGGCATGTTCTTGCCTAGCGCGCTGCTGTTGGTCTGGGTAGTGACGCACCCAGCCAGTGGCAGCAACAAGCTGAACAGCAAAACCCGGTCAAGTCGCATGCAATTCCCCCTGTTGTTCCTGCCGTTTCCGTATGTCGGCGCTGCGACGGGTGCGATCGGTGACCTGCCCCGCCAACTGGCCACAGGCAGCATCGATGTCATCCCCGCGGGTCCGCCGCAGCATGGTCAGCACGCCGGCGTTCAGCAACTGTCCCTGGAAAGCCTGGATGTCGTCGAGATTCGAGCGCTCGAACTGAGTGCCCGGGAAGGGGTTGAACGGAATCAGGTTGACCTTGCAGGTGGGCAGCTTGCGCATCAGCCTGATCAGCTGGCGGGCGTGCTCAGGCTGGTCATTGACCCCTTTCATCAAGGTGTATTCGAAGGTGATCGAGGTGCGCGGCTTGCGCGCAACCCAGCGCTGGCAGGCCGCCAGCAGCTCGGCGATCGGGTAACGCTTGTTGATTGGCATCAACTCGGTGCGCAGGTCGTCATTGGCCGCATGCAGCGAAACCGCCAGCGATACGTCGATCGAATCCGACAGCTGGTCGATCAACGGCACCAGGCCGGCAGTCGACAAGGTGACGCGCTTGGCCGCCAGGCCGAAACCGAGGTCGTCGCGCATCAGGCGCATCGCCTTCAACACGTTCTCGAAATTTGCCAGCGGCTCGCCCATGCCCATCATCACCACGTTGGTGATACGGCGGTTCTGGTGGGTGACGTTGCCCAGGTACTTGGCCGCCACCCACACCTGGCCGATGATTTCGGCAGTGGAGAGATTGCGGTTGAAACCCTGCGCGCCGGTCGAACAGAAGCCACAATTCAGCGCGCAACCGATCTGCGAGGACACACACAACGTGCCGCGGGTGGGCTCGGGGATATACACCGTCTCGATCGCATTGCCACTGTCCATGCCCAGCAGCCACTTGCGCGTGCCGTCGGTGGCGACCTTGTCCAGCAGCGTCTTCGGCGCGCCGATGTAGCAGGTCTCGGTGAGCTTGGCGCGCAGCGCCTTGCCCACGTCGGTCATGTTCTCGAAGTTGTCTTCGAGGTCGTGGTAGATCCACTTCATCACCTGTTCGGCGCGATACGGCTTCTCGCCGATCTGCGTGAAGAAATCACGCAAACCCTGGCGATCGAAGTCGAGCAGGTTGACCTTGGCGGCCTTCGGCTCGGATGAAATGGCGGCTACCTGATTCATGATTTTCTGCAGAGCGCGGCCACGGATGACCGCTTTTGGTGTTCCAGTTCTGGAGTCCGTTCGCTCAGCGCGACAACACGTCCGTTGCTGCGAAGAAGTAGGCGATCTCCGTCCTGGCAGTCTCGACGGCATCCGAGCCATGCACCGCGTTGGCGTCGATGGAAGTGGCGAAGTCGGCGCGGATCGTGCCCGGCGCGGCTTCCTTCGGATTGGTCGCGCCCATCAGGTCACGATGTGCCAGCACGGCATTCTCGCCTTCCAGCGCGGTGATCATCACCGGACCGGAAATCATGAACTCGACCAGTGCCTTGAAGAACGGGCGCTCGCGATGCACGGCGTAAAAGCCTTCGGCTTCCTGGCGCGACAACTGCTTCATGCGGGCGGCCACGATCTTGAGGCCGGCCTTCTCGAAACGTGCGTAGATTTCACCGACGACATTCTTCGCCACGGCGTCGGGTTTGATGATGGAAAGGGTGCGCTCCAGCGCCATACAGGTCTGCTCCGGAAGATACGGTTGAATAGGGAAGTTGAGGTGGCCGACCCCCCGGGCCGGCAAAATCAGCTAATTCCGACAAGGATTACGGATTTAGCTCACTAAAGTCTGACAGATTCTAACTCTTACGCAAGTTTGGCGGTATCTGCAAGAAGCGGTTGTTTGACGGCCGAGAAGCTCTCCGCGTATGCTCAAACGATCGTTTGAACCGGCACCTGGCCGATGGAAGGTTCCACCCGTGAACAGTTCAGGTTCAACCAAGGATCGGATTCTCGGTGCCGCTGAGCAATTGTTTGCCCAGCGCGGCTTCGACGGGGCCTCCTTGCGCCAGCTCACCGCGGCTGCCGGGGTCAATCTGGCAGCCGTCAACTACCACTTCGGCTCCAAGGAAAAGCTGGTCGAAGAGGTGTTCCGGCGTCGACTCGATGCCCTGAACGAACGCCGACTGACCGCGCTGGCCAAAGTCGCGGGGGCACCCGAAACCACCCTTGAGGACGTGCTGGAGGCGTTTATCCGTCCGGCGCTGGAGCTTTCGCACGATGATGGTGGTGCCTTGTTCATGCGCGTACTGGCCCGCGCTTTCGCCGAACACGACGACAGCCTGCGCCAATTCCTGTCCGCCAACTACGGCCACGTGATGCGCCAGTTCACCGCCGAATTCGCCCGCCTGCTGCCGCAACTGGGCAAGGCGGAACTGTACTGGCGCATCGACCTGGTTACCGGCGCGCTGACCCATGCCATGTCCGGCTTCGGCATGATCCAGCGCCCCAAGGACGTCAGTGAACGCGCCCATCGTGAACAGACGGCCCAGCACCTGATCCGCTTCGCCGTGGCCGGCCTCAGCCATCCCTGATCCCAAGCTTCATCGCATTGCACCTCCGGAGAGAACAATGACCACTGCATCCTCATCCACCCCAGCCCTGCGCATCCGCAAGGCCGCCGTGCTGGGCGCCGGTGTCATGGGCGCGCAAATCGCCGCCCACCTGACCAACGCCGGCGTCGAAACCGTGTTGTTCGACCTGCCCGCCAAGGAAGGTCCCAAGAGCGCCATCGCGCTCAAGGCGATCGCCAACCTGGCCAAGCTGTCGCCGGCGCCGCTGGCGGACAAGGCGCTGGCCGCGTCCATCATTCCGGCCAATTACGACGAGCATCTGGATCACCTGAAAGATGTCGACCTGGTGATCGAGGCGATCGCCGAGCGGATGGACTGGAAGCTGGACCTGTACAAGAAGATTGCCGGTCACCTGTCGAAGACCGCGATCATCGCGTCGAATACTTCGGGGCTGTCGATCACCAAGCTGGCCGAGGCGCTGCCGGAGGAAATGCGCCACCGCTTCAGCGGCGTGCACTTCTTCAACCCGCCGCGCTACATGCACCTGGTCGAGCTGATCCCGACCCGGCTCACCGACCAGAGCGTGCTGGACGGGCTGGAATCGTTCCTCACCACCACCGTGGGCAAGGGCGTGGTGATCGCCAAGGACACGCCGAACTTCATCGGCAACCGCATCGGCGTGTTCTCAATGCTGGCCGCGATGCATCACACCGAGCGGCTCAAGCTCGGGTTCGACACCGTCGATGCGCTGACCGGCCCGGCCATCGGCCGCCCCAAGAGCGCGACGTACCGCACCGCCGACGTGGTCGGCCTGGACACCATGGCCCACGTCATCAAGACCATGGCCGACACCCTGCCCGACGATCCGTGGCACCCGTATTTCAAGGCGCCGGCATGGCTGAGCGGGCTGATCGACAAGGGCGCGCTGGGCCAGAAGACCGGCGGCGGCTTCTACAAGAAGGTCGGCAAGGACATCGTCGTGCTGGATGCGGCCAAGGGCGAATTCCGTCCCTCGGAGCAGAAGCCGTCCGACGAAGTGGCCGCGATTCTGGCGATCAAGGATCCGGCCGAGAAGTTCGGCAAGCTGCGCGCCTCCAGCGACCCGCAGGCGCAATTCCTGTGGTCCAGCTTCCGCGACCTGTTCCACTACACCGCCTATCACCTGGCCGACATCGCCGACACCGCGCGCGATGTCGATTTCGCGATCCGCTGGGGTTACGGCTGGAAGCTCGGCCCGTTCGAAACCTGGCAAGCCGCCGGCTGGCAGCAGATCGCCGGCTGGATCAACGAAGACATCAAGGCTGGCAAGGCGATGAGCAACGCGCCCCTGCCCGCCTGGGTCACCGACGGCCGCAGCGGCGTGCATGGCAAGGCCGGTTCGTACTCGGCCAGCGCCAAGACCGACAAGCCGCGTTCGCAGCACCCGGTCTACCAGCGCCAGTTGTTCCCCGATCCGATCCTGGGCGAGAAATTCGATACCGGCACCACCGTGTGGGAAAACGACGGCTTGCGCCTGTGGACGCTGGGCGACGACGGCGTGGGCATCATCTCGTTCAAGACCAAGATGAACACGGTCAACGACTTCGTGCTCGACGGCATCCAGCACGCGATCAAGCTGGCCGAGGAAAAGCTCAAGGCGGTGGTGATCTGGCAGACCGGCGAGCCGTTCTCCGCCGGCGCCGATCTCAAGGGCGCGCTGGGCTTGATCAAGGCCGGCAAGATCGCCGAGTTTGAAGCGATGGTGGCGAACTTCCAGCGCACCAGCATGGCGATCAAGCACTCCTTGGTGCCGGTGGTTTCCGCCGTGCGCGGCATGGCCTTCGGCGGCGGCTGCGAGTTCCAGATGCACTCGGCGCGCACTGTGGCGGCGCTGGAAAGCTACATCGGCCTGGTCGAGGCCGGCGTGGGCCTGCTGCCCGCCGGTGGCGGCCTGCATGAACTGGCCGTGCGCGCCGCCAAGGCCAACCCGGCCGATCCGTTCGAAGAGCTGAAGAAAGTGTTCGAAACCGTGGCGATGGCCAAAGTGTCGCCCAGCGCCATCGAGGCGAAGAACATGGGCTTGCTGCGCGACAGCGACGTGGTCGTGTTCAACACCCACGAATTGCTCTTCGTCGCCAAGAAGGTGGCGCTGTCGCTGGCCGAGGCCGGCTATCGTCCGCCGTTGCCAGCCCACGTGGTTGTCGCAGGTGATGTCGGCACCGCGACCTTCAGGGCCTCGCTGGCCAACCTGCAGGCCGGCTACTTCGCTTCCGAGCACGACGTCGACATCGCCGCGCGCATCGCCGACACCCTGTGTGGCGGCGTGATCGAGCGCGGCTCGACCGTCGACGAGGAATGGCTGCTGGCCCTGGAGCGCAAGCACTTCGTGGAACTGGCGCAGACCGAAAAGACCCAGGCCCGCATCGCGCACACCATGACCACGGGCAAACCGCTGAGGAACTGAAACCGGGACCCGGGATCGGGGCACAGGCAACGTGGCGATTGCCGCCAGCATGACCACGCCGCCCCGCCCCGAACCGGATCCCAACCGCTTTTGATTGGACGTTACGCGAACGAAACGTGCAGACCGGCAGCGACACACCAGCGCCATCCATACGTTCCCCGTTCCCTGTTCCCCGTTCCCACTCCATTGAGAATCAAGCCATGACCAAGCAAATCCAGGACGCCTACATCGTCGCCACCACCCGCACCCCGGTCGGCAAGGCGCCGCGCGGCGTGTTCCGTCACACTCGCCCGGACGACATGCTCGCCCACGTAATCCGCGCCGTGATGGCGCAATACCCGGGCATCGACCCGCACCGCATCGGCGACGTCATCATCGGCTGCGCCATGCCCGAGGCCGAGCAAGGCATGAACGTGGCACGCATCGGCCTGTTGCTGGCCGGCCTGCCCCACACCGTGCCCGGCGTCACCGTCAACCGCTTCTGCTCCTCCGGCCTGCAATCGGTGGCGATGGCCGCCGACCGCATCCGCCTGGGCCTGGACGACCTGATGCTCGCCGGCGGCACCGAGAGCATGAGCATGGTGCCGATGATGGGCCACAAGGTCGCGATGAACCCCGCGATCTTCCAGGACGAGAACATCGGCATCGCCTACGGCATGGGCATCACCGCCGAAAACGTGGCCAAACAGTGGAAGGTCAGCCGCGAGCAGCAGGATGCGTTCTCGGTCGAAAGCCACCGCCGCGCCCTGGCCGCCCAGGCCGCCGGCGAGTTCAAGGACGAGATCACCCCGTTCCAGCTCGACGACCACTACCCGGACCTGGCCAAGCGCAGCATCAAGACCGACAGCCGCGTGATCGACCAGGACGAAGGCCCGCGCGCCGGTACCACGCCCGAAGTACTGGCCAAGCTGCGCACCGTATTCCGCAACGGCCAGCTCGGCGGCTCCGTCACCGCTGGCAATTCCAGCCAGATGTCCGACGGCGCCGGCGCGGTGATGCTGGCCAGCGAAAAAGCCATCAAGGAATTCAACCTGCAGCCACTGGCTCGCTTCGTCGGCTTCTCCGTCGCCGGCGTGCCACCCGAAGTAATGGGTATCGGCCCGAAGGAAGCGATTCCCAAGGCGCTCGCGCAAACCGGCATCAAGCAGGATCAGCTCGACTGGATCGAACTCAACGAAGCCTTCGCCGCGCAAGCACTGGCCGTGATCGGCGACCTCAAGCTCGATCCCGCCAAGGTCAACCCGCTGGGCGGCGCCATCGCGCTGGGCCATCCGCTGGGTGCCACCGGCGCGGTGCGCATCGCCACCCTGGTGCACGGCATGCGCCGTCGCAAACAGAAGTACGGCATGGTCACCATGTGCATCGGCACCGGCATGGGCGCCGCGGGCATTTTCGAAGCGCTCTGAGCAAGCCCGGGTGTGAAACAGGAACGGCGCCGTTGCAAGACGGCGCCGTTCTTCATTCAGGCGGTTCCAGCCTGGCCAGTCATCCAGCCACCAAGCCGCTCAGCTCTTCCCGCCGAACTCCTCCCACGCGCGCACCGCATCGGCCGCATACATCAGCGACGGTCCGCCGCCCATGTACACCGCCACCGCCAGCGTTTCGGTGAGCTGCTCATAGCTGGCACCCATACGCACCAGCGCCTTCACGTGAAAGCCGATGCAGCCGTCACAACGACCGGCCACGCCGATCGACAACGCCATCAGTTCCTTGTCGATGGCCGACAGCACCCCCGGCTCCATCGCCGCCTTGGACATCGCCGAGAACCCCTCCAGCGTGCCCGGCTGCGCCGTACGCAACGTACCGACCGCCTTGCTGAGATCCTGGGTGAGTTGTTTGTAGGATTTGCTGGACATGGGGCTCGCTCCGGATAGTGTGAGGACGAGTCCAGTCTGGGGGCAAATTCGGGGCGTGGAAGCGGGTGTGACAGCGTGTCGCGGCGTGTCAGTAGATTTGAAATTTCCAGGTTGGGAAGGCGCGCCTGACAATCCAACTTGTATCCCATGGTTGACGCATTGTTACCCACAGGATACAGTTTGCCCGTGATCGAAATCCGTCGGACCGAGGCTTTCACATCATGGCTGGATGCTCTTCGCGACGAGCGCGCCAAGGCGCGCATTGCATCGCGCATTCGCATGATGGCACTTGGGAACCTGGGCGATCACAAGGCAGTCGGCGGCCCTGGTGTGCAGGAATTGCGCATCGACTATGGCCCCGGCTAGCGCGTTTATTACATCCGGCAAGGAAAACTGCTGGTCATCCTGCTATGCGGCGGCGACAAGGGCACCCAGCGCAAGGACATCAACGCGGCCCAAAAACTTGCCGCCAATCTGTGAGGTGAAACATGCGTACAAAGACCCAGCCGTTTGATCCCGCCGAGCACTTGGGCTCACCCGAAGCCCAGGCCGAATACATCTCCGCCGCACTCGAAACCGGCGACCCTGCCTTCGTCGCCGACAGCCTCGGCGTCGTGGCCCGCGCCCGCGGCATGTCCCAGCTCGCACGCGACACCGGCATGCGCCGCGAAAGCCTGTACAAGGCGCTGTCCGCCGATGGCAACCCTGAGTTCGCCACCATCATGAAAGTGGTGCAGGCATTGGGAGTGAAGTTGAGCGCTGAGGCGGCGTAGCCAATTCGGTGTGCTGTCACGCAGGCAATCGTCCTGCCAGAGCGATCCACACGTTCAGCTTTTTCGGCACGCTTGAACGGCCGGTCCGGGCAAGGAGCCGCTCCACGCACCCGCGCTTCCCTTATGCAAGGTCGATTCGGCAACAGACTGTTTCCCGTATGCGCGTTCTGCACAGCGCAACCTGACATCATGTTGTTTCCAGGCGCCATCCCGGCGCGATGACCATACTGGAGCAGCGAGCATGATCGAACGCAGAACCTTCAACAGCCTGGGCGGCGCCGACCACGGCTGGCTCAAGGCGAAACACCACTTCTCGTTTGCCAGCTACCACGACCCCAAACGCATGGGTTGGGGTGCGATGCGGGTGTGGAACGACGACACGATCGCCCCGGGCACCGGCTTTCCGCCGCATCCGCACGCCGACATGGAGATCATCACCTACGTGCGCGAGGGTGCGATCACGCATCGCGACAACCAGGGCAACGAAGGCCGCACCGCGGCGGGCGACGTGCAGGTGATGAGCGCGGGCAGTGGCATTACCCACTCCGAATACAACAGGGAGTCGGTCACCACCCGCATTTTCCAGATCTGGATCATGCCTGACCAGCATGGCCAGCAGCCCTCGTGGGGAGCACGGCCGTTCCCGAAGGGTGACCGATCCGGGCGCTTCGTCACCCTCGCCAGCGGTTCCCCCGGCGACGGCGATGCCCTGCCCCTGCGCACGGATGCGCGAGTATCGGGCGCCACCTTGAAGGCAGGCGAGAGCATCGTCCATGCCCTGGATGCCGGACGGTTCGCCTATCTGGTGCCATCCACCGGCGTCGTCGACATCAATGGCACGCGCATCGAAACGCGCGACGGCGCGGCCATCCGCGACGAGACGGAACTGCGCATCACGGCCATCGAGGACGCGGAGCTGGTGCTCGTCGACACGCCAGCGTGACGACACGTAGCCGTCTCAATCCCACGGAGCCTCCATGGCCACCATGCAAGCCATCGAAATCACCCGGCCCGGTGCTGCGGACGTACTGCAGTTGACCGAGCGCCCGATCCCGCGGCCGGACCCGGGCGAGGTGCTGATCAAGGTGGCGGCAGCCGGCGTCAATCGGCCGGACGTGTCCCAACGCCAGGGCAATTACGCGCCGCCGCCGGGCGCCTCCGACCTGCCGGGGCTGGAGGTCGCTGGCGAACTGGTCGACGGCGATGTCGGCGGCGACAACCCATTCGGTCTCAAGCACGGCGACGCGGTGTGCGCGCTGCTCACCGGTGGCGGCTACGCCGAGTACGCGGTGGCGCCGCTGCGGCAATGCCTGCCGATCCCCAAGGGCTTCAGCCTGCTCGAAGCGGCGGCGCTGCCGGAAAACTACTTCACCGTGTGGAGCAACGTGTTCGATCGCGGACGACTCGGCCTCGGTACCGACGGCGCGCCCGAATCCCTGCTGGTGCAAGGCGGCTCCAGTGGCATCGGCGTCACCGCGATCCAGCTGGCCCGCGCGCTCGGTCACCGCGTATTCGCCACCGCCGGCAACGCCGAAAAATGCGCAGCCTGCGAAAAGCTGGGCGCCCACGCCATCAACTACCGCGAGCAGGATTTCGTGGAGGAAGTGAAAAAGCACACCGGCGGCCGCGGCGTAGACGTAATCCTCGACATGGTCGCCGGCGACTACGTGCCGCGCGAACTGAAGCTGCTGGCCGAGGATGGCCGGCTGGTGTTGATTGCGACCCTGGGCGGCAAGCTGGCCGAGATCAATGCCCTGCAGATCATGCTGCGACGACTCACCCTCACCGGCTCCACGCTGCGCGCGCGGCCGGTCGCGTTCAAGGCGGCGTTGGCCAGGCGGCTGCATGAGCGCGTGTGGCCGTTGCTGGAATCAGGCCAGGCCAGGCCGATCATCCATCAGGTGTTCCCGGCACGCGAAGCGGCCAAGGCGCACACGCTGATGGAAAGCAGCGCGCACATCGGGAAGATCATGCTGCAGTGGTAGCGGTCGGGGCCGGAAGCCCCGGTCGCACCCGCTGCAGACTTACAGCCCCAGGTTGTTGTGCTCCAGCACGCGTTCGGCCCGATAGCTCGAACGCACCAGCGGCCCGGCCACGGCTTCCAGAAAGCCCTTGCCGAGCGCCAGCTCGCGGTAATGACGGAACTCGTCCGGAGTGACGAAGCGCTGCACCGGCAGGTGATGCTGGCTCGGCCGCATGTACTGGCCGAGCGTCACCACATCGACCTGGGCACCGCGCATGTCGTCCAGCGCGCGCTCAATTTCCTCGGCGGTCTCGCCCAGACCCAGCATCAGGCTGGTCTTGGTCAGCGTTTTCGGCGCATGCCGCTTGGCAAAAGCCAGCACATCGAGGGTTTGCCGATAGCCGGCGCGCGGGTCGCGCACCGGATGGGTCAGCCGTTCCACCGTCTCCAGATTTTGCGCGTAGGTGACCAGCCCGGCATCGAGCACGGTCGCCACGCAGTCGAGCTTGCCGGCGAAATCGGGAGTCAGCGCCTCCACCGACGTCTGCGGCGAGCGCTCGTGGATCGCCCGCACGCAGGCGGCGTAATGGGCGGCGCCGCCGTCGGCCAGGTCATCGCGATCGACCGAGGTCAGCACCACGTACTTCAACCCCATCAGCGCCACCGCATCGGCCACCTGTAGTGGCTCAAGCGGATCGAGCCAGCCTTGCGGGTTGCCCGTGCTGACCGAGCAGAACTTGCAGGCACGCGTGCACACCGAACCCATCAGCATCAACGTGGCCGTGCCGCGCCCCCAGCACTCGGCGATATTCGGACACTTCGACTCCGCACAAACGGTATTCAGCTTGTGGCTGCGCACGATCTCGTGCACCGCTTCGTACTGCGCCCCCGAAGGCAACTTGACCCGCAGCCACGGCGGCTTGCGACCCACATCCGGCACGCCGCTGGCTGCACTCGGGCGGATCCCGCCCTTGATCGCGCGGCTGCCCTGCGGACTGACGAACTTGCTGCCGTCGGGGATGTGCTCTGGGTTGGTCATGGGAGTGTGGCTGGAGGCGAAACCGGTGAGTTTCGTGCGGGAGGCGTGTTGGTGCCTTGATGCAGGTCAATGCGGTGCGAATGGTGGCGTCCCGTTCGCCCGGCGAACGGCGCCGTAGAGACACGGCGCCGTTCTTCACGTAATCACGCGGAATGGCCGACCCGGCTAGATGCCATCCGCGGCTTGCAGGGTCAACTCGGCCCGTTGCTCGGCATCGGCCGTATTCCATCGACGCATGTAGTCGAGCTTCTTCGCAGTGATGTCCGCGGCATGCTCGCGATACCATTCTTCGGCAGCGGGCGTGACGCTGATCCACGCGGTCTTGTCCATCCATCCGCGGAAATCAGACGACAACAGGCTGTACTTGGCGCCCGACTGATTGCGGATCGGCAACAGCGAAAAGCGCGCCTTCCACACGCCCATCCGCGGACTGACCAAGGCGTAGTAGGTCTTGTCCGCATCCAGATGCGCCACCATGAAGTCCGCATTCTCGGCGATCACCATGAACAAATGTTCCCCCGGCTCTGCCTGGTAGGCGATCTTGGTCTTGCTGGAAACGATACCGATGAACTTGTCCCCGTTTTCGTGCGTGTCATACACCGACGACTGGATCGCCCCGCCGAACGACGACGGCCGCATGAACACGACAAGCGCCTTGCCCGGATCAGGCGTCGGCGCCGATCCGCCCGACTTCACCATCAAGGACGACTGACAGCCCGTCAGGCCTGCCAGCAGCAGGATCGCAAAACTCCATTTGATCAAACGCATCATTTCTCCCCTCTTTTGGATGCACTGCCTGGAAACATGTTTGCGCGTGTGGAAAGTCGACTCCGACCCCGGCTTTCGGAGCAGTAATCGGCTCAGAGCTACTTACCACGTGCGGCCCCTAAATTGTCCCTGACACCTTTTCTGCTACGCCGCCGCTTGGGCAATGAGAGAGCGCAGCACATCGTCCAGCTCGAGCAGACGAGATGACTTTATAACCAGACCTAGATTATTCGGAATGGTGGAGATTGCGATTGCTCTTTGCTGAGTTGGCACGTTGACGATTCTAACCTCGCCTTCAGCGGTATGTTGCGGCCCTGCGTAAAGCAGGCCCAAGAGCTTGATTCGAGTACCAGCGACCAAGCCGCCATCGCGAGTGGCCCAGCTTCCTTGGTTGAAGAGGAGCACAGGCGATCCACTAGAACCAGGGAAACACGCCGCATCGATCATGAACTCTTTGCGTCCCTCATAGTTGATGTTCGGGTGAGTGGCCGTAACTCCGCGCCTAACGATCGGCATGTTGTTGATTGCGTCCCAGATGCCATTGGGATAGCCAATCATGATCACATCTTCGAGCGCACCAAGTTCCTCAAGTTCATGCTGAGTTGGAATAAGGGACTTATCTAAGCTAATGAAAAAGAAATGGCGCCCGGTAGCATCCGCTTCCCGCAAGAGCGAATTGATCGGCATGACGCATAAGTCAACATTAGGGTCAGGATGAGCAATCCAGCGTTCTTCGAACTTTTCTAAACCGATGTTGATGTGTTGTCCAACGAGAGGATTCCCGTTGTCGTCGCGCAACGTTAGGTGAAAGCGTCCCTCTTTCGCGTTAGCAATGACGTGCTTGTTTGTGGCTATGACCGGTACCTGCCGCCCTGCCTCATCTAGGCATTTGAAGAAGAATCCTGTGCCTGTACCTGTTGAGCCATCCGCTAGGAGGCTCTCAATCCTAACCGTGCTGTACGTCAACTGCTCAGAGATGGTAAATGGCATAAGTCTCTCTCTTGCGGCACAACGTTAAGTAGATTTCAAAGTGCAGTCTAATACGACAGCCTAATCCCTGCGGCGTAACCGAGTCATGGCCAATTACCGCGCGCTGCACCGAAATTGTCCATGACACCTTTT
>DATCMT010000003.1:0-37778 GCA_036563155.1 Rhodanobacter sp.
GGAAATGGTGATGCCGGGCGACAACGTGAAGATGGTGGTCGAGCTGATCCACCCGATCGCGATGGACGAGGGCCTGCGTTTCGCCATCCGTGAAGGCGGCCGTACCGTCGGCGCCGGCGTGGTGGCCAAGGTCATCAAGTAGGGCTTTTGTGAGAAGTCCGGCATGGATGCCGGTTTGATCTTCGCCATCAGGGAGGATGGCTAAAGCCAAGCTCACGCAGCGGCTGCCGGAATGGCTCCTGCCGTTGATCCGACCCGAGGGGTCGGGTCAACGGCAGGACAAGTGGAGTTGACTTGCAGTTTTGCAGTCTGAGCACTTCCCTGCGGGGAAATTAGTCGGTATACTTCGCAGCTCACTTGTTGGTCGTGGCTTTGGCCTTGGTCAACCTACCGCGAAATGAGGCGCAGGAAGTGCTTCGAGTTCGCTGGCCGTGGAATGGCCCTCGCAAGTCAACGTCATCACGGGGTACGCCCTGTTGATTGCGTATTTTGCGTGACAATGATTTTCAGTCCAGGCGAGCCGCTTCCGTGCTCGCCTGGGCTTTTCGACTAAGGGTTGTGCAGTTTGCGACCCACGGTACCGCGACAAAAGGTAGTGCGAGGCGGTGAGAAGCCGCTTCGTTTCACATTACGTTCTTTCGACAACAGGACACGGTTATGGCGAACCAGAAGATTCGCATTCGGCTGAAAGCATATGATCATCGACTGATCGACCGTTCAGCCAGCGAGATCGTCGAGACGGCAAAGCGCACGGGTGCCACGGTACTTGGGCCCATTCCGCTCCCGACCAAGATCGAGCGTTACACCATTCTGACGTCGCCGCACGTCGACAAGGATGCACGCGACCAGTACGAGACCCGTACGCACAAGCGTGTACTCGACATCGTCGACCCGAACGACAAAACCGTGGACGCGCTCATGAAGCTTGATCTCGCCGCTGGCGTCGATGTTCAGATCAAGCTCGGTTGAGCGACAGACAGGATACGAAAATGAGTATCGGATTGGTTGGCCGCAAATGCGGCATGAGCCGACTCTTCACTGAAGATGGCCGCTCGATTCCGGTGACGCTGATTGAAGCGACGCCGAACCGGGTGACCCAGTTGAAGACGGACGATAACGATGGCTACAGCGCCGTCCAGGTTGCCGCGGGCACCAAGCGCGCGAACCTGCTGACGCAGCCGCTGAAAGGCCACTACGCGAAGGCCAAGGTTGAGCCGGGTCGTGGGTTGTGGGAATTCCGCGTGTCTGCCGACGACCTCGGCAAGTACGAAGTGGGCGCCGAGATCAAGGCGGACGACGTGTTCACCGTCGGCCAGATCGTCGATGTCGCCGGCGTGTCGAAGGGCAAGGGCTTCCAGGGCACGATCAAGCGCTGGCACTTCAAGATGGGTGACGCTACCCACGGTAACTCGCTGTCGCATCGTGCGCCGGGCTCCATTGGCCAGCGTCAGACCCCGGGTCGCGTGTTTCCGGGCAAGAAGATGGCTGGTCACATGGGTGCCGTGCGTCGTTCGGCGCAGGGTCTTGAAGTGGTCAAGGTTGACGCCGAGCGTCATCTGATCGCGGTGAAGGGCGCGGTACCGGGTGCAACCGGTGGCGACGTCATCATTCGTCCGACGACCAAGGGTTGAGGAGAGTCGCCATGGAACTGAATGTCATTGGCGCCAAGCCGCTCAACGTGTCGGACGAGGTGTTCGGCGGTGAGTACAAGAAGGCCCTGGTTCACCAGGTCGTAGTCGCCTACCAGGCGGCGGGTCGTGCAGGTACGCAGTCGCAGTTGTCGCGCGGCGAGATGTCCGGCACCACCAAGAAGTTCAAGAAGCAGAAGGGCGGTGGCGCGCGCCACGGCGATTACCGCGCACCGATCTTCATCGGCGGTGGCGTCACGTTTGCCGCCAAGCCGCGCAGCTACGAGCAGAAGGTCAATCGCAAGGCCTATCGTGCCGCGATTCGCTCGATCTTTGGCGAGCTGGCTCGTCAGGATCGTCTGAAAGTCGTTGAGAGTTTCGGTGTCGACACGCCGAAGACCAAGGCGATGGTCGCCAAGTTGGCCGAGCTGCAAGTTTCCGGTCGCGTGCTGCTGGTGTCCGAAGACGCTTCCGAATCGGTTTATCTCGCTGCCCGCAATATCCCGTACATCCATGTACTGGATGTGATGGGTCTGAATCCGGTCAGCCTGGTCGGGTCCGACCATGTAGTGATGACGGTCGACGCTGTGAAGAAAGTCGAGGAGTGGCTGGCATGAACAACGAACGCATTCTCGACACGCTGCGCGCACCGCACATCTCGGAGAAGTCGGCGCGTCTCGCCGAGCACAACCAGTACGTATTTGTGGTCGCCCCGGCGGCGACCAAGGCCGATGTCCGGGCTGCCGTGGAGAAGATGTTCGACGTCAAGGTCGAACAGGTGAACCTCGTCAATACCAAGGGCAAGGTCAAGTCCTTCCGTTTCCGCGCTGGCAGCCGCCAGGGCAAGCGCAAGGCCTATGTGCGTCTTGCCGATGGCCAGACCATCGACGTAGCCGCCAAGGCCTGAGCCAGGAGTTCTGTGAGATGACACTAATCCACCACAAGCCGACCTCGCCGGGTCGTCGCGACGCAGTCAGCGTCAAGACGGAGGGATTGCACAAGGGCGCGCCGTACGCGGCGTTGACCGAGTCGCAGTCGCGCACCGGCGGTCGCAACCACCACGGTCGCATCACCACGCGTCATCGTGGCGGCGGTCACAAGCAGCATTACCGCATCATCGATTTCAAGCGCGACAAGGAAGGCATTGCCGCCCGCGTCGAGCGCATTGAATACGATCCGAACCGCACCGCGCACATCGCGCTGCTGTGCTACGCCGACGGCGAGCGCCGTTACATCATCGCGCCGAAGGGCGTGAAGGTGGACGATCGCCTGGTGTCCGGACGGGATGCGCCGATCAAGGCTGGCAACTGCCTGCAGCTGCGCAACATCCCGATGGGCAGCACGATTCATTGCATCGAGCTGCGGCCGGGCAAGGGTGCACAGGTCGCCCGCAGCGCTGGAGCTTCGGTGCAGCTGGTTGCCCGCGAATCCGGTTACGCCACGCTGCGTCTGCGCTCCGGCGAGATGCGTCGCGTGTCGGTCGATTGTCGCGCCACCATCGGCGAAGTCGGCAACGGCGAACACAGCCTGAAGAAACTTGGCAAGGCTGGCGCCAAGCGCTGGATGGGTATTCGCCCGACCGTTCGCGGTGTGGTGATGAACCCGGTCGATCACCCGCACGGCGGTGGTGAAGGCAAGACTTCCGGCGGTCGTCATCCGGTCAGCCCGTGGGGCACGCCGGCCAAGGGTTACAAGACCCGTAACAACAAGCGCACGCAGCAGTTCATCGTGCGTCGTCGTACCAAGTAACAGGAAGCCGACATGCCGCGTTCTCTGAAGAAAGGTCCGTTCGTCGACCTTCACCTCGTAAAGAAGGTGGAAGCTGCGGTTTCCGCCCATAACAAGCGTCCGATCAAGACCTGGTCGCGTCGTTCGATGATCCTGCCGGAAATGGTCGGCTTGACCATCGCCATCCACAACGGCCGTCAGCACGTGCCTGTCCTGATCAACGAGAACATGGTCGGGCACAAGCTCGGCGAGTTCGCGGTGACCCGTACGTTCAAAGGCCATGTCGGCGACAAGAAGGGCAAGTGATGAGCACTGAAGCCAAAGCGATCCTGCGCGGCGCCCGCATTTCGGCGCAAAAGGCACGCCTGGTGGCTGACCTTGTCCGCGGGCTTCCCGTGGGCCGGGCGAGCGACGTGCTCACCTATACCAACAAGAAGGCTGCACACCTGGTTCGCAAGGTGTTGCTGTCCGCCGTTGCCAACGCCGAGAACAATCTGGGTGCTGACGTCGACGAGCTGAAGGTGGCCAGCATCTTCGTTGATGAAGGTCCGGCGATGAAGCGCATGTACGCTCGCGCCAAAGGCCGCGGCTCTCGAATCCTGAAACGCACCAGCCACATCACTGTGGTTGTCGGCAACTGACTGAGGAGATAGACGATGGGTCATAAAGTTCATCCCACCGGTATCCGCCTCGGCATTGCCAAGGATTGGAACTCGAAGTGGTTCGCCAACAAGCGTGATTACGCGCAGTATCTCGTGGCCGACATCAAGGTCCGCGACATGCTGAAGAAGAAGCTGGCAGCTGCCGGTATCTCCCGCATCCAGATTGAGCGCCCGGCCAAAACCGCGCGCGTCACAATCCACACGGCCCGTCCGGGCGTGGTGATTGGCAAGAAGGGCGAGGATATCGAGAAGCTGCGCAAGGAAGTCAGCGACCTGATGGGCGTTCCGACGCACATCAATGTCAGCGAAGTGCGCAAGCCTGAATTGGACGCCCAGTTGGTGGCCGAGTCGATTGCGCAGCAGCTGGAGCGTCGCATCATGTTCCGCCGTGCCATGAAGCGCTCGGTCGGCAATGCGATGCGCCTGGGCGCCCTGGGCATCAAGATCAACGTGTCGGGTCGGTTGAACGGCGCCGAGATTGCCCGCTCCGAGTGGAGCCGCGAAGGTCGCGTGCCGTTGCACACGCTTCGTGCCGACATCGACTACGGGTTCGCCGAGGCCAGCACCACGTACGGCATCATCGGCATCAAGGTGTGGGTCTACAAGGGCGAGATCTTTGACCTGGCTGCCAGTCAGGAAACGAAGGACGAGCCGGCACCGTCGCGCCGTGAAGGTGGCGAAGGTCGTCGTAATGATTCGCGTCGCGAGGCCGGTGACGGCCGCCGCGAGCGGTCTGCGAAGTAAGGAGAGTTGCCATGTTGCAACCCAAGCGAACCAAATACCGCAAACAGTTCAAAGGCCGTAACGACGGTTTGGCCCAGTGCTCCAACCTCGTCAGCTTTGGCGAGTACGGCCTGAAGGCGACGACTCATGGTGCGATCACCGCGCGTCAGATTGAAGCCGCCCGTCGCTGCATCACCCGCTTTGTGAAGCGTGGTGGCAAGTTGTGGATCCGTGTGTTCCCCGACAAGCCGATCACCAAGAAGCCCATCGAAGTGCGTATGGGCGCGGGCAAGGGTGCCGTGGAGTTCTGGGTCGCGCCGATCCAGCCCGGCCGCATGCTCTATGAAATCGAGGGCGTCGACGAGACGACGGCACGCGAGGCGTTCCGCCTGGCCGCCGCCAAGCTGTCGGTGCAGACCCAGTTTGTGACCCGGGCGGTAATGTGATGGCCAGCAAAGATATCAATAACCAGTCGGCCGACGAGTTGAAGCAGCAGTTGCTGGACCTTCGCAAGGAGCAGTTCAATCTGCGCATGCAGAAGGGTTCCGGTCAGCTCACTCAGCCGCACCAGCTTCGCCGCGTTCGGCGTGACATCGCCCGCACGAAGTTTGTGCTCGGCAGCAAGAAGTAAGGGACGGCCGACATGAGTGACAACCAGATTCAGACAGACAAGAAACAGGCGCGTACCCTTGAGGGTCGTGTCACCAGCAACAAAATGGACAAGACCGTGACCGTGCTGGTCGAACGTCAGGTTCAGCATTGGCTGATCGGCAAGATCATCCGCCGGTCGACCAAGTTGCATGCGCAGGACGACATTGGTGCGAACGAGGGTGACCTGGTCCGCATTGCCGAGTGCCGCCCACTGTCCAAGACCAAGCATCACCGCGTGGTCGAAATCATCACGCGTGCCAACGTCTAAGGGAGGGTGCAGACATGATCCAGATGCAAAGCACGCTTTCCGCAGCGGACAACAGCGGCGCCAAGGAACTGATGTGCATCAAGGTGCTCGGCGGCTCCAAGCGTCGTTACGCCGCCATCGGTGACGTGATCAAGGTCACCGTGAAGGATGCCATTCCCCGCGGCAAGGTCAAGAAGGGTGAGGTGTACAATGCCGTGGTGGTTCGTACCGCCAAGGGTGTGCGCCGTCCCGATGGTTCGCTGATCCGTTTCGACGGCAACGCAGCGGTCCTCCTCAACAACAAGCTCGAGCCGATCGGTACCCGTATTTTTGGGCCGGTCACCCGCGAGCTGCGCAGCGAGAAGTTCATGAAGATCGTCTCGCTCGCGCCCGAAGTGCTCTGAAGCGGAGTCAAGACAATGAACCGTATCCGCAAAGGTGATCAGGTCCTCGTGATCACCGGCAAGAACAAAGGTCAGCGCGGTGACGTGCTGCGTGTTGCAGGCGAGCGTGTGTTCGTCTCCAACGTGAATCTGGTCAAGCGTCACACCAAGCCGAATCCTCAGGCCAACCAGGCAGGCGGTATCGTCGAACGTGAAGCCTCGATCCATCTCTCCAACGTGCAGCTGTTCAACCCCGCCACGAACAAGGGTGAACGCGTCGGCACCAAAACGCTCGCAGATGGGCGCAAGGTCCGCGTGTTCCGTTCGAATGGCGAGGTCGTGGACGCGTAAGGAACACGATCATGACGCGCCTTGAAAAAATCTACAAAGAGCAGGTAGTTGCCAAGCTCACCGAGCAGTTCGGCTACCAGAATGTGATGCAGGTTCCCCGCATCACCAAGATCACGCTGAACATGGGCGTGGGCGAAGCCGCGGGCAACAAGAAAGTGCTCGAGAATGCGGTGGCCGACATGGCCAAGCTTTCAGGCCAGAAGCCGATCACGACGAAGGCCCGGGTTTCCGTGGCTTCGTTCAAGATCCGCGACGGCTGGCCGATCGGTTGCAAAGTGACTTTGCGCCGCGCCCAGATGTTCGAGTTCCTGGATCGCCTGATCAATATTTCGCTGCCGCGCGTGCGTGACTTCCGCGGCGTGTCGGGCAAGGCGTTCGATGGCCGTGGCAACTACAACTTCGGTGTCAAGGAACAGATCATCTTCCCTGAGATCGACTTCGACCAGGTCGATGCGTTGCGTGGCATGGATATCTCCATTACCACCACCGCCAAGACCGACGAAGAGGCGAAAGCCCTGCTGGCTGCGTTCAGCTTCCCGTTCCGCAACTGATAGGCGTAACCCATGGCCAAGACATCAATGGTGAACCGCGATATCAAGCGGACCAAACTCGTCAAGAAGTTCGCTGCCAAGCGCGCTGAACTGAAGGCGATCGTTCTGAACCCGAAGTCTTCCTACGAAGTGAAGATGGACGCTCAGTCGAAGCTGCAGAAGTTGCCGCGTGACGCGAGCCCGGTTCGCCAGCGTACCCGCTGTGCCCTGACTGGTCGTCCGCGCGCGGTCTATGCCAAGTTCGGCCTGGGTCGCAACAAGTTGCGCGAAGCGACCATGCGCGGTGACGTGCCGGGTCTGCGCAAGGCAAGCTGGTAGCCACTGGATCACCCGCGAATGTCGTCGAGCCCTGGTGGCCCAGCGGCCCTCGCTAACGCTTCAACCGGCTGCACCAATCTGCTGCCGGTCAATGCGACTACCGTATCGCTGTTCGCCAAAACCTGGGAAGACTGTTATAGTCGGCGGTCTGCGCAACGCAGGCTGGCGTCGATGCCAGCTCACAATCTGATTGATTTCCGGTTTTATCGGATATCGGTGCACTCTGAAGGATGTTTTCATGAGCATGACTGATCCCATCGCCGATCTGTTCACGCGCGTGCGCAATGCCCAAGCCATGGGCAAGCCCACCGTGCGGATGCCATCGTCGAAACTGAAGGTGGCGATCGCCGACCTTCTCAAGAACGAGGGCTACATCCTCGACGCCAAGACTTCCGCCGAGGAAGGCAAGCCGGTGCTCGAGATCAAGCTCAAGTATTTCGAGGGCCAGCCGGCCATCGAGCGCATTTCCCGTGTCAGCCGCTCCGGCCTGCGCGTATATCGCGGCAAGGACGAGTTGCCCAAGGTCCTTGGTGGCCTGGGAATCTCGATCATCTCGACTTCCGCTGGTCTGTTGACCGATGCGCAGGCCCGTGCCAAGGGCCTGGGCGGCGAAGTCATCGGCCAAGTGGCATAAGGAGTCTTTCGATGTCACGTGTTGCCAAACAACCAATTTCCCTGCCCAAGGGCGTCGAGATGACAGTCGGTAGCGACAGCATCTCCGTCAAGGGTCCGAAGGGCACCCTGTCCGTGCATCACCTGCCGGGCGTGAGCGTCGCTGTGGACGGTGCTGTTGCGAACATCAGCGTGGACGAGGGTGCCGACGACATGTTCGGCGGTACCGCACGGTCGCTGTTGTCCAATATGGTCACCGGGGTCTCCACCGGTTATGAGCGCAAGCTTGAGCTGGTCGGGGTCGGTTACCGCGCGTCCATGCAGGGCAAGGCACTTAACCTGAGCCTTGGCTTTTCCCATCCGGTGGTGTTCGACGCACCCGAGGGGATCAGCATCGAGACGCCGACGCAGACCGAAGTCCTGATCAAAGGTGCCGACAAGCAGGCGGTGGGCCAGGTCGCGGCCAAGATTCGCGGTTTCCGTCCGCCAGAACCCTACAAGGGCAAGGGCGTGCGTTATGCCGGCGAGAAGATCACCCTGAAGGAAGCAAAGAAGGCGTAACGGTCGATCCGCTTTCGAGGAATTATGACAATGAACAAGAACGAAAACCGCCTGCGCCGCGCCAAATCAACGCGGGCACACATTCGCAAGTTGGCGGTGCCCCGCCTGTCGGTGCATCGCACCGGGCAGCACATCTACGCCCAGGTGTTCGACGCGTCCGGCCAGAATGTGGTGGCTGCTGCTTCCACGTTGCAGAAGTCGGTCGCCGAGGGTCTCAAGGGCACCAAGAATATTGATGCCGCGGCGGCGGTGGGCAAGGCTGTTGCGGAGCGGGCCAAGGCTGCGGGTATCGAGGCGGTTGCGTTTGATCGTTCCGGTTTCCGTTACCACGGTCGCGTCAAGGCGTTGGCCGATGCGGCGCGGGAAGCTGGCCTGAAATTCTAAGCGACAAACGGATCAGGGCTGCCCCTGGTTTCCGAAGCGACACCTACAACTCCAAGCGGCTCAGCCGCAAGCAAAGTCCCGGTCAGCCGGGCACACGGAAAAGAACATGTCTTCTACCGATCGCGAAAATTCCGACGGCCTGCTGGAAAAGTTGATAGCCGTCAACCGAGTGGCCAAGACCGTCAAGGGCGGCCGCCAGATGAGTTTCACCGCACTGACCGTCGTTGGTGACGGTGAGGGCAAGGTGGGCTTTGGCTATGGCAAGGCGCGCGAAGTGCCGGTGGCCATCTCCAAGGCCATGGAGCGTGCCCGCCGCCAGATGGTGAACATCGAACTCAATAACGGCACCCTGTGGTATGCCGTGAAAGCGAACCATGGTGCTGCTCGCGTCTATATGCAGCCTGCCTCCGAAGGTACCGGTGTGATTGCCGGTGGCGCCATGCGTGCCGTGCTGGAAGTGGTCGGCGTGAAGAACGTGCTGGCCAAGGCCGTCGGTTCGCGCAACCCGATCAACCTGGTGCGCGCGACCATCAAGGGACTGCAGGCGGTCGCCTCGCCCAAGAAAATCGCCGCGAAGCGTGGCAAGAGTCTGGAAGAGGTGCTCGGCAATGGTTAAGAAGAAAGAATCCGCCAGCACCGTGCGCGTGCGCCTGGTCAAGGGCTTGCGCGGCGTGCAGGGGCGTCATCGCCTGAGCGTCAAGGCGCTGGGCCTGGGCAAGATCAATGATGTCCGCGAGTTGAAGGACAGCCCGCAGGTTCGTGGCCTGATCAACACGGTCTACTACCTGGTTCGGGTCGAGGAGTAATCACCATGCGTCTGAATAACATCAAGCCGGCCGCCGGTTCCCGCAAGACGCGCCTGCGCGTTGGTCGCGGAATTGGTTCGGGCCTGGGCAAGACCGCCGGTCGCGGTCACAAAGGTCAGCATGCCCGAGCGGGCGGCACCCACAAATACGGCTTCGAGGGCGGCCAGATGCCGCTGCAGCGCCGGTTGCCGAAGATCGGCTTCCGCTCGAAGAAGCAGGCAGAGAGTCAGGAAGTGTTCCTGTACCAGCTGGCCAACCTCAAGGGTGACGTGATCGACGTCGTCACGCTGCATCAGGCTGGCCTGATCGACAGCCGCGCGAAAAAGGTCAAGGTTGTCCTCAAGGGTGAAATCGGTCGCGCGGTGAAGTTGTCCGGATTGCTGGCTACCGCCGGCGCCAAGGCAGCCATCGAGGCTGCCGGCGGCAGCGTGGAGTAATCCGGTGGCAGCAGCCAAAGGCAGTGCACTGGGCCAGCTCGGCAAGCTGACTGAGCTTCGTCAGCGCATCTTCTTCGTGATCGGCGCCTTGGTGGTGTTCCGCCTCGGGTCCTTCATTCCGGTTCCGGGCGTCAATCCGGAGGCGATGACCAGTCTGGTCAACGGCAACGGCCTGATGGACATGTTCAACATGTTCTCGGGCGGCGCGTTGGAGCGTTTCTCGGTGTTCGCGCTGGGCGTCATCCCGTACATTTCGGCGTCGATCGTGTTCCAGATGATGGGCGCGGTGGTTCCGAGCTTGCAGGCTCTGCGCAAGGAGGGTGAGTCCGGCAAGCGCAAGATGACGATGTATACGCGCTATGCCACGGTAGCTTTGGCGGCCTTCCAGTCGTTTGGTATCGCAGTGGCGTTGCAGGGTCAGGTTGCGGCTGGTGGTGCGCCGGTGGTGTACGCGCCGGGCTTCGGCTTCATCTTTTCGTCGGTGGTTGGCCTTACCGCTGGCACGATGTTCCTGATGTGGCTTGGTGAGCAGATGACCGAGCGTGGCGTTGGCAACGGTATTTCGTTGCTGATCTTCGCTGGCATCGTCGCGGGTCTGCCGGGTGCGCTGGTGCACACCCTGGGCATGGCCAGCAACGGTGAGCTGTCGCTGATCAAGTTGCTGATGGTGTTCGGCTTGGCGTTGGCGGTAACGGCGTTCGTGGTGTTCATGGAGCGCGCCCAGCGGCGCATCACCGTGAACTACGCGCGGCGTTCCGGCGGGCAGAAGGCTTATCAGAACCAGAGTTCGAACCTGCCGTTGAAGATCAACATGTCGGGCGTGATCCCGCCGATCTTCGCCTCCAGTCTGTTGATGTTCCCGGCGACGGCGATCAGCTGGTTCAGCACCGGACAGGAGTCACGCTGGTTGCAGGATCTGACCCAGGCACTGAGCCCAGGCAATCCGTTGTACGAGACTGTGTCGTCGATCCTGGTGTTTGGCTTTGCGTTTTTCTACACCGCGATTGTGTTCAACGCCGAAGAGACGGCCGACAACCTCAAGCGTTCGGGTGCGTTGATTCCAGGTATCCGTCCGGGCAAGGCCACGGCCAGCTACATCGACGCTGTCATGACGCGTCTGACCGGTGTCGGTGCCACGTATCTGGTGCTGGTGTGTCTGGTGCCTTCGTTCATGCAGAACGCCTGGCATGTTCCGTTTTACTTTGGTGGCACGTCCCTGCTGATCGTGGTGGTGGTTGTCATGGATTTCACGTCCCAGGTGCAGGCGCATCTGGTCAGTCACCAGTACGAGAGTCTGCTCAAGAAGGCCAATCTCCGTCGTACTTGAGACGGAAGAAGGCCGGTCAAAAGTGGGGAAGCGGCGGCACAGCGGTATCGCAGGGCTTTCCAGTGTGATTAATTCAGGTTAAAATTGCGCGTTTACCGCGCACGAAACGCATCGGAGAAACAACATCATGGCGCGCATTGCGGGTGTCAATTTGCCGGTCCAGAAGCACCTCTGGGTTGGTCTGCAGAGCATTTACGGGATCGGCCGCAGCCGCGCCCGTCAGGTCTGCGCGGATGCTGGCGTGGTTCCGACCACCCAGATCAAGTCGCTCAGCGAGGGCGAGGTTGAGAAGATTCGCCAGGCAATACACAACTACACCGTCGAGGGCGATTTGCGCCGCGAGGTGGGTATGGCGATCAAGCGCCTGATGGACCTGGGTTGCTACCGTGGCCTGCGCCATCGTCGTGGCCTGCCGGTGCGCGGCCAGCGCACTCGTACCAACGCACGTACCCGCAAGGGTCCCCGTCGCGCAATCAAGAAGTAACGGATTCCGAATATGGCTAAGCCGGTCAAAACCAAGAAGAAGATCAAGCGCGTTGTCACGGATGCCGTGGCACACGTGCAGGCCTCCTTCAACAACACCATCGTCACCATCACCGATCGCCAGGGCAATGCGCTGTCGTGGGCGACTGCAGGCGGCGCGGGTTTCCGCGGTTCGCGCAAGTCGACCCCGTTTGCTGCCCAGGTGGCCGCCGAGAAGGCAGGCCGCGCTGCAGGCGACTACGGCGTGAAGACGGTGGAAGTACGCATCAAGGGCCCAGGCCCGGGCCGTGAGTCGGCCGTGCGTTCGCTGAACGCGTTGGGCTACAAGGTCCTCAACATCATTGACGTTACGCCAATTCCGCATAACGGCTGCCGTCCCCCCAAGAAGCGTCGAGTCTAAGGAGCAAAACCATGGCCCGTTATCGTGGAGCTACCTGCAAACTCGCTCGTCGTGAGGGTGCAGATCTCAGTCTGAAGAGCCCAGCGCGCGCGCTGGATTCCAAGTGCAAGCTGGAAAACAAGCCCGGCCAGCATGGTGCCAACAAGCGCATGCGGATGTCGGACTATGCCGTGCAGCTGCGTGAGAAGCAGAAGGTCAAGCGCATGTATGGCGTGCTGGAGCGTCAGTTCAGCAACTACTACACCAAGGCGACCACCCTCAAGGGCAACACCGGCGAGAACCTGCTGCGCCTGCTCGAGAGCCGGCTGGACAACGTCGTCTATCGCATGGGCTTCGCGGTCACCCGCGCTCAGGCGCGCCAGTTGGTTGCCCACAAGGCGATTCTGGTGAACGGCAAGAAGGTGAACATTCCTTCGTTCCAGGTGCGTCCTGGTGACGCGGTTGCGCTGACCGAGCGCGGGCGCAGCCAGTTGCGCGTGCAGGAAGCGGCGACCGTTTTCGACACCATGGACCTGCGTCCGGTCTGGGTTGAGGTCGACGCCAAGAAATTTGAAGGTACGTTCAAGTCGGTGCCGGATCGCGGTGATCTGCCGTCCGACATCAATGAAGCATTGATTATCGAGCTTTACTCGAAGTAATTACCGGAGCTCTGCATGGCAGTTTCGTCAACTAGTGTGCTGCGACCTCGTGGTCTCAGTGTCGAACAGCTCGGAGCCAACCGCGCCAAGGTGGTGGTCGAGCCGCTCGAGCGTGGCTTCGGTCACACCCTGGGCAACGCGCTGCGCCGCGTGCTGCTCTCCTCGATCCCTGGCAGTGCCATCGTCGAGGTTGAGATCGACGGCGTGCTGCACGAATACACCACCCTGGAAGGCTTGCAGGAGGACGTCATTGAAGTCCTGCTCAACCTCAAGGACGTGGCAATCCGTCAGCATACGGGTGATGAAGTCACCCTGACGCTGTCCAAGAAGGGCAAGGGCGTGGTTACGGCCGGCGACATCGTCGTCGACCACTCGGTGGAAATCATCAACCCCGAGCACGTGATCTGCCACTTGACCAAGGACATCGCGCTCAACATGCGTCTGAAGGTGCGTCGTGGCGTCGGCTACCAGCCAGCGAGCACGCGCCAGCATCCGGATGATGAGGCACGTCCGATTGGCCGCCTGCAGCTGGACGCGTCGTTCGCGCCGGTGCTGCGCGTGGCGTACGAGGTCGATGCGGCGCGCGTTGAGCAGCGCACCAACCTCGACAAGCTGGTGCTGGACATCGAGACCAACGGCACCATTGGCGCCGAAGATGCGGTGCGCAAGGCGGCCGAAATCATCAACGACCAGCTGTCCGTGTTTGGTGACTTCTCGCGTCGCGAGAGTGCTACCGACAAGGCCGAAAAGAGTGGCTTCGACCCGCTGTTGCTGCGTCCGATCGATGATCTCGAGCTCACCGTGCGTTCGGCGAACTGCCTGAAGGCCGAGAGCATCTACTACATCGGTGACCTGGTGCAGAAGACCGAGGTCGAGCTGCTCAAGACGCCGAACCTTGGCAAGAAGTCGCTTACCGAAATCAAGGATGTGCTGGGCGGCCGTGGTCTGGCCCTGGGCATGAAGCTTGAAAACTGGCCGCCGCCGGGCCTTTCGCACGGCATGCAGCTGGGTTGATCTGTTTGAGCGGTTTTTTTGACCGCTCCGGTTACATCATCGGGACGGGCGTGCACCTGGTGTCCCCGTCGCGTGTTGGCAGCGGCCATTGCGGCCGCACTTCTCACAAGAGCCCGTTCCAAAAGGGTTCGTAATAGCGGGTAACCGCGGGAAGCCGGATCCAATTGCCGGCTTTTCATAACAACAGACAGAGAATTTCACCATGCGCCACCAAAAATCAGGACGCAAGCTCAACCGCACCAGCAGCCACCGCGAAGCAATGTTTCGCAACATGGCGTCGTCGCTGGTCAAGCATGAGCTGATCCGCACCACCCTGCCCAAGGCGAAGGAACTGCGCCGCGTCGCCGAGCCGCTGATCACGCTGGCCAAGACCGACGGTGTGGCCAATCGCCGCCTTGCCTTTGCGCGCTTGCGCGACAAGGAGGCGGTGGGCAAGCTGTTCGTCGAGCTGGGGCCGCGCTACAAGGAGCGTCCCGGTGGTTACCTGCGCATTCTGAAGTGCGGATTCCGCCCGGGCGACAATGCGCCGATGGCTTACGTCGAGCTGGTCGGGCGTCCGCAGGTTGAGGCCGTCGAGGCCGAGTAAACTGGCCGGCCAGTCCGTCACTGGCGGCGTGCAGCGACGCGAAAAGCACGAAACCCGGCCGGGCGACCCGCCGGGTTTTTGCGTAGCTGGGCTGGTGCGCTACGCGCCTGTGGGCCGCGTTCCGCATGCCAGTGCTGACAGCGCGGCGGCGAACGGGTAAGGTTCTTGTTCCGCAATGCAGCAATCTGTCATGAATCCACTTCATTGGTCGTATCGCTTCAGCTTTCTCGTCGGCTTCCTGGTCTGTGTGGGCTTGCTTGGCTTCGCGCTGTATGCGGAGTACGGCATGGGCCTGACACCGTGCCCGCTGTGTGTCTTCCAGCGCATCGGGTTCCTGTTCATGGCCGTGTTTTTCCTGATTGGTGGACTGCATGCCCCACGCGGCAGTGGCCGCTGGGCCTATACGGGTCTGGTCCTTGTTGGCGCCGTGGGTGGCATCGTTTCCGCTGGGCGGCACCTGTGGCTGCAGAGTCTGCCGGCCGACCAGGTACCGTCGTGCGGCCCCGGGTTGGGCTACATGCTGGACGCGTTCCCGCTGTCCAGGATGTTGAAGCTGGTGTTCACCGGTTCCGGAGAGTGCGCCACGGTCGAGCCGATCCTCGGCCTGCCGATGCCGGCGTGGAGCCTGCTTTGGTTCGTCGTACTGGCTGCGCTGGCGGTTGTGGCGACGCGCGGCCGGCGTGTGTCGAAGTGAAGGTGCTCACGGTAGCAAGGGTCGCGCCATGAATTCCGCCTTGCCTGAAGTGTTTGCCCCGCCTGGCTGGAGCCCCGCGTCCTGGCAGCAGTACGTGGCGCTGCAGCAGCCGCATTACGATGACGCCGCCGAACTGGGCGCGGCCTGCAGCCATCTGGCCGGGTTGCCGCCCCTGGTGACCTCGTGGGAGGTGCTGGGCTTGAAGCAGGCGCTGGCCGAGGCGCAGGAGGGGCATCGGTTCCTGTTGCAGGGTGGCGACTGCGCCGAGACGTTTGCCGACTGCACCAGTCCGGTGATTTCCAACCGCCTAAAAGTGCTGTTGCAGATGAGCCTGGTGCTGGTGCATGGGCTGAAGAAGCCGGTGCTGCGGGTGGGCCGCTTCGCCGGGCAGTATGCGAAGCCGCGGTCGGCGGATCATGAGACCCGTGGCGGCGTGAGCCTGCCCAGTTTTCGCGGTGACGTGGTCAATGGCCCCGAGTTCACCGCCGCCGCCCGCCGGCCGGATCCGCAACGCATGATTCGGGCCCACGCCCATTCGGCCCTGACGATGAACTTCGTGCGGGCGCTGATCGATGGTGGCTTCGCTGATCTGCGTCACCCGGAGTACTGGGACCTGGCCTGGGTCGAGCATTCACCGCTGGCGGGCGAGTATCGGGAGATGGTCGCGGCCATCGGGAATTCCTTGCGCTTCATGGAGACCCTGGCCGGTCCGATCGCGGGCTTCTCCAAGGTGGACTTCTTCACGTCACACGAAGCACTGCTGCTGCACTACGAGCAGGCGCTGACCCGCCGGGTGCCGCGCAATCCGGGCTGGTTCGACCTGTCGACGCATTTCCCCTGGATCGGCATGCGCACGGCGGCGATCGATGGGGCGCACGTGGAGTTTTTCCGCGGCATCCGCAATCCGGTAGCGGTGAAAGTCGGGCCTTCGGTGACGCCCGAGCAGTTGTTGCCGCTGATCGACGCACTGAATCCGCACGACGAGCCGGGCCGGCTGACTTTGATCCATCGGATGGGCAGCACGAAGATCGCCACGACGCTGCCGCCACTGCTGGAAGCGGTCAAGCGCGAGGGTCGTCGCGTGTTGTGGGTGGCTGACCCGATGCACGGCAATACCGAGAACACATCGAACGGACACAAGACGCGCCGTTTCGACAATATCCGCGGCGAGCTGGAACAGGCCTTCGACATCCATGCGGCGGCCGGGACGCGGCTGGGTGGCGTCCACCTGGAGTTGACTGGCGAGGATGTCACCGAATGCATGGGTGGCGCCCGCGGACTGTCCGAGAGCGATCTGGACCGCGCCTACAAGTCGATGGTCGATCCACGGCTCAACTACGAGCAATCCCTGGAATTGGCCATGCTGATCGTGCGCAAGTCTGTCAACGGCCACGGCTGAACGTCGCGATCCCGGCATACCGCGACAGGGCGGTCAAAGGCCGCCCTTTTCCGATCGATCAGCGCCTGTCCGGAGCTGGGCTGTCGCCCACTGTCTGCAGGAACTGCGGCGGCTGCCAGGCGCCCCCGTGCTGTTCGAAGCCGTAGGCAATGGAGATCAGGGTGGGCTCGCTCCACTTGGCGCCGAACAGCACAATGCCCACCGGCAGGCCGTGGGCGAACCCTGCCGGCACGGTAATCGACGGGTAGCCGGCCACCGACGCCGGCTGCGAGGCACCGCCCACTGTGGGGTCGCCGCTGACGATATGGTCGCCCAGTACCGGATCGGTCATGAACGCCGGGCCCCACGACGGCGCCAGCAGGGCGTCCAGATGGTGGGCCTTCAACGCGGCGTCGATGCCTTCGGGGCCTGACAGGCGTTTGGCCTTCGCCAGCGCGTCGACATACGCCTTGTCGTCCAGCGAGCCTTTCTGCTGGGCCTGCTCGAACAGCTCCTGGCCGAACCAGGGCATTTCCTTGTCGGCGTGGGCCCGGTTGAAGGTGATCAGGTCGGCGAGCGTTCGCACTTTCAGGCCCTGACGCGTCGCCAGATAGGCATTGATGTCGTGCTTGAAGTCATACAGCAGCACCTCGAACTCCGGCGCGCCCAGCTCGGCCAGATGCGGCAGGGTTACTGGATCGACGATGACGGCACCTTGGGCTTTCATGCGCGCAATGGCCTGCTCAAGCACGCGGTCGGCGTTTGGCTCGGCACCCGCCAGCTGGCGTACCACGCCGATGCGCTTGCCGCGCAGCCCGTCTGCATCGAGGAAACGCCGGTAGTCGGTGGCGTGCTGGTCGGCTTCGGCGGTGGCCGGGTCGCGCGGGTCGCTGCCGGCGATCACCGTGAGCAGGGCGGCGGCATCGGCCACGTGGCGGGCCATCGGACCGGCCGTGTCCTGGTTGTGGCTGATCGGCACGATCCCGGCGCGGCTGACCAGGCCCAAAGTAGGCTTGATGCCCACGATGCCGTTCATCGCCGCGGGGCAAATGATCGATCCGTCCGTTTCGGTGCCGATCGCCACGGTGGCCAGGCCCGCCGCCACCGCGGCGCCGGAGCCTGCGCTGGAGCCGCAGGGGTTGCGGTCCAGCACGTACGGATTGCGGGTCTGCCCGCCGCGCCCGCTCCAGCCACTGCTGGCGTGATTGGAACGGAAATTGGCCCATTCACTGAGGTTGGTCTTGCCCAGGATCAGCGCGCCACCCTGTCGCAGCCGTGCGACCACGCTGGCGTCGCGCCGCGCCGGTGCGTCGGTCAGCGCCAGCGAGCCGGCGGTGGTGAGCATGCGGTCACCGGTGTCGATGTTGTCCTTGAGCAGGATCGGAATGCCGTACATCGGGCCGCGCGTGCTCGATTCGCCGCGCGTGGCGTCGAGCGCGGTGGCCAGCGGCAGGGCATCCGGATTCGTTTCGATGACCGCGCGCAGCGTCGGCCCCGATTGGTCGATTTTCCGGATACGTTCCAGCAAGTGAGCGGCCAACTGATGGGTGTCGAGCGTGCCGGCGTCCATCCGTCGCTGCAGCTGGTCGATGGACGCGTAAGCGACCTCGGGGGGGGCGGGCTTCGCGGCTGCGGCGGCCAGCACGGATCCGGCGCACAAGCCGGCCACGAGCGCGCTGAGATGGACGGCTGATCGATTCATGATGATCCCCCGGTTTCGATGACGTAGCGTCGTATGCGAGGACCAAGCTTAGCCCTGGCCGCGGAGCACCGCACGCAGCCGGCGCTACAATGGGCAAATGAAGACGATTTTTGATCCTGCTCGCGCCAGATGGTTCGGCGCTGCTGGTCTGGTTGTGGCTGCGTGTTTGTCCGGCCCTGCCAGTTACGCCGCCGACGCGCCCCCGGTTCCCGATACTTTGCAGCAGCGCATTGCGGCCTGCACCGCCTGTCACGGCGTGCATGGCGAAGGTTCGCCGGGCAGTGGGTATTTTCCGCGGCTGGCCGGCAAGCCGGTCGCCTATCTGGTGCGCCAGATGCAGGACTTCCAGAAGGGCTTGCGCAAGTACGCGCCAATGGAATACACGGTGCGCCAGCTTCCGCCCGCGTACATGCACGAGATAGCGGAATATTTCGCTGCCCAGCAGGTGCCATACGAACGCTTGCCGATGCGGTCGCTGCCGGCGGCCACCCTGCAGCGCGGTGAGCAATTGGTCAGCAAGGGCGATCCGGCACGCCAGATTCCCGCCTGCAGCAGTTGCCACGGCAGCCAGCTTACCGGGGTGGAACCGTCGACGCCCGGGCTGGTCGGCTTGCCGTATGACTACATCAGTGCCCAATTGGGCTCCTGGCGCACCTATACGCGCGCAACCGTGGCACCCGATTGCATGGCCGTGGTGGCAGGCCGGCTGAGCGAGTCGGACATCTCCGCGGTAGCCGCTGCACTGGCCAATCGCGAGCTGCCGTCCGATATGCATCCACAGCCGGCGGGTTCAGTGACGCCGCCGTTGCCTTGCGGGGTGCTTGGTGCCCATGGAGACACGCCATGAAGTGGCTGCGATGGGGATGGTTGGCGATCATGGTCTTGATCGTGGTCGGACTGGCCTGGCTGTTGTTCAGCGGTGGCAGTCAGCCGACCCCAAAGGCTGCGAGCGAGGTGGATCAGGCCACGCTGCGCGATCCCGAGCTGATCGCCAAGGGCAAGTACCTGGCAGCGGTCGGCGACTGCACAGGGTGTCATACCGCCCAGGGTGGAGCGCTGCTTGCCGGTGGCCGTGCCATGGCGACGCCGTTCGGCAACATTCCGGTGCCGAACATCACGCCCGACCCCGAAACTGGCCTTGGCGAGTGGAGCTTCGAGGATTTCTGGCAGGCTTTGCATGCCGGCAAAGGCCGTCACGGCGAGTTGCTGTACCCGGCGTTTTCGTACACTTCGTACACCAAGGTGCATCGCGACGACGCCTTGGCGATCTTTGCCTGGCTGCAGTCGCTGCCGCCCGTGCATCAGCCGCCGATGGCCTCCTCGCTGGAGTTTCCGTACAGCGTGCGCAACAGCCTCAAGGCGTGGCGCACCCTGTACTTCCGTCAGGGCGAGTTCAAGCCCGATCCGGCGCAATCGCCTGAGTGGAATCGGGGGGCCTATCTGGTGCAGGGCCTGGGTCATTGCAACGAGTGCCACGCCGCGCGTGATTCGCTGGGCGGCACGCCCGGGGATGTGCATCTCACGGGAGGCCAGATTCCAGTGCAGGACTGGTATGCGCCGGACCTCAGCACCAAGCGCAATGGCGGCCTGGAAGGTTGGACCGAACAGGATATCGTCGACTTGCTGAAGACTGGCCAGTCGGCCCGTGGCAGCGCGTTTGGCCCGATGGCCGCGGTGGTGTCCAACAGCACCCAGCACATGCGCGAAGATGACCTGCGCGCGATTGCCACCTACCTGCAGTCGCTGCCGCCGCGGGCCCAGCGGCCCGCGCCGACCACGCCGTTCGACGCCAGGGCGCTGAGCGAGCGCGGAGCGAAGGTCTACACGCAACATTGCGCCGATTGCCATGGCAGTCGCGGCGAAGGCGTCGCGGGCGTCTATCCCCCGCTGGACGGCAATACCTCGGTCACCGAGCCGACGGGCATCAACGCCACCCGGATGATTCTGCTGGGCGGATTTGCGCCGGTCACCGCCGCGAACCAGCGGCCGTACTCGATGCCGCCGTTCGCCCAGCAGTTGAGCGACGACGAGGTGGCGGCGGTAGTCACCTACATCCGGCGCAGCTGGTCCAACCAGGGTTCCGTGGTGCGCGCGCAGGCGGTCAGCCAATACCGGCACACGCCGGTTGACTGAGCTGGCGTCCGGCTAGCCAGGACTTGCCCGCAGGGCGCGGTACAGCCCCGCCAGGGTCCGCCACGGCGCAAGGTCCCAGTGCCCGCGCGCCTGTCCGGACGGTGACGGCAGCACGAACAGGCGGGTCGAACCGACGGTCTCGTCCAGCAGCCCGTAGCCAGTGGCGTGGCCGAGCGCGGCTCGCGCCGCATTCTTGCTGGTGAAGGCCAGCAGGCGTGGCGCGTGGTGTTTGACCTTGGCCAGCATCGCGTGTGCGTCGAAGGCATCGCGAGGCAACTCGGCGTCGTTGCCGCTGTGGTGCTTGGCCAGGTCGGTCAGGCCGATGCCGATGCTGGGCAGTTGCGGGAAGTCCGCTGGCGCCAACTGGCACGGCGTCAGGCCTGACTCGAACAGGGCGCGCCAGAACAGGTTGCCCGGATGGGCGTAGTAGGCGTGGTCCGCGGCCGAACGCTTGCCGGCGGCCGTGCCGCAGAACACCAGCACCAGGCCCGGCTGCAGCACGTCGGGCAGGACGTGCTGGTCAGCCTCTGGCTGCATCGTCGTCCAGCAAGAAGTCGGTGAACTGGAAGCGCCCGTCACGCAGTACGGATTCGCCGCGGCGCAATTTCAGCGGATGACGGAACAGCGGCCCGGCGTAGCTCAGGGTGTGGAATTCGCCCCGTTCCCCGCAGGGGTCGACACCCGCCGGCAGCGCATCGAGCAGGGCGGCGTCGTACCGGCGGCCGCAGTACGCGGCGTCCAACTGCTGCGTATCGACGCAGCACAGCATCGCGCGGTGTCCCTCGCCCACGAAGCGGCGCGCCAAGGCCGCGGTGTCCTCGCCCCACAGCGGAAACACCGCGCGCCAGTTCTCGCGGCCAAGCTGGCGCACGCGATAGTCCCGCACGTCCTCCAGATACAGGTCGCCGAACGCGCAATGGCGGACCCCCGGCCACCGCCGGCGGGCCTCCACCAGGGCCTGCGCATGGGCTTCCTCGTAAGCCTGGTTGCTACCGGGCCAGTCCAGCATCACTTCGAGCAAAGGCAAGTTCAGGGCGGCGGCCTGGGCCAGCAGCACCTCGCGCGGCGTGCCGTGCATGGCGACGCGCAGATAATTGCGATTGACCGTGGTCAGCAGGGCGATTACCTGCCATTGCGGGTCGGCCAGCAATCGCTGCAAAGCCAGCAAACAGTCCTTGCCACCGCTCCAGGCCAGCAGAATCGGTGTCGCCATCGTGGATCTCCCGGGTGAACCTTGTGATGACGGCATGCCTGCACGTCATCGCCCATTTTGCGTCATCCCGTCGCTGAATGCGGGTTCCATGGCGCAGTTCATCGACAGTCTGCGGCCGCACCGCTATAAAGATAGCCAGTCTTGGGAGTATTCAGTGAGCGAAGAAATCCTGATCAACGTGACCCCGCGCGAGACTCGGGTCGGTGTGGTCGAGAACGGCATGTTGCAGGAAGTCCATGTCGAACGCGCGTCCAAACGTGGTTATGTCGGCAACATCTACAAGGGGCGCGTGCAACGGGTGATGCCGGGCATGCAAGCGGTATTCGTGGAAATCGGGCTGGAGCGGGCCGCCTTCCTGCATGCCTCGGACATCGTGCGACCGCCGCCGGCCGAAGGTGTCGAGTCCGACGGTCACGGTAATGGCAACGGCAACGTTCCGTCGATCAGCGAGCTTGTACATGAAGGCCAGGAAATCGTGGTCCAGGTGGTCAAGGATCCGATCAGCACCAAGGGGGCGCGCCTGTCGACCCACCTGTCGATCCCTTCGCGTTACCTGGTGTTGCTGCCTTACGCGCGCACGTTGGGCATTTCCGCGCGGATCGAGGACGAGGTCGAACGGCAGCGCCTGCGCGACGTGCTCACGCCGCTGATCGGTGAGGCCCCGCTCGGTTATATCGTGCGTACCAATGCGGAGAGTCAAAGCGCCGACTCGCTTGCCTTCGACGTGACCTACCTGGGCAAGGTGTGGCGGGTTGTGCAGGAGAATATCGCCAAGGCCAAGACCGGCGAGCGCGTTTACGAAGAGCTTTCGCTGCCGCTGCGCAGCCTGCGCGACATGCTCAACGAGGATATCGAGAAGGTGCGGGTCGACTCGCGTGCCACGTTCGACAATGTCGTGAAGTTCGTGCACAAGTTCATGCCCCAACTTGACGACCGGGTCGAGCACTACGACGGCGAGCGGCCGATTTTCGACCTGTACGGCGTCGAGGACGAGATGCAGCGCGCGCTGAAGAAGGAGGTGCCGCTGAAGTCGGGTGGTTACCTGATCGTGGATCAGACCGAGGCAATGACCACCATCGACGTCAACACGGGCGCCTATCTTGGTACCCGCAACCTCGAAGAAACCGTGTATCGCACGAACCTCGAGGCGGCCCAAGCCGCGGCGCGCCAACTGCGTCTGCGCAACCTGGGCGGAATCATCATTATTGATTTCATCGACATGGTGGATGACGAACACAAACGACAGGTGCTGCGCATGCTGGGCAAGGGGTTGGCGCGTGACCACGCCAAGACCACGGTGTATCCGATGTCGGCGCTTGGATTGGTCGAGATGACTCGCAAACGCACCACCGAGAGCCTGGCCCGTCAGTTGTGCGAACCGTGTCCGGCTTGCCATGGGCGGGGCCTGCTGAAGACCGCCGAGACGGTCACTTACGAGATTTTCCGCGAGATCACCCGTGCAGTGCGCCAGTTCAACGCGCATAAGCTGCTGGTGATGGCCAACCCGGGTGTGGTCGATCGGATCCTCGAAGAGGAGTCGAGCGCGGTGGCCGAACTGGAAGAGTTCATCTCCAAAAGCATACGCTTTCAGGCTGAAGAGCATTATTCGCAGGAACAGTTTGATGTCGTTTTGCTGTAAATCGGTACAGGATCGCGGCGCGTGAGCGCGTCCTGGCGGCGACGGCTGCACCGGTGTAGCCGCGCCTGCGGCTGGACTGTCGGCGTTACGGTCATTGTGCTTGCCGTGATGGCGGCGCTGGCACAATTGCTGTTGCCGCTGTTGGCACGCCACCCTGACTGGGTGGCCATGCAGATGAGCGCGCGGCTGCAGCGCCCGGTCAGCTTTGCCTCGATGGAGGGTCGCTGGACGCTGTCCGGCCCGGAATTCACGTTGCGCAACGTCCGCATCGGGGCCGCGCAGGGCGAGGCTGGTGCCGTGCTGGAGCTGCCCGAGTCCGAATTGAAGCTCGACTTCGGCGGATGGCTGTTGCCATCGCGGCATCTGCTCAATCTGCATGTGCGCGACTTGCAGCTCAATCTGTTGCGCGACGCCACGGGTTGGCACGTCAATGGCATCGGCGTGGCTGGCGGCAGCGAAAGTGAGACGCCGTCGTTCGGGCGCGTGTCCATGGACTTGTGGCTGCAGGACCTGCGCGTGGTGGTCACCGATACCGTGCTGGATCGACATTACGCGATGCAGTCGAAACGGTTGCGCCTGAGCCATCAAGGAAATCAATTGCGCTTCGGTGGCGTGCTGCGGCGTGAGGGCGTGGAGGCAGCCGTGCGCACGGTAGGCCGGTTCAGTGATGACGGTCGCGCGGGCAAGATGTGGGTCAACGTCGATGGCGTCGACCTGAAACCGCTTCTGGATGGCGTCGAGCTGGGCGGTTTTGCGGTCGACCACGGTCGCGGCCAGGTCAGTGCCTGGCTGGATTGGGATCACGGTGAACTCAGCCACAGCCTGGTGCGCCTGGATCTTGCCGCGCTGGCCGTAACATCGCCTGACGGCAGCACAACCCATGTGGCGACGTTGCGCGGACTGGCCGGGGTGCGCCGACTGGCCGAAGGTTATGACGTGCGCTGGGCCGGAGGCGATGGCGGCGCGCTGGCGCTGACACTGCATGAGCCTGGCACCGAGCGAGCGGGCGTGGATCTGGTGGCGAGCAAGCTGCAGCTGGCCCCGCTGTTGCCCTGGCTGGCCCTGAAACCGCAGCTGTCGCCGGCTATCGCGGGCTGGCTGAGCGCGGGCAACCCCCGTGGCGAGATCGGGCGCCTGGCGCTGCACTGGACGCAGGCCGGCGGCCTGGCTTCGGTCGATCTGGCCTTCGATGGGCTGGGCATCGACCCGGTCGACAAGTTGCCGGGGGTCAGCAGTTTGCATGGTGAGTTACGCGGGGATGCCGAGGCGCTGTCGCTGGAGCTACCGGCGCAGGCCACGACCGTGGCGCTGCCGCATTCGTTTCGCCAACCGTTCGTCCTGTCGAACCTGGCGGCCACGATGGCGTTCTGGCCGCAAGACGGCGCTTGGCACATCGGCGCCGACGCGCTGGATTTTGCAGGGGCCGGTTACGCCGGGCAGGTTCGTGGCGAGTTGGTCGTGCCGGCACAAGGCGGCGCGCCTTTCATCGACATGGTTGCCGAAGTGGAGCACGCCGACGTGGTTGCCGCGAAGCTGTTCTGGCCGGTGGACGTGATGCCGGCGAGTACCGTCGACTGGCTCGACCGTGGCTTGCAGGGCGGGCAGGTCGACGAGGCGAAGGTGGTGCTGCGCGGCGATATGCATCACTGGCCGTTCCCGCACCACGAGGGCCGCTTCGAAGCGCGGGCGGTGATCAGTGAGCTCACCCTCGATTACGGCGAGGGCTGGCCGATTGCCGAAGGCGTCAGTGCGGTGGCCACGTTTATCAACAACGGCATGCTGGTCGAGGCCGAGGGCGGGCGCTCGTTGAGCGTGAATGCCGAGCATGCCGTGGCCCTGATCCCGGACTTCCACGAGCCGCTGCTGGACCTCAATGTACGGGGCAACGGCAGCGGCGCCAGCCTGATGGAGTTTGTGCGCAAGAGCCCAGTCGGCGTGGACCAGGCCGGCACTCTGGCCAAGCTGAAGCTGGGTGGTGCTGGCACCTTCAGCTTCCACCTGACTTTTCCGCCGGGCGACACCGGCGAAGAGCCGCGCCTGGATGGACAGGTGCAGTTGAAGAACGCCGACCTCAGCGCGCCGGAGTGGAATCTCAAACTGGATAAACTTGCCGGTCCGCTGAGGTTTGACTTGCATGGCCTTGACGCCGGACCGCTGGATGCCAGCTTTCGTGGTCAGCCGTCGACGCTGCATCTGTCGATCGGACGCGCCAATGCCGACCCAGCCACCGTGCTTGCGGCGCAATTGCGCGGGAATTATCGCCTCGATGAACTGGTACAGGACTATCCGACTCTGGCGTGGCTGGGTCAGATCGGCGAGGGGCGCAGCCCATTCGAGATTGGCTTCCGCATGACGCGTGTTCCGGGCAGCGACGCGGTCACGCAGACGCTCAGCGCCGATTCGTCCTTGCAGGGCATCGCGCTGGCATTGCCGGCGCCGCTGGACAAGCCCTCATCGGCCAGCTTGCCGCTGCACCTGAGCATGGGCCTGCCGGTCACCGGCAGCCAGGTGCGCTTTGCGCTGGGTCAGGCAATGCGCGGCTATCTGCGCCTGCCCGAGGATGACCAGCATCCTCTGGCGGCCACCCTGGTGTTCGGTGAGCAGGTGCCTGAAACCCTGCCCTCACGCGATTTGCGCATTCGTGGTCACGCCAGGCGGTTCGATGTGACCGGCTGGGTTCAGCGTGCCGTCGCTGGCAGCAGCGGCGAGGGGCCGGGCCTGGAGAGCCTCAATATCAGTACCGACCAGGCGGAATGGTTCGGCCGCACGCTGGGCCCGCTGAAGCTGGATGCCTCGCTGGAGCCTGGTGTGCTGAGTGTGGACGTGGACGGCCCGGCGATGCTGGGCAGCTACAGCGTGCCGACGCGGGAGCTGGACAAGCGTGGCGTCACCGTCCGGTTGACGCGCCTGTACTGGCCGGCCGGCGCCACCGTCGAGGCGGCCAGAGAGCCGGCGAAAGCGTCGGCCGCCGGCCCCGCTCCGGCTGCCGCAGGCTCCGTCGCTGTGGCGCAAGCCACGACCGCGCAACTGCCTGCTGCTGCCGGCAGCACGCCCGCTGTTGCGGTCCCGGTTGCCATGGCGCCCGATCCAGCCAATACGGGAATCAATCCCGCCGCGTTGCCACCGTTCCATGTCTGGGTTGGCGATTTGCGCATGGGCGAGGCGAAACTGGGCGAGGCGCGACTGGAAACCTGGCCGACGCCAGACGGACTGCACATCGAACAATTGCGAGCGCTGTCCAGCCGCGTTCAGATCAATGCCAGCGGTGACTGGAACGGTGACGCCAACCACAGCCGCACGCACATGCGGATCAACTTTGCGGCCGAAGATCTCGGCGCGATGATGGGGGCACTCGGTTACGACGGGCTGGTCGGCGGTGGCAGGACACGCAACCAGCTCGACGCCAGTTGGCCGGGCGCGCCAAGCGGGATATCGCTGGTGACCATGGACGGCACGCTCAGCATCCAGGTCAACGACGGGCGCATTCCGGAGGCGGCGTCCCCCGGCGTCGGCCGGCTGCTCGGCCTGGTGTCGCTGGCCGAACTACCGCGCCGACTCACCCTGGATTTTGGCGACGTGTTTGGCAAGGGCCTGGCGTTCGATTCGATCACCGGTGACTTCAGGTTGGCCGACGGCAACGCGACGACCGAAAACCTGGTGATTGCAGGCCCTTCCGCCAACATCCGTGTCACCGGACGCACCGGCCTGCGCGCCCGGGATTACGACCAGCAGATGCTGGTGGTGCCTCACGTGGGCAACAGCCTGCCCCTGGTCGGCGCCGTAGTCGGCGGCCCGATCGGCGCGGCAGCGGGCTTCGCGGTGCAAGGGTTGGTTGGGAAGGGCTTGAATCAGGCCGCCAGCGCGCGTTATCGGGTGACCGGCAGCTGGGACGATCCCGTCATGACCTTGCTCGAGAAGCAGGGTACCCTGGTGGCGCCGCCGGCACCGCTGCTGAACCCATCCGCCACGCCGCCGGCCGCCAGCGGGGTCACTGCGCCGTTGTCAGCGCCTCATCTGCCTGCCTCGCCGCCGGGCATTCCGTCACCGGCCGCCGCGGGCTCGGTCCAGCAGCCACCCGCATCCGCGCTTTAAAGCAACCCCTGCCAGCCCCATGTGGGATAGTTCGAGTTCGACCACAGACCAGGCGCCCCATGGATTCCTTGATTGCCCTTGCCGAAAGCAAGCTGCTGTCCCCCGGTGGCATCGCCACCGGTGACCTTGACCGTGTTTTTACCCAATTGATGGGGCCGTCGATCGACGCCGCCGACCTGTACTTCCAGCATTCGCGAAGCGAGTCATGGACGTTGGAGGAGGGGATCGTCAAGGATGGCAGCCACTCGATCGAACAGGGCGTTGGCGTGCGCGCGGTGTCCGGTGAGAAAACCGGCTTTGCCTATTCCGACGAGATCGTGCTGCCGCAGTTGCTGGAGGCATCCAGGGCTGCCCGCGCCATCGCCCACGACGGCCGCGGCGCAGGCAAGCCGCTGGCACTGAACGGCGCGCGCCAGCTGTACCCGGCAATCGACCCGGTCGAGAGCCTGCCCAATCCCGACAAGATTGCCCTGCTGCGCGAAGTCGACGCCTATGCGCGTTCGCGTGATCCACGCATCAAGCAGGTCATCGTCAGCCTCGCCGCGACCATGGACACGATCCTGATTGCCGCTTCGGATGGCACCTTGGCCGCCGACGTGCGCCCGCTGGTGCGCATCAATATCCAGGTGATCGCCGAAGCGAATGGTCGCCGCGAGCAGGGTTACGCTGGCGGCGGTGGGCGCTACGGCTATCGCGAACTGATCGAAAAGGGTCGCGCGCTGGCCTTCGCCGACGAGGCCGTGCGCCAGGCGCTGGTGAATCTCGAGTCCGTCGACGCGCCGGCCGGACAGATGACCGTGGTGTTGGGCCCGGGCTGGCCTGGCGTCCTGTTGCATGAAGCGATCGGCCATGGTCTGGAGGGGGATTTCAACCGCAAGGGCAGTTCTGCGTTTTCCGGCCGCATCGGTCAGCGCGTGGCCGCGAAAGGTGTGACCATCGTCGACGACGGCACCCTGGCCGGCCGTCGCGGCTCGCTCAGCATCGACGACGAAGGCACCCCTACGGAGTGCACCACTCTGATCGAGGATGGCATTCTCAAAGGCTACATGCAGGACAAGCTCAATGCCCGTCTGATGGGTATGGCGCCGACCGGTAACGGGCGTCGCGAATCGTTCGCGGCGCTGCCCATGCCCCGCATGACCAACACCTACATGCTGGCCGGCACGCATGATCCGGGCGAGATTATCCGGTCGGTCAAGAAAGGACTGTACGCACCGAATTTTGGTGGTGGCCAGGTCGACATCACCAACGGCAAGTTCACGTTTTCCGCCAGCGAGGCGTACTTGATCGAGGACGGTCGCATCACGGCGCCCGTGAAAGGCGCCACCCTGATCGGTTCCGGCCCGGACGTGCTCAATCGGGTCTCGATGATCGGCAATGATCTGGCCCTGGATCAGGGTGTGGGCGTGTGCGGCAAGGACGGGCAGAGCGTGCCGGTGGGCGTGGGCCAACCGACGCTGAAAATTGACATGATGACGGTAGGTGGAACCGCCTCGTAAGGCGAGCCGACGCCTGTCCGGTACCACCGGACTGGTTGGTTTCATGCACGAAAGGGGCGCCGAAGAGCCCCTATCGTCTGGGGAAGTTCAGCCGGTCAGTGCACCCTGAACAGCATGGGGGCCCAGCCGCCGGTGTAGGACTCGTCGCGGCGGCGATGGATCCGCTCGAGGGCCTCTTCCCGGCGGGCCTCAGCCCACTCGACCCGGCCCAGCGTCAGCCCGGCCGTGCTGACGCCCCGGCGCGTTGCCTCGTTGTCGCGCCAGCGACTGAAATCCTCATACGCGTCGATTTCGGGTTGCAGCTCGCGGGCACACAATTCGATCACGATCGCGTCGTCGAGGTAACCCAGGATGGGAACACCGTCTGGCACGATGTCCTCGGCACTGGAAAAATAGGCCAGTGTGGCCAACGCGTTGTCGAGGTTCTCCTGGGGCAGGCCGAAGCCGACGTCCTCGACCATGGCGATGATCGTGTCCAGATGGTTGAGACGGGTTGCCACGAACTCGGGCAGGCTCGTGGCGCGGGCTTCCTTGAGCGCCTCACGCGCGGCGGCGATGATGCTGGCGGGGCCTTCCTTGCGGGCCTTTTCACGGGCTTTCTTGGATCGGTGGCTGCGTGCATTGACGAACTGCTGCAAATCCGCGTCGCTGAGGGTGATGCTGAAGTCCAGGGTCATCGGAGGGCTCGCACGGTGTCGAGGGGGTGATCTTCAGCCTATGCCCGCGGCGGCGTGAACGTCAATTGTCACAGACAGCTGCGTCACCTCTGAGTCCAGTTCGTTGAGTGCGCATCGGCTAACAGCCCTGTGGCACCACCCTGTTGTCGTGCCCGTGGGCGGGCCTGGGTCTGGGCGCGGGTTGCCGGTTGTTGGGAGGGGCGGCTGTTCGCAGCCGTGCGGTGCCCCAGCCCGGCGAACAGGGGCGGCCGTTTGTTCATGGCGCGGCGGGGCTTCGCTGGCACGGTCCGTGTGGTCCAAGGGCAACCGATTGCGGCCTGGATGGCGGCGCATCGCCAGATACTCGCCCTGAGTGGCTCCGCCGCGGCGCCGATTCAGATGTCGGCGGCAGACTCGTCCTGGACCAGCTCCTTCAGCAGCCGGAAGATTTCCCGGTAGGCCTTGGGTGGCTTGCCTGGTGTTTCCTTTTCCGCGCGCGCCTGACGGATCAGCGAGCGCAAGCGTTGACGATCGAGCTGCGGATACTCATTGATCAGTTCGGGCAGGGCGGATTCCTCCTCGGCGATCAGGCGCTCCCGCAGGGCTTCCATTCGATGCATCGAGGCGGTTTCCTGGCGTTGTTTCTCGCGGTTCTCACCCAGCTCTGCCCGCACCATGGCGAAGTCTTCCGCGTCGTAGCGACGCATCACCTTTGCCAGGAAGGCGAGCTGGCGCTTCCTGGCACCGTGGGCGCTCGTGCGTTGGGTGATGTCGATCTCGCGGCGGACATCGTCAGGCATGTCGAGTTTGGCCAACCTGCTCGGCGGCAGATCGATCAATTGCTGTGCCAGGGCCAGCACGGCCAGCGCATCGCGGCGTAGCTGCGTGCGGCTGGGACCGTAGTCCTGCTCGTCAAGTTCGGTTTGATTGCGGCTGCGGCTGGGCTTCACGGAGTCGTTCCGGGGGTGATGACGGGTCAGGGGTGCGGATCGTGCCCGCGAGGCTGCGGGTCAGGTGTTTCCAGTGCGAAGCGGGCCACTGCCTTGCCGTCGATCTGGACGTTTTCGCCGAACATGGCTGCCGGGCGCACCCACAACCCACGATTGCCGTAGAGTGCCTGGTAGACCACCAGCAGCTCCATCGTCTCGCTGTGCTGCGCGGTGCCCAGCACGCGGTAGCGCTGACCCTTGTAGTGGCGATAGATGCCGGCGGCTGGTTGCATGGGGTGTCCCGCTGGTCTTTTCATTTCGCTGGCGCGCCCCCAGTTCGGGAGCCAACGGCCGCGAACCGCTTATTCTACCCGTCTGACAGTCAGGAATGCCCGAACGTGAGTGAAGTCGCCATCAGCCCGGACCGGAATCTGCCGGATCGTAGTGATTCAGAGCTCGACCGTCTGACGGAACTGGCCGAGGACGTCGTTCGCCGCGCCCGTGCGGCCGGGGCCAGCCAGGCCGAGGTGGCCGCCAGCATCGACACCGGACTGAGCGTGAACGTGCGCCTGGGCGAAGTGGAGACGGTGGAGCACACCCGGGACCGCGGTTTCGGGCTTACGGTCTACTTCGGGCAGCGCAAGGGGTCGGCCAGCACCGCTGACCTGAACCCCGCGTCGATCCAGGCCACGATCGAACAGGCCTGCGCGATCGCGCGATACACCGAGGAGGATCCCGCCGCTGGGCTTGGCGACGCGGCGCGCATGGCCACGCAGTTCCCGGACCTGGATCTGTGGCACCCATGGGACATCGACACGGCAGGCGCCATCGAGCTGGGCATCGCCATCGAGGCGGCCGGACGCAGCCATGCGGGAATCAGCAATTCCGACGGCGCTGGGGTGCAGGCGGGGCAAGCGCTGGCGGTGTATGCCAATTCGCACGGGTTTGTGGGGCGCGAGCGCGGCACCCGACATTCGCTTTCGCTGGCGCTGATCGCCGACGACGCGGACGGAGGCATGCAACGCGATTACTGGTACGACAGCGTGCGGGCCGCCGATGACTTCATCAGTGCAAAAGCGCTGGGTGACAAGGCTGCCGAACGGACGCTGGCGCGGCTGGGCGCGCGCGGTCTATCCACGCGTCATTGCCCGGTGTTGTATGTGCCGGAGCTGGCGCGCGGATTGATCGGCCACCTGCTGGGGGCCGTCAGTGGTGGCTCGCTGTACAGGCGGGCCAGCTTCCTGCTTGAGCAGGTCGGCAAGCCGGTGATGCCCGCGTGGCTCGACGTTTGCGAGCGGCCGCATCTGCCACGCGGGCACGGCTCGGCCAATTTCGATTCCGAAGGCGTGGCTACCCGTGACAGCGCGCTGGTCGAAGGTGGCGTGCTGGCGCGTTACCTGCTGGGCAGCTATTCGGCGCGCAAGCTGGGTCTGGAATCCACCGGCAATGCCGGCGGCGTGCACAACCTGATCGTGGAGGCCGGTGCGGCGGACGGCGAACATTCGGACTTCGCCGGCATGCTGCAACGCCTGGGCACCGGCCTGCTGGTGACCGAGGTGATGGGGCAGGGCGTGTCCCTCGTCACGGGCGACTATTCACGCGGCGCCGCGGGTTTCTGGGTGGAGAACGGGCAGATCGCGTACCCGGTGGAAGGCATCACCATAGCCGCCAACCTGCGCGACATGTTTGCCGGGATTGTCGCGGTGGGCTCCGATGTCGACCCGCGCTCGCACGTCCTCACCGGCTCGGTGCTGCTGGAGCGCATGACCGTGGCCGGCGAGTAGTCCGGAAGTTGTTTCCAGGCTTGCACGATGCCGGCCCGGGTCAGGCTGCGGCGCGCGGGGCAGGCGTCCCGGCTGGTGCACCGGCATAGCCCGCCAGTCATGCGACAAAACAACACGATGCTTGCTAGGATCGAGGTGACCGGTTTTTGCCGGCAAGTCGTCGAGGCAAATCCAGACTACCGAGGAGACACGCATGAGCGTTCCACCCGAGTCCGCCGTTCCGCCCCCGTCGAATGAACCGCCAGCAAGCGAACCACCCGCCGGTGGAGTGCCGTCTGCCGAGGAGCGTCAGTGGGCGATGTTCACCCATCTGTCCGCCCTGGCCGGTGTGGTGATCCCGTTTGGCAGCATCATCGGACCGCTGGTGATGTGGCTGATCAAGAAAGACACCATGCCGTTCGTCAACGACCAGGGCAAGGAGGCACTGAATTTCAACATCACCGTGGCGATTGCCGCCATCGTGTGCTGGATCCTGGTTTTTGTGCTGATCGGTTTCCTGTTGTTGCCGGCGCTGGTGATCCTGTGGCTGGTGTTCGTGATCATCGGCACGATGAAGGCGAACGAAGGCACCACCTACCGCTACCCGTTCTCCCTGCGGCTGGTCAAATGAGGTTGCTGGGCGCGCGATGAAAAAGGGCGGCGCAAGCCGCCCTTTTCGCGAGCCGGTACCTGCTCAGTACTGACGGTGGGCGGCGTACAGGGCCAGTTCGCGCAGCAATCCGGCGTGGTCGCCCAGCGGTGCCAGCGCGGTCAGTGCCGCGTCGGTGAGTGCGGCCAGGCGCGCGCGCGAGGCGTCGAGGCCGAGAATCGACGGAAAGGTCGGCTTGGCGGCTGCGGCGTCCTTGCCGGCGGTCTTGCCGATGACCGCGGATTCGCCTTCCACGTCCAGGATGTCGTCGCGCACCTGGAATGCGAGGCCGACCGCCTGGGCGTACAGGTCCAGGCTGCGCAGGGTTTCATCGTCCGCGCCGGCGGCCAGCGCGCCCAGTCGCACGGATGCGCGGATCAGGGCGCCGGTCTTGCAGGCGTGCATGTGTTCCAACTCGCCCAGCGTCAGTGATCGTCCGACGGCGGCCAGATCCAGCGCCTGGCCACCAGCCATCCCTTCGGCGCCGCAGGCACGGCCCAGCGAGCGCAGCATGGCGACGCCAACGGCCGGATCGACACGTTTGGCGGCATCCTCGGCGAGCAGTTCAAACGCCAGCGCCTGCAATGCGTCACCCGCGAGAATCGCCATGGCCTCGCCGAACGCGACATGGCAGGTGGGCCGACCACGGCGCAAGGCGTCGTCGTCCATGGCAGGCAGGTCATCGTGGACCAGCGAGTAGGCGTGGATCAATTCCACCGCGCAGGCCGCTGCGTCCAGCGAGTCACCTTCCGCGCCCAGCGCATCCCCGGTCGCGTAAACCAGCAGCGGACGCAAGCGTTTGCCGCCGCCGAGGACGGCGTAGCGCATCGCACGGTGCAGCTCGGTGGGGGAGTGCTGGGCGGGCGGCAGGCAACGCTCCAGTGCCTGCTCGGCACGCAGGGTCAGTGACTGGAGCGCGGGGCCGGGTTCGGTGGAATCAGGGTTCGGGTTCAAACGGTTGGGCGCTGTCTGGAGCATCGGGGTCAAGCAGCAGGCGCACGCGCAATTCGGCTTGTTCCAACGACTGCTGGCAGTGGCGGAACAGGCCAATTCCCCGCTCGAACGACGCCAGCGATTCATCGAGGCTCATGTCGCCGCCTTCCATCTTCGCGACCAGCTGTTCCAGCTCGTCGAGAGAGTGTTCGAAGTCGGCGACGGGTGGGGTCTTGCCGGTTGCGGGAGCGGTCTTTGCCATGGCCAGCAACGCTAGCGCAGCGGGCGTCGGGAATCAATCGCGAGGGGGCGGGGGATAGCGCAGAGGTGACTGGCCGCGCTGATTATCGGCGACCGGTCTGCCAGCGTGGTTCTGCGCCCGCCTCATGGAAAATCGCCGCACCGCGCCCGCTGACCCAGCGGTCGGCGACCGCCACCAGCTCATCGCCGGCATACAGCAGCGGACAGACCTGGCGCTGCCACGGGGGCAACTGCGCCTGCTGGAACAGGTCACGCAGTTCGCGCGTGTGCGGGTCGCCATCGGGTTTGATCCGTTCGCCACCGCGCCGCAGGCGCACCTGCAAGGGCGGTGCAAGGCGCGCGCCTGGATCGCTCAGCGACAGCTCACCGCCATCGGGCAGGGTCAAGGGTTCGCCGTGCCAGTGGGCCAGCCAACCGTCGTCGATTGCTGGTGCAAGTGGCAGGGCCCACAGCCGATCCTTCCAGACATGCAGTTCGGTGCGATCCCAGCGCACGCACGGCAGCCGATCGCTACGCGCCAGGCATTGCCGTTCGATCTGCCGGCGCTGCGCGGTGGTTGGCGCGCTGCGGCCGCGTGCGTGCAACCAATGGTCGAGCAGGGGCTCGCGCAGCGCGGGCGCCAATGCGAGCCAGCCTTTGGCATCCAGGCTGCCACTGGCCTGATCGTGCAGGTCGGCAAACGCGGCCAGCCACTGCGTACGCAGCACGTCGGCGGCGGCCCGGCTGAGTGCGGCGCTGTGCAGGATCGAGTCCGATGCCTGTGGCCAGTAGCGCTGCAATCGGGGCAGGATCTCGTGACGTAGTCGGTTGCGCGCCAGACGGGTGTCGGCGTTGGATGGATCGTCGATGCAGGTCAGCCGATGCGCTTCGACATAGTCCAGCAGCACCTGTCGCGGCAGTGCAAGCAGCGGGCGCCACAGCTGGCCGCGGCCGAATGCACGCAGCGTGCGCATGCCGCCGAGCCCGTCCGGGCCGGCACCGCGCAGCAGCTTCAGCAGCACGGTCTCGACCTGATCGTCGCGGTGATGGCCGAACAGCAGGTATTCGCCCTCGCCCAGATGCGCGGCCAGCGCGGCGTGGCGCACCTCGCGCGCGGCCGCTTCCAGGCCCAGGCCACAGCCTTGGTCTACCTGTACCGGCAACACCTCGCACGGTAAGTGCAGCGCATGGCAGAAATCCTGGCAGTGCGTGGCCCAGCTTGTGCTGTCGGCATGCAAGCCGTGCTCGACATGCAGCGCGCGCAGACCGCGCTCGCGTGCCGGTGGCAACTGCGCCAACGCATGCAGCAGGGCAGTGGAGTCGGGACCGCCGCTGAAGGCCACGCACAACGGTGCCACGGCTGTCGCCGCCAGCGCGGCAAGCAGATACCGGTGCAGCGTATCGCTCACGTTGGACGGCTCATTTTTTCGCGGTGCGCTGGCGCACGTAGATGTGCTTGCCGTTGCCGATCTGGCGTTCCTCGGCCTCGAACAGGCCGATGCCCTTGATCAGTCCGCTGAGTTTGGCGTAGCCGTAGTTGCGCGAGTCGAAGTCCGGGGACTGCTTGTTGATGATGCTGCCGATCGGGCCCAGGCTCGCCCAGCCGCTCTCGTCCGACGCCGCCTCGATTGCATTCCGCAGCAGGTTCATCAGCTGGGTATCCCCGCGCAGTTCCCTGGCGGTGCGCTTCTTCGGTGGCGCCCCGGTTTCGGCAGTGCTGGTCGAGGTGCCGGCCAGGACTTCGGTGTAGATGAACTTGTCGCAGGCAGTGCGGAACGGTTCGGGCGTCTTGCGTTCGCCGAAACCGTAGACGGTCAGCCCCGATTCGCGGATGCGCGAGGCCAGCCGGGTGAAATCGCTGTCGCTGGAGACGATGCAAAAGCCGTCGAAGCGCTCGGCGTAGAGCAGGTCCATGGCGTCGATGATCATGGCCGAGTCGGTGGCGTTCTTGCCCACCGTGTAGCGAAACTGCTGGATCGGCTGGATCGAATAGCGCAGCAATACTTCTTTCCAGCCGTTGAGGTCAGGCTTGGTCCAGTCGCCGTAGATACGCTTCACATGGGCGGTGCCGTACTTGGCGATCTCAGCCAGCAGACCTTCGACGATCGCCGGACGGGCATTGTCGGCGTCAATCAGGACGGCAAGTTTGTCATGGGCCATGGTGGGTCTCGGCAGACTGGAGGTGATCCGATGTTAGCGCCAAGAGCGGAGCGGGTGCCCGGAGCCGCGAGGAAGCGATAGCCTATTCCTGATAGGCGCCGTAGCTGCGCAGACGCTTGTAGCGTTGCTCGAGCAGGTCGGTGATCGGCATTGCCTCGAGTTCGTCGAGTTGCTTGAGCAGCACGGCCTTCAGGCGGATGGCGATCGAACGCGGGTTGCGATGGGCGCCGCCCAGTGGCTCGCGGATGACCTTGTCGACCAGACCCAGTTCAAACAGGCGTGGCGCGGTCATGCCCAGCGCCTCGGCGGCGTCCTTTACCTTGTCCGGACTCTTCCACAGGATCGAGGCGCAGCCTTCCGGCGAGATCACCGAATAGGTGGAGTACTGCAACATGTTGGTGCGGTCGCCCACGCCGATGGCCAGTGCGCCGCCGGAGCCGCCTTCGCCGATCACGGTGCAGATGATGGGCACCTTCAGCTCGGCCATCTCGATCAGGTTGCGGGCGATTGCCTCGCTTTGGCCCCGCTCCTCGGCGCCCACGCCGGGATAGGCTCCGGGGGTGTCGATCAGGGTCAGCAGCGGCAGGCCGAAGCGCTCGGCCATCTTCATCAGGCGTAGCGCCTTGCGATAGCCCTCCGGGCGCGGCATGCCGAAGTTGCGGCGTACCTTGGTCTTGGTGTCGCGGCCCTTCTGGTGCCCGATGATCACCACCGGTCGGCCATTGATGCGGCCCAGCCCGCCGACGATGGCGGCGTCCTCGGCGTACATGCGGTCGCCGGCCAGCTCGTGGAATTCCTCGCAGATCACGCCAATGTAGTCGAGCGTGTAGGGCCGTGCCGGGTGGCGTGAAAGCTGGGTGGTCTGCCACGAATTGAGGTTGCGGAAGATGTCCGCCGTCTTCACCTTCACCTTCTGGCGCAGGCGGGCCACTTCCTCGTCGATATTGAACGCCTGGCCGTCGCTGGCGTGGCGAAGCTCATCGATCTTCGCGTCCAGTTCGGCAATGGGTTGTTCGAAATCGAGGAAGTTGGGGTTCATTCGCTGCAATTCATGGCACGGAAGCGTCCCAGTATACAGTCACGCGAGGGAACGGGAGAACGCTGGCGTACGGCACTGACCGGGTCGGCCCGGGTGTGCCGGAACCCGCACGATTGCGCTATCTTCCGGCCCAGCAAGCACACATTTCAACGGATTACCGCCATGCCCAGCAAACCCGTCATCGACAACGCCAAACTGGACAAGATCGTGGCCGAGGCCCGGCGCAATGCGGAACAGCGCGAATTGGGCTATCGCGAGCGGGCGCTGAAGATGTATCCGTGGGTGTGTGGTCGCTGCGCGCGCGAGTTCACCCGGGCGAACCTGCAGGAGCTGACCGTGCACCACCGCAATCACGACCACGACTACAACCCGGCGGACGGCAGCAACTGGGAGCTGTTGTGCGTGTATTGCCATGACAATGAGCACGCGCGACACATCGATCACGTGCGCGGCGGAGTGATGGCGGCGGAGCAGGCGCCGCCGGCGACCGGCAATCCGTTCGCCGATCTCAAGGCGCTGATGGAACGCGGCGGAAAATGAGCGCGTAATCGCGACGGCTCGCGTAGGGC
>DATCMT010000001.1:0-39545 GCA_036563155.1 Rhodanobacter sp.
GTATCTCCATGAAGATCAAATAGCCCGGAGTAGGCTTTCTTTATAAGTTTGGAAAACTCAGATGCAAACGCTTTGTCTTGATGTTGGGAGAAAACTTTAGATGCTTCATCTGCCTTCCTTCCATCGCCATCAAGCACTCCGATGTATTGCAATATATTGATGACGTAGCTTTCATTGTTTGGAGCTATTCCGAGCTTTTTTACAGTATCGGATGTAACGGTGGCCGGAAACGATGCGCGAAGGTGGCTCACCATCTTGGCAATGTTTCCCGCGCCGGAAATATACGGATGTGAACCTGACATTTAACCCCCCCTAGTTTCAATGACGTGATGGTACGCCCAAGGTATAACGCTTAAGTGGAGCGGCTGCGGAGCCGTCCGCCTCGAACGCACTATTAGGCAGCAGCATGCTATGCCGGCGCAACGAGGACTGCCTAGGGGTACACATGCTCGCACCAACTGTTACACAACGCTCCCACATTGCTTCTCGATTCTTGCGATGTTCGCCCCAATGCGGCGGCTCATCGAAGAACTGGCACTGCGCACTAGGAAGGCCCAGTCTTTCCGCAAGTTCCCGGCCGCCATGGACGATGTACCTCTGAATTGGATGGCCGTTCCCGTCTAGGTCTCCTGGCTTTTTGCCCTGAGAGAATTTCAGATTCATGGCTACATCTCACTGAATTTTGGCTGGTGAAGTTTTTCGGATGCTGAAGCGTGACGCGAGCCGTCGATGTTTTTCGATGCCTAACGCTTAATTTAACCTCAATCACAGCGCGTAGTTGGCAACATGGAAAGCCTTCTCTGGCATGCTGACGGCGTAGCGATGCGATTTCGGCTTGAACGCATTTATAGGCCTCTGCTAGTGAGCTCTAATGTGGGCCGCCAACGCTATTGCGAGTTCCACATAGGTCCTCGCATCCGCCTCACTTAGACGTAGCTCTTGCTCGTGCGCAGCCGTGTTGCGAAGCTGCTGCAGGCGTCTGAATGTCTTAAGCTGATTCTGGTCTATGACCTGGGTCTGGAGTAAATACTCGCCCATACGTGGGAAGCTTTTAAAGCCGTCAGTAGACGCAACGTTCCAGAAGGACCGGGCGACCTCGATAGTTGCGGACTCGACTTCTAGCCACGCCTCCATAATTGCTACGCGCGGCGAGATGCCAACCATACGAACAAGTTCGCCTCGCCTAGCCTCTAACCGCTCGGGCAAGTGGATTGCTGTCACCTCACCACCAGGAGACGGTTGGACTGGAATCTCTGGGTGGTAAGGGGCTGTTGAGACCTCCGCCTTGAGCTCCGCAACTTCCTGAGAAAACTCCAGCTCCAGCTCCTTGTACTTAAGCCTTCTAAGCAATGGGATCAGCTCAACAATTGGCTTTCTGAGCATGATCACCAGAAGCAGAACCGAGGCGGGCCAAGCCAGCGCTTTGATTGTCTCTGCAGTAAAGGTCAGTAGATCCACTCGATGATGTCCCTTAGAGACCTAATGCGATGTAGGTTCCGTTATGCGATGTAGCGCCGCGGCCTGTCCCGCGAGCACTCCACTCTTACATCCCACCATAGAGCTATCGTTTCATAGACGTGAGGGATTTGACGCAGCCTAAGCCTGCAACCTAAGTCCCAGCCATTAGAAACGTGCCAGCCGATCAGATCCAGAAAAGCAAAAAGGGCGGCCTTTCGGCCACCCTTAGGCGGTCGATTTAACCTGCGACTGACCTCACCCACACTTCGAATACCCACAATTCAAACAAGTCTGACAGTTATCCATCAGCACCAGTGCCTTGGTATTGCACTTGTCACACATCATCGACCCAGCCGGAAACGTCAGCGCCTCGCCTTCCCCGGCCTCCGCGTCCGCCGCAGCAGCCGGTGCGCTCACCTCAGCGTTTTTTTTTGCGCCAAGCGCCTCGAACGCCTTGCGCTTGTCGGCGATCAGCTTGCGGGTGGAGTCGTCCATCTCCGGGTCGTGGATCAGGCCGATGTTCTTCATGTGCTGCTCCACCACGGTGCCGATTTCGGCCACGATGGAGGGCATGTAGACGCCGCCGGACTTGAAGTAGCCGCCACGCGGATCGAACACGGCCTTGAGCTCTTCGCCAATGAAGGCCACGTCGCCGCCCTTGCGGAACACGGCGGACAGGATCCGGGTCAGGGCCACGATCCACTGGAAGTGGTCCATGTTCTTCGAGTTGATGAAGATCTCGAACGGACGGCGCTGCTCATGCTTGGTGCCGGCATTGAGAATGATGTCGTTGATGGTGACGTACAGCGCATGCTCGAACAGCGGCGACTTGATCTTGAAGGTGGAGCCGACCAGGGTTTCCGGGCGCTCCACGCTTTCGTGCATCTGGATCACTTCGGCCAGCTGGGCGTCTTTGGACGCGCTCGCGGGGGCCGGGGTGGCGGCAACCTTGTCTTCGGGTTTGACCACGTTGTAGCCCGTGATCTTCTTGTTGATCTTGATCGCCATGGTGTTCACTTCGTTGAGTATGAATGCCGGTGTGGACGCGGCTGGTGCGTGAAGTATCCGACCCGGCGCGGACGCCGGGCCGGATAACGTGTTGCCTACCTCTTTCTTGCGGCGGCTTTCCTGGCGGCTGGCTTGCGCGCGGCCGACTTGACGCCCGCCTTCTTGCTGGCAGTGGACCTCTTGGCCGTCTTGGCGACGGCTTTCCTGCTGGCGGACTTCTTGACTGCCGCCTTCTTCGGCGCGGCCTTCTTGCTGGCCGTCTTTTTGCTGCTGACCTTGCGGGTGGCCTTGGCGGTCTTCTTCACCACCTTGGCGGTTTTCTTGGCGGGCTTGCGGACCGCCTTCTTGGCGGTGGACGCCTTTTTCTTGACGGCAGTCTTCTTGACGGCCTTCTTCGCCACCTTCTTCGGTGCTGCCTTCTTCTTGGCCGCGGCCTTCTTCGGCGCTGCCTTCTTCTTGGCGGCAGCCTTCTTCGGTGCTGCCTTCTTCTTGGCCGCAGCCTTCTTCGGTGCTGCCTTCTTCTTCGCGGCAGCCTTCTTCGGTGCAGCCTTCTTCCTGGCCGCTGCCTTCTTGCGGGCCGGCGCTGGCGCCGCCGCCGGAGTTGCCGCTGGCACCTCGGGCAGGACGGGCAAGCTGGCGGCGGACGCGTCGGCCGACACCGGTGCGGTGACGGCGCTCACTTCATTTTCGTTGTCGATGGACATGCTGGTGTTCCCCTCCGATGGACCGCTTGAGTTATCGCGCACCTGGGGCGTGCGATGGTCAGAACTTGCCGTAATAACCTTCCTTCAAGGCATCGAAGAGGTTGGCGGCGGAGTGCATTTCACCGTCGTATTCGACCTGCTCATTGCCTTTCAGTTCGACAACACTACCGTCCTCCAGCTCGAAGCGGTAGAGGGTATTTTCAAGGTCGGAATCCTTGACCAGCACGCCCTGGAAAGCGGCCGGGTTGAAGCGGAACGTGGTGCACCCCTTCAGACCCTGCTTGTAGGCGTAAAAGTAGATGTCCTTGAAGTCTTCGTAGGGGTAATCGGTGGGTACGTTGGCGGTCTTGGAAATGGACGAATCGATCCACTTCTGCGACGCGGCCTGGACGTCGACGTGCTGCTTCGGGCTGATGTCGTCGGCCGACACGAAGTAGTCCGGCAGCTTGTTGGCGACCTCGTCGGTGGACACCTTGGCGTCGGCATTGATCAGCGCACGGTAGGCCAGCAGTTCGAAGCTGAGCACTTCGACCTTTTCCTTGGTCTTGCGGCCTTCGCGGATCACGTTGCGTGAATAGCTGTGCGCGAAGCTGGGCTCGATCCCGTTGCTGGCGTTGTTGGCCAGGCTCAGCGAGATGGTGCCGGTGGGGGCGATCGAGCTGTGATGGGTGAAGCGCGCGCCGGTTTCGGCCAGCTCGGCCACCAGTTCCGGCGCCACCGTGGCGATGCGCTGCATGTAACGGCTGTACTTGGCATGCAGCACGCGACCGGGAATGCTGTCACCGACCTTGTAACCGTCGGCCACCATTTCCGGGCGCTTGCGCAGCATGTCGCCGGTGACGCTGAAGTCCTTGGTCAGGATCGGCGCGGGGCCCTTTTCCTTGGCCAGCTCCAGCGCCACTTCCCAGCCGGCCAGCGCCATCTCGCGCGAGACCTGTTCGGTGAACGCCACCGCATCGGGCTCGCCGTAACGCATCTTCAGCATGGTGGCGGTGGAGCCGAGGCCCAGGAAGCCCATGCCATGCCGGCGCTTGCCCATGATCTCGTTGCGCTGCTGCTCCAGCGGCAGGCCGTTGATCTCGACCACGTTGTCGAGCATGCGGGTGAACACCTTGACCACTTCGCGGTATTCGTCCCAGTCGAAACGCGCCTTGGGGCCGAATGGGTCGCGCACGAAGCCAGTCAGGTTGACCGAACCGAGCAGGCAGGAGCCGTACGGCGGCAGCGGCTGTTCGCCGCAGGGGTTGGTGGCGCGGATGTGCTCGCACCACCAGTTGTTGTTCATCTCGTTGACCTTGTCGATCAGGATGAAACCCGGCTCGGCGTAGTCATAGGTGGACACCATGATCATGTCCCACAGATGGCGCGCCCGGATGTGGCCATAGACCTTGCAGGCGACCAGGCCGTCCTCGCGGTCCACGTAGTTCTCGTGGGTGGGCCATTCGCGCCAGATCACCTGGGTCGGATCGGTCAGGTCGACCTCGTCCTTTTCCTTGACGTGAACCGGGAACACCAACGGCCAGTCCTGGTCATGCTCGACCGCTTCCATGAAGTCGTCGGTGATCAGCAGGCTGAGGTTGAACTGACGCAGACGACCGTCCTCGCGCTTGGCGCGGATGAACTCCTTGGCGTCCGGGTGGCTGATGTCGAACGTGCCCATCTGCGCGCCGCGGCGGCCGCCGGCGCTGGAGACGGTGAAGCACATCTTGTCGTAGATATCCATGAACGACAGCGGGCCGGAGGTGTACGCACCGGCGCCGGACACGTAGGCGCCGCGCGGGCGCAACGTGGAGAATTCGTAACCGATGCCGCAGCCGGCCTTCAGCGTCAGGCCCGCCTCGTGCACCTTCTGCAGGATGTCGTCCATCGAGTCACGGATGGTGCCCGACACGGTGCAGTTGATTGTTGAAGTGGCCGGCTTGTGCGCCAGCGCGCCTGCATTGGACGTGATTCGGCCAGCCGGGATCGCACCGCGACGCAGCGCCCACAGGAAACGCTCGTACCAGTGGTTACGCAGCTCCTCGCTGACTTCCACGTCGGACAGGGCACGCGCCACGCGCTGATAGGTTTCGTCGATGGTGGCGTCGACCGGTTCCCCGGACTTCGCCTTGAGGCGGTACTTCTTGTCCCAGATGTCGTAGGACGCCGGCTGCAGCGGGATTTCCACGGCGGCATCTCGGTTGGCGGCTGGCTTCATGACTGCACCGGGATTCGTGTTGCTGACTGGACTTGTGGCTGGCGCACGCGCTGTGCTCATCGGCTTCCTGACCTCTCACTGCGGCCTCGCGGCCCGCATTATTTTTATTCGACACGGCAATGCCGTTCGTGCGATGTCGCTGGCACATGCGGAGGCGTCAATCCTGCCCCCAGTTTTTGCACCAACGGTTTCCCGACGTCAACGACTCCCCCTGGAGAGTGCAACTTTCGACACCAGTGCTTGTTTTTGCGCCGGTTATCGAACACAAGATGTTGTGGTTGCCACCGGATAAGCAAAGTAACCCTGCTGCCGCTGGATGTAAAGTCCCGCGGCGGCGGTCGAGCCGACGGAACCGCGACGCGGCATGCTGGTCGAAACAAGCCCGCCCAGACCGTTCCCAGGAGGACTCCATGTCGCCACCGTTTTCCCGCTGCGCCCGGCGGCTGACCGGACTGCTGGTGCTGGCCGTCGCGGCCTGCCTGCCGCTGGCCTCGCCGGCCGCCACCTTGCCGGCGGCAGTCGACGGCCAGCCGATGCCATCGCTGGCACCGATGTTGTCGCGGGTCACCCCGGCGGTGGTGAACATTTCCACCAGGACTCGCGTACGCGTGCGCGACGGCTATTTCGATGACCCGATGATGCGTCGCTTCTTCGGCCTGCCCAGCACACCACGCGAACGGGTCGAACAAAGTCTGGGCTCGGGCGTGATCGTGGACGCCGCCAAGGGCTACGTGCTGACCAACAATCATGTGGTCGGTGGTGCCGACGACATCAGCGTGACCCTGCAGGACGGACGCACCTTCAAGGGCAAGTTGCTCGGCACCGATCCGGCCACCGATGTGGCCGTGGTGCAGATTCCGGCGCAGAAGCTCGCGGCGCTGCCGCTGGCCGACTCCTCGCGCCTGCAGGTGGGCGACTATGTGGTGGCCGTAGGCGACCCGTTCGGCCTGGGCCAGACGGTCACCGCCGGGATCGTGTCGGCGCTGGGCCGCTCGGGGCTGGGCCAGAACGCAGACGGCGGCGGTGGTTACCAGAATTTCATCCAGACTGACGCGTCGATCAACCCGGGCAACTCCGGCGGCGCCCTGGTCAACCTGCGCGGCGAGCTGGTCGGCATCAACACGATGATTTTTTCGCCCTCTGGCGGCAATGTCGGCATCGGCTTCGCGATTCCCAGCAATCTGACCAGCGAGGTGATGGGGCAGTTGCTGGCGCACGGCAAGGTGCAGCGCGGCAGCCTGGGCGTGCAGACCCAGGCGATCACGCCGCGCATCGCCCGCCTGCTCAACCTGAAGGACACCAACGGCGTGGTGGTGACCAACGTGCGCGACGGCTCGGCCGCCGAAAAGGCCGGACTGCAAGCGGGCGACGTACTGACCACGCTGAACGACAAGCCGTTGCACAGCGTGCAGGAACTGAACAATGCCGAAGGTCTGTTGCCGCTGGGCAGCACCCTGCGGCTGGGCGTGCTGCGCGACGGCAAGTTGCGCCAGGTGAACGCCCGCCTGGCCGCCGAAAAGCTGGCCACGATCGATGGCGCGCAACTGGACCCCCGCCTCGCCGGTGTGCGCTTCAGTGAATTGAGCCAGCAGCAACGCAACGCTGGCTGGTACGGGGTCGCGATCACCGCCGTGCAACCGGGCAGCCGCGCGGCCCGCGCTGGCCTGGGGAGCGACGATGTGGTGATCGGCGTGGGCAACCAGCGCATCACCAGCCTGAACATGCTGCGGGGGCTGGCCGGCGTGCAGCCGCGCCAATTGGTGCTGGTGGTCGCCGACGATGACGGCACGCGTTACGTCGTGATCAACTGATGCCTCGGGCGAAGCTGTTCAGGCCAAAGCGTCGACGCGGTCGCGCCGGCGCCGTGTCCCGGCGCACAGCTTCAGGGATTGCCTGGGGGTAAACCCGTGAAAGCGCTTGATGTTCTGCGTTCAGGCCGATGAAATACCCTGGCTCATGGGTCGTCTGCGCGCCCGTCAGGCGCCATACTGACGTCACTACGTTCACCCAAATCCATGCCGGGGTCGCCTGCCACCATGTCTGTTCGTCTTGCCTGTCTGCTGTCCGTCGCCTTGATCGGCTCCTGCCTCACCACGCCGGCTGATGCCGGCAGTTCGTCCAGCACCAGGCCCGGCTCGTCCTCCAGCGGCACCCTGATCTGGCGCGGCGACGTGGCCACCGCCAACGGCGTGATGAACGAAGTGGCCAAGGCCTGGCAGAAGGCCGGCCACGGTCGCATCGAGCTGCAGCCGTTCAACACCGCCTCGGGTCTCGACGCGGTGGCCGGTGGCAGCGCGGATCTCGCGGGCAGCGCCCGACCGGCCGACGGCAGCGCACAGAACGCAGGGCTTACCTTCACGCCGGTGGCGTGGGACGGACTGGTGGTGATCACCCAGGCGTCCAACCCGATCAGCAATCTCACCCTCAAGCAGGTGCACGACATTTATTACGGTCGCATCCACAACTGGAGCGAAGTCGGTGGCCGCAACGCGCCCATCGATGTCTACGCGGTGGCCAGCCCCGGTGACGGCGTGGAATACAGCTTCCGCAGCCTGCTGTTCGGCCGCGGCAACCAGCCGGTGGCCGCACCGCGGCTGTACGTCAACACCCGCAAGCTCGAGGAAGGCATTGCGCTGAACCCGAACGGCCTGGGTGTGGCCACGCTGAGCAGCATCAGCGGCAACGCCAGGATCAAGGCGATTCCGATCAATGGCAAACGGGCCACGGTTGCCAATGTCGCCGACGGCAGCTACCCGCTGTATGCGCCGTTGTATCTGGTGACCAACCCGAACAGCCGCAAGGCCGCCGAGGCGCAGGCCTTCGTGGACTTCCTGAGCACCGAGCCGGCCAAGGCCGCACTGCGCAAGCACGCGGTGCTGCCGTTCGCCGATGGTCGCGCGCTGGCGTCGATGGACGGCGCGCGGCGCAGCCGGATCCTGGCCGAAGTGGGTGCGCGCGCCAGCAAGACCACGCCGGTGTCGGCGCCGGGGGCCACCTATGCCGCCCGCGCCGCCATCGCGCCCACTTCACCCGACACCGTGGCTGCCCGTCAGGCGTTTGAGCAGCGTCGCGCCGAAGCCAGGGACGAGGCCCGCCTGAGCAGGGTGCAGGGCAGCGTCAGCGACGTGGCGGTCACCAGCGTGAGCCACGCCAGCGGCGCCGCCACCACGGTCAGCCGCACCAACGGCAAGGACTTCGCCAAAGTCACCGCGGACGCCAGCCGCGCCGCGACCACGTACAAGGTGACCAAGGGCGACACGCTGTCGTCGATCGCCATGCAGCACGCCGTTGACGTGGCGGAGTTGCGCGCATGGAATCATCTGAAGAACGATCAGATCAAACTCGGCCAGGTGCTCAGCATCCGCCAGCGCTGAGTGGCCGCGGCGTGCCGATCCTCGCACTGACGCTCGATCTGGATGACACCCTGTGGCCGGTATTGCCGGCCCTGCAGCGGGCCGATCAGGCGGTCGACGTGTGGCTGCGTCATCACCACCCGGAGGTTGCGCGTGCCTGGCCGATCGCGGCCATGCGCGCGCTGCGCATCCAGGTCGCCGCCGAGCGACTGGACCTCGCCCACGACTTCACCACCCAGCGCCAGCTCACCCTGCGCCAGGCGTTTGCCGCCTGCGGCGTGGCCGACCCACCAATTGACGATTTGTGGGAAATCTACTTCGCGGCACGCAACAGCGTGACGCTCTACCCGGACAGCCTACCTGCGCTGGAACGGATCACTGCACGCCGACCGCTGGCCAGCCTGACCAACGGCAACGCCGACTTGCAGCGCATCGGCATCCACGCGCATTTCGCCCACCATGTCTGTGCGCGCGACACCGGTGTGGCCAAGCCCGACCCACAAATCTTTCTCGCCGCCGCCCGGCAGTTGGGCGTGCCGCCGCAGCAGATCATGCACGTGGGCGACGATCCGGAACTGGACATCGTCGGCGCCCGCAACGCCGGGCTACGCACCGCCTGGATCAACCGTGCAAAGTTGCCGTGGCCCGCCGAACTCGGACCACCGCCCGAACTGGACCTGTCCGACCTGACCGCATTGGCCGACTGGCTCGACCAGCAACCCTAGGCCAGATGGGCAACGCGATCCAAAACGCGCATCATTGGGGATTCACCCACCACGGCGGATCCGTACGTGCCCGCCTGCCAACAGGAATCCGCATGTCCGCCCTGATCGCACGCCAGCCCGGCACCCGCCGCAGCATTCCCATCGAAACCACCGACGCCACGCATTACGCGGCAGCCCGTCGGCGGTTGACGACGGCGCAGCGCCGCTGGCTGGCCGACAGTGGCTTCGATGCAAGCGCGGGCACGTTCGCGCTGCTTGCCGACACCGCCGGCAAGCTGGCGCGCGTGCTGGTTGGCGTGGACCCGCGCCAGCCGCTCGCCGCGCTCGCCGCGCTGCCGGTTGGCCTGCCCGAGGCGACCTACCACCTGGCCGACGAAGGCGTGCTGGACGATCGCAGCCAGGCCGCTCTGGGCTGGGCGCTGGGGGCCTACCAGTTCACCCGCTACCGCCAGCCGAAACACGCACCGGCCCGGCTCGTGGTTGACGCCGCCGAACTGCAGCAAGTGGCGCCCCTGGTCGAGGCGACCACCCGCGTGCGCGACCTGGTCAACACGCCCACCGAGGACATGGGGCCGCAGCAACTGGGCGATGCCATCCGCCAGTTGGGCAAGACGCACAAGGCGAAAGTCCGCGATTGGGTGGGCGACGAACTGCTCAAGGCCAACTTCCCCACCATCCACGCGGTCGGCCGCGCCAGTCATCGCGAGCCGCGGCTGGTCGAACTCAGCTGGGGCAAGCGTACGCACCCGCGGCTGGTGCTGGTGGGCAAGGGCGTGTGCTTCGACACCGGCGGGCTGGACCTGAAACCGGGCAGCGGCATGCGTTGGATGAAGAAGGACATGGGCGGCGCGGCCCACGCGATCGCGCTGGCCGGCCTGGTGATGCAGGCGAAGCTGCCGGTGCAGCTGACCCTGCTTATTCCGGCGGTGGAAAATTCGGTGAGCGGCCCCGCGCTGCGCCCGGGCGATGTGGTCGTGACCCGTGCCGGCCACTCGGTCGAAATCGACAACACCGACGCCGAAGGCCGGCTGGTGCTGTGCGACGCGCTGGCTTACGGCGCCGAACAGAAGCCCGACCTGATGATCGATTTCGCCACCCTGACCGGCGCCGCCCGCGTGGCGCTCGGCCCCGACTTGCCGGGCTTGTTTGCCAACGACGACGCGCTGGCGACTGCCGTGCTGGCCAGCGGACGCGCGGTCGACGATCCGCTGTGGCAGCTGCCGCTGTGGCGCCCGTATCGGTCCATGCTCGACTCTTACCTGGCCGATTTCGCCAACGCCAGCACCTCGCGCCACGCCGGTGCGATCACCGCCGCGCTCTACCTGGAACGCTTCGTGCCCGACGGTATTCCATGGCTGCATCTGGATACCTACGCGTGGAACGACGCCGACCGTCCGGGTCGCCCGCGTGGTGGCGAGGCGATGGGTTTGCGCGCGGTGTTTGGCTTTCTGCAGCAGCGCTACGGCGGTTGAGCGGCGCACAAGGCGACCGAGGTGGCCGCGGCCCGCTGAGGACTCACCGACCGGGCGACCGGAGCGGGGCCGGCAAGGTCACAGCCCCGTCCGACCGCAGGTACCCGCAACAAGCGGCCGCGATCTGCAGCGCGGACCAAGGCCTCGCTTTTGACGCCGTCTTCACGCGACGCCGAGCGAAGCGTCCATGGGCGAACCAGACCACGCCACTCGGCCCGTTACCACAAAAACCCCACCAATCGGCTCGCCGTGGCGTACTCGCGTGGCCGCAACGCCCGAGCCTCCCCAAGGCCACCGCAAGTCGTGGCAACCGACCTATGTATTTTTGCCCCGACGCGTGGGATTCTACGCTGCAGCGCATGCCCTGATCCGCCGCGCCGGAAATCCGTACGCCCCGCGCACGGATGCTCCGGCCCCAGAGCGGGCACGTCGTTGTGCCATGCCACTGGCACGCACCACGAAAAATGTGTCCAGACGACAGGCGTGCCCCCGAGCGGCACGTGAAGGGCTCGCGGGAACGGATCCGCGGCACGCCCTGCCGCCATGGGTGCACGGAATCATCCATTGAGCTTCGGGGAGAACTTCATGCATCGTGTACTGACTCACAACCGGTTGGCCCTGGCGCTGTCCGCAGCGTTCGTCGCCTCCATGTCGCTGGGCGCGCCAGTTGCCCACGCGCAATCCGACTCTGCGGCGGCGCAGACCAAGCCCGCAACCACCAATCTTCAGACCATCGAGGTCACGGGCACGCGCATCAAGAAGGCGGAAGTCGAGGGTCAAACTCCGATCCTGACGATTTCCGCCAAGGACATCGAGGCGACCGGGCTGGGCTCGATCGGCGACGTGATCCAGCGCCTGTCGGTCAGCGGTTCATCGCTGAACACCAAGTTCAACTCGGCCGGCAACTTCGGCTTCGCCGCCGACGGCTCTGGCGTGGGCTCCGGCTCCACCACGATCTCGCTGCGCAACTTGAACGCCAAGCGCACGCTGATCCTGGTCGACGGTTTGCGTTGGGTCAATGAGTCCTCGGCGTCTGGTGTCTCCGCCGCGGTTGACCTGAACACGATCCCGGCCAGCATCGTCGAGCGCATCGAGATCCTCAAGGACGGCGCCTCGTCGCTGTACGGCTCCGATGCGATCGCCGGCGTCATCAACATCATCACCAAGAAGAAGCAGGACGGTGTGGGCGTCGGCCTGTATTACGGCGACTATCAGGTCGGCGACGGCAAGACCTACTCCGGCCACGTGTCGATGGGCGCGCAGACCGACCGCGCCACCGTCTTCTTCGACGTCAGCCATTTCAAGCAGAACGGCATCAGCGCGGGCGACTGGGACCAGTCCTCGTTCCCCACCCCCGGCGCAGGCTTGTCCGGCGGCAGCTCCTACATTCCGCACACCCGCACGATTTTCTTCCCGTCCGACCCGAACAACACCTACGGCGGACTGTGTCCGCCCACCTCGTCGGGTGCGACTCGCTGCAACATCGCCGCCAACGGCACGGTGATCGGCGGGCCGCAGAGCTTCCCCAGCGGCTTCCACCAGTTCACCAACGCCGACCGCTTCAACTACGCTCCGTACAACCTGCTGCTGACCCCGAACGAACGCACCGGCATCTTCGGGCAGGGCAGCTACGACGTCACCGACAACGTGAAGTTCTACGTCAAGGGGCTCTACAACACGCGCAAGTCGGTGAACCAGGCGGCACCTGAGCCGATCGGACTCGGCTCGGCCCTGAACACCAGCGACCTGGGCCTGACCACCGGCGTGGACGTCACCAACCCGTACAACCCGTTCGGCGTCACGCTTGATCCCGGCAGCAACCTGCTCGGCCTGGGCCGTCGCCCGGTCGAAGGCGGGCCGCGCGTGTTCCAGCAGGATGTCGACACCCGCTACATCGCGACCGGATTGCAGGGCTTCTTCGGCACCGCCGATCGCGATTTCAACTGGGATGTCAACTACGTCACCAGCACCAATGATGCGACGCAGACGGTCCACGGCACCTACAACATCGCCCACATCGCACGCGCGCTGGGGCCGGTGGCCAACTGCACCGATTCCTGCGTACCGCTGAACATCTTCGGCGGACCGGGTTCGATCACGCCTGAGATGCTGCAGTACATCCAGTTCATCGAGAACGACCGCAGCACCAACAAGCTGGACATGTTCACCGCCAACCTGTCGGGCGACGCCTTCAGCATGCCAGCCGGCATGCTGACGTTTGCGACCGGCTACGAGCACCGGCGCCTGTCTGGCTCCTACAGTCCCGACTCGATCGTGATCGCGGGTGAATCCAACGGTGTGCCGTCGCTGCCAACCTCCGGCAAGTACTCCATCGACGAGTTCTATCTCGAACTGAACGCGCCGCTGCTGAAGGACATGGCGATGGCCAAGAGCCTCGACCTGTCAGTCGCCACGCGCTACTCCGACTACTCGACGTTCGGCACCACGACCAACAGCAAGGCTGGCTTGCGTTGGCAGCTCAACGACGACCTGACCCTGCGTGGGACCTGGTCGCAGGGCTTCCGCGCACCATCGATCGGCGAACTGTTCGGCTCGCCGGCGCGCTTCGACGCTTCGATCCAGGACCCGTGCAACGGCGCCACCGGAACGATGGCGGCCAACTGCATCGCGCAAGGCGTAGCCAATCCGGCCACCTTCGCGGCGTCCAACACGCAGATCTCCACCCGTACCGGCGGCAACAATGCCCTGCGGCCGGAGACCTCGCGGGGCGTCACGGCCGGCGCGGTCTACAGCCCGAGCTGGGCGACGGATACCTCCTGGTCGCAACGGCTGGACTTCGAGCTGACCTACTTCGACATCAAGGTGAACAACTCGATCCAGGCGCCCGACGCGCAGACGCAGCTCAATCGTTGCGTGGAAACCAACTCGCCCACGTTCTGCACCGGCATTGTTCGAGGCCTGTCGGGTGACATCATCAACTTCAGCAACTTCCTGCAGAACCTGGGCACGGTGAAGACCTCCGGCTACGACCTCGGCGCGACCTGGGCCAGCCCGGAAACCTCGGTGGGTACGTTTGGCGCGGGCGTCAGCACGACCTACACCTCGAAGTACTCGTCGGTGGCGCAGGACTCGGGGCTTGCCGAGCCGCTCACCGTGGGCGTGGAAACGAACAACCAGGCCATCCCCAAGTGGCGCACGACGGTCAATGCCACCTGGGCCTACCAGTCCTGGAGCGCCAGCTGGACGCTGCGCTACATCTCCGCGCTCACCGAGCAGTGCAATCCCGACCTGACCGGGGCCGGCGCCGTGTGCAGCAACCCCCTGCCGGATCTGTCGGGCGGAACCAACCGCCTGGGTGCCACGGCGTTCAACGACGCCCGGGTGAACTGGAAGGTGCCGACCAGCTTCGACTTCACCGTGTCGGCCGGCGTCAACAACATCTTCGATCGCGACCCGCCGATTTGCGTGTCCTGCTCGTTGAACGGCTACGACGCCGGTACCTACGATCTGCCGGGACGCTACGGATACGTCTCGATGAACATCAAGTTCTGATCGCGGTCGCTGCATGAACCAGGAGGGCCGCACACGCGGCCCTCCTTTTTTAGGCCCCGATTCCGGCCAGCGGTGATTTCGCCATGGCCCGTTGGCAGTTGCTCCGGCCCGGCCAGCGCCTGCCAACAAAAAAAGGGAGCGCCTCGGCGCTCCCTTCCGGTCCACCCGTCACCCCGCGCTCAGTGCACGGGTGGCATTGTCGCCTCGGCTGCCTTGACCACCCCGGCGCCTGCCGACTGCTGGCCACCGTATGGCAACACCTGCCGGGCCAGCTTCGGATCCGCCTTGATCATGCCGATCGCGTCGGACAGGATGTGCGCGGTCTCATCGAGCTGCACATCCTTCGCCTTCTTGGCGTCCTTTTCCTGTTTCAGCTCGCTCTTCAGGCTGCGTTCGTTGGCATTGAGGCCATCATCGAGGTTCGGGGCATCGTCGCCCGCATCGGCAACCGTGCCGTCGATGGCCTTGTGCCGTGCGCGGAAGGCAGCCTGCATTGCCTCCAATTGCTTGCGCTCGGCCTGACGCGTGGCGAGGTTCAGCGAAATCGAGGTCTTGGCCCGCATCAGCCGATACTGCGCCAGCTCGTCCAGCATCAATTTCCACGCCGGCGAATGGGCCACACGCTCGTCGTGCATCTGCCGCAACTGCGGCAGGATCGCGCCAAGATTGGCCAGCACCTGGTAGTCGGCTGGCGCGATTTGGGTCCACTTCAACGCGTTGTCATAGGTTGACTCGCCGAAATCCTTGGCGTCGCCGTTCTGCGGGAACAGAATGTCCGGCGTCACGCCCTTCAGCTGGGTGGAACCGCCGTTGATCCGGAAGAACTCCTGGATGGTCATCTTCAATTCGCCCAGCTGCGGCTTCTCGCCATCACCCTGCGCGAAGCGGTCCAGGTCAACCAGATTCTGTACGGTGCCCTTGCCGAACGTGGGCTCACCGATCACCAGGCCCCGCTGGTAGTCCTGGATGGCGGCGGAAAAGATCTCCGATGCCGACGCGGTACCGCGGTTGACCAGCACGGCCAGCGGACCGCTCCAGGCCATGCCGGGGGTGTCGTCGCCCTGTTCCTCGACCTGGCCGCGGGAGTCGCGCACCTGCACCACCGGCCCCTTGTCGATGAACAGGCCGGTCAGCGAATTGGCTTCAGCCAGCGACCCGCCGCCGTTGTTGCGCAGATCCACCACGACGCCCTGCACGCCCTCGAGCTTGAGCTCGCCCAGCAACCGTTCCACGTCGCGGGTGGCGCTCTTGAAATTCTTGTCGCCCGCGCTGCGCGCGCCGAAGTCGGAATAGAAGGTGGGCAGCTCGATCACACCGATCTTGCGGGTGACCCCGCCATCGTGGATGTCAATGACTTTCTTCTTCGCGGCCTGCTCTTCGATGCTGACCTTCTTGCGCACCAGGCTGACGACCTCGTGCTTGCCGTCCAGGCCCGTATCGGCCGGCAGGATCTCCAGCCGCACGACGGTGTCCTTCTTGCCACGGATCAGATTGACCACGTCGTCCAGCCGCCAGCCAATGACGTCGACGATGGGCCCGCTGTCGCCCTGGCCCACCCCGACGATGCGGTCACCGACATCGATCTTGGTGGACATGGCGGCCGGGCCACCCGGCACCAGTTCGCGCACCTGGGTGTAGTCGTCGCGCGGTTGCAGCACAGCACCGATCCCTTCCAGCGACAACTTCATCGAGATGTCGAAATTCTCCGCTGCGCGCGGACCCAGATAGTCGGTGTGCGGGTCGGTGGTTTCGGCATAGGCGGTCATGAAGGTCTGGAACGCGTCCTGGCCGTCGAGCTGCCGCACCCGCTCGATGTAGCCGGCGTAGCGCTTGTCCAGTGTCTTGCGGATATCTGCATCGCTCTTGCCGGCCAGCTTCAGCCGCAGCCAGTCGTTCATGGTGCGCTTGCGCCACAGCGAGTCCAGCTCGGCCTGATCCTTGGGCCAGGCGGCGTCCTTGCGGTCAAACGTGTAGCTTTCATCGGCGGAAAAGTCGAAGCCCTTGGCGAGCAGGCCTCGCGCGTAGTTCATGCGGTCGACCGCGCGCTGCACGTAAAGATTGAACACCGCGAACGGCGCGGACAGGTTCCGGTTCCAGATGGCATCGTCCAGCTTGTGCTCCATCGGGGCGAACTTGTCCATGTCGGCCTGGGTGAAGAACACCTTCTCGCTGTCCAGCAACTTGAAATAGGCCGTGTAGATGCGCGCCGACATCGCGTCGTCCAGCGGCTGTGCATCGTAATGGAAGCGCGTCAGGAACCGGGCCGACAGCTGCGCGGCCTGCGCTTCCTCTGGTGTGTACGTGAGCGGCCACGTGGCAGCCTTGCGCGGCTTGCTCGCACCAAGGTCGGCCGCCGACTGCGCGTACGCGCCGGTCGCGGCAAGGGCTAGCAAGAGGAACAGCGCAGGACGAAATTTCATGGATGCTCTCAAGCTGATTCGGTGACACCGGCTGCATGGGCCTGCAGATCGGCGTGGTAGGACGACCGCACCAGCGGGCCGGACGCGACGTGGTGGAACCCCATCGCTTCACCGGCAACGCGCAGCGCGTCGAATTCATCGGGGGTCCAGTAGCGCACCACCGGATGGTGGTGTGGCGTGGGCTGCAGATACTGGCCGATGGTGATCATCTCGACATCATGCGCGCGCAAATCGCGCAGGGTCTTCAGTACTTGTTCCTGTGTCTCGCCCAGGCCGAGCATGATGCCCGACTTGGTCGGCACGTCGGGATGCTGCGCCTTGAAGCGCTTGAGCAGGTCCAGCGACCACTGGTAGTCCGCACCCGGACGCACTTCGCGATAAAGATGCGGCACGGTTTCCAGGTTGTGGTTGAACACGTCCGGCGGGTACGCACGCAGCACGTCCAGCGCCCGTTCCATGCGCCCCTTGCCCCGAAAATCCGGGGTGAGGATTTCGATGCGGATATGCGGGCTGGCATGCCGCACCGCGCGGATGCAACTGGCGAAGTGCGCCGCGCCACCATCACGCAGGTCATCGCGGTCGACCGAGGTGATCACCACGTACTTCAGGCGCATGTCGGCGATGGTCTGTGCCAGGCGCGCCGGCTCCAGCTCGTCGGGCGGCTGCGGCCGACCATGGGCCACGTCGCAGAACGAGCAACGGCGGGTGCAGACCTCGCCCAGGATCATGAAGGTGGCGGTGCCCTTGCTGAAGCACTCGTGGATGTTGGGGCAGGACGCCTCCTCACACACTGTGACCAGCGAGTTCTCGCGCAAGCGCGCCTTCAGCTGCTGCACGGCATTGCCCTGCGGCAGCCGCACACGGATCCAGCTCGGTTTGCGCAGGGTCGGCACGCTGGTGTCGAAACCGGCGCGGTTGCGCGCGATCTTGTCATTGCCCAGTTGCTTTTCAGCAACGGGCGCACCGCCAACGACGGTGATCGGAATGACCTTGGAGGACTGGTTGGAAATTTCGCTCATGTAAACAGCTCAGACCGCTGCACGAGCGGGGAGTTCGGGTAAAACGGGGGCGGCGAGCTCGGCGGCAAAGTCGAACTGGCGGCAAAACTGCTCCACCAGCACGTCTTCGACCGCGCCCAGCCGCGACGGACCGCCAAAGTCTAGCAGTTGTGTGACCGCCAAACCCTTGTAACCGCAAGGGTTGATGCGCTGAAACGGCTCCAGGTCCATGGCCACGTTGAACGCCAGCCCGTGAAAGCTGCAGCCGCGGCGCACGCGTAGGCCAAGAGCCGCGATCTTGGCGGCGCCCACGTAGACACCAGGCGCGCCTTCATGCCGCACCGCCGGCACGTTCCAATGCGCCAGCGTATCGATCAAGGCCTGCTCGATCCGGCGAACCAACTCGCGCACCCCCACCCCGGCCCGCCGCAGGTCGATCAGCGGATACGCGACGATCTGGCCGGGGCCATGGTAGGTCACCTGGCCACCCCGATCGACCGGGATCACCGGGATGTCGCCCGGCGCCAGCACATGCTCCATCTTGCCGGCCTGGCCCAGGGTGAACACCGGGTCGTGCTCGAGCAGCCACAGCTCGTCGGCCGTGTCGGGGCTGCGACTGTCGGTGAACGCGCTCATCGCCCGCCAGGTCGCCTCGTAGGGCTGGCGGCCGAGACGACGGACTTTCAGGTGGCGGGAGACAGGGTGAAGGATCGGGGATTCGTTGTTCACGGGCAATCGAGCTGCCTTGCGGCATTTCCTGAAGTAGTGACGGCGCACACGGCGACGCATGCGGGCCGGTGCTTTTGAAAAAGCCGAACCGCGAAGGCCGAAGCACCGCCTGTCACAGCGTATACCGGATATCCGGGCATTCGCGCAGGGCCTGGTGGGCAGCCTCATATTGGTCGCGACTGTCACAGCGAAAACTGACCGTGACCGACACGAAATTGCCCGCGCCGGAATGCCGGTGGCGCACTGTTTCATGCAGCACCTGCAATCCGGCACCTTCCAGCAATTGCGGTACCTGGGCAGGCAGGTCCGCACTGGCGTTGCCCACCGCCGTGATCTCGAACTCGCCGGGGAACTGGAAGCCCTTGCCTTCCTGCCTGGCCTTGGTGAAGTCGACCGGCTCCATTACTTCCCGCCCGTTGCCTTGGCCGGTGCGTCAGTGCCAGCGCCCTTGTCACTGTGGAACCACAGCAGAATGCTGTCCCACAGGCGCGAGAAAAAGCCGCCCTGCGGCGCATCCGCCAGCACCACCAGCGGCACGCTCTGGACCGGCTTGCCATCCAGCGTGATGCGGAGCGTGCCGATGTGCTGGCCCTTGGTGAACGGGGCGATCAGCGTGGCGGGAATGTCCATGGTCGCCTTGAGCTGGTCGTACTGGCCCCGCTTGACGGTAACCAGGACGTCCTCGACCACGCCAACCGGCAAGGTGTCTGCCGCGCCCTTCCACAGGCGGGGCGTGGCCAGAGGCTTGCTGGCGTCATACAGCTTGTGCGTTTCGTAGAAGCGGAAGCCGTAATTGAGCAGGGCCATCGCCGCGTCGGCGCGTGCCTTCTCGCTGCTGGCCCCCATCACGATGGCGATCATGCGCGAGTCGCCCTGCTTGGCGGAGGCCGCCAGGCAATAACCGGCCGCGGCGGTGTGGCCGGTCTTGATGCCATCCACGCTGGGATCACGCCACAGCAGGGTGTTGCGGTTGTGCTGCTTGATTCCGTTCCACTCGAACTCCTTCACCGCGGAAATCGCGTAGTCCTCGGGAAAGTCGTGAATCAACGCGCGCGACAGGATCGCCACGTCGTGGGCCGTGGTGAAGTGGTTCTCGATGGGATATCCCGAGGCGTTGCGGAAATTCGAGTTGACCATGCCAAGCTGCTTGGCATAGGCGTTCATCAGGTCGGCGAACGCGCCCTCGGAGCCGGCGGTGTGCTCGGCCAGCGCGATGGCGGCGTCGTTGCCGGACTGGATGATCATGCCGTAGAGCAGGTCCTTCAGTGGCACCTGACTACCCAATTTCAGGAAGCTGGTGGAGCCGTCGGTACCGGCACCGCCGCCACGCCAGGCACTTTCGCTGATCGTGACCGGATCGGTCAGGTTGATCCTGCCGTTGGCGATTTCGGCGGAAACCACGTAATCGGTCATGATTTTCGTGATCGAGGCCGGCTCGACGCGCAGATCAGGATCCTTGCTGGCCAGCATCTGCCCCGTGGCGTAGTCCATCAGGACCCAACTCTTGCCATCGACATCGGGCGGCGGCGGCACCGGCGCATCGGGCACCACCGGGCGCGGAACGGGCGATGGACGCGACGGCGTCTGGGCGAAGGCCACGCCGACCAGCAGGACGGCGGCGAACGGAAACAGAGTACGGCGGTAGAAATTCATCGTTTGATTCAGTCCGGATTCTGGAGGTCGGCACGACGGCGGCCGACATCAGGGAAAAAGGCAATACACATCCTGCTCAGTCTACTGCGACCTGCGGCGATGACAGACCCATGGCTTCAATGCGCGCGGTGACCTGGTCGGCCCGCTCCACGGTAGCCAGCGGGCCGACCCGCACACGGATCAGCCGACGCCCGTTGACCACCGCCTCGCTGGTCTGCACCGCGCCCAGATTGGCCTCACGCAAACGCTGAACCAGCCGCTCCGCGTTGTCGGCATCGGAAAACGCCCCTACTTGCAGGTAAATGCTCGGGCGCCCACTTCTGACCGCAGTCGGCGGCGGCAGTTCCGATGACGGCCTGCCCGGGTCAATCCCGCGCACTTCGACGAGCCCGGTGCCCTTGGGCCAGATGCCGATCTTCACTGCCGCCGCGTAGGACAGATCGATCAAGCGATTGTCGTGAAACGGACCGCGATCATTGACCCGCACGATCACGCTCTTGCCGCTCTCAAGGTTGGTTACGCGGGCGTAACTGGGCAGCGGCAGGGTGGTACTGGCGGCACTGAACGCATACATGTCATACGTTTCCAGGCTGGACGTCTTGTAGCCATGGAACTTGGTGCCGTAGAACGAGGCGATGCCGCGCTCACGGTAACCCCGGGCGCTGGGCAACACCCGATACGTGTGGCCGCGAACCGTATACGGCGACTTGTTGCCATACAGCGAACGCGGCTCGACCTTCGGTACCGGTTCGACCAGCTTGCTCACATCGATCGGCGGCGGCACGCTGTCCTTGCCGAGGTGATAGCGGCTGCTCTGCGGCTTGCTCAAGTCGTCGCGGATGCCGTCAGCGCCGGGCCTTTCCGTCGCAGGCTGCGTACGCTCATGCCGGCTACCGGAGTCATGCGACGGCTTCGTCTTGTGCCCGCTGCAGCCAGTCAACAACAGGGCCGCCAGCAACGACAGGGCAACGCCCAGCCGCCTCATTGCGCCGCGTCCGCCCGGCTCACGCCCGCAGCAATCGCCTGCGCCAATTGGTCAACCGCCATGGCGTACAGCGGGCTGCGGTTGTAGCGCGTGATCACGTAGAAGTTCTGAAACGTGAACCAGTATTCCGGCCCGATCGGCCCCTCCAGCTTTTGCAGGCTGGTGGGTTCGGCCGGGGACAGCGACTGCAGCGGCGCGTAACCCCACGCCTCGAACTGTTCCAGCGGATATTGCGGCTTCAACTCGCCCGTGGCGACCTCTTTGGCGGAGCCGTCAGGTTGCGCGCGCGCCGCGACCGGGCCGCCATCAACCCAGCCGTGCTTGGCGAAATAGTTGGCCACGCTGGCGAAAATGTCCGGCAACGAATTCTGCATGTCGATGTGGCCATCGTGGTCGGCATCGACGGCGAAATCGCGAATGCTGGTGGGCATGAACTGACCCCAGCCCTGGGCGCCGGCGTAGGAGCCGGTCAAGGTGTCGAGCGGCCCGGCCAGGTGGTTGTCCGGCATGCTCAGCAGCTCCTTCAGCTGCGCCCGGAAAAATTTCTCACGCGGCGGGTAGTACAGCCCCAGTGTCACCAGCGCATCGAGCACCTTGTATTTGCCGGTGTTGCGACCGTAACTGGTTTCCACTCCCACGATGGCCACGATGTACCGGGGTGCCACCCCGTACTGCTCGCCGATTCGTTCGAGCAACGTGCGGTGCTCGCGATAGAACGCTACCCCGTCATCGATGCGTTTGTCGGTAAGAAAGATGGGCCGATAGTCTTTCCATGGCTTGGCTTCGGCCGGACGGCTGATCGCATCGAGGATGCCTTGCTGCATCTTCGCCCCATCCAGCAGGGCGTTCAGCGTCTGCGGGCTCTTGCCGGTCTCGCGTGCCACCTCGCTGACCAGTTCGGCCTGGCCGGGATGAGTCGCCGCCAGGATCGACGCGGGCACCGCCATCCACAACAGGCTCAGGGCGACGAGGAAACGGGCCAGGTGCGGCACGGACGTGGCTGTCATGTAGTGATTTCGCTCACAGAATTCCAACGGGCTGAAAGAGCCTAACACGCACATGGGCGCAACTTCGGGCACACCAGCGGCGGCGTGCTGGCCGGGTTCAGATGTGCATCTTGCGATTGGCGTGGATCGACATCAGCACGCCGAAACCGGTCAGCAGCGAGACCGCCGAGGTACCGCCGTAGCTGATCAGTGGTAGCGGCACGCCAACCACCGGCAACATGCCGGCCACCATGCCGCCGTTGACGAAGACATAGACAAAAAAGCTCATGCCGATGGCCCCGGCAAGCAGCCGCGAAAACGTATCGCGCGCTTCCATCGCGATCCACAGGCAGCGACCAACGATGAACGCGTACAACGCCAGCAGCGCAGCCACTCCGATCAGGCCAAACTCCTCGGAAAACACCGCGAAGATGAAATCGGTAGTGTGCTCGGGCAGGAAGTCCAGTCGCGACTGCGTACTGTGCAGCCAACCCTTGCCGAAGATCCCGCCAGAGCCCACCGCAATCTGCGACTGGATGATGTGCCAACCGTTGCCCAGCGGGTCGGACTCGGGATTGAGCAGGGTCAGCACCCGGTCGCGCTGGTACTGATGCAGGAAATGCCAGCCCACCGGAATCATCCCGCCAACCAACGCCAGCAGCGCGCCAATCCGCCACCACGCCATGCCGGAAAGGAACAGCGCGAAGGCACCCGCCGCCGTCACCAGCACGGCCGTGCCCAGATCCGGCTGTTCGGCAATCAACCCGGCCGGGATCGCGATCAGCAGGCCAACCGCGACGATATCCGTCCAGGTGGGCGGCAGCTGGCGGGGGTGCAGATACCAGGCGACCATCATCGGCGTGGTCAACTTGAGCAATTCGGATGGCTGGAAACGGAAGACGCCCAGATCAAGCCAGCGAATCGAGCCGCGGCCCTCGCCCAGGATGGCCACCACCACCAGCAACGCGACGCTGCCGAGGTACAGCCACGGCGTCCAACCCCGCAGCACCGACGGCGGAATGCGCGACACCAGCATCAACAAGGCGCCGCCCAGCGCGAAGCGACCGGCCTGCCCGCCGACCAAGCCCAGGCTGCCGTCGCCCGCGCTGTACAGCGTGACCAGTCCGGTGAGCGCCAGCACGAACAGGCCCAGTGCCAGCGGCATGTCGATCCGCGGCCGGTTGAACATGCGCCGCAGGAACCGGCTTGCACGTACATTGAGCGTCTCGATCATGGCGCCCCCCGGGCCGAATCGGACACCGGCAGATCCTCGATGGCACCCTCGTCCTCGGGAGCAGCCTCGACTGGCGGGGTGCCGGCGGGTCGGCTCGCTGGCGTGGCATCCGGCAGCCGCTTCGCATCGGGCAGTACGCCACCGTGCGACGCCAACCACGCATCCAGGATGGCCCGCACAACCGGACCGGCAGCCTGGGCACCCCAGGCACCGGATTCAATCAGGACGGCCACAGCGATCTGCGGGTTGTCTGCCGGCGCGTAGGCCACAAACCACGCGCGATGGCGGGTTGCCAGGTAGGCGGTATCCCGATTGGTTTCGTAGGCGTCGGACTTGCGCGAATAACGCTCGGCGGTGCCGCTCTTGCCGGCCATCAGGTACGGAAAACCAATGCCGAGCTGACGACCGGTGCCACGGCTGCCGTAGATCACCTGTTCCATCCCCTGGTTCACCACGTCCCAATCCGAGGGCTTGCGGATCAGCGACGGACCGCTCGGCGGATTCGTCAGGGCTGTCGGCGCCGCCTGCCCGGCGGACTGGGTCGCCATGACCAGACGCGGCGCATAAGGCACGCCGTGACCGGCAAACGTGGCAATGGCATGTGCCAGTTGCAACGGCGTCACCGCCCAGAAGCCCTGGCCGATACCGGCAATCACGGTCTCGCCCGGATACCAGGGTTGATTGAAATTTGCCGCCTTCCATTCGCGCGAAGGCAGCACGCCCGACGACTCCCCGATCACGTCGATGCCGGTGGGTTGGCCGAAACCGAACTTGCCCATGAACTGACTGAGCCGGTCGATCCCCATGTCCATCGCCAGCTTGTAGAAATACGTGTTCACCGATTGCGTGATAGCACCGACCAGGTCGACCCGCCCCACCCCGCCACGCTGGTCATCGCGATAGCCACGCGACTGTCCTGGAATGTAGAACACACCGGTGGAAACCACGGTGTCCTGCGGCGTACGAAAACCGGTCTCCAGCCCGGCCAACCCGATCAATGGCTTGATCGTGGAGCCGGGCGGATACACACCGCGCAAGGCGCGGTTGTACAGCGGCGTATCCGGATCGCCGGTCAGGGCACTGTAGTCAGCCTGGCTGATGCCGTTGACGAACAAGTTGGGATCGAAGCTCGGCACACTGACCATCGCCAGCACCTGGCCATTGCGCGGATCAATGGCCACGGCTGCGCCGGGCCGTCCGGCAAAGGCTGTTTCGGCGGCCTTCTGCAAGCGCACGTCGATGCTCAGGTAGAGGTTTTTCCCCGGTGTCGGCGCATGCGTTTCCAGCACGCGCTGGGTGCGCCCGTCGGCATTCACTTCGAGCAACTCGTAACCGGGCGTGCCGTGCAGCACGTTTTCGTACGAACGCTCGACGCCGGTGCGCCCCACGTGGCTGGTGCCCTGGTAACGCTTGGGATCGAGTCGTTCCAGATCACCCACGTCAATCCGGCCGACATAGCCCACCACGTGGGCGAACATGCTCCCTTGCGGGTAACGCCGGATCAGGTAGGGGACCACGTCCACCCCGGGGAAACGCCAACGGTTCACCGCGAATCGCGCGATCTCGTCTTCGGTCAAGCGCATCTTCACCGGTACGCTGTCGAAACGGCGACTCTGTTTCAGCTGCTTGCGGAATGCATCCAGGTCGTCCGGGTCCAGCGGCACCACCTGGCCCAGCCGCGCCAGCAGCGCAGGCATGTCCTTGACTTGCTCTGGTACCACTTCCAGCCGGAACGCCGGCACGTTGTCGGCCAGCAGCACGCCATGGCGATCGTAAATCAGCCCGCGTGCCGGCGGAATCGCGCGCGGTTTGACCCGATTGGCCTGGGCGCGGGTGACAAACTCGTCGTGATGCATCACCTGCAGGAACACGAAGCGGCTCAGCAACAGGCACAGACTGAGCACGATCAGCGCAAATCCGGCCAGCGCGCGCCGCCGGAACAGGATGCTTTCGCCGCGCGGGTCCTTGATGGAGCGTCGGGTGGAGCGTCGGTTCTTCATCTCACTGGATGCGCAGACGTGCGCGCAAGTCGTCAAGCAGCAGGAACAGGAACGGCCACAGCGCGGCACCGACGAATGGTGATATCCACCAGCTCGCTGGTGGCAGCGAGTCGCCCGCCAGCAACCGCACGATCAGCAGCAGGATGCGGTCGTTGAGCAGCAACGCCAGCACCGCCAAGGCTTGTTGCCACATCGGGAAGAAGCGCAAGCGCGATCGAAAACGCAGCGCGATGAAGGTCAATGCGCACAACCGCAAGGCCTGTTCGCCCAGCACCACCCCGTTCAGCAGATCCGCCGCCAGTCCCACCGTGAAAGCCAGACCCAAGCCAACCCGGTGCTCCGACTCGAGCGCCCAATAGAGCAGGATCAATGCCGGCCAGTACGGCTTGAACGCCTCTAGCGCGGCTGGCAACGGCACCAACATCGAGAGCAACGCAAAAACCAGCGTGCCAGTGAACCACCACCGATTCAACCGTTGCCTGATCATGGGCGCGCCCCGGGGCCTGCAGCTGGGCGTGTCGTGGGTGCCAGGGTGCTGGGCGGCCCCATGGGGGTAACCAGCCCGGGCGGACCGTCCGGCTCCGCCTGATCGTGCAACAGCAGCACATCCTCACTGCGATCGATGTCGGCAGCGGGTTTCGCCAGCGCAACCAGGAACATGCCCGTCGCCGCAGTCCGCACCGAGCTTATTTCGCCGACCGGGAAGCCCGGCGGGAAACGCCCGCCCAGGCCCGAGGTGAGCAACTTGTCGCCGACCCGAACGTCGGCCGCCAACGGGATCGTGGGCAGGCTGAGTTGCTCCCCATCGCGCGAGCCATAGGTGACCGTGCGCAATCCGGTTCGCTCGATCACCACGGGAATGGCGTGCGCGGGATCGGTGATCAGCATGACCACCGACGTGGTGGGCAGCACTTCTTTCACCTGACCCATCACGCCGTGCGCGTCGATGACCGGCTGGCCCGTCCGGACCCCGTCGCGGGCGCCCATGTTGAGCGTGATCTGGTATCGAAACGCGCCCAGATCCACGCCGATCACGCGCGCCAGCTGCACGTTCAACTCCAGGCTGTGCTGGGTATCGAGCAACTCCTTCAAGCGCTGGTTCTGTTCGGCTACGGCCGCCAGCCGATTCAACTTGGCATTGGCCAGCAGCAAGTCCTCGCGCAGGCGTTGGTTCTGCTCGGTGAGTCGCTGGCGATCGGCAAACGCGACACTCACCGTGCGCACACCCGCGGCCGGCAAGCCGGCCAACCGGTACACCGGCTCGACCACGGCCGACGCGGTGGCACGCAGGCCCCACAACCAGCCATTGCGATGGTCGAGCACCATCAGCACCACGGCCAGCGCGAGATAGGCGATCAGCCGCAGCGTGCCAGCTGCATTGCCGGCAAACAACGGTGAGGAGTCATCGCGCGTGCGCGCCATGGCCGCGCCTTAGTCGGGCGCGAAGAAGTCGCTGCCGTGCTGATCGATCAGCTCCAGCGCCTTGCCGCCGCCACGCGCGACACAGGTCAGCGGGTCGTCAGCCACCTGCACGTGCAGGCCCGTTTCTTCCGAGATCAGGCGATCCAGGTCGCGCAGCAGCGCACCGCCGCCAGTGAGCACGATGCCGCGCTCGGCGACGTCGGAGCACAGCTCCGGCGGGGTCTGTTCCAACGCCGACTTCACGGCCGCCACGATGCCGGCGAGCGGCTCGTGCAGTGCTTCGAGGATCTCGTTGGAGTTGATCGTGAACATGCGCGGCACGCCTTCGGCCAGGTTGCGGCCGGAGATCTCGATCTCCTTGACCTCACCTTGCGGGAACGCACAGCCGATCTGCAGCTTGATCCGCTCGGCGGTCGATTCACCAATCAGGGTGCCGTGGTTGCGCCGCACGTAATTGATAATTGCTTCGTCGAACCGATCGCCACCAACGCGTACCGATTGCGAATACACGATGCCGTTGAGCGAGATCACCGCCACCTCGGAGGTACCGCCACCGATATCGAGCACCATGGCGCCACGCGCCTCGTGCACGGGGATGCCCGCGCCAATGGCCGCTGCCATCGGTTCCTCGATCAGGAAGACGTCGCGCGCGCCCGCACCTTCGGCCGATTCCTTGATCGCACGACGTTCAACCTGGGTCGAGCCGCATGGCACGCAGACCAACACGCGGGGACTCGGCCGCAGGAAGCGCGACTTGTGCACCTGCTTGATGAAATGCTGCAGCATCGCCTCGGTCATGGTGAAGTCGGCGATCACACCGTCTTTCATCGGCCGCACCGTGGCGATGTTGCCCGGCGTCCGCCCCAGCATGCGCTTGGCGTCGCTACCCACGGCGGCAATGGCGCGTGGGCCACCGGGCCCACGATCCTGCCTGATGGCGACCACCGATGGTTCGTTGAGCACGATGCCCTGGCCACGCACATAGATCAGCGTGTTGGCCGTACCGAGGTCGATTGAGATGTCGTTGGAGAAGATCCCGCGAAACTTCTTGAACATGGAGTCCGCCGTGGCCCGGAATGGTTAAAAAGTAAGCTGGCCAGTCTAGTCAGCGTGTTCCCCATGCGCAAGGAGAAGAAAGTTAAGAATTGCTTGTACAACACTGTGATATCGGCCATTCCTGTGCCTGGGAATGAGCAGCGTGTGTTGGCAGGAAGTCGCCAATTCGGGCAGATGGCGGTACGATTCCCGCTTTGACCGGGGCCGCCCGTTCGAATTGCCATGGCCGGGTGACATGCACGGCCCTTCTTACTGCTCCGGGAATCCCGCCCACCATGCCAGCCGTCATCTGCGGATCGCTCGCCTACGACACCATCATGGTGTTTCAGGACCAGTTCAAGAACCACATCCTGCCCGACCAAATGCACATCCTGAATGTGTCGTTTCTGGTACCGGCGATGCGGCGCGAGTTTGGCGGTTGCGCGGGCAATATCGCCTACAACCTCAAGTTGCTTGGCGGTGATCCGCTGCCGGTGGCCGCGGTAGGCCAGGATTTCGGTCCCTACCGGGCCCACATGGAGCACTGCGGCATTTGCCTGGACGGCGTGCGCGTGTTCGAGGACCAGTTCACCCCGCAATGCTTCATCACCACCGATCTGGACAACAACCAGATCACTGCATTCCATCCGGGTGCGATGTCCAGCGCGCAGCTGAACCATGTGCGGGACATCGCCCAGATCGACTTTGCGATCGTGGCCCCGGACGGACGCGAAGCCATGTTGCAACACGTCGACGACTTCGCTGCGCGCGGCGTACCGTTCATCTTCGACCCCGGTCAGGCGATGCCGCTGTTTGACGGCGACGAATTCCGTTCGATGATCGGCAAATCCACCTACGTGATCGTCAACGACTACGAATCACAGCTGTTGCAGGCGCGCACCGGCTGGAGTGCCAGCGAGATTGCCGCCAAGGTGACCGCCTACATCGTGACACACGGCCCGCGCGGCTCGCTGATCCACGTCGGTGGCGAAACGCACGACATTCCACCGGCCCGCGAGCGTGCGGTAGTTGACCCGACCGGTTGCGGCGACGCTTACCGGGCCGGCCTGATATTCGGCATCATGCACGGCAAGGACTGGCCCACAATCGGACGCATGGCCTCGCTGATGGGCGCGTTGAAGGTGGAGCACCCGGGCACGCAAAACCAGCGTTTCAACTACGCCGAATTCGCCGCAGCATTCCTCGACCAGTTCGGTTACTCGCTGGACTGAGCGCAGGCGCAAGCAGTCGCGATCAGGGACCGACGCGTCGTCAAGGTCGGCAGCAACCAGAATGTGCCGAACCTCAAAGGTGACGACGCCTGCGTGCTGGACCTCCAGGGCAAGCTGGTGTTGCCTGCGTGGAGCGCACAAACAGCGACGCCAGAATCTTCACCGACCGGCGCAGGGACGGCGAGCTGAGCGCGTGTGGCTATCCGATCCCGACCTTGGCAACCTGAGGCGATTACGCCACACTCAAGATTACCCCCGGTAGCGGCGACGAGTAGACCCGCTACGGCGCACTGAAAGCGTTCGCGGACGGCTGCTACATGGAAGCGCCCTGCCTGGACAATCCATACAAGGCCGCTTCGCTCCCCTTCCGGGTGGCGAATGAAGCCGTCATGCGCGAGGACATCATCGGTGCCGACAGCGCCGGCTTTGACGCGGCGGTGCACGTGATCGGCGACAAGGCCCACCGGCTGCTGTTGGACCTGTATGAAGCGGTGGTCGCCGCCAACCCGGTGTGCGAGCGCCGCTTCCGCCTGATCCACTCATGGATCCCGGCCGAAAAGGAACTGGATCGTGCCGCACGGATGGGCACGATCAAGGACTTCACCCCTCACCATCTGATTCGGGAAATCAGCTCGCTGGACATGCGGCTGGGTCCGCAGCGCGCCAGGACTGCCGTCGCCTGGCACACCATGATCGACCAGAGCCTGCGCTTCAATACAGTTTCGGACTGGCCAGGGAGCTCCGATCACGGCCACCTCGCTCCGCGCAATCTGTTCGGGAACATGGCCTACGCGCTGCCCCGTCAGTACGACGGCAAGCCGGCAGGCGGCTGGCGGCCCGAGGACGCCATCACCAGTGAGGAGGCGATTCGCGCCTACGCGATCAACCCTGCCTACTCGTCACACGAGGAGGACCTCAAGGGCTCGATCACCGAAGGCAAGCTCGCTGATGTGGTGGTGCTATCGCATGACATTCCCAAGCGGCCCAGGGACCAATTGCCGGAAACCCGGGGCCTTTGCACGATTATTGACGGTCGCACCGTCTACTCCCACAGCGAGGCGATCCATTGAACCAGGTAGCACCCAGTGAACGCGCCCCGGCCCGTGCGGTCGGCAAGTCCGCACGGGAGTTGCTGCTGAAGTGGCATCGCTACCTCGGCCTTGTGCTGGCATTGTTCGTGATCGTCCATGGCCTGACGGGAAGCGTGCTGGCGTTCCACGGCGAGATCGACAACCGGCTCACCGCCGACGTGCTCAGCGTACAGGCGCACCATGAGCCGTTGCCGATCAACCAACTCACCGCCATCGTGCAGGCCCGCGATCCAACCGCCACGGTCACCGGCATGTTCTTTGGCGAGCGTGCCGACGAAGCCTACACGTACCGGGTCAAACCACACGAACCCGCCGCCAGCAAGAAGGAGGTCTGGATCGACCCCTACAATGGCCAGATCCGAGGTGAGCGACTGATCGGCACGGCACGGCTCGACCGACTCCACCTGATGTCGAGCCTGCACCTGTTGCACAGCACTCTGCTGATGGGCCCCACCGGCGAAGCCATCCTGGCATCGGTCGCGGCGTGCTGGTTTGTCACGCTGCTGATCGGCCTGTATCTGGCATGGTCGCGCGCCGGAAGCCGCTGGCAGATGTTTGCCGTAAAGCGCGGCGCCAGTCGGTTCCGCCTATGGTTCGACCTTCATCGTGCAGCGGGTTTGGTGATTCTTTTGATTCTGCTCAGCACGACGCTGTGCGCCACTTACCTCAACGCCCCGAACGTCTTCCGCTCAGTCCTTGGCGTGGTTGTCCCTACCACACCGCCGGTGCAGTCCGCGCTTCCCCAACGCGAAGCGGAACCAACCCGGATCACGCCCGAACAAGCCATTGCACGGGTTCAGCGCGACGCGCCCAACGCCACGGTGCGTGGCATTTACTTTCATCCCAAACTGGCAGCCTACGAGTTGCGTGCCCGTGTGGCTGGAGACATCAACGTCCGCAACGGCACCGGCCGATATTTTGTCGACACCCGCAACGGCAGCCTGATATCGAAACGCAGCTATCGGGAGGGCGGAACATCGGGCGACCGTCTGTTGGCATGGATGTATCCGCTGCACAGCGGCCAGGCCTTCGGCTGGTTCGGGCGCATCGTGATCTGCCTGTCTGGCTTGGTGGCCCCGCTGTTGGCGATCAGCGGCATCTACATCTATCTGCGCAAGCGACTGGTACCAAGTCGGCGCAAGCGCATCGCCACCACCGCCGGCTGACCCGCGCCGCCAGATACCTACGGACCGGTCATGTTCGAACTTCCCGGTCTCCGCCGCGCCCCGAAACTCTTCATCGATGGCCAATGGGTCGCCGCTGGGGGCAAAGTGGAAGCCACCATCGTCAACCTTGCCAACGGCCAAATCGTGTCCAGAGCCGACCGGGCCGTCAACATCAGCACCGGAGTCAGCCCACCTGGAGGGCGCAAGGCGAGCAACACCACAAACCCGTCGCGCCGAGGCTGCCCGATATTCAGCGAGATCAGGTCCTATCGCTGATACCGGAGCACTTCATCGGCATTCTTTCGGTCACCCCGCCAATCGATCGCATGCCCTTCTCGACGCAGGCGCCGCACCAGCGCATGCATTGGGCGAACCAGGGTGCGGCTGGCATTGATGGTGAACTTTCAGGCTGAGTAGTCCCCCAACCGTGGCGAGGCCGGGACCCAACCTGACCTCCTTGAGCAGGCGCAGCGAATGTCTCCGCAATCAGACTCGTACCGCCGCCAGGCTGCCCCGCGGGAGCACGTATTTGATACAGGCTGTTCAACACGGTGAGCGCTGGCGGGCCCTGATCAGCACCTGGCCGAGTGACTCTGCATTGATATTTCGGCCGAGAGAACACGTCATGGATCGAATACATCACCATCTTGTTTTATGAAATGGAATTCAATTGCCAAACATCACAAATTGCACTGATCACATGCAACTCGCGTCGACCCAACCATTTGCTGGAACCAAGCAGGCCAGTCCACAGTCCCGGCAGAAGGAACTGCGTTCAAGAGCAAGTTAGACGTCCATCTGTCAGGTTGTTGTCAGCACGGCTTTGCGAACCTTGGACCACAGCCGGCTGGCAGTAGTGGCTCAAATTCTTCATTGCGACCGGGAAACCCCATGAATTTCAGCCCACTCGTTCTCGTGGTCGCCGCCGCCTCGGCCGGTCTCGCGGCGAAGCCAGCCAGCGCCCATGACTTGTCGTCATTCACGCAAGATGGCGGCAACTATCCTGCTACCCGCGAAGCTCCCGGTGGCCTGAGGCTCGATACCTGGTCGCGAGGCGGGATGCCTTCCACCTACGAACACGGATTTGCGGCGATCGCGAATGAGAATGGGGTTAACGCCGGCCACCTTACTCCGGCGGTCAGCGATATCGGGGCCAAGCCTGAACAGGCTGATTCGGCCGGCGCCACGGTTGGCGCCAACAAGCCCAGTGCCAAGAAGCCCACGCCCTACACCTTCAAGTACGAGCGCCAGCACAAAACATACGCCAAGACCACGATTGAGGTTATTGAGCTTGCACGCAGCATTGGGCATGGTGTCAGCGTGGGCGTCGCACAGGAATGGCTGCCCAAGCCAAAGGCGGACAAATCTGCCGGCGACGCATTCCACAGTCTCGAGCCGTACAAGACAAAGCTGGATGTCAACTATTCCCTAAAACTCGGCCAAAACATGACGCTCAAACACCGTCTCAGGAATGAGTTCAGAAAAAGCAAACGGGAAACCAAGGCAAGGTTTCAGCTGCAAGTAAAGCTACTGGACGATTTTTCGGTAACCCCCGGCTATGAGAGGGAGAATGTTTATAGCAGGGAAGGTAAACCCAATCTGTACATAAACATCCTTTCCGTGGAACTCGAGTACAAGCGGGATAAATTCAAATACAAGTACACCAGGGAATATTTTCACTCAACAAATGGCGTGATTTACAACAACAGCAGGCATAATTACAAGAATAAATATGTCATCGCGTACGCGGGTGATCGCTTCGAACCCTATTTGGAGGTTAGAAACTCCAGCCGGAGCAGTACCAGACCGGGTCGGGAAGACGATATCCGCTTGGGCATCAAATACCGCTTCTAGGGTCTGCAGCACGGATTTCCAACTGGTTTTTCTGACCTGCAGCGCTCCCGCCCCAACCGGCCATCGCTCGCGCAGCGCCGCGGCGGGGGGCTGCGACGAACGCGATCGCCCGACACGCTCAATACGCGCCCTGAAGTGGGTGAATGAACTCAACGGGGATCGTGAGCGTCACAATCCTGCTGCAGGGCAGGTCCCGAGTCTTTGCGGAATTGCCCGCGTTAACGGGATAAAACCCACCCGGACCCCGCTGCTGATAGAGTTCCCCAAGCTTTTGCCTCCGGAGCGGTGCTTGGCCGATGCGCTACGCTGGGCAGTGGGGCCGACAATTTAAGCCGTTCGCCAACCGTTGCTAGCCGATTCCGTCAGCCGGATGTCAGCCCACGAATGACAAGGTGTGCCCATGATCACCCGCCGCCGACTTTTTGCTTTTGCCGTCACCCTCCCCTTGCTGGCGTTTGCCGGTTTGGCCAGCCCCGAAGTTTCCAGCGACAAGGCAAGCCGAAGTGCCGCCAAGAAGCTGGCGCAGCAAGAGGCGCTGGAAGCACTGCAGCGTGGTGAAATCCTGCCGCTGACGCAGGTGCTGGATATCGCCTTGCGGCAGGTCCCTGGCAAAGTGATCGAGGTCGAATACGAGGCCGGTCCGCAGTACGAAATCAAGATTCTTACCCCGGACGGCCGTATCCGCGAAGTGGAACTCGATGCGCGCACCGGCGACGTGCTCAAGATCAAGGACAAGAGCTGATGCGCGCGCTGTTGGTCGAAGACGATCCAGACGTCGCGGCCGACGTCGCTGCAGCATTGACCGACGCGGGGTTTGTAGTCGACCAGGCGCGCGATGGCGAGGACGCCTGGTTCAAGGGTGACGTCGAGGACTATGCGGTGGTGGTTCTTGATCTGGGCCTGCCTCAACTGGATGGGCTGTCGGTATTGCGGCGCTGGCGTGCAGCCGGCCGCACGCTGCCGGTGCTGATCCTGTCAGCCCGCGGCGACTGGGTCGAGAAAGTCGAGGGTATCGAAAGTGGAGCAGACGACTACCTGTCGAAACCGTTCGAAATGGCAGAGCTGATCGTGCGCGTCCGCGCGCTGGTACGACGCGCGGCAGGATTGGCTGCACCCACGGTGGACTGCGGCCGGCTCACCTTGGACACGCGGCGCATGACTGTCACCCTCGACGGCAAGCCTTTGCGGCTGTCACCGCTGGAGTTTCGATTTTTCAATTACCTGGCGCACCACCGTGACCGCGCCGTACCGGCTGGCGAGCTGGCCGAGCACCTGTACGGAGTCAGCGAATCGGGTGATACCAATGCCATCGAGGCTCTGGTGACCCGGCTGCGCCGCAAATGTGGAGCAGAGCTGATCGAGACGCAGAGGGGCTTTGGCTACCGGCTTGCCGCGGACCCCATATGAAGCCAGACCCGTGAAAACCGGCTCGCTACGCCTGCGCCTGCTGCTGGGGGCTGGCATTGCCATCTTCATGGCGATGGTGGTCGCGTGGCTGGCGATGTTTTTGCTGTTCGAACGCCACATCGAACGACGCGCCGCCAGCGAGCTGACCCAGGACGCCATCAAAATTGTTGCCAACCTGCACTTGGCAGACGATGGCACGCTGAGTATCAGGGAGTCGCCTGACGATCCACGTTTTGACCGTCCCAGTAGCGGCCGGTACTGGGAGGTGTCGAGCATGCACGGATCAATCCGTTCGCGCTCGCTGTGGGATGAATCGTTGCCGGAAATCCCGTTGAAGGAGTCCGGCGCTTGGTCTTCCCGTGTGACAGCGGGCCCGTTCGGCCAGCATATTCTGTTGCTGGAGCGAACGGTTCGGCCGAACACTCCCGGACCGGCAGTGCTGGTGCAAGTTGCTCTCGATGAAGAGGAACTGCGCCTGGCACGCAACGAATTCGGCCGCGAGCTGGCCTTGTTCCTGTGCACCCTGTGGGCCACGCTACTCGTGGCGGCAGGCGTCCAGGTACAACTTGGTTTGCGTCCCTTGTCGCGCATCCGTGATGAGTTGTCGACGCTCCAGCACAGCGCCACCGCGCGCCTGCGAGCGACCTATCCGCGCGAAATAGAGCCGTTGACACAGGCGATCAACAAACTGGCCGAGGCACGCGAGAAAGACATCCTGCGCATGCGCCGTCGCGCCGCCGATCTCGCCCATTCGCTGAAGACTCCGCTGGCCGCGCTTTCCGCGCAAAGTCGGCGCGCGCGAGCATCCGGAGCGACGAGCGCGGCTGACGGACTGGACCGCGTCATCGCAGCCGCGGCCGCCGTCGTGGAAGCCGAACTGACCCGGGCGCGAGCCGCAGCGATCCGCGACCTGGGTCTCACGGCACTGTCCTCGCCACAGGAGGTGACCGAACGGGTGGTCGACGTGGTCGAACGCACCGACATCGGCGCACGCCTGGTTTTTGAAGTCGATATCGACGAGAGTCTGCGCATCCCGGTCGCCTTCGACGACCTGACTGAACTGATCGGCGCCCTGGTCGAAAACGCTGCGCGTTTTGCCCGCCGTCGCGTGCGCATTGGCGCAGAAGAGGACGGCACGGCCAGGATCCTGCGGGTGGAAGACGATGGAAAGGGATTGAACATGGACGCTGAGAAGGCCTTGATGCGTGGCGGTCGATTGGATGAAGCGGGGGCCGGTCACGACGGCATCGGCCTCAGCATCGTGTATGAGCTGAGTGAAGCCACAGGCGGGCGGATCAATCTGGGACGCTCGCCATTGGGAGGCTTGCTCGCCTCAATCCGCTGGGAAGCACCGCCACAAGCCTGAACAAGTTTCAGCTGGCCATGACGACAAGGCGCAGCGCGCTTGCTGGGCGTCCACTTAGGCACCTTTCCAAGTCCACGAAGCCTCCATTTGAGTGCTGCATGCTTGTGCCGATGGATCGTGGGCCGCTCGAACAGTAGCCAGCGCAGGCAACCTGGCTCGGGGCCGGGCAAACAGGATTCAGTCCACGCGAAAGCCGAGCGTAGCCTGCGCAGCCGCCTTCCATCCACGATAGAGGCTTTCGCGTCGGGATGCCTCCATGCCTGGCTCGAAGCGGCGTTCCACCTGCCACATCGCCGCAATCTGCCCGCGGTTTTCCCAGATGCCTACGGCCAGCCCGGCCAGGTAGGCGGCGCCCAACGCGGTCGTTTCCGTGATTCCCGGTCGCAGCACCGGTACACCGAGGATGTCACTCTGGAACCGGGCCAGGAAGTCGTTGGCAATCGCACCACCGTCGACGCGCAGTTCCTTCAGCGATACGCCGGCCTCGGCCTCCATCGCCGTCAGTACATCGCGTGTCTGGTACGCCATCGACTCCAGTGCCGCGCGGACAATGTGTTCCTTGGTGGTGCCGCGCGACAGGCCGAAAATGGCTGCTCGCACATCGCTGCGCCAATACGGCGCGCCCAGCCCGACAAAAGCCGGCACCAGGTACACGCCATCCGCTGACGGGACACTTTCGGCAAGGGCTTGGGATTCGTCTGCGCTGCTCAGCAGCTTGAGGCCATCGCGCAACCACTGCACTACCGAGCCGGCGACGAAGACGCTGCCTTCAAGCGCGTATTCGACACGGCCGTCGAGCTTCCACGCAATCGTGCTTAGCAGGCCATGATGCGACGGCACCGCGACCGTACCCGTATTCATCAGCATGAAGCAGCCGGTGCCATAGGTATTCTTGGCCATCCCGGGCTCGAAACAGGCCTGGCCGAATAAGGCCGCCTGCTGGTCACCGGCCATTCCACAAATGGGCACGTCACAACCGAAGAAATACTTCGATTCGATGTGTCCGTAGACTTCGCTGCAACTGCGCACCTCGGGCAGCATCGACGCGGGTACTCCGAACAGTTCCAACAGATCCTCATCCCAGCATTGCCGATGAATGTCGTAAAGCAGGGTTCGTGAGGCGTTGGTGACATCGGTGACGTGAACCTTGCCTCCCGTGAGATTCCATACAAGCCAGCTGTCGATGGTGCCGAACAGCAGCTGGCCACGCCAAGCCCGTTCTCGCACACCATCCACGTTGTCGAACAGCCACTTCAACTTGGTCGCGGAAAAATACGCGTCCAGCAGCAGCCCGGTACGTTCGCGAATCAGGGTGTCTACTGCCTCGTTGCGCATGTCGCGGCACAGCTCGGCGGAATGGCGCGACTGCCAGACCAAGGCGTTGTAGACCGGCTCACCCGTGAGCCTGTCCCACACCACGGTGGTTTCGCGCTGATTCGTGATGCCGATGCCGGCCACCGCCGACGCCTCGATGTCGGCGTTGTGCATCGCTTCGGCCAGGGTTACCTGCACGCTGGTCAGAATCTCGCGGGGCCGGTGCTCCACCCAGCCTGAGCGGGGGAAGATTTGTTCGAACTCCCGCTGCGCCGACGACACCACGCAACCGTTCGCATCGAAGACCAGTGCGCGCGAACTGGTGGTGCCCTGGTCGATGGCGACAATGAAGCGGCCCGCCCGGGTCATGGCGATGTGACCTCTGCCGGTGCCGAGGACTCGGGAACGAGCCGCTCAATGGCCGAATCCAGGTACGCCTGCAGCCCCGCCACCTCATTCGCACTCAGGCGCAGGCCCAGCTTGGTGCGGCGCCACAGAATGTCCTCGCTGGCCCGGGCCCATTCGTGGCGGACGAGATAGTCCACTTCGGCCTGATAGAGCCCGGCGCCGAAGTGTTGTCCGAGATCGTGCAGCGCGTCGGCGTCACCCAGCAGAACCGCGACCCGGGTTCCGTAGTGGCGCAGCCAACGGTGCGCCAACTCCGCAGGCAACCAGGGCCAGCGCTCCGACCACGCCGCCACCAGGCGCTCCGCATCCACGAAGTCGCCCCCCGGCAACGGGTCACCGAGGCCGGTCCATGCCGGGCGGTCAAGCTTCAGCTCGTGCATCAACACATCCACTGCCTCCTCGCCCAGTCGCCGGTACGTGGTGATCTTGCCACCGAAGACATTCAGCAGCGGGGCACCCTGCTCGGTATCCAGCGCAATACGGTAGTCGCGACTGACTGACGATGCATTGCCACCCTCGTCCAGGAGTGGCCGCACGCCGCTGTAACTCCAGACGACATCCTCCGGCCGCACCGGCTTGCGGAAGTAGCGATTGACCGCGTCACACAGATAGCGCGTCTCGTCTGCCTCGATGTGAACGGCGGCAGGGTCAGCGTGATAGTCGACGTCCGTCGTGCCAACCAGCGTGAAACCCGTTTCGTAGGGAATCGAAAACACGATGCGGCGATCGGGCTGCTGGAAGATGTACGCGTAATCATGGTCATACAAACGAGGCACGACGATATGACTGCCCTTGACCAGGCGCACCTGCGCATGCTGTTTGCGTCCGAGCGCCTCACCAAGAAAGCGCCCTGCCCATGGCCCGCAGGCGTTGACGAGGACTTTCGCACGCACCTGCTGCACTCGATCATGACGGTCCCGCAACTGCGCATGCCAAACGCCTGCTTCCACGTGTGCCGCTTCGCAACGCGTGTGCACGCGAATGTCCGCGCCTCGGTCGGCTGCATCCATGGCATTGAGCACAACCAGCCGCGCATCCTGCACCCAGCCATCGGAATACACGAATCCGCGCGAAAAGGTGTTCTTGAGCGGCGCGCCGGTGACGTGATGCTGCAAATCTACGGCATGTGAATCGGCCAGCGTCCGGTGCCCGGCGCCCAGGCTGTCGTACAACAGCAAGCCCAGTCGAATCATCCACACGGGACGCAGATGCGATTCATGGGGCAAGACGAACAACACCGGCCAAGCGATATGCGGCGCCAAGCGCAAGATGATCTCACGCTCGGCCAGCGCCTTCGCCACCAAACGAAATTCGTATTGTTCAAGGTAGCGCAAGCCGCCGTGAATCAGCTTGGTGCTGGCGCTGGAAGTATGCGCGGCCAGATCGTCCTGCTCACACAAGATCACCGACAGGCCGCGCCCGACGGCATCACGGGCAATCCCGACCCCATTTATTCCACCACCCACCACCAGCATGTCCGTGACGTTCTGCAAACCGATCCTCCAGATCCAAGTTCCGCGTGACAGTCACACCCGCGCCACCACGTTCGGCATGCTTCCTCGTCCCGGAAATCGGCAGCAACAAAGCCAGGACATTCTGCGACGCACCCATGCGGCGCAGCCGAAACCGGTTCAAAGAATACCGCGCTCTGGCGGCGGCCTGTTGCGGGTCGCGACCTGCGGTCGCCACCGCAACGACAACAGCAACGGCCCAAAAGAAAAACCCCCACCGTTACCGGTGAGGGTGTTTCGGGATAAAGCCCCTGGCGGTGACCTACTCTTGCATGGCAAGACCACACTACCATCGGCGCATGCG
>DATCMT010000011.1:0-30655 GCA_036563155.1 Rhodanobacter sp.
TTATCTGCGCCACGGCGGAGCCCGGGCTGCGGTCGGTCTTGAGGCGGATCACGGGGCGCGTGGTGAGACTATTCATCCGTGCGTGATGGCCGCCGTCCCGCACTGGGCCGCGGTGGCTCCGCCGGATAGGCGTTGCCTCGCCGAGGTGGGCACGCCGACTCAGCGCAGGCGCAGCACCAACCAGGACAGCAGGGCCAGCAGGTTGATGCCCAGCCTCGAGACGGACGGGCCGGCGGCGGCCAGCATGAAGCCCTGGCTACCCAGGTGCCAGTCGATGCCAAGGCGCGGCGCAGCCTGCAGCGTGGCGAACACGTTGACGAAGGCACCGCAGTGCAAGCCATAACTGAAGACGGGCAGGGCAATCAGCGGCAGCTGCAGCAGTTGGGCCCAGCGCGACATGCGCACGCCCTGCTCGCTGCCGGTGATCAATTGCACCCCGGCGGCCAGCACGAAGCCGTATAACGCCAGTCCGAGCAAGGCGACCACGCTGTCGTGCGCGCCGAACGGCAGTATCCGCCGCAGCATCGCCGCCACGCCGTACAGGCCACCCGCGATTTCCAGTACGCCGATCAGGCGGAAGAGCGTCGTGCGCATGCGTGGCCCCGTGCAAAAGACGCCATCTTAGCGGAGCCGAACCGGAGCCGGCACGGCGGCGCACCGAATCGAGCCTGGCCGCGCCGCCATCACGCAACCAGCACGCCGCGCGCTTCCTCGATGATTGCGTGTGGCACGAAACGGGCGCTGTCCTGGGTCACTAGCGAACTGTCCTCGCGGATGCCGATGCCGCAGGCGCGGTCGCCGACCACCCAGCTGCCAATCAGCGGGTAATGGCCGTCGAACGCGGTCAGCGGGTGGCAGGCCTGGCGGATGCATGGGCCGTCGTAGGGTCCATCGGTGCGGACCTCGCGACCGTCGTGCAGGTGCATGGCGATGTTGGCACCCTCGCGCGAATGCAGTGGTTTGCGCACCCAGCCGCGCGGCAGTTCACCGCCGTGATCGAACTCGGCCGGCAGCAGGTTGGGGTGGCCACGATGGGCGTCCCACAGCAGTGGCAGGATGCCCTTGTTGCTGAGCAGTGCCTTCCACGGCGGTTCGATCAGCTGCAGGCCTGAACGCGGCAGATGCTCGCCGAAGGCTTCGCGGAACATGTCTTCCAGCGGATACAGCTTGAACAGACAGCCAATCACCTGGTCGTCCTGATCAGTGAAGCGGCCGTCCTCGGACACGCCGACGTCTTCGATCGCCAACTCGCCGCATTCGATGCCCGCCTGCAGCGCGCAGTCGCGCAGGTAGGCGACGGTGCCCTGGTCCTCGGCCGAATCACGCACTGCCGCGAAATAAAACGGGCGCGCGATGCTGCGGGCGATGGTGCCGAACGCCTCCACCAGGGATTCGTAGATGGAATTGAACTGGTCGCTGCCGGCCGGCAACTGGTTGGATTTGATCTGATCCTCCAGCCATTGCCACTGGAAGAACGCTGCCTCGAACAATGAAGTGGGCGTGTCGTAATTGAACTCGTAGAGCTTGGCCGGGCTGCTGCCGTCGTAAGCGAAGTCCATGCGCCCGTACAAATGGGGTTGCCGCTCACGCCAGCTTTGCGCGATCCAGTCGCGGTACGGCTCCGGAATCGCCAGCTGCTCCATGTGCAGCTCGCTGCCGACGATGCGCTCGACCATGTCCAGCGCCATCGCATGCAGCTCTTCGGTGGGCGCCTCGAGCTCGTCCTCGATCTGGCGCAGGCTGAACGCGTAGTACGCCGATTCGTCCCAGTAAGGTGCGTCATCGATGGTGTGGAAACCGAACCCGCACGCGGCGGCCTTGGCGCGCCAGTCAGGGCGCTCGGTCGCGCTGACCCGGCGCATCAGCCGCCGATGCCGCGGCGGCTGCCGGAGGTGCCGAAACCGGCGCGACTGCTGGTGACTGCGCGGTTTGGCGTGGCGTTGACCGGCACCATGGCCGTGCCCACGCCGCCGCGATAGACCCCACCGGCGCCGGTTGCCGGCCGTTGCCAGCCGCCGTGGCGGTCGCGGAAGGCCGGGGCGCTGTTGAAGCCATTCATGGCGGCCCCGTTGCGCGACATCATTTGCGACAGGAAGAAGCCGGTCATCAATGGACCGAAGAACGACTGGCTGGTGCCATCGCTGCGCGCCGCGCACTGTTCCTTGCCGTAGCTGGCCTCGCACTCTTCGCGGTTGGCGAAGCGCGGTGCCGTGGCCACCGCCTCCTGCTGCGCGCTGGCGAATGCCTGGCGGCAGGTGCTGCTGTCGTTGGTCTGCGCCACGCACGCCTCGACCGAGGTGTACAGGCCCTCGCGCGATGCGCTCTCGCTGCGGTCGCAGGCGGTCAGCAGCAGCGGGGAGGCGCTCATCAGCAACAGGGCGGCGGTGCGGGATCGTTTCATGGGCAGACTCGACTGGATATCCGGTCAAGCATGCCTGTTCGCGCGCCCGGATGAAAGTTCTTGCGATCGAATGTCGCAGGCGTGCCTTATTCCAATTCGTCGGCCAGCTCGTGCAGGTCGGCAAGGTGCTGTTCCCACCAGCGCGATTCGGCGGCGAACGGAAACGCGGCGGGAAATGCCGAGTCGTGCCAGCGCGCGGCGATCCAGCCGGCGTAGTGCATCTGGCGCATCGCGCGCAGCACCGGGATCAATGCCCGTTCGGTGGAATCGAAGTCACGGAATTGCCGGTAGCCCTCGAGCAGCGCCTCCATCGCACGCTCATCGTTGGCCAGCATCCACAAGTCCTGCACTGCCGGGCCGCTGCGGGCGTCGTCGAAGTCCACGAAGTGCGGGCCGCCGTCGGTCCACAGCACGTTGCCGGGATGGCAGTCGCCATGCAGGCGCAACGGGCGCACCGGGCCGATTGCTTCGAGGCGCGCCGCGATTGCGGCGTCCAGCCGCGTGGCCGCGGCCCGGTAATTCGTCTGCAATGACGCCGGCAACAGGGACGATGCCAGCACCGCCTGCATGGGTTGCTGGACCATCGTGTCGCGGTCCAGTTGGCCCCGGTGCGCGAACGGCTGGCGCGCACCAATGACGTGCATGCGGGCGATCAGCCGGCCCAGCCACTGCAGTTGATCGATCGCCTCCAGTTCCGGGGCGCGACCGCCGCGTCGGGGCGTCAGCGCGTAGCGAAAGCCCCCGCGCTGCAACAGGGTCTGGCCACCGAATACCAGTGGCTCCACCGCGGGCAGCTCGGCTTCGGCCAATTCCCGGGCGAACGTGTGCTCCTCCAGGATCGCCTCGTTGCTCCAGCGACCGGGTCGGTAGAACTTGGCGATGACCGGCGCGGAGTCTTCCAGGCCCACTTGCCAGACCCGGTTCTCGTAACTGTTCAGCGCCAGCAGGCGACCGTCGGGCCACAGCCCGCAGGCGCTGACGGCATCCAGCACCAGCTCGGGGGTGAGGCTGGCGTAAGGCGCGCTGTTCAACGCACGCCCATGCCACGGGCCGGGATCACCGCCATGGTGAGGCGCGCGATGCACACGAGCGCACCCGCCGCATCCTCGATCCGGATTTCCCACACCTGGGTGGTTCGTCCCAGGTGCAGCGCCCTGGCCGTGCCGGTCACCGTGCCATCGCGTACGCCGCGGACATGGTTGGCGTTGATGTCCAGCCCGACGGCCAATTCCTGTGCCGGATCCAGCGTCAGCATCGCCGCCGTGCTGCCCAGCGTCTCGGCCAAGGCCACCGAGGCGCCGCCGTGCAGCAGGCCGTACGGCTGATGGGTGCGCGCATCCACCGGCATGGTTCCCTGCAGCCAGTCATCGCCGACCGCCGTGATGCGGATTCCCAGCGCCTCCATCAACGTGTTGGCGCTCCAACTGTTGAGTCGGACGAGATCAGTGGGTTGTTTCCAGAGACTCATTGTTGATTCCTGTGAGGTCAGCCCGCATTGTTGTCCGCAGCGTTCGCAACGACAATGCACCGGGTGTCCATCGTTACCTTGAAATTTTCCGGCCGCCAGTTTCCGGTGGCAGTCGGTGAAACCGTCCTGGAAGCGGCGCAGCGTGCTGGCGTGGCGCTGCCGTATTCCTGTCGTGCGGGCGTATGCGGCAGCTGCAAGGCAACTTTGCTTGAAGGCTCCTGCGAATACCCGCGCAATCCGCCGGTGGCGCTGGATGCCAGTGCGCTGGCCCAGCATGCGGTGCTGCTGTGTCAGGCCGTGCCAACCACCGATTTGCTGCTGCAGGCGCGCGAGGTGCCCTCGGTGGAGGACATCGTGCGGCGCCAGCTCGGTGTCGTGGTGATCGACAAATGGCGCCTGGCCACCGATGTCACCGGGTTGCGCCTCCGCCCGGAGCGCGGCGAGCGTCGGCTGCGCCGGCTGGCTGGCCAGTATCTCGACGTGGTGCTGGAGGACGGCAAGCACCGCCCCTTTTCGATCGCCAACAAGCCGCAGCCGGACGGCACCATCGAATTGCATGTGCGCCACGTGACCGGCGGCGGCTTCACTTCGTGGGTCGACGAGGCGCTGGCGGTGGGCGACCGCCTCCGTGTCGAAGGGCCGTTGGGCACGTTCGTGCCGCGCGAGGATTCGGAGCGGCCGATGATCTTCATGGCCGGCGGCACCGGCTTCGCGCCGGTGAAGGCCATCGTCGAGCATTTCATTGCGCTGGGCACGCGGCGATCCATCCAGTTGTACTGGGGCGCGCGTCGTGCCTCCGACCTGTACTTGTTGCCGCTGGCCGAACATTGGGCGCTGAATGTGCCGAACCTCGCCTTTCACCCGGTGGTGTCCGAGCCCGGTCAGGCCAACCATCTGCGCACCGGGCTGGTGCACGAGGCGGTGCTGCAAGACTGGCCCGATCTGAGCGGCCACGACCTGTACATGAGCGGACCGCCGGCGATGATCGACACGGCACATCCTGCGTTTCTCGCAGCCGGCTTGCCGGAAGAGCGGCTGTACTACGACTCATTCGAATACGCGCCGGACGTGCTGGCGCAGATCATCGCGGGGCGCGCGGGCATCCACGAGGGTTAGCCGTCCGCGGATCGCTGTGGCTGGTCTGTGGCGATCGAGGCTGCCTTGGGGCCGAGCCCTGCGCCGCCCGGCTCACTTTGTTACTTGGAGCCCTTGGCCACCGGCAGTTGCGCCGCGTGCCAGGCCAGCACGCCGCCACCCAATGTGTAGACCTTGCTGAAGCCGGCCTTGATCAGCCGCTGCGCCGCTTTCGGCGCGTTGCCGCGCCCGTCCTTGTCCATCACCACGACGGGAAGTTCGCGCGCCTTGGCCAGCTCCTTCTTTTCCGGGTCAAACTGGCTGATCGTCAAGTGCCTGGCGCCGGGTACGTGCATTTTCTCGAACTCGTTGATGGCGGACAGGTCGATCAGCAGCGGGCTTTCGCGGTTGATCAGGTGAGTCAGCCCGGCCGGGGTCAACTCCTTGACCTTGCTGAACAATGCGCTGACCTGCATGACGATCAACGCGATCAGCAAGACCGCGAACAGGGACACCAGTGCCACATGGTTGCCGATGAATTCGGGCAGCTTGTGCAGAAAATCACTCATGAGTCATTCCACTTCGTGCGTCGGCCACGCCGATCCTGGTAAACCGGCGATTATACGGGCAAGCCCTGCCCGGTGCGGGTGGCTCAGTCCTGGGTGATGTCGGGCAGGCCGCTGATCAGCCACCAGCGCTTGGCGTTTTCGTCGTAGCGCCAGGTTTGCTGGTCGACGATGCTGCGTTCGGACTGGGTGTGGATGTTGATCAGGCTGATCTGTGCCGTCTGGCGCACCTCGAAATCGCCCACCGGCACCGGGCCCGGGCCGTCGTCGTATTCGCTGACCCGCACTTGCTGGTAGCGCGCCAGTTGCAGCGAGGTCAGCGGGTGGGCTGCACGAACCGCGGGGTCGATGAACTGTGCCGCGCTCTGGAAATCGCCCCAGCGCAAGGTGCTGCCATAGGCCTTGAGTGTGGTCATCAAGGCGTCACTGCGTGTCTTGGTGGCGCAGCCGGCCAGCAGCATTGCGGCGAGCACGACGACGAGGAGGCTCAGGGTTCGGCGCATGGTTGTTCCCTCCGGATGGGTACGCCTATTCTGCCCCATGCGCCGGCCGGGCCTTCAGCCGCGGCGTTTGGCCACGAAACGGGCGTCCAGGATGCAGGCCGGCTTGCCGTGTGCGTCGGGCACCACGCACTCGACACTGATGCGCGCCTTGCTGCGGGTGTCCAGCATGCGGAAAAAAGTGACCCAGTCGGCATCGGCGGCCAGCCGGGCCTCGCTGTGCAGGTCTTCCCACACGGGCGCCAGATAGCGTACCCGGGACTCGGCGACGAACACGTCGCAGTCATCGCCGCGTCGGCGCAGCGCCAGTTCCACCAGCGCCCAGCCGTTGAGCGTCATCAGACTGACCAGGCTGCCACCGAAGGCGCAACCCTTGTCGTTGATGTTGGGCGCCAGCGGGGCGTGCAGGCACAGACGGGTATCGTCGAAATCCGCCAACTGCAGGTCCATCGCCCGGGCCAGCGGGATTTCGTCGCGAATGAACTGGATCAGTTGTTGCGCGGGCGCGGTGTCGATGGTGGTGCTCACGAGACAGGGGAATCCGGGGGAGGGAGCCCGCCAGTGTAGGGGCACCGTTACACTGAGGCCATGCCGGTGAACGGGTGTGGTGGACGGATGCAGCAAGAATCCCTTCGGAACAAACAGGATCTGCAGGGCAGAACCGTGGTGATCACCCGTCCGGTCGGCACCGCATCGGCGTTGGCGCGGCGGGTACGGGCGCTGCGCGGCGTACCACTGTTGCTGCCTGGCCTGGCCCTGCGCCGCGCGGCGGACCCGGTTGCGGCCGGCGCCGCGCTGGGCGCTGCGCTGGGCGACCAGATCATCGTCTTCACCAGTCCAGCCGCCGTGCGCCATGCCGCTGCGCTGCGGCCATTGCGCACGGCGGCGACGGTGCTGGCCGTGGGCCAGGGCACCGCGCGGGCGCTGCGCTGTCATGGCGTGGCCGCGCCGCAGGCGCCGCGCCAGCAGGACAGCGAAGGCCTGCTCCAGCTGCCGGTGCTGCAAGCGTTGCGTGGTTGCCGGGTCGCCCTGATTGGCGCCCCGGGCGGGCGCGGCGTACTGCGCGAGCAGCTTGCCGCCCGTGGCGCGCGCCTGCGCGAATTGCACGTCTATCACCGCGTGCCGCCACGGCTGAACCGGCGCCATGTCGACGCGTTGCTGCAGCTGCCAGCCTCCGCACAAATCCTGCTGTCCAGTGCCGAGGCATTGCACAATCTGCAGCAGCAGCTGCCAACGGCGGCGTGGACACGGCTGTGCACGGCGACTGCGGTGGCCAGCAGCGAACGGCTGGCGGCGGCGGCGCGCGCGGCGGGGTTCCGGCACATCGTCACCGCCGCCTCCGCCTTGTCGGCGGACCTGCTGGCGGCCGCCATGGCCGACGCCTGAGCCGTCTTCACACCGGCTCACTACGAACGAGGCTGAGGGGGCTGCTAGCATGCGTTCATGAGCAACGTAGACAAGCCCAGCCAGTCCGCCGCGCCTGAGGGCGCCCCCGTCGACCCTGCCGCGCATGACACGGTGGTGATCGAACCGCCGACACGCGCCTCGCGACCGGTCTCCGCCCGTCCGGCGCCGCGCTCGCATGGCGGTGGCACTGTGGCAGTGGCTTTGCTGCTGGCCCTGGCCGCGGTCGCGATGGCCGGCTACGTCGGCTGGCGTCAATGGCAACAGGAACAGGGCAGTGCCGCCGGCCATCAAAGCATTGCCAGCCTGCAGCAGCGCGTGGAGGCGCTGGAGGGCACCGTAGCCAGCCAGCGCGACCAGCGCAACGCGCTGGGTCAGCGCCTTGACGATGCGGCCCAGGTCAATCACGCACTGCGGGAGGAATTGCTGGGGCAAGCCGAGCGCACGCGGCACCTCGAAGATGCCGTGGCGAATCTGGCGGAAAAAAGCCTGAGCGGCCGGGACGGCATGTTGCTGGACGAGACCGAGTCACTGCTGCGCATGGCGGCGGCACGCTATACCCTGTTCCACGACGCGCAGGGTGCCGCCGCGGCGTACGCACTGGCGGATCAGACGCTGGCGGCAGTGAACGACGGCGCTTTCAGCGGCCTTCGTCAAAGCGTCAATGCCGAACGCGAGGCGCTGGTCAAGAGCGCACCAATGAGCCTGGCTGGGGCCCTGCAACAGCTGCAGGCCATGCGCAGTGACGTGGCGATGCTGCCGTTGAAGCCGCTCGATCATGATGCCACGCAGTCCTCCGATGGTTGGTCGCGTATCCGCCACGCGTTGGCCAGCGTTGTCGTCGTGCAACGTGACGATGGTGCTCCGCTGGCGGTGGCCGATGCGCGTCTGGCACGCGAGTTGGCGGCGCTCGACCTGGCCCAGGCGCAAGCGGCGCTGTTGGCCCACGACCGCGAGGAGTACGCCGCCGCGTTGCAGCGGGTGGATGCGGCGCTGGCCAGCCAGTTCGATGCGAAGGCAGCGGCCGTGCAACGCGCCCGCGCCATGCTGCAGCAACTGGCCGCCCAGCTGCCGACCAGCGAGCCGGTGCAACTGGGTGCGGCCTTGACCGAGCTGCGCAGCCTGCGCGCGATCCAGGCAGTCCGCCCGGCGCCGGCAGCGGGTGAGGGCCGGCCATGAGGCTCTGGTACTGGTTGTTGCTGTTGGTGATTGCCGCTGCCCTGGCGGCGTTCGGCTGGCACTGGGTCGCTGCCGATCCGGGTTATGTGTTGTTGCGTCTGCGCGGTTGGCGGGTTGAAACCACCGTCGTCGCGGCGCTTGTCATCCTGCTGCTGGCCTGGGCACTGATCACCGTAGCGTGGCGCTTGTTGCGCTGGCCCTTCGGGGCACTGTCGCGACGGCATCGACGGCTCAGCCAGCAGCGTCTGGGTGAAGGTCTGGTCGCGCTGATTGAAGGTCGGCACGGCGATGCCGAGCGCGACCTCAGCCGTGCCTCCCGACTGGACAGCCTGCGCGGCCCGGCGCTGCTGGCCGCCGCCGAAGCCGCCTCTCGCCGAGGCGAATCCGGTCGTGCGCTGGAGGCGCTGAACCAGGCCGCGCAATCCGTGCCGCAGGCGGCGCGGGTCCTGCGTGCCCGCGTCCTGCTGCGCGACAACAAGCCCGCCGAAGCGCTGGCCTTGCTGCTGCCCGAGTCCGACAAGGGCACGCTGACACCGGGTGGCTGGCGTGAGTTGGTGCAGGCGGCGCTGGCGACCGGCGACACGCGACGCGCGCGCGAGGCGCTGGTGCCGCTGCAAAAGAGTGGAGCGTTGGGCATTCGCGCGTATGCCGCGCTGGAGGCACAGGTGCTCGCAGCCGCGCTCGACGCGGCGGCAGACGGTGCCAGCCTCAACGCCTTGTGGTCGCAGCTGCCCAAGGCCCAGCGACGGGTACCCGCCGTGGTCGACGCCTATGCGCGTCGTGCGGCTGCCTTCGGACTGACCCTGCCGGCGATGGATGAAGTGGAGTCCGCGCTGCGCCGTGAGTGGTCACCGCTGCTGATCGAGACGTATGGCATGCTCGCCGGCGACGACGTCGAGGCCCGCCTGCGTCGCGCCGAGGGCTGGCTCGACGCCCACCCGAACGATGCCAACCTGCTGCTTACCCTGGGTCGCATGTGCGTGCGGCTGAAGCTGTGGGGCAAGGCGCACCAATACCTGCAGCGTTCGCTGGCGCTTGCGCCGGGCAGCGCAGCTTGGGAGGCGCTGGGCCATGCGTTCGCCGGGCAGGACAACGCGGCACAGGCGCAACGTTGCTATCGCAATGCGCTGGCGTTCGGGCGGGGCGAGGCGGTCACGCCGCTGGCCCAGTCAGCTGACCCACGGCAACCGGACACTCATCCGGTCGCGGTCGAGGAGCGTGATGTGCACGGGGTGCCGCGCCTGCCCCAGTAGCGCGATCAAAGCACCGTCAGGTGCGCGTAGGCGGCGACCAACCACTTGCTGCCCACGTCCTCGAAATTCACTTGCAGTCGGGTGTGCGCGCCGCTGCCTTCGGCGCTGAGCACCACGCCCTCGCCAAAACTGGGGTGGCTGACGCGCTGACCCAGCTTTACCGGCAGGTCTTCTTCCAGTGAGGGCTGGATATCGCGGGGACGACCCGCGTAAAGCGGCCGGCTCACGTGGACGCGTGGGCGCACTTCGTCGATCAATTCGGCGGGCATTTCGCCCAGGAACCGTGACGGTCGGGCCAGCATCTCGGTACCGTGCATGCGGCGGGATTCGGCATGGCTGACGATCAGCCGCTCGCGGGCGCGAGTGATGCCAACGTAGGCCAGCCGGCGTTCCTCCTCCAGTCGACCCTCGTCGTCCACCGAGCGCTGGCTGGGGAACAGGCCCTCCTCCATGCCGACCAGGAACACGATCGGGAACTCGAGCCCCTTGGCCGAATGCAGGGTCATCAACTGCACGCAGTCGTCACCTTCGCCGCCCTGGCCCTCGCCCGCTTCCAACGCGGCGTTGGACAGGAACGCGTTCAATTCGCTCAGACCGACGTCGATGTCTTCGTCGCTGCGCTCGAAACGGCTGGCCACGTTGACCAGTTCGTCCAGGTTCTCCACCCGCGTCTCGGCGTTGCCGCGGCTGTCGTTTTCGTAGAAGTCGCGCAGGCCCGTGTGGGTGATGGCGTGGTCGATCTGTTCGGCCAGGGTCAGCGCAGGTAGCGACGCGGACACATCGGTTGCCGGGGCACCGGCGGCGGACTCGGCTGCTGCGCCAGGAGCCTCGCTCGCCGTGCCGCCAAACGCCCGGGCCATGCCGTCGATCAGGGTGAGAAAGCCCTTCACGGCATTCTTCGCGCGGCCCGCCAGATCGGCGCCGGTGAGTTCCGCCAGCGCCGCTTCCCACATCGAGCTGTTGTCGACGCGGGCGCGGCGGCGCAACACATCGAGCGTGCGATCACCGATGCCGCGCGGTGGCGTGTTCACCGCGCGCTCGAATGCGGCGTCGTCGTGGCGGTTGGCGGTGAGTCGCAGGTAGGCCAGCGCGTCCTTCACTTCGGCGCGCTCGAAGAAGCGCTGGCCGCCATACACGCGGTAGCCAATCCGGCGTTGAACGAGTTGTTCTTCGAAGTTGCGCGACTGCGCGTTGGAGCGGTACAGGATCGCGCAGTCTTTCGCCGCGCCGTGTTCGTCGATGTACTCGCGGATGCGCTCGATCACGAAGCGCGCCTCGTCCTGCTCGTTGTACGCGGCGTACAGCGCGATGCGCTCGCCGTCGTCGCCGGCGGTCCACAACTGCTTGCCCAGGCGACCGGCATTGCGCTGGATCACGCTGTTGGCCGCCTTCAGGATCGTCGAGGTGGAGCGGTAATTCTGTTCCAGCTTGATCGTCCGCGCGCCGGGGAAATCGCGCAGGAACTGCTGCACGTTCTCCACCTTGGCGCCGCGCCAGCCGTAGATCGCCTGGTCGTCGTCGCCCACCACGAACACCTGCCCGGTGGCGCCGGCCAGCACGCGGATCCACGCGTACTGCAGCGTGTTGGTGTCCTGGAACTCATCGACCAGCAGGTAGCGCCAGCGTTGTTGGTAGTGCTCCAGCACAGCGGGGTTTTTCAGCCACAGCTCGTGCGCGCGCAGCAGCAATTCGGCGAAATCGACCAGTCCCGCGCGGCGGCAGGCGTCCTCGTAAGCCTTGTAGATGCTGACGAAGGTGCGGGTGGCCGGGTGGTCGCGATGCTCGATGCTGTCGGCGCGCTTGCCTTCGTCCTTCCACTGGTTGATCTGCCAGCTGGCCTGGCGTGGCGGAAATTTCGCGTCGTCCAGTCCCAATCCCGCGACCACTCGTTTGACCAGTCGTTGCTGGTCGTCGGAGTCCAGTATCTGGAACGTTTCCGGCAGCCCCGCTTCGCGCCAGTGGCGGCGCAGCAGGCGGTGGGCGATGCCGTGGAATGTGCCGACCGTGAGGCCCTGGGTACCGCCGGGAATCAGGGCGGCCAGCCGCGCCCGCATTTCGCCGGCAGCCTTGTTGGTGAAGGTGACGGCGAGAATTGCCCACGGCGGCACGCCTTCGGCCTGGGTCAGCCAGCCGATGCGGTGGGTCAGCACGCGGGTCTTGCCGGAGCCGGCACCAGCCAGCACCAGATAATGGCCGGGTGGGGCGCAGACCGCTTCGCGCTGCGCCTGGTTGAGCGGGTCGATCAGATACGAGACATCCATCCGGCCCATTGTAATGGTCACGATAGGCAGGCGCAGTCGACGTGGCGCTCGTGCAATGAAAAGCCGCCGGCGAGCGGCGGCTTGCGGCAAGCGACGGCGCGGCCTAGCGCTTCTGCATGAATCCGCCGACAGCCAGCAGACCACCGACCACGATGCCGGCGATACCGACCCACTGCGGCACGCCCTTGTCGTGGGTGGCCGTGATCTTGGCCGAGCCGACCTGCAGCAAGGTGTCGGTGTCCTGGTAGGACGCATGGCCCGCCACCACCCAGATGCCGGCGGCGATGAGAAGGATGCCGACAATGATCAAGCCTGTGCGCATGGTGTTCCCCGTGATGGATGGTGGCCGAAGTATGCCGGCCGGACGTGTGCAGGAAACGTACAGGCTGAATGCGTCAAAAAAAAGGCCCCGAAGGTTAGGGGGAACCTTCGGGGCCGGGCAGACGCGGTGACCCAGGGGAGGGGGACGCGCCTGTGGCTGCTCAGGGAGGCGAGCAGACCATGGATGCCATTGCGTGCATCCGATGTATTAGAGGCGGCTCGGAGCGGAAAAGTTGCAGGGTCGGGAAACAAATTTAAACGCGATTCATTCTCATGAAAGGTTAACCTCCAAGCCGTTGTTGCATATGGAGGTCTTGTTTTCGAGCCGCGGCCGATTCGCCTCAATGTGCCTCGTCCCAGTTGGCCCCCACGCCGACGCCGACCAGCAGCGGCACCGCCAGTTCCGCCGCACCGGACATCCGCTCGACCACGGCCGCGCGTACCGTGTCCACGGCGTCAGCGCGCACTTCAAACACCAGTTCATCGTGCACCTGCATCAGCATGTGGGCGTCATCGCGGGTTTGCAGCCAGGCCGCCACGGCAATCATTGCCCGCTTGATGATGTCTGCGGCACTGCCTTGCATGGGCGCGTTCACCGCGGCGCGCTCCGCGCCCTGGCGCAGCCCGTGGTTGCGCGAGGTCAGGTTCTCCAGGTACAGGCGGCGACCGAAGATCGTTTCGACGTAGCCGTCACGGTGGGCGCGCTCGCGGGTGGCCTCCATGAAGGCATGCACGCCGGGATAGCGGGCGAAGTAGCGGGCCATGTAGTCGCTGGCCTCGCCGCGGTCGACACCGAGCTGCCGCGCCAGGCCGAAAGCACTCATGCCGTACATCAGGCCGAAATTGATCGCCTTGGCGGCGCGCCGCTGGTTGGTGCTGACATCTTCGGGCTTGAGGCCGAACACCTCGGCGGCAGTGGCCCGATGCACGTCGCCACCCTCGTGGAACGCCTTGAGCAGCCCCTCGTCGCCGGACAGATGCGCCATGATGCGCAGTTCGATTTGCGAATAGTCGGCCGCCAGCACCCGCCAGCCCGGCGGTGCCACGAACGCCTGGCGAATGCGCCGGCCTTCTTCGGTACGCACGGGGATGTTTTGCAGGTTGGGGTCGGACGACGAGATCCGACCGGTGGCGACCGAGCCCTGGTGATAGCTGGTGTGCACGCGGCCGGTGCGCGGATTGACGATGCTCGACAGCTTGTCGGTGTAGGTGGAGCGCAGTTTGGCCAGCCCGCGGTAGTCCAGGATCAGCCGTGGCAGTTCGTGGCTATCGGCGATGGCGTCCAGTGCTTCTTCGTTGGTCGAGGGCTGGCCCGTCGGCGTTTTCAGTTTCGCCTCCAGGCCGAGTTCGTCGAACAGCACGGCCTGCAGCTGCTTGGGCGAGTCCAGGTTGAATTCGCGCCCGGCCACCGTGTAGGCCTGCCGTTGCAGCGCCAGCATGCGCTTGCCCAGTTGCTGGCTTTGCGCGCGAAGTTCGTCGCCGTCGATCAGCACGCCGCGGCGCTCCATCTCGGCCAGCACGGGTACCAGCGGGATTTCGATGTCCTCGTAGACCTTGCGCAGCGCCGGTTCGCTTTCCAGCCTCGGCCACAGTGCAAGGTGCAGGCGCAGGGTGATGTCGGCATCTTCGGCGGCGTAGCGGCAGGCCGTGTCCAGGTCCACCTGGGAGAACGAAATCTGTTTGGCTCCCTTGCCCGCGACTTCCGCGTACTTCACCGTTTCGTAGCCCAGGTATCTCTTCGCCAGCGAATCCATGTCGTGGCGGGTGGCGGTGGCATTCCACACGTACGATTCCAGCATCGAGTCGTGCTTGAGTCCCGCGACGGCGATGTCGTAGTGCGACAGGATGTTGATGTCGTACTTTGCGTGCTGGCCGAGCTTGGGCCGCGTCGGGTCTTCGAAGATCGGCTTCAGCGCGGCGAGCACGTGATCGCGATCCAGTTGCGTCGGGGCACCGGGATAATCGTGACCCAGCGGGATGTAGCAGGCCTTGCCCGGTTCCACGGCAAGACTGAGTCCCACGATGTCCGCACGCATCGCGTCGATGCTGGTGGTCTCGGTGTCGAAGGCGATCAGCGGAGCATCGCGCAGCTTCGCCAGCCACGCCTCGAACGCTGGCTGCGTGGTGACCAGCTCGTACTCGCCGGGGGCTGACAGGGATGCGTCCGTGGCGGCTTCGGGTTGCGTTGCAACGGCGGGACTGCTGCGGACTTTCGCCGTTGCCGAGGTCTCGCCGTCCATCTCCTTGAGTGCGGCCTTGAACTCGTAGCGCGTGTACAACTCACGCAACAGCGCGAGGTCCGGCTCACGTCGCACCAGGTCGGTGGGACCGACCTCCAGTGGCACGTCGAGCTTGATTGTGACCAGCTCACGCGACAGCGGCAGCTGCGGCAGGCTTGCGCGCAGGCTTTCGCCGATCTTGCCGCCGATCCGGTCGGCGTTCGCCATCACGCCGTCCAGTGAGTCGTATTGGGCCAGCCATTTCGCCGCGGTCTTGGGGCCACACTTGGGCACGCCGGGCACGTTGTCGATGGTGTCGCCGGTGAGCGCGAGGAAGTCGATGATCTGCTGCGGCCGGACGCCAAACTTCGCCATCACGCCGTGGCTGTCCATCACGGTGTTGGTCATCGTGTTGACCAGGGTGACATTCGGGCCAACCAGTTGCGCCATGTCCTTGTCGCCGGTGGACACCTCCACTTCGATGCCGAGCGCCTGCGCCTGCGTGGTCAGCGTACCGATCACGTCATCGGCCTCCACCCCGGGCACGCGCAGGATCGGCACGCCGAGTGCCCCCACGATCGCCAGCATCGGCTCGATCTGGCCGCGCAGTTCGTCGGGCATCGGCGGCCGGTTCGCCTTGTACTGGTCGTACATCTCGTCGCGAAAGGTCGGCCCCGGGGCATCGCTGACGAAGGCCAGATACTCGGGCGCGGCCTTCAGCGTGGCGCGCAGCATGTTGATCACGCCGAATAGCGCGCCGGTTGGCTCGCCGTGGGCATTGGTCAGCGGTGGCAGCGCGTGGAATGCGCGGTAGAGGTAGGCGGAGCCGTCAATCAGGATGAGTTTGGGCATGGGATGTACTGACCTGTGCGGCGGAGGTCGCGTCGGGAGCCGTGTGCCGACGAAACTTGAAAGCGGGTGCGGACCGGTCCACCCGGCGGCCGATGGCGCGGAACGTTCGCGCCGGAACACACGGCCTGGCTGGTCCGGATGACTGCACTCGGCCATTCTCTCACGCACGGGAAAATGTCGTGCTTCACGGTAGGGTTGCCGGGGCGCTGGTATGCTGCGATCCCCGAACGAGGTTGCCGCCATGAGAATCGCTGCCTTGCTGGCCGCCGCCAGTTTCCTGCTCACATTCGGCGCGCTGGCGCAGTCGCCACCGACCACGCCGGCACCGCCGCCGCCGGGGATCAACGATCCCGGCGTCAAGGCCACCACGCCACCCGTTGCCAAGTCCCGCCCCGAGCAAGCCCCGGTAGCGAGCGGCCGCCCGCTGAATCTGAAACCGCAGGCTTTGCCGGCGATGGGCGACGAGGGCGGCGCGCGCGCCACCGATGACCAGTCACCACCGGAAGTGCGTATCCGTCAGGAGGGTGAAAGCAGCATCCAGGAATACAGCCGCAGCGGTCGTGTCTACATGGTGGTGATTACGCCGAAGAGCGGCATCCAGCAGATCTACATGGTCGACCCCGAGGGCCGCCTGGTCGATGAGCACGGCAAGAAGCCCGTGCGACCGGTGATGTACAAGGTGCTGGAGTGGGGCAAGAGCCGGCCGCCGGCGGCCACGTCAAATCACCCCGAAGCGGATCGCGGGGGTAACTGATCCGGTCCCGGGCCGCGCCTTCCTCGTTGGTCCGGCCGTCGGCGTCGCGCGTTTTCCGAATGGAGGGCAGAGCGATGCAGCCGAGCGGAAGCGGGTTGATGTTCGGGCCGCGCCCCGTCGGGCCGGGTAACCGCCCCGTGGGTGGCTGGCCAGCGGGGCTGGGTGTGGCGGGAACCATGATGAGCGCGGTGTTCTGCGCCGGCTAGGTGGGATCATCCAGTTCCGGGTAGCAACGGAATATGCCGTTCTGGTTGAATGGTGTTCGTCTCGACGAGCCAAGGTAGGCCGCGATGCGCGGTCTCCGGGCCACCCGGCGCGTTAGCGCGTGCAGCAGCGGCAGGGCGGGGGCGAGGCGCTGCATGGCGCGTGGGAACGCGTACTCCAGCCCGCTGATCAACTGGAACAGCGAAAGATCCACGTAGGAGTGCTCGCGCAATGCGTGTTGTGTGCCGCCGCGCTCCAGCACTTGCTCGAAGTATTCCAGATACTTCGGTAGCCGGTTGACGCGAAGGTCCGCGGCTCGGCGCAGTGCCTCGGCGCGCTGGTCCTCGTAATACAGACTGCCGGCGATCGGATGGTGGGAATTGTGCACCTCGCCCACCAGGTCTTCGATGGTCAGCTGCAACTGGTGTGCGTACAACCGCCGGTCTTGGCTTTCAGGGACCAGGCCCAGCGGCGGGCCGAGGTACTGCAGTATGTTCGCGGTTTGCGCGATCAGCAGCCGACCGGCCTTCAGGAACGGCGGCGCAAAGGGCAGCGGACCGCGATGAACGCCGTCGAGGTAGCGCGCAATCGCATCGTCGCCCTGCTCACGCGCAACGTCGATGTAGCCGACGCCAGCGTCCTCCAGCGCCAATCGTACAAACTCGCCGCGACCCTGGATGCCCGTCCAGTAGAACAACTGGTACCGCATGGCAGCCTCCCGTGTGCAGGGTCGAGGCCCAGCGTGCGCTTGTGCGCGTGGAGACTCAATGACGGAAGTGGCGCATACCCGTAAAGACCATGGCCATGTCGTGCTCGTCGGCCGCGGCGATCACCTCGGCGTCACGGATGGAGCCACCTGGCTGGATCACGGCGGCGATGCCCGCTTCGGCGGCTGCATCGATGCCATCGCGGAACGGGAAGAAGGCGTCGCTGGCCATCACCGAGCCACGTACTTCCAGCTTCTCATCGGCGGCCTTGATGCCGGCGATCTTCGCGCTGTAGATCCGGCTCATCTGGCCAGCGCCGATGCCGATGGTCTGGCGGTCATGCGCATACACAATCGCGTTCGACTTGACGAACTTGGCCACCTTCCAGGCGAAGATCATGTCGTGGATCTGGGCTTCAGTCGGTGCGCGACGGGTGACCACCTTGAGGTCGGCTGCGGTGATCATGCCGGTGTCGGCACTTTGAATCAGCAGGCCCGAACCCACGCGCTTGGAGTGGTTGCCCGGGTGCGCACTCTGCAGGCTGCCGCTGGCGGGTAGCGGGATCACCAGCACGCGCACGTTGCCCTTCTTTTTGAACGCCTTCAGCGCGTCATCCGCGTAGCCCGGCGCCAGCACCACCTCGACAAACTGGCGTTCGACAATGGCGCGCGCGGTGGCGCCGTCGACTTCGCGGTTGAACGCGATGATGCCGCCGAAGGCTGACGTGGGATCAGTCTGGAAGGCCAGGTCGTAGGCCTTGCCGACGCCATCCAGGCTCACGGCCACGCCACAGGGGTTGGCGTGCTTGACGATCACGCAGGCTGGCTTGACGAAGCTGCGCACGCATTCCCATGCGGCATCGGCGTCGGCAATATTGTTGAACGAAAGCTCTTTGCCCTGCAGCTGGCGAAAGCAGGCCAGCGTGCCCGCCTGCGGGTACAAGTCGCGGTAGAACGCGGCCTGCTGGTGCGGGTTCTCGCCGTAGCGCAGGTCCATCAACTTGACGAAGCGGCCATTGACCTGGCCGGGGAAGGCGGCGTGCCCGGTGATCGCGTCCTGCGCGTCATTGAGCTCCAGGCCGGACAGGTAGTCGCTGATCGCGCCGTCGTAGCTGGACACGTCGTTGAACGCGGCCACGGCCAGCTTGAAGCGTGTATTGCGGGTCAGGCCGCCGTGCTGTTCGATCTCGGCCAGCGCGCTGTCGTATTGAGCTGGCGAGGTCAGTACGCCGACGTCGTTCCAGTTCTTGGCGGCGGATCGCAGCATTGCCGGGCCGCCGATGTCGATGTTCTCGATCGCCTGCTCCAGCGTGCAGTCGGGCCGGGCCACGGTGGCTTCGAACGGGTACATGTTCAGCACCAGCAGGTCGATCGGCGCGATGCCGAGTTCGTCCATGACCTTGTCGTCGGTGCCCCGGCGGCCGAGCAGGGCTCCGTGCACTTTCGGGTGCAAGGTCTTGACACGCCCGTCCATGATCTCGGGAAAGCCGGTGACGTCGCTGACCTCGGTGACGGCTATGCCGGCCTCGCGCAGCGCCTTGGCGCTACCGCCGGTGGACAGCAGCTCGACGCCCCTGGCCGCCAGACGTCGACCCAGATCAACCAGGCCGGCCTTGTCGGAAACGCTGAGCAGGGCGCGGCGGACCGGGACAATCTGGGGAGCGGACATGGGCGGGTTTCCGTAGGGCGAAGCCGCACATTATAGCCGCCCAGGCAGATGCACAGTGTCCGGCGGAGTTACAGCAGGCCGTGCGTCGCCAGCTTCTTGCGCAAGGTGGCGCGGTTGATGCCCAGGGCCGTGGCCGCACGGCTCTGATTGCCGCCGTGGAACGCGAGCACCTCACGCAACAACGGCACTTCAACCTCGCGCAGGACCAGCGCGTGCAGACCCTCGGCGCACTCGGTGTCACCGATATCGCTCAGATAGCGACGCACGGTACGGGTAACGCACTCGCCCAGCGCGCTCTGACACTGGACGCCGGTACCGGGCGCACCTGCGTTCCGTGTCGAGGTCGACTTGGCGACCTCGGCTGCAGGCAGTCTTACGGCATTCACGGACATTTCCCCTCGCCTACGGAGCGACGACTGCATAGGCCGAGGCTCATGATTTGGATGTTCGATGCATTGCGCGGAGTGAATCACATGCCACCCGGCACGTTGGCGCGAATGGTTGAGTCTACCCGCGCGCGCAAATAATTTTAAGTACCACGTGTGAAGCTATTCGAACCCTATCTCGAAAGCCACCGCCTTGTCCCCGGGATCCTGCACCTCCAGCAGGAGTACGGCGCTGTCGCCCGGCGCCAGGCCGTTGCGCAGCACCGCGTCGTCGTCCAGGTATTGCGTCGGCTGCAGTCGGCGCATCGCAATGGGGCGACCCTCATCGTTCGACAAGGTGATCTTCAGCACGGGGTAGGGCTGGGCGAACGCCGCATCGTTGCGGACGCTGGCGCTGATCATCAGGGCGCCCGACACACTGGGGTGTATCTGCACATTGCTGGCCAGTAGTCGCAGCATTTGCGGCGCGGCCACCAGTGGCAGCTTGCAGTGGAGCAGGGCGCAGCTGGCGTGCAGCCAGCTGCCTACCGTCGGCTGCCGGATCAGTTCATCGCGCTTGGCCCAGGCGATCTGGCAGGTCAGCAGCGCGGTGAGGAATGTGCACGCCAAAGCCCACGGCCAGTTCCGTTCGCCCGGCGTGTGCGGGCGATGCGGGCGTTTGGCTGCGGTTGAGCCTGCGGACTTGTGCGCCTTGCGATCGCGGGCAAAGCGTGGCGCAAACACAAGTTGCGAGAAGTCATCGACCGTCGCGCCCGGAGCGGTCGGGGTGACGCCGGCGATCACCTGTACGGGCGGCTCGGGGCGCGGTCGGTAGACCACCAGGTCGAGCAGCGGTGGTTCCATGGCCGGTTCGTTGAGCGGCAGCTCCACGAAGGGTTCGGCGGGCAACTGCTCGCCGAGCGTGGCCAGGCTGTCGAATCCGGATTGGCAATGTCCGCACACGACGTAACCGTGTGCCTTCGCTAGCGTTTGCGCGTCCAGCGAAAACACGGACAGGCATTCGGGGCATTGTGTGTACATGCAGGCCGCTTTGAACGGGTATGGCGCCAGCTTAGCAGGGTGGATGAGCCGGGCAGGCTGCGATCTTCAGCGCGGCGGCATCAGCCTCGACGACGGCCGCTGATGCGCACCCAGTCTTCGCGCATATCCACGCGCAAGTCGTCGAACCATTCGGCGTAGCGTTGCAGCAATTCTTCCTGCTGCCCGACCAGGATGCCCGAGATCGCAAAGGGCGCTCCGGGCTTGGCTGCCGCCGCGAAGACCGGTGCCAGTTCGCCGAGCGGGCCCGCCAGAATGTTGGCGATGAACACATCACTCGGTTCGGCATTCACATCCGCTGGCAGGAACAGCGCGAGGCGCTCGGCGACTCCGTTGCGTTCGGCGTTGTCGGCCGACGCGATGATCGCCTGCGGGTCGTTGTCCACGCCGATGGCGCCGGACGCCCCCAGTTTCAGTGCGGCGATGGCCAGGATGCCCGAGCCACAGCCGTAATCGGTCACGGTCTTGCCCGCCAACTCGAGCCCATCCAGCCATTCCAGGCACAGCGCGGTGGTGGGGTGCGTGCCGCTGCCAAACGCGAGGCCGGGATCCAGCCGCACGACCACGAGATCCTCATCGACCGGCGGTTCGATGTTCCACGGATAGATCCACAGTCGGCGGCCGAATGGCATCGGCTTGAACTGGTCCATCCACGCACGCTCCCAGTCCTGGTCGGCGACCTCGGCGAAGCTGAGCTGGTCCGGTTCGAGCCACGGCAGCAGTTCACCCAGCGCGGCGCCGAGGCCGCGCCGGTCGGTGTGTGCGTCGAACAGGGCTTGCAACGTGATCGAGGGCCACAGCGGCAGTTCGCCCACACCCGGCTCGAAGATCGCCTGTTCGTCCGGCGTTTCCGCGTTGGCGTCGCGCAGCGTGATCGACAAGGCGCCCAGATCGTGCAGCGCTTCCTCTGCGCCAGGTTGCTGTCCGGTGCGGACGGTCAGGGAGAGTTCGAGAAAAGGCATGGGCGGAGAGTAGGTGGTTGGAGTGGGGGCGTCAGCGCTGCGGATACCCGCCGCTCACTGCTCCCCACTCGCCAGCGCGCTCTTTTCCTTTTGCTCGGCCATCCGCTTTTCCAGATAGTGGATGTTCTGGCCGCCATGGTGGAAGCCCACGTCGGCCATGATCCGCTGCTGCAACGGGATATTGCACTTGACGCCTTCGATCACGGTTTCTGCCAGCGCCAGGCGCATCCGCGCAATCGCGGTTTCGCGGTCCGGCCCGTGCACGATCAGTTTGCCGATCATCGAGTCGTAATTCGGTGGAATGCGGTAGCCGTCGTACAGATGCGTATCGACCCGGACGCCGGGGCCACCCGGGGCCTCGAAGCGTTTCACCGTGCCGGGGCTGGGCATGAAGGTGTCCGGGTCCTCGGCATTGATGCGGCATTCGATCGCGTGGCCGCGGACGACGATGTCCTCCTGCCGGATCGACAGCTTCTCGCCACCCGCGATCAGCAGTTGTTCGCGCACCAGATCGACGCCAGTGATGAACTCGGTCACCGGATGTTCGACCTGGATGCGGGTGTTCATTTCAATGAAGTAGAAGCGCCCGTTTTCATACAGGAACTCGAACGTGCCAGCGCCGCGGTAGTTGATGCGCAGACACGCGTCGACGCAGACCTTGCCGATCGCAGCGCGCACTTCGGGCGTGATGCCCGGTGCCGGCGCTTCTTCGACGACCTTCTGGTGGCGACGCTGCATGGAGCAATCGCGCTCGCACAAGTGGACTGCATGGCCCTGGCCATCGGCCAGCACCTGGATCTCCACGTGGCGCGGATTCTCCAGGAACTTCTCCATGTACACCTGCGGATTGCCAAACGCGGCCTTGGCCTCAGCCTTGGTCATGGTGATCGCGTTGGCGAGGTGCGCCTCGGTGCGCACCACACGCATGCCGCGACCGCCGCCGCCGCCGGAGGCCTTGATGATGACCGGGTAACCGACCTCGCGGGCGATCTTCATGTTGGTATCGACGTCCTCACCCAGCGGGCCGCCAGAGCCTGGCACGCACGGCACGCCGGCTGCCTTCATCGCGCGGATCGCCTCGACCTTGTCGCCCATCAGGCGGATCACGTCGGCGGTGGGTCCCACGAAGATGAAGCCGGACTGTTCCACCTGCTCGGCGAAGTCCGCCCGTTCGGACAGGAAGCCGTAACCGGGATGGATGGCCTGGGCGTCGGTGATCTCGGCCGCGGCAATGATCCGCGGGATGTTGAGGTAGCTGTCGACGGACGGGCCCGGGCCGATGCAGATCGCCTCGTCGGCAAGGCCAACGTGCTTGAGGTTGCGATCAACGGTTGAGTGCACCGCCACGGTCTTGATGCCGAGGCTGTGGCAGGCGCGCAAGACACGCAGAGCGATTTCGCCGCGATTGGCGATGACGACTTTTTCTAACATGGGAGCTCCAGGGCGCGGGGGCCGTGGGACCGGAAACAGGCGACGGGTCGATCAGGAGCGCGATGTCGCAGCTGCTGGTTTTTCCGTTGCCTGTGCCCTGTTCCCCGTTCCCGCTCGATCATCAGGCAATGACGAACATCGGTTCGTCGAATTCCACCGGTTGGCCGTTCTCGACCAGGATCGCCTGGACGGTGCCGGCCACGTCGGCGTCGATCTGGTTGAACATCTTCATCGCCTCGATGATGCCCAGCGTCTCGCCGGCCTTGACCTGTTGGCCGACCTTGACGAACGCAGGGGCGCCCGGCGTGGCCGACACGTAAAACGTACCTACCATCGGGGCTTTCACCACGTGTCCGGCTGGCAGGGCATCAGCCGGCGGGGCTTCGGCGGGAGCCGCAGCGACCGGGGCTGGCGCCGGGGCGGCAACTGCCGCGACTGGCGCGGCGGCCGGTGCCGCATTCTTCGGCACCCGGGACAGGCGTACGACTTCCTCGCCCTCCTTGATTTCCAGTTCGGCGAGGTTGGACTCCTCGAGCAAGTCGATCAGTTTCTTGATTTTGCGCAAATCCATCGGATCAGCCTTTGGTCAGTCATGCCACCGCAAGGTGGCTGGAAGTGAATCGGGGCAGTGCGATCGTGCTCATCAGGAGGACGTGGTCGCCTGCAATCGTTTCAGCGCCGCATCCAGTGCCAGTCGGTAACTGTCGCCACCGAATCCGCAGATCACCCCGATTGCGATATCCGACAGGTAGGAGTGATGGCGAAACGGCTCGCGGGCAAACACGTTGGACAAGTGCACCTCGATGAACGGAATGGCCACCGCCGCCAGGGCGTCGCGCAGGGCCACGCTGGTATGGGTGAACCCGCCGGCATTGCACAGGATCATGGCGGTGCGGTCGTCGCGGCCCTGGTGAATGCGGCCGATCAGTTCATGCTCGGCGTCGGACTGGAACCAGACCAGCTCGTGCCCGGCGGCATGTGCCCGCTCGGCCAGCTGCTGGTTGATGTCGGCCAGGGTCTGGTGACCGTAGATCTTCGGTTCACGGGTACCCAGCAGATTGAGATTGGGTCCATGCAGAACCAGGATCTTTGCCACGTAATGCATCCAGCAGGCGTCCGGAGGTCCCGGTACCCGGCGAAGTGTGCGCGCCACAAGGAATCTTGTCCAGTTCGCTGGAGATCGGCGATGTTTGGCGGAGAAGGGCCGCGTTTCCGTGCGTGTGCGTATGTAACCGGGGCGCCGGTCAGTCGCTGGCCGGGTCCAGCCAGCTCTTCAGCTGCCGCTCGCTCAGGGCGCCAGCGTGCGTGGCCAGGATGCGTCCATCGTCGCCGATCAACACGCTGTAAGGCAGCACTTCCCGCGTATTGCCCAGTTGCCATGTCGTGGTCGGCGGGGTCAGCTGGCCCAACAGGATCGGATAATTCACGGGATGCGCCGCCAGGAACGCCCGCACCGGATCGGGTTCATCCATGGCGATGCCCACGACGATGGGAGCCTGTCCGCCGAACTTTTCCTGTGCCAGCGCCAGCTCAGGCATCTCGTCCAGACACGGCACGCACCAGCTGGCCCAGAAGTTCAACAGCACGCGGTGGCCGGTGTATTCGCCCAAGGCGTGCAGTTTGCCGTCGAGATCGGGCAGCCTGATGTCGGGCACTGGGTGGCCGACCATTGGGCTGTCGGTGATGGTCGTCACCTGACTGCGGTGTTGCAGGTAGCCACCCAGCGTGGCGCCCGCCACCGCGAGGGCAAGGATCAGCCAGTTGCTGCGGCTGAGCATCAGCGCGCCGCCTCGGTCAGCGCCCGTTCGACTGCCGAGCGGGTCAACACCGTGGAAAGCTGCTTGCCCGGGCCGCCTCCCTTGGGGAACACCACGTAAAGTGGCACGCCGGGCGAGTTGTACTCCTGGAGGAAGGCGCTGATGGTCGGGTTGACGTCGGTCCAGTCGCCCTTCATGTAGACCGCGCCGGTGCGCTCAAGCAGGGCCTGAAACGCATCGGTGTCCAGCACCGCATGTTCGTTGGCCTTGCAGGTGACGCACCAGTCCGCCGTCATGTCGACGAAGACGGGTGTATTGGCGGCCCGCAATCGGGCGAGTTCGTCGGGGCTGTAGGCGACCACGCCATCCTGGGTGACCGGCGTATCCGACCGCGGCGGCACGTGGGCGAGCAGGTACATCGGCATCAGCGTGGCGACGGCCAGCACGGCCACTGCCAGCCGGCTGGTCATGCCACGCGAGCGGCTGCGCTCGAACCACCACAGCGTCATCGCCAGCAGCACCATGGCCACCAGTACCAGGCCGACCGCGTCGGCGCCACGCTGGTTCGCCAGCACCCATACCAACCAGGCGGCGGTGAGGTACATCGGGAAGGCCAGCACTTGCTTCAGCGTTTCCATCCAGCGGCCGGGCTTGGGCAGCAGCCGCCCCACCGCCGGTATGAAGCCCACGGCCAGGAACGGCAGGGCCAATCCGACGCCCAGCATCAGGAACACCAGCAGCGCGGACATCATCGGCGCGGCGAATGCGTAAGCGAGTGCGCCACCCATGAACGGGGCCGTGCACGGGCTGGCCACCACCACCACCAGCGCGCCGGTGAAGAAGTCGCCGGCCGGACCGGAGCGGCGGGCCAGGCCCGCGCCGGTATTGCCCAGCGAAGTGCCGAACTGCACCACGCCGGACAGCGACAGGCCCACCGCCAGCATCACGCAGGCCAGTACGCCGACCAACAACGGTTGCTGCAGCTGCGAGCCCCAGCCCATCGCGTGACCGGCGGTGCGCAGTGCCAGAATGCCCAGCCCGAGCGCGGCAAAGCTGCACAGGACACCGGCCGTGTAGAACAGCGCGTGACGTCGCGCGGCGGCTCGACTCGCGCCGCTTTCCAGCATGCTGACCGCCTTGATCGACAGCACCGGCAGTACGCACGGCATCAGATTCAGTATCAGTCCACCACCCAGCGCCAACGCCAGCGCGAACAGCAGGCTGACTTGCAGCGGGCCGCCGGTGAGATTGGCCGGCGGCAACTCGGGCGCGACGGTCGCGACGGTCGCGGTACCGCCGCCCAGGTCGATGTCCACTGTGCGGGTCATCAGCGGATAGCACAGGCCACCGTCCTGGCAGCCCTGGAAACTGGCCACCAAAGTGAGCTGCTGGCGGCCGGCCAGATCCCCCTGCACGGCCACCGGCAGTTCGACTTGGTCGAAGTACACGGTGACATCGCCAAAATGTTCGTCGCGATGCGCCGTCCCGGCGGGCCAGGACGGTTTCAGCGTCAGTCCGTCGGCGCCGGTGATGGCCAGCGTGGTCTGGTCGCGGTACAGGTAGTAGCCCTGCGGCATCGTCCAGCGCAGCAGAAGCTGGTGTGGTTCCTGGGCCAGCGCCTCGAAGCGGAATGCCTGCTCCGGCGGCAGCGGGGCGCCGATCGCCGCCGGAGCCGTGGTGCCGCCCAACTGGCTCAGCGCCGCGCCCAGCGCGTTGCCGGGAGCTTGCGTCGAGGGCCCGTTGGCGCTGGCCAGAAGTGGCAGATCCAGGTGTTCGGTGTGTGGCGGGTAGCAGATCTTCGGATCGACCTCGTGGCAGCCTTGATACTGCACGCTGACCGCCAGTCGGCTCGTGCCCGCGGCCACGGTGTAGGGAATGCTGGCGTCGACGCTGTGGTGGTAGGTCTCTACGTCACCCAGGTATTCGTCGTGAAATTTTGTGCCGTCCGGCAGCTGTGGCTCGCCCAGGGTGACGCCGTCGCCGCCCGTGAACTTCATGCGGCCGCGATAGAGGTAGTAGTTCTGCGCGATGGTCCAGTGCAGCTTCAGCACGCCCGGCGTCGTGGTGTCGGCGCTGAGCTGGTACGCCTCGGTCACGGGCAGCAGTTCCGGCGGGTCTTGCGCCAGCGCGGGCAGTGCGCCCAGCAGCAGACTCAGCCAGACCAGCAAACGGACGCCCTTGGGGCCGGTAAAGAGTTGACGCATCACGACTCCGGTAGAGCGGATCGGCAGAAACGGGAGGCCGCCATTATGGCCCAGGACGAAAACCGCAGTCGCAGGCCCGCGTCACCAGGTCGCGCCCGCTGCCCGAATCGCTCAGTCGTCGACGCTGTCGCGTACCCATTGCAGGTACGTGTCGTGGCCAGACGCGACCGGCACGGCGATCAGTTCGGGTACGTCGTAGGGATGCAGGTCGAGCAGGCGGGCCTGCAAGGCGGGCAAGCGCGCGGCGGTGGTCTTGATCAGCAACAGGACTTCGCGGTCGCGGGTCACGGTCCCTTTCCAGCGGTAGGTTGATTGGACGTGGTCCAACTGGTTGACGCAGGCGGCGAGCCGTTCGCCGACCAGGGCCTCGGCGATCACCTGGCCGCTGGCGGCATCGGGGCAACTGCAGTAGCACAGCAAGACGGGGTTCGGATCATCGCCGGTCATGCCGCAAGGGTACCCGGGTTGCTCCGGTCGGGCGGAATTTCCCTTCGCGCCGCTGTCCGCCCTTGAAATGTCGGCGGGCCTGCCCAATAAGCTGATGCATCCCCGTGCTGGCCTCACTTGCAACGGGGGCACTTACCCGTAAAATTGGCACTCATCCACCATGAGTGCTAACAAGATCGCGGTTTCGGGTCTTGAGATCCTTGTCCATCAACAACTTAAGTCAGCTGGAGTTATCCATGAGCACACTGCGTCCATTGCATGATCGCGTCATCGTCAAGCGCCTCGAGGAAGAGCGCGTCTCCGCCGGTGGCATCGTGATCCCCGACAGCGCCACCGAAAAGCCGACCCGCGGCAAGGTTGTCGCCGCCGGTACCGGCCTGATCATGGCCGACGGCAAGGTTCGCCCGATGTCGCTGAAGGCGGGTGACACGGTGCTGTTCGGCAAGTACGCCGGTCAGGAAATCAAGATCGACGGCGAAGACCTGGTCTTCCTGAAAGAAGACGACATCGTGGCCGTGATCGAAGGCTGATGTGTTGGGGCTTGGTTGGTTGAGCGCAGATCAAAAGCGCGCACGCCAGTCGCCTGCGGCTCCTTCTTGCAGCATTTTCGTGACGTTTCCCATTCTTATTAAATTTTTTTGAGGCAAAAAAATCATGGCAGCCAAAGAAGTACGTTTCGGCGAAGACGCCCGCGCCCGCATGCTCAAGGGTGTGAACACCCTGGCCAATGCGGTCAAGGTCACCCTCGGCCCGAAGGGCCGCAACGTCGTGCTCGAGAAGAGCTTCGGCGCCCCCACGATCACCAAGGACGGCGTGTCCGTCGCCAAGGAGATCGAGCTGGCCGACAAGTACGAGAATCTGGGTGCGCAGATCGTCAAGGAAGCCGCCTCGAAGACCTCCGATGTGGCCGGTGACGGCACCACCACCGCGACCGTGCTGGCGCAGGCGTTCATCCAGGAAGGCCTGAAGGCGGTTGCCGCCGGTATCAACCCGATGGATCTGAAGCGCGGCATCGACAAGGCCGTGACCGCCGCCGTGGGCGAACTGAAGAAGTTCTCCAATCCGACCGCGAACGACAAGGAAATCGCCCAGGTCGGCACGATCTCCGCCAACTCCGACACCAACATCGGCGACATCATCGCCGAGGCAATGAAGAAGGTCGGCAAGGAAGGCGTGATCACCGTCGAGGAAGGCTCTGGCCTGGACAACGAGCTGGACGTGGTCGAGGGCATGCAGTTCGACCGCGGCTACCTGTCGCCGTACTTCATCAACAACCAGACCTCGCAGCAGGTCGAAATGGATGACCCGTACATCCTGATCCACGACAAGAAAGTGTCGAACGTGCGCGAGCTGCTGCCCGTGCTCGAAGCTGTCGCCAAGGCCGGCAAGCCGCTGCTGATCGTGGCCGAGGAAGTCGAGGGCGAGGCGCTGGCCACCCTGGTGGTCAACACCATCCGTGGCATCGTCAAGGTCGCCGCCGTCAAGGCGCCGGGCTTCGGCGATCGTCGCAAGGCGATCCTGGAAGACATCGCCGTGCTGACCAATGGTCAGGTCGTGTCCGAGGAAGTGGGCCTGTCGCTGGAGAAGACCACGATCAATGATCTGGGTCGCGCCAAGCGCATCGTCATCACCAAGGAAAACACCACGATCATCGACGGCGCTGGCGAGGCGGAGAAGATCCAGTCGCGCATCGGCCAGATCAAGGCGCAGATCGAGGAGACCTCCTCCGACTACGACCGCGAGAAGCTGCAGGAACGCGTGGCCAAGCTGGCCGGCGGCGTGGCAGTCATCAAGGTCGGTGCCGGCACCGAGATCGAGATGAAGGAAAAGAAGGCCCGCGTCGAAGACGCCCTGCACGCCACGCGCGCAGCCGTCGAAGAAGGCGTGGTCCCTGGTGGCGGCGTGGCGCTGATCCGCGCGCTGAAGGCGGTCGAAGGCCTGAAGGGTGAAAACACCGATCAGGACCTGGGCATCGCGATCACCCGCCGCGCGCTGGAAGCGCCGCTGCGTGCGATCGTCGCCAACGCCGGCGAAGAGCCGTCCGTGATCGTCAACAAGGTCAAGGAAGGCAAGGGCAACTTTGGCTACAACGCCGCCACTCACGAGTTTGGCGACATGGTAGCCATGGGCATCCTGGATCCGACCAAGGTGACCCGTTCGGCCCTGCAGCACGCCGCATCGGTCGCCGGTCTGGCGATCACCACCGAGGCAATCGTTGCCGAACTGCCGAAGAAGGACGAGCACAGCCATGGCGGCGGTGCCGGCGGCATGGGTGGCATGGGCGGCATGGGCGGTATGGATTTCTAAGCCCTTTTCGACCCGCAGTACGCAACATGGAAAACCCCGCTTCGGCGGGGTTTTTCTTTCGCGACGTCTTCCGCCGATTCGAAGCGTCGGTGGAGAGATATTCAGCCGCCATCTGTTGACGGCTGCCTCGACAAACCTCACTATCGCCCAGCGACCTGTCGCCATGGCAGGCGATTGAGAGAGCGGCTGCCAGCGGGTGACTATGTAAGCGCGGTTCGTCCGCCACCTGCTGGTCAGCCAATTTTCAAGGACGAAGGTTATGGCGAAACCGACGTATGCGATTCTCATCGATGGCGGTTTCGTCAAATACACCCTCAAGAAAAAGCGTTCGGACCCACCGATTGACGATCGACTCGTCAGCGCTTTTGTCGAGTCGATCGGGCGGCTTCCGCAGTTGGTGGATTCAAGGCTGCATCGCGTCTACTTCTACGATGCAAAGCCACTGACCAAGAAAGTCACTCGGCCGGACGGTACGGTCATCGATTTCGCCGCCAGTAAGGCGCACGCGATCAGCACTCGGCAACATCAAACCATCTCACGGCTGCCGTTCGTCGCAATGAGATACGGTGAGCTTTCGGATCGTGGATGGAAGGTTCCCGAGCGAATCCTGCGTGAGCAGAGGAACGCGGTGAATATGACGATCCAAACCCGTGACCTCGAGCCCAATGTGCAACAGAAAGGCGTCGATATGCGAATCGGTTTGGATATCGCAGCGCTGACGATCAAGCACCAGTCCGACGTTGTTGTGCTGGTCACCGGCGATAGCGACCTGGTTCCTGCGATGAAACTGGCGCGCAGAGAAGGCGCGCAAGTCATCCTGATCACGCTCGGTCAAACGCTAAAGGAATCGATGTACGACCATGCCGATGTGGTTATTGAGGACAAGGGGTGGATCGACTACCCCACTTAGGTTCGGAAGCCACAAGAGCCATCTCGCGCCGGCGCTTGGCGCCGGCGCAGACATCCAGCGGGCTGGGTAGATCAAGCGTCACGGGTTCGGGGGATTCATCCGGGGTGACCCCGCTGAAGCTGACCTGGGATTTGAACCTGGCCGTCCGTGCAAGCTTGATCGGCTTGGCGCTCGAAGATGGGCAAGCGGCGTGGTATCCCCGAATGAAACGCAGAATTGATGCTCGGGACCGGGCTTTTACAGGGTGGTTTCAAGGTCCACGCGCAACATAATCAGTGAACCGTACCATCGTTTGCTTCGGCAAGCTGAAGATATTCGTTGTATACCTGCAGCGGGGTTCGGAAGTCATGGCGCTTGCGCGGTCGCGTGTTGAGGCTCAAGG
>DATCMT010000025.1:0-16533 GCA_036563155.1 Rhodanobacter sp.
GTGATCCGGTGGTTCTGTATGGAAGGGCCATCGCTCAACGGATAAAAGGTACTCCGGGGATAACAGGCTGATACCGCCCAAGAGTTCATATCGACGGCGGTGTTTGGCACCTCGATGTCGGCTCATCACATCCTGGGGCTGTAGCCGGTCCCAAGGGTATGGCTGTTCGCCATTTAAAGTGGTACGCGAGCTGGGTTCAGAACGTCGTGAGACAGTTCGGTCCCTATCTGTCGTGGGCGTTGGAGATTTGAGGGGGGCTGCTCCTAGTACGAGAGGACCGGAGTGGACGTTCCGCTGGTGTTCGGGTTGTCATGCCCATGGCATTGCCCGGTAGCTACGAACGGAAGTGATAACCGCTGAAAGCATCTAAGCGGGAAGCACGCCCCAAGATGAGATCTCCCGAGAGCTTGACTCTCCTTAAGGCACCATCAAGACCAGGTGGTTGATAGGTCAGGTGTGGACGCACAGCAATGTGTTGAGCTAACTGATACTAATGAGCCGTGAGGCTTGACCATATAACCCCAAGACGCTTCGTGTGTCCTTGGCAGATGCCCAAGTTTGATTCGAATTCACCAAGACGCTTGTCACTCGTTTACAACTTTATTTCACGTGAGATCCTTCTCACGAGAAGAAGAGTCAAAACCCCGCCATCCATGGCGGACTCTTCAACTCGTCAAGGGAATCCTCGCGGGAGAGCCGGCTGTCAGGGCCGTCTCTTCAACACCCATGTGGAGCCGGCGCACCTGCGCTGCTCCCACCCCTTCCCTGGCGGCCATAGCGGCGTGGTACCACCTGATCCCATCCCGAACTCAGAAGTGAAACGCGCATGCGCCGATGGTAGTGTGGTCTTGCCATGCAAGAGTAGGTCACCGCCAGGGGCTTTATCCCGAAACACCCTCACCGGTAACGGTGGGGGTTTTTCTTTGGCGCTGTTGCGGTGGCGACCGTAGGTCGCGACCGCAACAGGTCACCGCCAGGGGCTTTATCCCGAAACACCCTCACCGGTAACGGTGGGGGTTTTTCTTTGGCGCTTGCCCGTCATGGATAGCGTGATCGCCTATGATGGTGATCACGCCGCAAGCCGGCACAAGCGATGGGGAGTGCGGCCATTGTTCGTTCACGTCGAAACACGCCGTCGCCCAAGCTGGCACTGGGCTACCTTGCTGATTGTGACCGTCTGCGTGGTGTGCTTCGTGGGCCTGGCATTGATGCCAGCCCCACAGCGAATAGCCCTGTTGCTCCAGTGGGGCACGGTGCCGGCGAACATTTTCGACCCGCATCAGGATTTCCTGCCGCAGCTAACCGATTCGGCTTTGTTGCGGCTCTTCACGGCGCTGTTCATCCATGTGACGTGGCTGCATTTGATGAGCAACCTACTGTTCCTGGTGATCTTCGGATTGCCAGGCGAGCGGGCGCTGGGATCCTTCCGCTTTCTGCTGCTTTTCATAGTGGGCGGCGTCGCCGCCAACTTGATCGGCGCATTGTCACTGGCCGGCGTGCGCCTGCCGATCATCGGTTGCAGTGGAGCCGTGTCGGCGGCAGTCGGGACGTATGTCGCGCTGTTTCCGCGAGCCCGGCTCGGGCTCGTTCTGCCGCTAGGGCTTTATTTCGAGTTTGTCCGCGTACCGGCATTTCTGCTGATCGGTCTATGGGTACTTCTGCAACTGCTCTTCAGCTATGCCGGGCCGAGCTACGGTGCCTACGTGTGGTGGGCGCACATCGGCGGCTTCCTGTTCGGTGTCGCTTTTGCGGTGTTCTCGCGCGATGCGGTTGCCCGCCGCTTGCGTGGTTGAGAGCTCAATCCGAGGTGGCCAGCCAACGATGGCGGCGCGAGAATTGACGGAGCAAGCGACGCGCGATCGGCGTGGCACCCACCGCCTTGAATGCCTGTGTCGGGTCGGTTCCCTCTCGATGCATGTCGGCCCGCTTGCGCACGACATAGGCCCGCATGATTTCTGCACTGAACTCGGGGTGGAACTGCACGCTGACCGCGCGTGGTCCGTAGCGGAGCGCCTGATGGGGATCGCGTTCGGATCGGGCCAGCACAGTCGCTCCCTCGGGCGCGTCAATCACGCCCTGCTCGTGTGTGGTGTGCGCGCGGAAGGCGGCCGGCAGCGCCTGTGTCAGCGGATCGTTGGCGGCACCGGCGCAGAGTTCGATCGTACGGGTTCCGATCTCGCGCCCGCCGGGCAGGTAGTCGACTCGGCCGCCCAGTGCGTGGGCCATGAGTTGATGGCCGTAGCAGACTCCGAACAGCGGAAGCTCGGCGTCCATCGCATCGCGGATCCAGCCGGCGGTGCGCTCGCTCCATGCCGCCCGTTCGGTGACCATCGCCGCCGATCCGGTGATGATGGCGCCGGCAATCTCCTGCGGTGCAGGCAAGGTTTGTCCTGCCACGACGTCAACCACCTGCAGTCGCCGTGGATCCAACGCCGCGCCCAACCGGAACCAATGAGGAAAATCGCCATGGCGGGCGCGGATCGACTCTGGCGCGCGACCAGCGCGAATGACAATAACGGGTTTCATGCTGCAGGCTGGCCTCGCGTCGCCAAGTATCGTCAAGCGGATGAGTATCCTAGATCGTCTCGATCGGCGGCAACACGGTGAGGATCTCCTGCACCGTAGTCAGTCCGGCGGAGACCTGGTCGGCGGCGGAGATGCGCAGCGGACGCATGCCCTTGGACAAGGCTGCCTGGGCAAATCCACTCAGGTCGAGTTGGGCCGATATCATGCCGCGTAGGCGGGGTGTCAGCTTCAGCATCTCGTAGATGCCGGTGCGGCCCAGGAAGCCGGTGTTGCGGCATTCCAGGCAGCCGACGGCCTTGAATACCTGGGCCGGCACGGGTAGATCCCAGCCATGAGTGAGCACAGCCCAGCTTTGCGGATCCTGCGCCGTCGCCTCTTTGCAGTGCGGGCACAGCGTGCGCACCAGTCGCTGTGCGACCACGCCAGTGAGAGTGGACTGAATCAGGTAGTGGGGCACACCCAGGTCGAGTAGGCGGGTCACCGCGCTGGGCGCATCGTTGGTATGCAGGGTGGACAGCACCAGGTGACCGGTCAACGAGGCCTGGACCGCCATCTGTGCGGTCTCCAGATCGCGGATTTCGCCAACCATGATGATGTCCGGGTCCTGCCGCAGCAGGGTGCGTACCCCCGCGGCAAAATCCAGGTCGATCGCGGCGTGCACCTGCATCTGGTTGAATTCCGGCGAGACCATCTCGATCGGGTCTTCCACCGTGCACACGTTGAGCTCGGAGGTGGCCAGATGTTTCAGCGTGGAGTACAGCGTGGTGGTCTTGCCCGAACCGGTCGGGCCGGTTACCAGCACGATGCCGTGGGGCTGTTCGACCATGCTGCGCCACGTCGCGCTCTCGCCGGCGGAGAAACCCAGCTGGGCGAAGTCCTTCACGACCAGGTCCGGGTCGAAAATGCGCATCACGACCTTTTCGCCGAAAGCCGTAGGCATGTTCGAGATGCGCAGCTCGACTTCGCGGCCGGAAGCCGAGCGGGTCTTGATGCGGCCATCCTGTGGCCGGCGCTTTTCCGCCACGTCCATGCGCGCCAGAATCTTGATGCGAGCGGTGACCGCTGTCATCACCGGCGTCGGCAACTCGAAGACCTTCTGCATCACACCGTCAATGCGAAAGCGGATCTGCCCCGTCTCACGGCGCGGTTCCAGGTGAATATCCGAGGCGCGCTGTTCAAACGCGTACTGCAGCAGCCAGTCCACGATGTGCACCACATGCCGGTCATCCGCACCGACCTCGCCGCTCTTGCCCAGCTCAACCAGTTGCTCGAAATTGAGGATCGCCGACGAGGCATCGCTGCCGCTCTTGGCATCCTGGGCCAACTGGATCGAGCGTTGGACGCCATAGAACTCCTGCAGGTATCGATTGATGTCGATCGGGCTGGCCACCACCCGCTTGATGTCCCGTCGCAGCATCTGGGCCAGGTCGGTTGCCCACGCCGCTTCAAACGGTTCGCAGGTGGCGAAGGTCACCTCGCCCGGGGTGGCGCCGATCGGGAGGATCCGATGTCGTTTCGCGTAGGCGTGGCTCACCACATGGGTGACCGCCGCCACGTTGATTTTCATGGGATCGATCTTGAGATACGCCAAATCCGCGTGCCCGGCCAGCCACTCAGTCAGGCCTTCCAGGCTCAGGGGGCGGTCTGGCTCATGCTGGTTCGTCAGTTTGGCGTTTGCGATCACCACCAAAGGGTGCAACTCGACCGTGCTGCGACCGGCGCGGGATCCCATGCGCACCTGCTTGGCATCGTCGGCCAGCAGGTAACCGTCGACCACCAGCGCTGCCAGCAGGTCCTCCAGCTCCAGCCGGCCGCGGCGGCCCAGCAGGGAAGCGATTTGCGGTGATGCTGCCATCCTGATGCGTTCCCTTGCGGCGGTTTCTGGCCAAAATCCGGCGAAAACTCGCGCTGCAGCTATACTAACGCGCTTTACGCCAGGTCACGGAGAACCATGTCCGCACGCACTTTTCAGGATGTGATCCAGACCCTCAACCGCTACTGGGCGGCACAGGGCTGTGTGCTGTTGCAGCCGCTCGACACCGAGGTTGGCGCCGGCACGTTCCACCCCGCGACGTTCCTGCGCGCGCTTGGCCCCGAGCCGTGGGCTGCCGCCTACGTGCAGCCTTCCCGTCGACCCACCGACGGCCGTTATGGGCAGAACCCGAACCGGTTGCAGCATTATTACCAGTACCAGGTCGTCCTGAAGCCCAATCCCGAGAATATCCTCGACCTGTACATCGGGTCGCTGCGGGAGCTGGGCCTTGATCCACTGGTGCACGACCTGCGCTTCGTCGAGGACAACTGGGAGTCACCCACCCTGGGCGCGTGGGGGTTGGGCTGGGAAGTCTGGCTCAATGGCATGGAGGTGACCCAGTTCACCTATTTCCAGCAGGCCGGAGGACTGGAGTGCCGGCCGGTGACGGGCGAGATCACGTACGGTCTGGAACGGTTGGCGATGTACCTGCAGAACGTCGACAACGTGTACGACCTGATCTGGACCGATGGTCCCCGTGGCACGGTCACCTACGGCGACGTCTTTCACCAGAACGAAGTGGAGCAGAGTACGTACAACTTTGAACACGCCAACGTGCCCGAACTGCTGCACTGGTTCGATGTGTGCGAAACCATGGCCAACCAGCTGGTCGAGGCAAACCTGCCGTTGCCGGCATACGAGCAGGTCATGAAGGCCAGCCACACGTTCAACCTCCTCGACGCACGTCGGGCGATCAGCGTCACCGAGCGCCAGCGGTACATCCTGCGCGTCCGCGCATTGTCGCGCAGCGTGGCGGAAACCTACGTCGCGCAACGTGAAAAACTGGGGTTCCCCGGTCTCAAGACCGGCGCCTCGCACGACAGCAAGGAGGTGGTCGCATGAACGCCGCCAAGTCACTGCTGATTGAACTGGGCACCGAGGAATTGCCCCCAAAGGCACTCGATGACCTTTCCGCCGCGTTCCTGCGTGGTGTGTGCGATGGACTTGCACGGCGAGGCGTCGAAGCGGGGCTGGATCACGCCCGAGCCTACGCGTCGCCGCGGCGTCTGGCCGTGTATGTGCCACACGTTGCAGCGGCCCAACCGCAACAGTCAATTGAGCGGCGCGGGCCGGCGCTGGCCGCCGCGCTGGATGCCGAAGGCCAACCCTCGAAGGCGCTGCTCGGATTCGCCCATTCCTGCGGCGTGGCCGTCGAGCAGCTGGAAAAGCTCCAGACCGACAAGGGCAGCTGGTTTGTGTGGCGCACGATCAAGCCCGGTCAGCCGCTGGCAGACCTGTTGCCGCAAATCATCGACGAGGCGCTGAGTACGCTGCCGATCCCGCGTCCGATGCGATGGGCAGACCACGATTACAGTTTCGTGCGGCCGGTGCATTGGCTGGTCATCCTGCATGGCGCGGAAATCATTGACGGTTCCGTGCTCGGTCTGGCCAGCGGCCGCAAATCGCGCGGTCATCGATTCATGCACCCACAGCCGGTACATCTCGCCGACGCCGACGGCTGGCTCGACGCGATGCGCTCGAGCAAGGTGCTGGCCGACCCGCAAGAGCGCCGCCAGCGCATTCGCGACCAGATTCACGAGGTGGCCGGCGCAACTGGCGGTGAGCCGCGCCTGGACGATGCGTTGTTGGACGAGTTGGCCAACCTCACCGAATGGCCGGTGGCGATCGCCTGCACCTTCGAGACGGAATTTCTCAGCGTGCCGCCGGAAGCGCTGGTGACCACCATGGTGGCAAACCAGAAGTTCGTGCCGGTATTCGACGCGGACGGCAAGCTGACCGAGCACTTCATCGGCATCGCCAACGTCGACAGCCAGGATCCGGCCGAAATCCGCAAGGGTTACGAGCGAGTGATCCGGCCGCGTTTCGCCGATGCAAAGTTCTTCTGGGACGAAGACCTGAAAACCCCGCTGGCCAGCTATCAGGAGCAACTCAAGAACGTCACCTACCAGCAGGCATTGGGTAGCCTCTGGGACAAGACCTTGCGAGTGGCCGATCTGGCGCGGGTGATTGCCAATCGGGTGGGTGTGGATGCCGGCCAGGCCACCAGGGCGGCCAGCCTCAGCAAGTGCGATCTGCTGACCCGCATGGTCGGCGAATTCCCGGAACTGCAAGGTGTGATGGGGCGCTACTACGCCAGTCACGACGGTGAGTCACCGGTGGTTGCCGAGGCGCTCGACAGCTACTACCAGCCGCGCTTTGGCGGTGACGCCATCGCGGCGGACAAGCTTGGTCAGGTGCTGTCGGTCGCCGAGCGCCTGGATACGCTGGCCGGCATTTTTGCGGTCGGCATGAAACCGGGCGGCAACAAGGATCCGTTTGCGCTGCGTCGCGCCGCACTGGGGCTGGCCCGGACCCTGATTGAGGGCGGGCTCGAGCTCGATTTGCGCGCCAGCTTCGTCGAGGCGCTTGAGTTGCTGCCCGACACCGCGTTGGCTGCCGGCCTGAAGCCGGGCAAGGACGGCAGGCCGCCGGCGCTGAATGTGGGTCAGCGGCGAGCCATACTGCTCGACGAACTCTATGACTTCGTGCTTGACCGCTTGCGTGGCTACTACGCCGAGCAGGGGTTTGATCATGCACAGTTCGAAGCCGTACTCGCGGTGCAGCCGGTCAGCGTCGCCGACTTCGATGCCCGCCTGCGCGCGGTCGCCGAATTTGGCCGCCGACCCGAGGCGCTAAGCCTGGCTGCCGCGAACAAGCGCGTGGCAAACATTCTGCGCAAGCAGGCGGATGAGTCTGGTGCTGCGCCGGTCGGGCGCAACGTCGACCCGGCGCATTTCGAAGCGGAAGCGGAGCGTGATCTCGCCGATGCGCTGGCTTCGGCCCAGCGGGACACCGAGACTGCGCTGGCGGCGGGGGACTACACCGCGGTACTGACGCGCCTTTCGCAATTGCAGGCACCAGTGGATGCGTTCTTCGAGAACGTGCTGGTGAACGCCGATGATCCCGCGGTCAAGGCGAACCGCCTGGCCCTGCTCAACCAGCTGAAGACCCAGTTCGGAGCCATCGCCGACATCGCGTTGCTCTGACGCGAGACACGGCGCGGAACGCGCCGTGCGGGCGTTCGCCGGCCGTTTCCACCCAGTCAGGCCGTTGCCTGCACCTGTTCCTCGTGCAAGCGATCGACCAGATGCCGATTGAAGGCGATCAACGCTTGCGGTGCCACCTGGTTCCCCTGCGGGCCCAGGATCTCGTAGAGCTCGGTCAGCAGTTCAGCCTGGCTGGACACTGACAGGTGCCCGTGCGCCACATCAAGTTCAGACTGCAGGATTTGCACCGCCGAGGCCAGTCGTTGCGAGTCAAAGGTATGGGCGCCCCTGGCGTTCGCGCGCAAGTTGGTGCGTTCGCGAAGCGGGAAATGATCTTGCGCGGTGGTCTGGGACTCCGCGCGAACCCGGGACAAGTCCAACTGCGGATTGCCTTCACCGGCCACCAGCCAGGCCAGCGACACGCCCAAAGCGCGTGACAGGGTGACGCAGCGTGCCCTGGAGGGGTCGGTGTTGCCGTCCCGCCAGCTGCGCACCACGCCTTCGGAAAAACCACACATGCGAGCGATCTCGGTGACCGAACCTACGCGTTTGATCAGCAGCTTGATCCGATCGGCAAAGGTTTCGTGCGGATTCGGTTCGGGATCAGATCCAGCGGGCGGCGGCAAACTGGATAGCTCGGTGGTCATGGTGCGGTCCGTCCGATTCGGATTGTTCGCGGCTGCGGTCTGGCAGCCCGCAAGATGTTCCGATTAAAACGCAATTTATGTTAACAAATTGATAAGCCAAACGGCGTCGATGGATGTATCGCAAGAACCTACGTTAAGATATTCTTAACGTGCCGCAAGTTCTCACGGTTTCGACCCAAGACCGGCTCGGCGCATACGAGTTCGATTTCCGGTCGCGCGTGCCATCGACACCTCGCTCGGCCAACGGTGCTGTCAAGACCGAGAAAGTCCCCGCGTTCGCCCATGCGCGGGCGGGTCGCGACCGCTCAACCCGTGCCGCTGCGTGCCAGCGTAGCCCCAGAAACCGCGGCGCTATACCGTTTTAAGGCATCCAGGGGTTCAGTCAAGGCTTCGGCCGTGGCGATTGGCTGCTTGGTATGGAAAGCAAACCACGAATCCGATGGTGGGTTCTGATCCTTTAGTCTCGCTGGCTCGCATCTCGTCGCGTAGGCGCCACCCCGCCTCGTTTTCGGGTTTGAAACCGCGCGTCAATCGAATCTGGATGCGCCAACTAAACGCTAAGAAAGTGTTGACAGAACGTTACGCACGGCGCTAGTTTCAACCCGGGCTTCTGTGAGTCAGCCGTGCCTCCGCTGACTCAAGGGGGGCCGGAAATATCCCAAAAGTGGCTCAGTCAGGGTCTGGATGGGTGTTCCGCGTATAGGAAGTGCAAGACAAAACATAACAACTACGTTGCAAATGGCCGAAACCAGGCCTGGCTACCGCTTCAGCGTTAGGTGGCACGGCCAATTTGGGGCGTTCTATGTTGAACCGATCCGAGGAGATCATTGTGATTAACAGACTTACAAAGACACGCAAGGCGATGACACGTCGCAATGCTCTCGCCGTGGCCTTGGCCGTCGGCTTGGGCTTTGGCGGCGGTGCAGCCTTCGCCCAGTCAACCAGCGGCCAGATTTTCGGCCACGCGTCGACTGAGGCGGGCCAGACCGTTCAGGTCACTGGCCAGACCGGCGCAACGCGTACGGTGTCCGTCGCCGCAGACGGCAGCTACTCGCTTCGTGGGTTGCCCGTCGGCAATTACACGGTGTCCTTGCTCAAGGACGGCGCCACGATTACGACCCGCAAAGTAAGCGTGTCTCCTGGTGCCGGTTCGGAAGTTGACTTCGCCAGCACGACGGAATTGGCGACGGTGCAGGTGTCCGCCAGCGCACTACCTGCCATCGACGTGAAAAGCGTCGCCTCGTCGTACACCCTCGATGCGGCTCAGCTCGATCGTCTGACGGTCGGCCGTAGCGCAGAAGCCATTGCACTGCTGGCGCCTGGCGTCGTTGCGGGTAGCGGCTATTTCGGCAACGTCATCACCGTCGCTGGTGCGGGCGCCACCGAGAATGCGTACTACGTCAACGGTTACAACACGACTGCGCTGTACGACTACACCGGTTCGGCCTATCAGTTGCCGTACAACACCATCGAACAGCAGGAAACCATCATTGGTGGCTACGGCGCCAAGTACGGCCGCTCCGATGGTGGTGTGATCAACCAGATCGGCAAGCGCGGTACCAACCAGTGGCACTTTGGTGGCCAGGCCCTGACCGAGCCGCGCTACCTGCGCGCCGATCCGGACAACTGGTACTACCCCGATGTCCCCTTGCTGCCGGGTGACCAGTTCACCGATTCGAGCAAGCAGCCGGGCGACTTGTACTGGAACCGCAAGAACAACAGCCAGACGCGCACGCGCTATTCGGCCTATGTTGGCGGTCCGCTGATTGAAGACAAGTTGTTCTTCTACATTGCCGCCGAGCAGAGTGAGTACAACCGCAGCACGGTTGGTACGGTCAACAGCGCCCAGGTCGTCTACGACAAGGGTCACGACACCAACTGGTACGGCAAGATCGACTGGAACATCAACGAGAACAACATCCTCGAATTCACCCAGTTGAAGCAGAACAACACCGACGGCTATGGCTCCACCTACGTCTACAACAACACCACCGACACCAGTGGTGCGTTCCGGGCGCGGAACCAGTTCGCCAAGTACGACAACGACACCAGGATTTTCCACTACACCAGCTTCATTGGTGACAATGCCACGTTCAGCCTGCTGTACGGCTACACCAACGTCAAGAACCCGAGCCTGATCCCGAATGCCAGCAACCTGCCGTTCATTTCCGGCTCCGGTTCGCAGGATCCCGCCCTCAACGGCGGCACGCCGATTCGCAACAACCAGTCCGTCGCGACGATCCGTTCGCCGGATTCGGCCACACGGTCCAAGTCGCTGCGTGCCGACTTCGAGTACCAGCTCAACGACCATCTGCTGCAGGTAGGTATCGATAACCTGAAGTATTCGGCCGACAATCAGGGCCGCCAGCGTTCGGGCCCGGGCTACGTCTGGATCTACGGTCGTCAGTCCGACCCGAATGATCCCATCAACGCTACGTTGAACGTGGGTGCACCCGGTGGTAACGGCTACTACGTGTATCGCGACATCTTCAGCACGATCACGGGCATGGGCGCTGAGCAGCAGGCTTGGTACGTGCAGGATCAGTGGCAGTTCTCGCCGAATCTGATGCTCACTCTGGGCATCCGCAACGACGAATTCCGCAACAGCAATGGCGATGGCCAGGACTTCGTTGTCGAGAAGAATCAGTGGGAGCCGCGTGTGGGCTTCAGCTGGGACGTGAACGGTGACTCTTCGTTCAAGATCTACGGCAACGTCGGTCGTTACTACCTCGCCCTGCCGCAGTCGGTGGCCGAGCGTGCGGCAACCCAGTCCACCTTTACCGACCAGTACTACACCTACACCGGTATCGATGCCAACGGCATCCCGACCGGTCTGGTGGAAGTCCCTGGAGTGGGCGGTGGTGCGCCTCCGGGGCCGGTTTCCGCGAACAACGAGGTCGGCACCTCACCTGATCCGACCACCGTGGCATCCCTCAACCTCAAGCCGCAGTATCAGGACGAGTATCTCCTGGGCTTCGACAAGGTCTGGAATGCCGACTGGAACTACGGCGCCAAGTTGACCTACCGCTCCATCGGTACGGTCATCGACGACGAGTGCGCGGCGTACCTGATCCCGGACAAGATCACGTCCATGGGTCTTGATCCCAACAACTATAAATGGGATGACCCGTACTGCCGTCTGTTCAACCCGAACCAGACGTCGGACATCAAGATCCTGTCCAATACGGGCGGCGATCCGATCGTGGTCCAGATGACCCAGGCGGACTTTGGCTTCCCGAAGGTTCAGCGTGACTACTACGGCTTGGACATGTACCTCGAGCATCCGTTCGATGGCGTGTGGCAGGGTCGTATCGACTACACGTTCGCACGGTCGTGGGGTAATGCCGAAGGCCAGGTTCGTTCGGATATCGGCCAGACCGATACTTCCAAGACCGAGGACTGGGATTACGCCGAACTGATGGATGGTGCGCGTGGCTACCTGGCCAACCACCGCCGTCACACGATCAAGGCCCGTGGGGCCTGGCAGATTGCGCCGGAGTGGTTGGTTTCGGGCAACTTGCTGCTGCAGTCGGGTGCTCCTGAGTCCTGCTTGGGCCTGTACGGTCCCAACATGACCAACCCGGGCGGCGGCTACGGCAGCGACTACCACTGGTGCCGCGGCCAGATCTCGACCCCGGGTGCCACAACCACCCCGTGGCTCAAGCAGTTGGACATCGGCGTGACATACCGGCCGGACTTTGCGGACAAGAAGATGGCCATCAAGGCGCAGATCTTCAACGTGACGGACGAGCAGGTTGCTACGCAGACGCAGCCGCATCTGAAGTCCCGGGCCGGTGGTTCGGTCAACAATCTGTATCACGCACCGTTGTTCTACCAGACGCCTCGCTACGTACAGCTGTCGGTTTCCTACGACTTCTGAGTCTGGCGGTAATGTCGTGACACGGATCTGAGAAGGTCCTTGAGAGCGCCACCTTCGGGTGGCGCTTTCTTTTTGGCGACACACTGCGCTGGGCCCGGCTCGGACCTGAATCGGCAGCGGCATTCGGCCCCATTTCCGTGCCCGCATCGCTGAGGCACCCAGGTTGCTTCCCCGCGTGGCCTGGGTGGTCGGTCTGAAGCCGGCGGGGCTCGCCATTGGCCGTCGATTCTGGACGTGGGCCGGTGTCGCGCGATTGCGCGCGGCAAGCGACATCGCGCTGTGTTTGAAGACGCGCGCAGCTTCTGCGTCGGCATGGGGTTCGAATCTACGGAGTTCGAACCCGTGCGCGCGGGGCAATTAGCAAGTGTGGTTGATCCCTGGTCGGACGAGATGGCCTCGGCGCGGGACGAAACGCGCCGAGCGGGCCTGGCCTGATCTTGCGGCCGCCGGTCAGGCCGGCGCTTGCTCCTCGTGCAAACGATCGACCAAGTGGCGATTGAACGCGATCAACGCGTGCGGTGCCACTTGGTTCCCCTGGGGCCCCAGGATTTCGTAGAGCTCCGCCAGCAGCTCCGCCTGGCTGGATACCGACAGGCGGCTGTTGGCGAGATCGAGCTCGGACTGCAGGATTTGGACTGCCGAGGCCAGTCGCCGGGAATCGACACCGTCGACATTTTGCTTGATGTGCCGCAAATCCCGGTGCCCTGCCTCCCGGCTGGCGTCCTGCAAGGCGATCGGTGATGCCGGTTGCATCCGCGCCGGGTCAGGCAGGGGCGTGCCCTCGCCCGCAGCCAGCCACACGAGCGATACGCCGAGGGCGCGCGCCAGGGTCACGCAACGCGCTCTGGAGGGGTCGGTGTTGCCGTCCCGCCAGCTACGGACCACGCCTTCGGAAAAACCGCACATGCGGGCGATCTCGGTGACCGAGCCTACGCGTTTGATCAGCAGCTTGATCCGATCAGCAAAGGTTTCGTGCGGATTCGGCCCGGGAGCGGATTCCGTGGGCGGCGGCAAACTGGATAGCTCGATGCTCATGGTGCGGTCCGTCCGGTTGGGGTTGGTTGGGGCTGTAGTCCGTGCATACGCACGTTCTTCCCGGGAAAGCGAAAAAAAAAGTTAAATAGACGTAGTATTTTGCGAAACATTCGACTATCGTCGCAGTTTCTTGCGTTGTCTCGCGCGCAAGAGGGGGCAGTGCAAGCAATCGGGGTCGCTTCGGGTCATGCGTGCGGGCCTGCCGCTGCCCTTGGATTTTACAAACAGCAAAAAGTTCATGTGCCCGAGCCTTTCGGGCGAAACCAGGGGAGTTACACAATGAATCCGCGTAGAAACCTTCAAGCAGGTCACCTGCGACGCACGACCCTGGCTCTCAGCCTGGGCCTGGGCCTCGGTCTGGTGAGCATGGGTACCATGGCCCAGTCGTCGACCGGTTCGGTGTTCGGCCGCGCAGCGCCCGGTGCCGATACCAGCGTGGTCATCCACAACGTCAATACCGGGCAAGAGCTTACGACCAGTGTCGACAGTGCGGGCCGTTACCGCTTCGCGTCCCTGCCGGCGGGCACCTACACGGTGACCTTGCGCCAGTCCGGATCCGACGTGGTCACCCGTGACAATGTCACGGTGAACATCGCTGGCGGCACGGAAGTGTCGTTTACCGCCGCCGACGTCACCACGCTGGCGGAGGTATCCGTCTCGGCCTCGGCCCTGCCATCGATTGACGTTTCGTCGGTCGATACACGCACCGTATTCACCGCAGACCAGCTCGCCAAGCTGCCGCTCGCGCGCAACGTCGCTGCCGTCGCCTTGCTGGCGCCGAGCGTGGTAAACAACACCAGTTATGGCGTGCCGAGCTTTGGCGGCGCCGCGTCCTCGGAAAACGCCTACTACATCAACGGCTTTCCCGTCACCAATCCGCTGACCAACCTCGGCTTCAGCACCCTGCCCTACGATGCCATCGACCAGATGCAGGTGCTTACCGGCGGCTACGGTGCGTCGTTTGGTCGTGCCACGGGCGGCGTGATCAACGTCACCACCAAGCGTGGTACCAACACCTGGAAGGGTGGCGTGGCCGGCTACTGGGAGCCCGAGTATCTGCGCGCGAACCCACGCAACAGCTACTACCCGAACACGGGTCACTTCCCGGACACCGACGGCACGCTATATACGCTGAACAACCAGAACCAGTACTGGCGCACCACCTACGGCGCGTACCTGAGCGGCCCGCTGATCAAGGACCGGTTGTTCATCTACGCCAATGCGGAAATGCAGAAGCGGGAAGGCACGTCGGTGCGCACGGCGATTGCCTCGGCACCCAATCCGGCCGGCTACAACCAGTACTCGTATTCGTTGCCGCGCTGGACCGCCAAGATCGACTGGAACATCACCGACAACCACATCGTCGAATTCACCGGCGTGTCGGACAAGACCGAGTACAACGCAAAGTACACCGGTTTTGACTACAGCGATTTCAGCCACAACGACACGCAAACCGGCGGCCTGCACACCAAGGACGGCGGCGAGCTGTACATCGGCAAGTACACCGGTTACCTGACCGACAATCTGACCGTCACCGGGCAGTACGGCGAGCAGACCATCGACCACCTGCAGGAGCCGTGGAATTTCGATGCAAGCTGCCCGCGCATCGCCGGCTACGCCACCCCGGCCAACCAGATGCCTGGCATCGTGTACAACGTGCCGTGCCAGAAGGCAGCCTCCACCCCACTGCCGGGCGCCAACGACAAGGTCAAGGCGTGGCGCTTCGACGTCGAATACCGCATCGGTGACCATGACATCCGCGTGGGTTACGACTCGAACGAAGCCCGGTCCTACACCGGTTCGGAATACGCCGGTGGCTACGTCTGGGTGTTCATGAACACCGCCAACAAAAACGCAGCCGTCGACGCCGGTCACGGCGTGGGCTCGCCGGCATCCGCCGGTGGCTCTGGCCTCGGTGTGCCGGGTTCCAACAAGGGCTACTTCGCCCGCCGCCAGTACTTCACCCAAGTGGCTGATGTGCAGGTGAAGCAGCAGGCGCAGTACATCGAAGACCGCTGGCAGGTGACCGATCGCCTGCTGTTGTCGCTGGGTCTGCGCAATGAGCAGTTCAGCAACTACGACGGCTCCGGCGCCCGCTACGTGGCGCAGCGTCACCAGATCGCGCCGCGCCTGGGTGCTTCGTGGGACGTGTACGGTGATTCGAGCATGAAGGTGTTCGCCAACGCCGGACGCTACCACTTGGCCTTGCCGAACAACGTGGCCGTGCGTGCCGCGTCGGCTTCGCTGTTCACGCAGGAGTTCTTCACCTACACCGGCACCGACCCGCGCACGGGCGCGCCGACCGGCCTGGTCAACATCCCCGTCGACACCAGCCTCGGCTACACCTGCCCGGGTAATCCGTACGCAATTTCCTCCAACCTGGAGTGCGGCACGGCACCGGACCCGCGTACCGTGGCGGCCAAGGACCTCAAGTCGCATTACCAGGACGAGTACATCCTGGGCATGGAACAGCAGCTTGGCGCTGACTACAACTGGGGCATCAAGGCGACCTACCGCGATCTGCGCAGTGCCATTGACGACACCTGCGCTCCGGCGCTGGGCGGCCGTTGCTTCACCTTCAACCCGGGCGAGACCAATACCTTCGCCTACGACAACGGCGATGGCACGTTCACCTACGAGACGCTGACCACCGAACAGCTGGGCTTCCCGAAGCTGAAGCGCAAGTACGTGGCGGTCGATATGTTCGCGGCGCACACGTTCAACGAAAAGTGGTATGCCAAAGTGAACTACACCTGGTCGCGGAACTTCGGCAACACGGAAGGCCAGTTGCTGTCCGACATCGACACCGGTGGTGGCGGTCAGAGCGACGTATCGCAGACGCAGGATTGGGATCTGCCGCAGCTCATGCGTGGCGCCGGCGGCCGTCTGGCCAATGACCGTACGCATCAGATCAAGCTCTTCGGCTACTACCAGATGACCCCGGAATGGCGTTTTGGTGCCTCCGGCATCGTCAGCTCGGGCCGTCCGACCAGCTGCTTCAGCTTCTACCCGACCGCCGATGCGGGCCTGTACAACGGCTCCTACTACCACTACTGCGGTCTGGCCGGGTCCGGCACCAATCCGGCGTCCCCCGGTTACATTCCGCCATCGGCCGACTACAAGTTCGCGCCGCGCGGCAAGGCGGGCGACACACCGTGGACCTATCAGCTGAACCTGAATGCGTCCTACAGTCCGGCGTGGGCAACCGGTCTGGAACTGTCGGTCGATGTGCTGAACGTGCTGAATCAGCAGACCGCCCAGTGGTACGACACGCAGTCTGCTTCCAACCGCGTCACGTACAGTCGCTTCCACCGCCAGGAACTGAACTACACGCCGCCGCGTCAGTTCCGCCTGACGGCCCGTTACGACTTCAGCCTCTAAGGAACGAGGCGCTGGATCCGTCGAGCGACCGGTGTCGAACCGGTC
>DATCMT010000030.1:0-32992 GCA_036563155.1 Rhodanobacter sp.
GGGCAGTGCCCGCCCTACGAGATGCTGAGGGCTTTCAGCTGCCGATCACGCCCAGTTTCCGGCCAACCCTGGTAAACGCGGCAATCGCCCGATCGAGGTGTTCACGCGTGTGAGCTGCACTCATCTGGGTGCGGATACGCGCCTGCCCCTGCGGGACCACCGGGAAGAAGAAACCGGTGACGTAGATGCCTTCGTCCAGCAGCGCACTCGCCATGGCCTGTGCCTTCGGTGCGTCGTAGATCATCACCGGCACGATCGGGTGAACACCCGGCTTGATGTCGAAGCCGGCCGCGGTCATCTGCTCGCGGAAGTACCGCGTATTTTCCTTGAGCTTTTCGCGCAACTCGCCGGCACTGGCCAGCATGTCGAACACCTTGATCGCTGCGGCGACGACGTGCGGCGGCAGCGAGTTGGAGAACAGGTAAGGTCGCGAGCGCTGGCGCAGCAGTTCAATCACTTCCTTGCGGCCGGTGGTGAAGCCCCCCAGCGCGCCGCCGAGGGCTTTGCCCAGCGTGCCGGTGAAGATGTCGATCTTGTCCATGACGCCGTGAACCTCGGCCGATCCGCGGCCGGTGTCACCAAGGAAGCCGGTGCAATGGCACTCGTCAATGTGCACCATGGCGTTGTATTTGGCGGCCAGCGCGGTGATCTGGTCCAGCTTGGCGATGAAGCCATCCATCGAAAACGCGCCATCGCTGGTGATCAGCTTGGTGCGCGCGCCGGCGGCATCGGCGGCCTGCAGTTGCTTCTCCAGGTCGGCCATGTCGCTGTTGGCGTAGCGGAAACGCTTGGCCTTGCACAAGCGGATGCCGTCGATGATCGACGCATGGTTCAACGAGTCGGAAATGACCGCGTCCTGCTCGCCCAGCAGGGGTTCGAACAGACCACCGTTGGCGTCGAAGCAGGCGGCGTAGAGAATCGTGTCCTCGGTGCCGAAGAAGGCGGCAATTTTTGCTTCCAGCTGCTTGTGCAAATCCTGCGTGCCGCAGATGAAGCGCACGCTGGCCATGCCGAAGCCATGCGTGTCCAGTGCGTCTTTTGCCGCCTGGATCACATCAGCATGATCAGCCAGTCCAAGATAATTGTTGGCGCAGAAATTGAGCACCTTGCGCCCGCCTTCCAGCTCGATCTCGGCGGACTGCGGCGAGACGATGATGCGCTCGCTCTTGAACAGGCCCTGTTCCCGGATCGATTCGAGTTCAGCGGCGTAGCGGTCTTTCGCGGTATAGGTCATTTCAATTCCAGGAGCAGACGACTTTGCCGCAGGTGCCGGCATCCATCAGGTCGAAACCTTTCTGGAAATCGTCGATGTTGATTTGATGGGTGAGAACCTTTTGCAATGGGAAGCCGGTCAGTACCATCTGCGTCATCTTGTACCAAGTCTCGTACATGCGTCGGCCGTAGATGCCCTGCAAGGTGAGACCTTTGAAGATCACCCGGTCCCAGTCGATGCCGGCACCCTTGGGTTGAATGCCAAGCATGGCGACCTTGCCGCCGTGGTACATGCAGTCGAGCATGTCATTGAATGCACGCGGGTTGCCACTCATCTCCAGGCCCACATCGAACCCTTCCATATGCAGGTCCTTCATCACGTCCTTGATTGACTGCTTGCTGACGTTGACCACGCGGGTGGCACCCATGTCAGCGGCCAGCTTGAGCCGGTAATCGTTGATATCGGTAACCACCACATTGCGCGCGCCAACATGCTTGGCAATCCCGGCTGCGATGATGCCGATCGGGCCCGCGCCCGTAATCAGCACGTCCTCGCCGATGAGATTGAATTCCAGCGCGCAGTGGGCGGCGTTGCCGTAGGGGTCGAAGAACGCGGCCAGTTCGGACGGGATCTGGTCCGGGATAGGCCACAGGTTCGAGGATGGCATCGTCATGTACTCGGCAAACGCGCCGTTGCGGTTGACGCCGATGCCGATGGTGTTCGGGCACAGGTGTTGGCGGCCCGCACGGCAATTGCGGCAGTGGCCACAGACAATGTGTCCCTCGGCAGACACCCGGTCGCCGATCCTGTAGCCGGTTACGCCGGGTCCGATCTCGACGATCCGACCGACGAACTCATGGCCGATGGTCAGGCCGGGCTTGATCGTGCGCTGGCTCCACTCATCCCACTTGTATATGTGCAGGTCCGTGCCGCAGATCGCGGTTTTCTCGATCTTGATCAAGACCTCGTTGGGGCCAACCTGGGGGACCGGAACCTCCTCCATCCAGATGCCCTGTTCGGGCTTGCGCTTGACCAGGGCCTTCATCATCTGCGGCATGGGAAATCCATCTGTGGGCCTGCGATGCAGGCGGGGAAACAACGATTATAGAGCGAGACTGGGAGTACCCGCCTGGCACCGATCCGCTTGCCGTCGAGGCCTCCGGCAAACTATTGTCGCAAGTTTATGCGATAACGAATGAGGACGAGCTTGATGCGACTGAAGAGGATGCTGTGGTCCACCGCTGTGGCGATGTCATTGACTCCGCTGGCACAGGCCGACGAGGGCATGTGGATGCCCTCCCAACTTCCCTCGATTGGGCAGCAGCTGAAGGCTGCCGGTTATCTGGGCAATCCCGCCGCCCTGGCGGATCTGACGCGACCGCCTCTGAACGCGGTCGTCAAGGTGGGTGGCGCCACCGGCGCGTTTGTCAGCGACGAGGGGCTGGTGTTGACCAACCATCATGTGGCGTTCGGCGTGATCCAGTACAACAGCAACGCCCAGCGCAATCTCATCGAGCACGGTTATACAGCGGGAAGCCGCAGCGACGAGCTGCCGGCCAACCCGGACTTCCGCCTGCGCGTGACGGTAGGTTTTGATCCGGTCACTGATCAGGTGCTGGCTCACGCTCGCGGCAAGACTGGCCGGGCGTATTACGACGCCGTGGACGCGGCCAGCAAGTTGCTGGTGGCCGAGTGCGAGCGCGAGCCGGGTATGCGCTGCAGCGTCGCCACGATGTTCTATGGGCGCGACTTCTATCTGGTCAGGCAGCTCGAATTGCGCGATGTGCGACTGGTCTATGCGCCCCCGCGCGCGATTGGCAACTACGGCGATGAGGTGGACAACTTCATGTGGCCGCGCCACAGCGGCGACTTCACCGTGTTGCGCGCCTATGTCGGGCCGGACGGCAAGCCGGCGGATTATTCGAAGGACAACCGGCCATACAAGCCGCCCGCGCATCTGCAGATTTCGCGCGACGGCGTGGCGCAGGGCGACTTTGTGATGCTGGCCGGCTATCCCGGCACCACCTATCGTCATCGCACCGCCGCTGAGTTCGTCGAGCAGGTGCAGTGGCGCCTGCCGGCAGCAGTGGCCGTGATGAAGCAGTTGCAAGACGTGATCGAGGATGCCGGCAAGGCGGATGCACAGGCGGAAATTCATTACGCATCCCAGTTGCAGTCGTTGAAGAACGGCATCAAGCGATTCAGCGGCGAGCTGGAAGGCCTGCATCGCAGTGATGCGGTCAGTGTGCGGCGGCAAGACGAGGCGGCGATGCTGGCCTGGTTGGCGGGGCAGGGAGTTGCGCAGTCGCTGCGGCCACAGATCGACGCGGCAATGGCGGTGATTGCCGACGGGAGCGCCACGCGTGAGCGTGACTTGTTGTTGGGTCTGATGCAGTCGCAAACCCAGTTGATGCGCTCGGCGCTGCGCCTGCAGCGATTGGCTCACGAGCGGGGCAAGCCTGACGCGGAACGCGAGAACGGCTATCAGCAGCGGGACGAGGAACTGATTGCCAGTACATTGCGCCAGGTCCAGCGTCGCTACGACCCGGTCGTCGAAAAGCGTCTGCTGGTCGCTCTGCTGACCCGCTACCAGCAGTTGCCGACCGAGCAACGCGTAGCAGAGTTCGATGCCGTCTTTGGCCGCACGCCGGAACAGCTCGCGGCAACCCTGGACCGGGTCTATACCGCTACACGATTGGGCGACGAGGCCCAGCGCCTGCATTGGTTTGGCGCGGACCCGGCAACCTTGGCTGATGCGGATGACGCCCTGCTGCAACTGGCTGCCGCGCTGCAACCAGCCCTGCTGCGCTTCGAAGACGAGCGCAAGGCGCGGGACGGTGAGCTGCTTCGATTGCGCCCGGCCTATATGCAGGCGTTGATTGCCCACCGCCAGCAGCAGGGGCGCTCGGTTTATCCCGACGCCAACTCCACCTTGCGCGTCAGTTTCGGCAAAGTCACCCCGCTGAAGGCGCGCGACGCGGTGGCTTACTCACCGTTGACCAGCACCACCGGCATCGTCGAGAAGAATACCGGTGTGGAACGCTTCGACGCGCCCAAACCGTTGCTCGAGGCAATCGGCAAGGGCGATTACGCCGGCTATCAGGATCCGCAGTCCGGCATCATGCCGGTCAACTTTCTCAGCAATCTCGACACCACCGGTGGCAATTCCGGATCGCCTGTACTCAATGCCAAGGGCGAACTGGTTGGCGTCAACTTTGACAGCAACTGGGAGTCGGTCAGCGCCAGCTGGATGTTCGACCCACGGTACAAACGCGCGATCCATGTCGACATGCGCTACATGCGCTGGTTGATGGACAAGGTCTATCCGGCTCCGGCGCTGCTCAAGGAGTTGGGCGTGCCGGTGCGCTGAACGTCACTTTCATGACTTGCGGCATATGCTGGTCAAGCCTGGATCAGGCATAAATCGCAAGTCGTTACGAAATTTCGCATTGCCCGCCTTCGCCGGGCAGGCTTTCATCAGGAGATTCCCCTTGCGTCGTCTATTGCTTGCCGCGGCCGTATCGGTCGGCCTTATCTCGTCTGCCCATGCCGTTGAAGGCATGTGGCAGCCTGCCCAGCTCCCGGGCATTGCCAACACGTTGCAGCAGCACGGCTTGAAGCTGAACCCGAAGTCGTTGACCGACCTTACGGCGTACCCGATGGGCGCCATCGTGAGCCTCGGCGGCTGTACGGCGTCATTTGTCTCGCCCGAGGGTCTCGTGGTGAGCAATCACCACTGTGTTTACGGCGCGCTGCAGTTGAACTCCACGCCCGAAAACAATCTGATCGAGAAGGGCTTCCTGGCCAAGACCAAGGCTGACGAGCTGTCCGCCGGCCCGTCGGCACGGGTTTTCGTCACGGAGGAAATCCGTGACGTGACCAAGGCGATCAACGCCAAGCTCAACGACGCCATGACCGGCGCCGAGCGCTACAAGGCCATCGAATTGGCCATCAAGGAACAGGTCAAGGCCTGCGAGAGTGAAGGCTATCGCTGCGACGTCTACACCTTTCACGGTGGCTACAGCTATCAGTTGATCAAGCAGTTGGAAATCAAGGATGTGCGCCTGGTCTACGCGCCGCCCGGATCCATCGGCAAGTTCGGTGGCGACATCGACAACTGGATGTGGCCGCGCCACACCGGCGACTTCGGCTACCTGCGTGCTTACGTCTCGAAAGACGGCAAGTCAGCGGCTTACTCGAAGGACAACGTGCCGTACCAGCCGAAACACGTGCTCAAGGTCAATCCGCAAGGCGTGGAGCAGGGCGATTACGTGATGGTCGTCGGTTACCCCGGTCGCACCAATCGCTATCGTCTGGCCGACGAGGTGCAGAGTTCCATCGACTGGGTCTATCCGACCCAGATCAAGATCTACGAGGACACGCTGAACATCATCAATACCGCGGGCAAGGCTGATCTGAAAGTCGCGGTGAAGTACGCCAGCATGGTGGCGGGTCTCAACAACTATCTGAAGAACTTCGGGGGCCAGCTTGAAGGCTTGCACCGCGCCGACGCGGTCGCGGTGAAGCGCGCCCAGGAAGCGCAACTTGAAGCGTGGTTGAAGCAGCAGGGCGGCGCCGAAAATGCCGCGCTCGCGGCTGACGTGAGCAAGCTGCGCCAGCAGATCGCGGCCGACCAGGCCGACCGCGAGCGGAACCTGGCTATCAGCCTGGTCAGCCGGGCGTCGATGTTCAGTACAGCCGTGCGCCTGGCCCACCTGGCGAAGGAGCGCCCGAAGGCCGATCTGGACCGCGATGCCGGTTATCAGGAACGCGACTGGGTGCGGATTGAGGGCGGCCTGAAGCAGATGGACCGGCGCTTCGATCCGGGGGTCGACCAGCAGTTCATGGTCTACGGCCTGCAGCGCTACGTGGCGCTGCCGCAGGCGCAGCGTCTACCGGCACTGGATGCGTGGCTGGGTGGCGCCAAATCCGAGGCGCAACTGCGTGCCAAGGTGGCCGCACTGTACGCCGGCAGCAAGCTGGACAACGTCGACCAGCGCCTGAAGTGGTTCGGCGCCGACAGCGAAGCGATCAACGCCAGCACCGACAGCATGCTCAAGCTCGCCCGGGCGGTGCAGCCGCAGCTCAAGGTGCTGGAAGACGAGTCGGACGCCAAGGCCGGCGAGATGAGCAAGCTTCGCCCGCGTTACATGCAGGCGATGATTGCGTGGAAGCAGTCCCAGAAGCTGCCGGTCTACCCCGATGCGAATGGCTCGCTGCGGGTCACCTTCGGCAACGTCCAGGGCGTGGCGCCGCGCGATGGCGTCAGCTATGCGCCGTTTACCACCGTGCAGGGCATCGTCGAGAAGGACACCGGCGTGGAACCGTTCAATTCACCGAAGTCCGAGCTGGTGGCGATCAAAGCCAAGGCATACGACGGCTATGCCTCGTCCAAGCTGGGCACCTTGCCGGTCAACTTCCTGGCTGATCTGGACATCACCGGCGGCAACTCCGGCTCCCCGGCGATGGATGCGAACGGTCAGTTGGTTGGCCTTGCGTTCGACGGCAACTGGGAGTCGGTCAGCGGCGACTGGTTGTTCAATCCGCAGCTCAACCGCTCCATCCAGGTCGATGTCCGGTACATGTTGTGGGTGATGCATCACCTCGACCATGCGGACAATCTGCTCAACGAGATGGGCGTGCCGGCCAAGTAAGCCGTCTGCGGAGCAACCGCCGAAGGCCCGCGTCGATGCGACGCGGGCCTTCTTGTTTTGCCGGTGGCGTACACCCGCCAGATTGCCGTGGCCGCTTGGGCGAGACCAGGCGGACATGCCCGATTGGCCCATTCGTGGCCGCCGCATCGCGAGGCTCGGTGCGGGGAGCCGCGAGGTGATGCGCAGTCTTGCCTACAATGGGCCCATGCCAGTCGACCATCGCCCCCTCGCCATCTTTCTGATGGGCCCTACGGCCTCCGGCAAGACTGCGCTGGCCTGTCAGCTCAGTGAGCGTTTCCCGCTGGAACTGATCAGTGTGGATTCGGCGTTGGTCTATCGCGGCATGGATATCGGCACCGCCAAGCCCGACCCGGAAACATTGGCCCGCTATCCGCACGCGCTGGTGGATATTCGTGATCCCGGTGAGCCCTATTCGGCGGCTGACTTCCGTGCCGATGCACTCGTGGAGATGGAGCGCATATCGTCGCAAGGCCGGGTGCCTTTGCTGGTCGGCGGCACGGGATTGTATTTCCGTGCGTTGCAGCAGGGCTTGGCCGATTTGCCGGAGGCTGACCCGGCGCTGCGCGCGCGGCTGGTGGCTGAAGCGGTGCAGGTAGGTTGGCCCGAGATGCACGCCCGGCTGGCGCGATTCGATCCCGTTGCCGCGGGCCGGATCGGCTGCAATGACTCACAGCGCCTGCAACGCGCGCTGGAGGTGATCGAGTTGACTGGACGGCCGCTGTCAGAACTACAGCAAGGCGGTGCGTCCAGGCGCTTTCCGTGGCGAGTGCTCAAACTTGCGCTGTTGCCGGGTGAGCGCGAAGCGCTGCACCAGCGCATCGCCCGTCGCTTCGACGCCATGCTGGCCGAGGGCTTTCTTGACGAAGTGCGCGCCTTGCATGCTCGCAGTGACCTGCACGCGGACCTGCCAGCCATCCGCGCAGTTGGCTACCGCCAGGCGTGGGAGCACCTCGACGGCCGGACCGATGCCGATGAGTTTCGCCATCGCGCGATCTTCGCCACCCGGCATCTGGCCAAGCGGCAGATCACCTGGTTGCGCAGCGAGCATGGTGCCCGTCTCTTTGACCCCGATGAGGTCAATTTGCCGGGCCGGGCGGAGACGGCCACCGCACTGTTTCTGGAAGGCCCCGGCATTCAACCGTCGGCGGCGTGATCCAGTGCGGTTTCGGGACGCAAAAATCTTCTTTCATCAATCATTTGAATGCGGTTAACATCCAAGGCTGTTGGGCCGGGGCGCCACGGGCGTTCTTTCTCCGGTCTGGTCGTGGCAAGGGGAGAACAAGAAATGTCCAAGGGACAGTCGTTGCAGGATCCGTTTCTCAATGCGTTGCGGCGCGAACGCGTGCCAGTAGCCATTTATCTGGTCAATGGCATCAAGCTTCAGGGCACGGTCGAGTCGTTTGATCAGTTCGTGGTGCTGCTGCGCAATCAGGTTAGCCAGATGGTGTACAAGCACGCCATTTCCACCGTGGTCCCCAGCCGCAACGTGCGCATTGGCAACAACCACGAAGGCACCGAGCCTGGCGAAAACCAGTCCGACAAATTGGCCACATCGACCGACGACGAAGCTTGATAGCACTGCGGTCAGCCCACATACCTCAGGATTGCCCCTGCAGGATCATGTCTCCCCGTGTTTGACCGACAAAAAAGAGGCGACCGCGCCATCCTCGTCCTGCCGCATTCCCGCGGCGAGGGCGACAGCGCGCGCCGCGCCGAGGAATTTGCCGAGCTTGCGAAGTCCGCCGGTGCGGAGATCCTGGGTGTCATCAGCGCCCGGGTCGAAGATCCGAATCCGCGCTTTTACGTCGGCACTGGCAAGGCCGGCGAGGTTGCCGAAGCCGCCCGGGCGATGGAGGCTGATCTGGTCCTGGTCGACCACCTGCTGACGCCAGTGCAAGAACGAAATCTGGAGAAGCATCTGGGCGTTCGTGTCGTCGATCGAGCCGGGCTGATCCTCGACATCTTTGCCCAGCGCGCCAGGTCCCATGAAGGCAAGCTGGAAGTAGAACTGGCCCAGCTCAGGCATCTGGCCACCCGATTGGTGCGTGGCTGGACCCATCTGGACGCCCAGCGCGGCGGCGCCATCGGCAACCGCGGTCCGGGTGAAACCCAGCTTGAGACTGACCGCCGGCTGCTTGGGGAGCGCGTCAAGATGCTGACCAGGCGCCTGCAGAAGGTGCAGACCCAGCGCGTCCAGCAGCGACGGGCCAGGCTGCGCAACACGGTGCCGCGGGTTGCCCTGGTCGGTTATACCAACGCCGGCAAGTCGACTCTGTTCAACGCCCTGACCACCGGCGCCGTCTACGCTGCGGACCAGTTGTTCGCGACCCTGGATCCCACCGTGCGCAAGCTGGAGGCGCTCAGCTGTGGGCCGGCCGTGCTGGCCGATACCGTGGGCTTTATTCGCGAGTTGCCCCACGATTTGGTGGCGGCCTTCCGCGCCACCCTGGCGGAGGCACGCGATGCCGATCTGTTGTTGCATGTCAGCGACGCAGCCGATGAGGAGCGCGCGCGCCTGCACCGCGTGGTTGATACCGTATTGGAGGAGATCGACGTCGGTGACGTGCCGCAGTTGGTGGTGATGAACAAGATCGACCTGGCGGGTGCCGAGCCGCGTCTTGAGCGCGACGGCACCGGCAAGCCGGTGCGGGTCTGGCTCTCCGCGGCTACTGGCGTTGGCCTGGACCTGTTGCGCCTGGCTCTGGGTGAATTGCTGGGCGGCACTCGTGTGCAATCCGCGTTGCGACTGCCGTTGTCGGCCGGCCGCCTGCACTCCCAACTGAAGGCGGCCGGCGCGATACGTGAAGAGAGCGTGGACGAGCATGGCTGGCAGCTAAGCATCGACGCGCCGCGCAGTGTGATCGCCCCAATCAGCGGTGGCAGTTCCATCGAGACGCAACTGCTCAGGCAATTGCTGGCCGCGGCGGAATGACACCGCGCAACTCGCGCGGTGCCGGTTCCACTCTGCTAGAATTCGCGGTGTTTGCGTGCCCCGTCACAGGCGGTGTGCGCAGTCATCCGAGAGCCTTGGCTGAATCTCATCACGACCCGGCACAACGCATGTTCCGGCCGAGGTTGCCGGCCTCCCGACAGCCCCTTAGGAGACTGACTCGTGGCATGGAATGAACCAGGCAACAACGGACAGAAAGACCCGTGGAACAGGAAACGTTCCAGCGGCAAGTCGCCGCTCGACGACCTGCTCAACCAGGCCAGGAGCCGGCTGGGCAAGATGGGGCAGGGTCCCGGCAGTATCGTGACCGGCGTGCTGGTGTTGCTGGTGGTCGGCGTGCTGTTCAGCAGCTACACGATCATCGGTGCGCGTCAGGCCGGCGTGGTACTTCGCTTCGGCGAGTATTCGCGCACATTGCCACCCGGTTTCCATTTGAAGTTGCCTCAGCCGATCGAGTCGGTGACCAAGGTCGAAGCCACGCGAATTCGCTCGGTCAACGACAAAGTGGCGATGCTGACCAAGGATGAAAACATCATCACGATCGATTTCACCGTCCAATATCAGGTGGACGACTCACGCCGGTACCTGTTTTCGCTCAATGACCCCGACGGCACCATCGGCGCAGCGGCCGAAGCGGCCGTGCGCTCCGTGATCGGTGGCAGTGACATGGATCAGATCCTCTCTGCCGCCGGCGCAAGTCTCGTCGCCAACGCGCAGGAAGCCTTGCAGAAAACCCTCGACAGTTACGACTCGGGTCTGCGCGTCACCGAAGTGAGTTTCCAGAACGTGGCGCCGCCGAATGAGGTGAAAGATGCTTTCGACGACGTCAACAACGCGCGCGAGGACAAGCAGAGCATCGAGAACGCCGCTCTGGCGTATGCCAGCAAGGTGGTCCCGGTGGCGCGTGGTGACGCTGCGCGCATTGCCGCCGAAGCGGATGGCTACAAGGCCGAACGGATCGCCCGCGCGACCGGTGACGCCGCCCGCTTCAACCTGCTATTGAAGGAGTACAAGACGGCGCCCGAAGTAACCCGCAAACGCCTGTGGCTGGAAACGATGGAACAGGTGATGGCCGATAACCACAAGGTGGTTGACGGCACCAACGGCCGCAACATCATCAACCTGCCGGCTCCGCGGGGCGGCTCGACCATCGTCAAGTCCGACGCCAGTACGGTCGGCGCGGTGGTATCACCGCCCACTGACGCGGCAACCAGCAAGGGGGCCCAGCCATGATCAGGATCGCTTCCATCGCCGCGGCGGTCCTGGCCGTTCTGCTTGGACTCAACAGCATGTTCGTGGTCAGTGAAGGCCACAGTGCGCTGTTGCTGCAGTTTGGCCGCATCGTCCGCACGGATTATCAGCCCGGCCTGCATTTCAAGATTCCCGTGATCCAGCAGGTGATGCATTTCGACAAGCGGATTCTGTCGCTCGATGCACCACCGGAACGCTATTTCACCTCCGAGAAGAAGAGCGTCAACGTCGATTTCTACGTGAAGTGGCGTGTGCTCGACAACGCGGCCTACTATCGCGCCACCGGCGGCGATCAGCTGCAGGCAGCCCAGCGCCTGACCCCGATCGTGAAAGACGCGCTGCGCTTCGAGTTCAACGCCCGCACCTTGCCCGACCTGATATCCGGTGGGCGCAAGGACATCACCGAGCGCGTACGAGCGCAGACCGATGCATCGGCGCGCAAGAACCTGGGCATTGCCGTCGTGGACGTTCGCATCAAGCGTATCGACCTGCCGAACGAAGTCAGCGAGTCGGTATACAAGCGGATGCGCGCCGAGCGATTGCAATTGGCCAACGAGTTGCGCTTCACGGGCCAGGAGTCAGCCGAGACAATCCAGGCTGATGCCGATCGCCAGGGTCAAGTTCTGCGCGCGGATGCACGCCGCGATGCGGCCAAGGTGCGTGGTGAAGGTGATGCAGAAGCCGCCGAGATCTATGCCAAGGCGTACACCCAGGATCCGGAGTTTTTTGCCTTTTATCGCAGCATGGCCGCCTATCGGACGTCGTTCGAGGACGGTCAAGGCGTACTGATCCTGAAGCCCGACGACGAGTTCTTGCGCTACTTCGAACAGTCCACGCAGAAGCGTTGAGGCGGGGCCCGTGCACCAGTTGGCTGCTGCGTTGTGCCTGCTGCTGGTGATCGAGGGACTGGTGTTGTTCGTGGCGCCGAAGGGCTGGCAGTCGATGGTGCGCGAGGCATTGAAGGTGCCACCGCACACCTTGCGGCTGTTCGGTGCCGGCGCGATGCTGGTCGGCTTGGTGCTTTTACAGTTTTTTCATTGATCTGAATCGTGTGGCTGCTCAAGCAGGTACCACCGATCTGAACGGGAACATGGCGGAGTAAAGCAGCATGGGCAAGTCAGTAGTCATTCTGGGTGCGCAGTGGGGCGACGAAGGCAAGGGCAAGATCGTCGATCTGCTGACGGAACGGGTCGGCGCCGTGGCGCGTTTCCAGGGTGGCCACAATGCCGGTCACACGCTGGTGATCAAGGGCAAGAAAACCGTGCTGCACCTGATCCCTTCGGGCATCTTGCGCGACGACGCGCTGTGCCTGATCGGCAACGGCGTGGTGCTCTCGCCCGAGGCGCTGATCAAGGAGATCGGCGAGCTGGAAGCCAACGGCGTCGAGGTTCGTTCGCGGGTGAAGATCAGCCCGGCCACGCCCCTGATCATGCCGTACCACATCGCAGTGGACAAAGCGCGCGAGATCGCGGCTGGCGGGAAGGCCATCGGTACCACCGGCCGCGGCATTGGGCCGGCGTACGAAGACAAGGTTGCCCGTCGCAGCGTTCGTGTGGCGGACTTGATGTATCCGCACGAATTGCCGGCGCTGCTGAAGACTGCCGTCGACTACCACAACTTCATTCTGACCCAGTGGTTGAAGGCCGAGCCCGTGGATTACCAGCAGGTGCTCGACGATGCGCTGGCCTGGGGTGAGTACATCCGTCCGCTGGTTGACGATGTGGCCACGATTCTGCACGACTTGCGCAGGGACGGCGGCAACATCCTGTACGAGGGCGCGCAGGGCGCACTGCTGGACATCGACCACGGCACCTATCCCTATGTCACTTCGTCCAACACGACCATTGGCGGGGCGTTGGCCGGCACCGGCGTGGGGGTCGACGATATCGACTATGTGCTGGGCATCTGCAAGGCTTACGCCACGCGAGTGGGCAGCGGCCCGTTCCCCACCGAATTGCACGACGAGATGGGCGAGCTGCTGCGCAAGAAGGGCAACGAGTTCGGTGCCAGTACCGGTCGGCCGCGCCGCTGCGGCTGGATCGATCTGGTGGCGCTCAAGCGCGCCACCCAGATCAACGGTATCAATGGCCTGGCAATCACCAAGCTCGATGTGCTCGATGGGCTGGAATCGGTCAAGGTTTGCATCGCCTACGAGTATCGCGGCAAGCGCCGCGAGCTGGCTCCACTCGACGCCGACGGCTGGGATGAGTGCAAGCCGGTCTACCTGGAATTCCCGGGCTGGCAGGAATCCACCGCGGGCATCCGCGACTGGAACCAGTTGCCGCCCGCCGCGCGCGCCTATTTGCGAGCGGTGGAGGAGCTGTCCGGATGCCGTCTGGCGCTGGTTGCCACGGGTGCCGATCGTGACGACACCATCGTGCTGGACGACCCGTTCGCGTAAGCACTGCGCGCCCGGCACGAAGAAACAGGCCCCGAGCAGGGGCCTGTTTCGTTTAGTCACGATGCGAGTGCGAGCGTACTACCGGTGTGACGGGCTCAGGTCGCGCGATGCTTCGTCCCGCTGCGTCCCTTGCTGCCCAATCCGGGACCGTCGCCGATCGGCAGACTGAGCGTTTCCTTGACCTCCTCCATCACGATGTAGCTCTTGGAGTCACGGACATTCGGCATGGTCAGCAAGGTGCTGCCGAGCAGCTTGCGGTAGGACGCCATTTCGGAGATGCGCGCCTTGATCAGGTAATCGAAGTCGCCCGAAACCAGGTGGCACTCCAGCACGTTCGGCAAGCGCAGGGCGGCCGTGCGGAAGCCCTCGAAAATGTCGCCCGACTTGTAGGTGAGGCTGATTTCGACGAACACCAGCAAGCCGGCACCGACCCGGTGCGGGTCGAGTCTGGCGTGATAACCGGTGATCACACCCTCGCGCTCCAGCCGTCGCACGCGCTCGGTGCACGGTGTGGTCGACAGACCCACGCGTTCGCCCAATTCGGTGAACGAGATACGGCCTTCTTCCTGCAGTACGCGCAGGATATTTTGGTCGATTTTGTCGAATTCCCGGCTGCTTCCGCTCATGGAAACCCCATCGGTGGCGATACAAGCAGTGATTTTACGTGCATTACGAGATAAATACAGAAGATAAACCTGTCTGATCGTTCCTATACTTCGCAGTTGAGGTCTCTGCCCAAAGAGCGGCAGGGAGAACCACGATTCTGGGGAATGGTGATGCGGGTACTCGTACTGGGTAGTGGCGTGATCGGCGTGTGCACCGCGTGGTATCTCGCGCGCGCCGGTTTCGAAGTGACCGTGGTGGACCGCGAGAGTGCACCGGCGCGGGAAACCAGTTTTGCCAACGCAGGCCAGATCTCGCCCGGCTACGCTTCGCCATGGGCCGCACCCGGCGTGCCGTTCAAAGCCTTGAAGTGGCTGTTCCAGCGCCATGCGCCGCTGTCCATCACGCCCGGCCTCGATCCGCGCCAGTATCTGTGGTTGCTGCAGATGCTGCGCAATTGCACCGCCAATCGCTACGCCATCAACAAGGCCCGCATGGTGCGCTTGTCGGAGTACAGCCGCGATTGCATGGATGAACTGCGCAAGGAGACTGGTCTGGATTACGAAGCTCGCCAGCTGGGCACGACCCAGCTGTTCCGAACCCAGGCGGAGCTGGACGGTGCGGCCAAGGACATCGCTGTGCTGAAGCAATACGGGGTGCCTTACGAACTGCTCGATCGCGCCGGCATCGTGCGGGTGGAGCCTGCGCTGGCCGCCGTGGTGGACACGCTGGCCGGCGCCTTGCGCCTGCCGCACGACGAAACCGGCGACTGCGAGTTGTTCACCCGATTGCTGGCCGAACGTGCGCAGAGCGTGGGCGTGGAGTTCAGGTTTGGCGCCACGGTGGAACGGCTGGAGCATGATGGCGGTCGCGTCACGGGCGTGCGCATCGACGGCCGACTGGAGAAGGCAGATCGCTACGTGCTGGCTCTCGGCAGCTACTCGCCGCGGATGCTGGCTCCGCTGGGCATCCGCCTCCCGGTGTATCCGTTGAAGGGCTATTCGTTGACTATCCCGATCACGGATCCGGCCATGGCGCCGATGTCGACTGTGCTCGATGAAAGCTACAAAGTGGCAGTGACGCGTTTCGAACAGCGCATTCGCGTGGGTGGCATGGCTGGCGTGTCCGGTTTCGACATGTCGCTGTCGCCACGTCGTCGAGCCACGCTGGAGAAAGTGGTCAACGATCTGTATCCGCACGGGGGTGATCTGGCGCGGTCCACGTTCTGGACCGGCCTGCGCCCAGCCACGCCGGACGGCACGCCCGTGGTTGGGGCCACCCGCATGAGCAACCTCTATCTCAACACCGGTCACGGCACACTGGGCTGGACCATGGCGTGTGGCTCGGGTCGTTACCTGGCCGACCTGATTGGCGGCAAGCAGCCGCAGATCAGTACGGAAGGCCTTGATATCTCGCGCTACAGCACGCGCCAGCCGTCGCCGGGCGACGCCGGTGCACGCGGCTGATGCGCCCCGCACGCGCACTGATTGATCTGGGTGCACTGCGCCACAACTATCGCCTTGCGCGGGAGTTGGGCGGCGGCAAGGCGCTGGCCGTGGTCAAGGCCGACGCTTATGGCCACGGCGCCGTGCGTTGCGCCCAGGCTCTCCAAAATGAAGCAGATGGTTTTGCGGTGGCCTGCATCGAGGAAGCGCTGGAGTTGCGCCACGCAGGCATTCAGGCCCCGATCCTGCTGCTGGAAGGCTTCTTCGAGGCCGACGAGCTGGCGCTGATTGACGCGCATGGGCTGTGGTGCGTGGTGCAGGCTTCATGGCAGATCGACGCCATCGCGGACAGTCGCCCCGAAAAGCCCCTGGTGATCTGGCTGAAGCTCGATTCGGGCATGCATCGCCTCGGCCTGGCCGCGTCCGATTACCGCGCTGCATTGGAGCGGCTGCAGGCCATGCCTCAGGTGGCTGAGGTTGTTGCGATGACCCACTTTGCCCGCGCCGACGAGCTCGACTGCACGCGCACCAGCGAGCAGGTGGCCACGTTCAAGCAGGTTTGCAGCGAACTCAATTTGACTACCAGTCTGGACAATTCGCCCGCGCTATTGGGCTGGCCGGATGTGCATGGCGACTGGGCCCGGCCGGGCCTGATGTTGTATGGGGCCACGCCATTCGCGGGGGCCCATCCCGTGGCCGAGCGAATGCGCCCGGTGATGACGGTGGAGTCGCAGGTGATCAGCGTGCGTGAGCTGGCGCCAGGCGAGCCGGTCGGCTACGGCGCACGCTTCGTCACCGAGCGGCCCAGTCGGATCGGCGTCGTCGCGATGGGCTACGCCGACGGCTATCCGCAGTTTGCCCCCAACGGCACGCCCGTCACCATTGACGGTCGACCCGGCAAGCTGGCCGGTCGCGTGTCGATGGACATGCTCACGGTCGACCTCACCGATCATCCCGCTGCGGGCCTGGGCAGCCGGGTCGAGCTGTGGGGGGCTCAGGTACCGGTCAGCACGCTGGCCAGCCATTGCGGCAGCAGCGCGTATCAGCTGTTGTGCGGATTGAAGCGGGTGCCGCGCAGCTATCTGGGAAAGTAACGCAATCGCTTGCCAGCGTAGTACGCGCAATTTGGCCGGAGCGATCGAAGGTCGATGCCTTCGCCGCATCGGCATTTTCGCCACTGGGTCGCGTCAGTTCGCGTCGTCAACAACCGCAATGAAAAAGCCCCCGCGGACGGGGGCTTTCGTCTTCCGTGACGTTGATCGATCAATGACCGTTGGTGCCCGCACTGGTGGACACACCGCCGCTGCCTTGGGCCGAGGTGCTGACGCCCCCGCGCGCGCTGGCGCTGGCACCGGCATGGCCGCTGGCATTGGCCGAACCGCGCGCGCCGGAGCTCCGGTTGGCGTCAGATGAGCTGTCTCCACTTGCCGTGTGGTTGGCGCCGGCGTTGCCCTGCGCCGAACCTGAAGCCGAGCCATCGATCGTGGTGTCTGCCGCGCTGTCGAGGGCGCTGCGCGTGCCGGACAGCACGCCCGGCCGGCGGGCGGCGGGTGCCTGGCTCGACTGATCCTGAGGTTGATTGGCCAGGTTGTCCGACCCGGCTGGGATCGCCTGCGACGTGGTGCCCACGGCGGAGCCGCCAGACGACAGCCCTGCATTGGCCGACTGCATGCCGTTGGCGCCGGCGTCCTGCACCGCATTCAGGCTACCGGTGGCCGAGCCTTCGGCGGTCGCCGACAGGTTGCCCGCCGCGTTGCGGACCCGGTTCGCTGCGTTCTGCGTGCCCTGCTTGGCGGTGGACGCGGCCGATTGCGCACGGCTGCTCGCCTGACCGGCGGCGTCTGCTGCGCTCTGCTGTGCGCCCGAGGCGTCGAGGCTGCCGGTGGCCGAGCCGCCCAAGTCGGCAGCACCACGCAGAACCGCGTTGCCGCTACCCGCACTGCCGTCCACTGCGCCCGTCAGGCCTGCGGCGACGTCGGCAGCTGAGCCAGCGTTGACCTGGGGAGCACTCGGCGCGGCCACGTCGGTGGCGGACTTGGCGGCGTTGCCGGCGTTGGCGGCGCGGCGTTGCAGACGGTCTGCCCGACGCTCGGCTGCGGTCTTGTGGAGGTCAGGCGTATTGATGTTGCCCGCGCCGTTGGCGGCACCGCCAACCTGGCCCATGGCCGGGCCGATTTGGCCGGCCAACCCACCGGTCACGCCACCGGCAAGCGAGCCGCCGCCAAGCACCTGAGCCTGGACTGGGGTCATCAAGGCAAGCGCGAAGGCGCCCGCGAGCAGCGTCATGCCGAGTTTCGGGTTGTTGATGGTAATGCTACGCATGGTGAGGTCCTCCTGCCGACGGGGATCCGCGGCTTGCAAGGTCCATTACGACTGGGCGCTGTGGATCCTTCCATGCCAGCTGGATGCGTTCGGTTTTCGTTCAGGTTCAGGGAGACAGCAGGCCGTAGCCGTAGCGCGGATCGCGGCCGGGCTGGCCAAGGTCGCGCGCCTCGCTCGCGAGGTGCTGCTCGATATACGCGGCTGCACCGGGGCGGGGTGCGTCGAGCAACTGGGCCGCTTTTCGCGCCACGATCGGGGCTGCAAACGAAGTGCCGCGGAGGGCGCTGCGGCCGCGGCCAACCACCCCCGATGCGCAAAACGCCACCTGCTGACCACTGCCGGACTCGGGCAGCACGCGGTCATGTGCGTCGACGGCGCTCACCCCGATCACGCCCGGGTAGGCCGCTGGGAACAAGGGTGGCGCCGCCGGCCCGTCGTTGCCGACGGCGCTGACCAGCACGTGCCCGCGCGCGATCATCACCTGGATCGCCCGCGCAAGCACAGGATTGTCCGGCCCGACCAGGCTGATATTGATTACCGCCACCCGCTCACGCGCCATCCACGCAAGTGCTTCCACCAAGCTGGACGTGGCACCCCCGACTTTGTCGCCACACCACAAGTCGGCGGCGTACAGCGTGTCGGAACCGCCGTCGATGAGTCTCGCCGCTACCGCGGTGCCGTGACGAGAAGCGATGGGTTTGCCGCAGCCGTGCCGCTCGATGCGGGCGCGGGCCAGCGCGGGATTTTCAGCGTCGACGCCGCCGTCGATCAGTCCCACGCGGCGTGGTGTGATTGTCGGTGAGGCGCCCGTCGCGACGCTGCCGTCCGTACCGGCGCCAGCCTGCAAGTAGATGTGCTGGTAGGTGAACGTGGCACCCGGCGCGGTTTCTTCCAGAGTTTGCAGTGCCGCTGCTGTGGTTCGTCCACGGGTGTCGCGCAGGATCACGATGTCCAGGCCAAGCGTCGCGTCAGTCGGCGCATCGCTGGTCGAGATGAAGCCCACAGCCTGCAGGTCGTTGATTTGGGCGGCCGAAAGCCCGATGGCCAGGAATTCCCCGCGCACGATGGGCGCTCCCTGCGGGTCCAATGCGACGCGCCGGGGTTCTTCGCGCAGCAGGGTATCAATCTGCAATTGCCTGGTTACCGCCAACGGCTTGCGTAGCAGTGCATCGACACGCGGGTTGGGCGCCACCGGCGGCAGCGCCGGCAGTCCCACTCCCGGGACCTGCACGTTGGGCAATCCACCGGATTGACCCAGCACCTGCGCCTGCGCGCCGTTGCACCAGAGCAGCGCGGCGACCAGGAGCGGGACCAGTGCGAGATACGGACGTTTCATCGACATGACGGCGGGGGTCAGGAGCGAATGGGCCGGATGCTAGCATGAGTGCGCTTTACGCCTCCCGAACCGCGAAGATGTACGCGAGGGAAGGAATCGGCCCCTTCAAACGTATTGGAAGAGAGTGCTTGGACCCGAACGAGGCTGTGCGCGAGGGATTGATTTCGATGCTGCCGCGTCTGCGCCGGTTGGCGCGTGCGTTGGCAGGGCAGGTGGCCGATGCCGACGATCTGGTGCAGATCGTGCTGGAGCGCGCACTGGCCCGCGCGGCGCAGTGGCGGCCGGATGCTGCACTGGACAAGTGGGTGTACGCGATTGCGCGCAACGCATGGAGGGATGAACTGCGCGCTCGCGGCAGATCGCAGAATGTGTTTGCGCCGGAGGAAGCCGGTGCCAGCGCCTCGGACGGTAGTCATGTTCGATTGGCGCAGCAGATGGATGTGGCGGCAGCGATGGAGACGCTGCCACCGGATCATCGAGAAGTGATTGCGCTGGTGTTGATTGAAGGCATGTCGTACAGCGAAGCGGCGGAGCTGCTCGATGTGCCGGTCGGAACGGTCACCAGTCGCCTGGCGCGAGCGCGCGCCGCCTTGCAGTCCCATCTTGGGAAAGACACATGAACCTGATCGACGACGACACATTGCAGGCCTACGTGGACGGCGAACTGGATGCGGCGGATGCCGCCCGGATTGACCGTGCACTTGCGCACGACGATGTGCTTGCTCGTCGGGTGCAACAGGCACGTCGGTTGCGGTCTCAATTGCAGGCCGCATTCAACCCTGTACTCGACGAGCCGGTACCGGACAGACTGGCGGCGCTGCTCCGTTCGGAGCCGGCGCCACTGCCGGCACCAGTGGCACTGCCCGCGAGCCGGCCTGGGTCGGGATTTGGCCATGCCCGTCGTGGTAGCCGTCGGCGCTGGTTTGTGCCGTCGGCGGCGGTGGCGGCATCGGTGGCTGTCCTGGCCGTGGCGATTTGGTGGCATGCCGGCAACGATCTGGTGCGGGTGCACGACGGCCAGCAGTTTGCGGCTGGGTCGCTTTTCGACGCACTCGAGCAGGGGCTGGCCAGTGCACCGGATCCGCGCAGCGCGGTGGCCATCGGCCTGACGTTTCGCGCTGCCGATGGCCACATTTGCCGCACCTTCGTGCGCCGGGCCGAACCGGCCATGGCGGGTCTCGCATGCCGGGGTGAATCCGGCTGGGCGCTGCCGGTGATCAGCACGGCGGTCGAGCCCGCGAATGGGCAACTGCGTCAGGCTGCCAGCGCCTTGCCGCCAGACGTCGAGGCGGCCGTCGATGCGCGTCTGCGTGGTGAGGTCTTTGACGCGCACCAGGAACGAGCCGCCCGCGACGCGGGTTGGCGCTAGCCCAGGCCGTTGCGGTGGATCGCACGATTGGGCGCTGCATCCTCGGCCCGCGCACCACGGCATTCATTCGGGGCGGGCCCGTGGGTCGCGGTACTCGACAGGCTCCCACACCGTGGACTTGATACATACTTGTCACGCAGTGCTCGTCACACTGGGCAAGTTGGAGCGTTTTGGGGCCGCAGACATGTCGAATGCCCACACTCGAGTTGTTCCGGACAGCGCCGGCTACCGGGCGCTGCTGACAGCCACAGGCGCGATTCCATGGAAGCTTGACTGGACCAGCCGGCGTTTCTCCTATTTCGGACCGCAAGTCGAGGCGCTGCTGGGTTGGCCGCCATCCAGTTGGGTGAGTGTGGAGGACTGGGCCAGCCGCATGCATCCGGCCGATCGTGAGTGGGTGGTTGATTCCCGCATGACGCAGTCGCAGTCGGGTGTTGACCACGAGTCCGAGTACCGCGCCTTGACTCGGGATGGACGCTATGTGTGGGTCCGTGACGTGGTGCACGTGGTGCACGACGCGGATGGGGCGGTCCATTCGTTGCTCGGTTTCTTGTTCGACATCGGCGAACGCAAGCAGATTGCGCGGCAATTGGTCACCCTGAAAAAAGAGATCGAGGAGTTTTCGCAGCGGGATGGCCTGACCGGCGTGGCGAGTCGGCGCCGGCTCGATGAAGCGCTTGCGCTGGAGTGGGACCTCGCGCGGCGCCATCGGCATCCGCTGTCCATGTTGATGATGGATATCGATTTTTTCAGGCAGTACAACGATCGGTACGGTCACGTCGAGGGCGATGCCTGCCTGAAAAGGGTGGGATGGGTGCTCAACTCGGCGGCCACGCGGGCGCGCGACATACTCGCCCGTTTTGGCGGCGATGAGTTCGTTCTACTGCTGCCGGAGACCGATGAGGTAGCGGCAAGCAAATTGGCCGCGCGCTGTCGCAGTCTGGTGCTGGCTGAGCAGATTCCCCATGATGCGTCGCCCGCTGCGTCAGTCCTCACCATCAGTGTTGGCGTGTGTACGGTGGTTCCGGGGGACGGTGATGATCCTGCATCCCTCGTTGATCTCGCCGATCGGCGGATGCGTCAGGCCAAGGAGCAGGGTCGCAACTGCGTGGTCGCGAGCTAGTTGGCGATCACTTTTATGCGTGGCCACCACAGGTGTCCCCGGGCTCACGGTGTTCAGGTTGCGGGTTCCGCCAATCGACCGGCGCCTTCCGGAACATCCGCGACAACGTGTCACTTCAAGACAAAGGCTCCGCGTACGGAGCCTTTGTCGTCATGCACGGGTTCGCCGACGAGTGCCCTCAGGCTTCGACTTCTTCCTTGTATGCATCCACCGGAATGCAGGCGCACATGATGTTCTTGTCGCCATAGACATTGTCGACGCGGGCGACCGGTGGCCAATACTTCTGCAATTTCAGGGTCGCCAGAGGGAAGGCCGCCAGCTCACGCGGGTAAGCGTGGGTCCACTCGCTGGCACTGACCATCGTCGCGGTGTGCGGCGCGTTCAACAGCGGATTGTCCTGGCGGTCCAGCTTGCCTTCCTCGACCGCGCGGATCTCGTCGCGGATCTGGATCATCGCGTCGATGAAGCGGTCCAGTTCAACCAGCGATTCGCTTTCGGTCGGCTCCACCATCAAGGTGCCGGCAACCGGGAAGCTCAGCGTGGGCGCGTGGAAGCCGAAGTCGATCAGCCGCTTGGCCACATCTTCGGCGTCGATGCCGGTCGCGTCCTTCAATGGCCGCAGGTCGAGGATGCACTCGTGCGCCACCAGTCCGTTCCGCCCCGTGTACAGCGTGGGGTAGTGTGGTTGCAGGCGTTTGGCGACGTAGTTGGCGTTGAGCAGGGCCACCTGGGTGGCCTTGCGCAGGCCCTGCTGGCCCATCAGGGTGATGTACATCCAGCTGATCGGAAGAATGCTGGCCGAGCCGAAACTCGCTGCCGACACCATGCCCACCGGGCTTTGCTCGCCCAGCCGGCGCGGCAGGAACGGTGCGAGGTGGGACTTCACGGCACACGGACCCACGCCGGGGCCGCCACCGCCATGCGGAATGCAGAAGGTCTTGTGCAGGTTCAGGTGCGACACGTCCGAGCCCCACTTGCCGGGCTTGGCCACGCCGACCAGCGCGTTCATGTTGGCGCCGTCCGTATACACCTGGCCGCCGTGGGCGTGGACGATGTCGCAGATCGCCACGATGTCTTCCTCGAACACGCCGTGCGTGGACGGATAGGTGATCATCAGGGCGGCGAGGCGGTCGGAGTACTTTTCGGCGTTGCGGCGGATGTCCTCGACGTCGACATTGCCGTGCGCGTCGCACTTCGTCACCACCACGGTCATGCCGCACAGGTGCGCGGAGGCGGGATTGGTGCCGTGGGCGGACTCGGGTATCAGGCAGATGTCACGGTGCGCCTCGTTGCGCGAGCGATGGTAGGCGCGAATGGCCAGCAGGCCGGCGTATTCGCCCTGGGCACCAGAGTTCGGCTGCAGGCTCACCGCGTCGTAGCCGGTGCATTCCACCAGCATGGCCTCCAGGCCCTCGATCAATTCCCGGTAACCCTGGGCCTGCGAGGCTGGTGCCAGTGGGTGGATGTTGGCAAATTCCGGCCAGGTCACCGGGATCATCTCGGCGGTGGCGTTGAGCTTCATGGTGCACGAACCGAGCGGGATCATCGTGCGATCCATCGCCAGATCCTTGTCGGACAGCGCGCGCATGTAGCGCAGCATTTCGTGCTCGCTGTGGTACGAGTTGAAGACCGGGTGGGTCAGGAACGCGCTCTCGCGGATCATGGCGGCCGGCAGGGCGTCGGCGGCGGCGGTGTCGAGCGCGTCGATATCGTCGATATGGGCACCGAACACCGCGGCCAGTGCGATCACATCGGCGCGCGTGGTGGTCTCATCGAGACTGATGCCGACACGGCGACCGTCGATGCGGCGCAGGTTGATCCGCGCCGCTTCGGCCTTCGCATGCAGCGCTTCGGCGTCGACACCGGTGACATGCAAGGTGTCGAAGAAGTTCTTGTCCACGGCGACGCCGTGCTGGTTCAGTGCAGTGGCGAGAATCGCCGCCAGTCGATGGGTGCGGCGCGCAATCCGGGTCAGTCCCTGCGGGCCGTGGTAGACCGCATACATGCTGGCCATGACTGCCAGCAGTACCTGCGCGGTGCAGATGTTGGACGTGGCTTTCTCACGGCGGATGTGCTGTTCGCGCGTCTGCAAGGTGAGTCGATAGGCGGCCTTGCCTTCGCTGTCGACGGAGACGCCGATCAACCGGCCCGGCATGGACCGCTTGTAGGCATCGCGGCAGGCCATGAAGCCCGCGTGCGGACCACCGAAACCAAATGGCACGCCGAATCGTTGCGTGTTGCCGACCACGATGTCCGCGCCCCACTCGCCGGGTGCGGCGATCAAGGTCAGCGCCAGCAGATCGGTGGCCACCGCCACCAGGCCGCCACGAGCATGTACGGCATCGGCGATTGCCCGGTAGTCGTGGATGCCACCGAACGTGTCGGGGTACTGCAGCAGCACGCCGAAGGCGTCGGTGCCGGCCGCATCGGCGTCTGCGCCGACTACCAGTTCGATGCCCAGCGGCTCGGCGCGTGTGCGCACCACTTCCAGCGTCTGCGGATGAACGCCGGACGAGACGAAAAACACGTCCGACTTCGACTTGCACGAGCGCTTGGCCAGGGTCATGGCCTCGGCTGCCGCGGTAGCTTCATCCAGCAGGGAGGCGTTGGCAATTTCCATGCCGGTGAGATCGATGCACATCGTCTGGAAGTTGATCAGCGCTTCCATGCGACCTTGGGAAATTTCCGCCTGATAGGGCGTATAGGCGGTGTACCAGGCCGGGCTTTCCAGAATGTTGCGCAGGATAACGTTTGGCGTGAGCGTGCCGTAATAGCCCTGGCCGATGAAGCTGCGGAACACCTGGTTCCGATTGGCAATGGCGCGAATTTTCGCCAGCGCATCTTCCTCGGTGATCGCCGAGGGCAGGGCGAGCGGCGCGGAGGACTTGATCGAACCGGGAACGATGGCATCGGTCATTGACTCGAGCGAGTCGTGGCCGATCACCCGCAGCATCTGCGCGATTTCCGCATCGTCAGGACCAATGTGGCGTTCAATGAACGCGCCATGGTGTTCCAGCTCGTGCAGGGAGGGGGAGTGGTTATGGCTCATGAGTGGGCATCCGAAGACAACGTGCCGTGCCGCACGCGGGGCGCCCCTCTGTCCTTTTGCCTGAGAGTTTGGAAGCGTGCGAGTTGCCTGCTTCGTGCCCCTTCGGCGCCGGATTCAACCGGTCTCTCCAGAGTGTTCGCACATGGTGGTATGGGGGCCTGAGCGATTACGGGCGTTGCGTCTTCGGCAGCGGCGCGTGCCCGAGGTATGGGCCGCCCGCTTCTCCCACCATGTGTTTACCCGGGCGATTATACAGGGCCACAGGGATGTGTCGCGGTTGACCCGACTGTGGTTCAGAAACCCGCCGCGCTATGCTCGGCCCCGTCCCTGTCGACTGTCGGAGCCCGCATGATCCGGATTGGTGAAATCGACCACGTCGTGTTGCGTGCCATCGATCTGGAGGCGATGCGGCGCTTTTACTGCGATGTCCTGGGTTGCCACGAGGAGCGTCGACAGGACGACATCGGTCTGCTGCAGCTCCGCGCCGGCGCCTCGTTGATTGACCTGGTTGCCGTCGACGGCAAGATTGGCCGTCACGGTGGCGCCGCGCCGGGCACCGAAGGCCACAACATGGATCACCTGTGCCTGCGCGTGGAGAACTACGACGAGCCGGCGATCCTGGCGCATTTGAAGGCGCACGGTGTGCTGGTCGGCGAGTTGGGTTCGCGCTATGGCGCGAAAGGCAAGGGCCCCTCGATCTATCTGTACGACCCGCAGGGCAACATGGTTGAACTGAAGGGCCCGGCGACCGGATGACCGCGCCTCGACCCAGGCAAGCCGGCGGTTGGGTGGATGCGGGCCTTCCTGACTTTTAAACAACCCGGAAAGACGAAGGCCCGCATGAATGCGGGCCTTCGTCTACAATTGGTGCCCAGGAGAGGACTCGAACCTCCACGGAGTTGCCCCCGCTAGCACCTGAAGCTAGTGCGTCTACCAATTCCGCCACCTGGGCAGGTGTCACACCGCTCCATGAGCTGCGTGAGCCGCGTAATGTAGGCACCCGCCGGTGGCTTGTCAACACTTTTTACATGCTTTCCCTGCGACGTGGCATTCTCCGCGGCGCAATCATCACAAGGATTCTGAGTGACCAGAAAAACTCCCCCCCGCTCCGGCAACTCCGGTGACAAGCGCCCGGCGAAAAAATCCGCCCAGCGGGCGCCGCGAGCGGATGCCGCATCGGACAAGCGCAACAAGGCGGTCGGCGCTGGCTCCGTGCGTGATCCGTTTGCCGATCGGGAGGCGCAGCGATATGCGCGTCCGATTCCCAGCCGCGAAGCCATTCTCGCCCTGCTCGAAGCGCGTGGCGAGCTGCTGACCGAGGCACGCATCGCCACGGCGCTGGACATCGACGATGAGAGCGACCTCGAGGCATTGCGCAAGCGACTTGCTGCCATGGTGCGCGACGGGCAGCTGCTGCTGGGTCGGCGCGGTGGCTACGCGCCGACCCAGAAGCTCGACCTCATTGATGGCATCGTGCTGGCCAACGCAGAGGGCTATGGCTTCCTGCGTCCGTCCGAAGGCGGCGACGATTTGTACTTGTCCCCGCAGCAGATGCGGGCCGTGATGCATGGCGACCGGGTGCTCGCCAGCGTGGTCGGCATCGACCGCCGCGGGCGTCGGCAGGGTGCGATTGCCGAGGTACTGGAGCGTCGATCGCCCAGGCTGGTCGGTCGCGTGGTGGTGGCCAACGGCGTGACCTTGGTGACGCCTGACGACCGGCGGCTGAATCATGACGTGATGATCAAGCCCGGCCAGGAGCAGGGTGCCCACGCTGGCCAGATCGTCGTGGTGGAGATCACGGCGCCGCCTACCGCACAGCGCGGTCCTGTCGGCGAGATCAGGGCGGTACTGGGTGAGCGGCTGGAACCTTCACTGGTCGTGGAAATGGCCATCGCCAGTCACGACCTGCCGCATGAATGGTCCGCCGAAGTGCTGCGCGATGCCGCCCAGGTTGAGGCGACGGTCACCGCCGCGGAGCGCGCGGGCCGCACTGATATCCGCAAGCTACCGCTGGTGACCATCGATGGCGCGGATGCGCGCGACTTTGATGACGCAGTGTATGCAGAGCCCAGGCGCGGCGGTGGCTGGCGCCTGATTGTGGCCATTGCCGATGTGTCGCACTACGTGCAGGTCGGCAACGCACTGGACAGCGAAGCCTATGAGCGCAGCACGTCCACCTATTTTCCCGGCTTTGTGGTCCCGATGTTGCCCGAGACCCTGTCGAACGGCATTTGCTCACTGAATCCGCAGCTGGATCGACTGTGCATGGTTTGCGACATGACAGTGGATGCCGAAGGCAGCGTGATCCGCTCGAAGTTCTACGACGCCGTGATGAATTCCCATGCCCGGCTCACCTACGACACGGTATGGCAGGCCGTGGGCCTGGGTGACAAGGACGTTCGTCACGAAGTGGCCGATGTATTGCCGCAACTGGAAAACCTGCACGCGCTGTACAAGGCCATGGCGCAGCAGCGCAAGCGCCGCGGTGCGATCGACTTCGAGACGCCCGAGGTGAAATTCCGGCTTGACCAGACCGGCAGTGTGGAGTCGATGGGCGCAACGGAGCGCAACGACGCCCACAAGCTGATCGAGGAGTGCATGATCGCCGCCAACGTGCAGGCGGCACTGTTCCTGGAAAAGAAGAAAATCCCCGCGTTGTTCCGTGCGCATGAGCCACCGCCGGCGGAGAAGTACGAGGATCTGCAGCAGTTTCTGCGCGAGTTCAAGCTGCACATGCCGCCGATCAGTGAAGTGACCCCGGCGGACTTCTCCGAAGTATTGCGCATGGTGCACGCTCGGCCCGAGCGCGAGTTGATCCAGTCGGTGCTGCTGCGCTCGCAGAGCATGGCGGCCTACCAGCCGGACAACCGCGGCCACTTCGGCCTCTCGCTGCAGGCGTACGCCCACTTCACGTCGCCGATCCGCCGCTACCCGGACCTGCTGGTGCATCGGGCGATCCGGTTCGCGCTGACCGGGCGCAAGGTGACCGATTACACCTATACGCCGGCCGAGATGGCCGCGATGGCCATTCATTGTTCGCAGCGCGAGCGTCGGGCCGAGGAAGCCGAGCGGGATGTGGACGAACGCTTCAAGTGCGCGTGGATGGAGAAGCACATAGGGAGCGAATTCGACGGCGTCGTCACCGGCGTCACGTCGTTCGGCCTGTTCGTCGAGCTGGATGAGTCCAAGGTGTCTGGCCTGGTTCACATCAGTCAACTGGTCAACGATTACTACCACTTCGACGCGACCCGCAAGCTGCTCAAGGGCGAGCGCACCGGCGCGCAGTTCCGCCTCGGTGACCACGTGCGCATCCAGGTGCTGCGCGCCAGCCTGGAGGACCGCAAGATTGACTTCCGGCTGGTGTCGCCACGCACGGTGGCACCACCTCCGTCCGGCAGCGGCAAACCCTACGATTATGCTGCGACGGGCGAACGCTACTCACTGCCGAAGAAGCCTGCTGGCGCCAGCAAGGCCTCCGAAAGCATGGTTGGTCGTGCCGCGCGGGCTATTGGCCGCGCATTTGGCCGCAAGGAAGCGGCGCCAGCCGCTGCCCCGCCCGCCGCCCCGCCCACCCGCGGGCAGCAGAGCGGTAGCCGCAACGCGCCGTCGTCCGGCCGTGGGCCGCGCAAGGGTGCCGCTGCGGGGCAGGGTGCCGCATCCACGCGCGCGCCACGCGGCCCCGGGAAGGGTGGTAGCCGCAAACCGAAACCAAAAGGCAAGTCATGAGCGAGAGCTGGATCGTCGGCATTAATCCGGTCGAAGGTGCGTTGAGCAACGATGCCGAGCGCGTGCGCGAGGTGCTGGTCGAGAGCGGACAGCGCAACGCCCGGGTACTGGACCTGGTCGACCGCGCGAAGAAGTTGAAGATTCCGGTGCAGCATCGCTCGCGCGATGAACTGGATCGGGTTTCCGGTGAGGCACGTCACCAGGGTGTGGCCGCGCGCTGTGAGGCGGCACCTGCGACCCATGAAAGCGATCTGGCGTCGCTGCTGGAACGTGACGGCAGCAACACTCTGGTGCTGGTGCTCGACGGCGTGACCGATCCGCACAACCTGGGTGCGTGCCTGCGCAGCGCGGCGGCGGCGAAAGTGACGGCTGTCATCGTTCCCAAGGATCGTGCGGTCGGCCTGACTCCCGTGGTGCGCCGCGCTTCCGCCGGTGGCGCTGACCGCGTGCCGCTGGTGACCGTGACCAACCTGGCCCGCACGCTGCGCGAGTTGAAGGACGCCGGGGTGTGGATCACAGGCTTGGACGGCGACACCGACACGACGATTTATGCGGTGGATTTCAAGGGCCCGGTGGCACTCGTGCTGGGCAGTGAAGGCGAAGGAATTCGCCGGCTCACCCGTGACCTGTGTGATTTCGTGGCGAAGATTCCGATGCCCGGTGTCATGGAAAGTCTCAACGTCTCGGTGGCCACCGGCGTCGTGGTGTTCGAGGTACTGAGGCAGAGGAGCATGGGACGATGACCACTCTTATGTGGCACGACTGGGCCGGCTATGTTGGCGTAACGCTGGTACTGCTGGCGTTCCTGCTTCTGCAGGCGGGGAAGCTCAAGGGCGATCGATTGACCTACCAGTTGATGAATGTTTTTGGCGCCCTGGGCGTGCTCTTGTCGCTGATCTTCGGCACCTTCAACCTGTCCGCCTTCGTACTGGAAGTGGCGTGGATCGCCATCGGCGTCTACGGTGTGCTGCGGGGCAGGCGCCTGCGGCAGGACCGGCCCTTCGACAGCATGTAGCCCCGCACCGGGTGGCCGCTGGCGCCAGATGGGCTATTCGCCCAGTTTGGTGATTTCCGGGCTGGAGGTCAGATCGCCTTTGCTGCGCTGCTTGTTCAGCGGTTCGCCATTGACCTGAAACCATATGTTTTCGGCAATGTTGGTGGCGTGGTCGCCGATCCGCTCGATGTTCTTCGCCATGAACAGCAGGTGGGTGCATGGCGTGATGTTGCGCGGGTCTTCCATCATGTAAGTGAGCAATTGCCGGAAATAGCCGGTGTATGCCTCGTCCAGTACCACGTCGTCCTTCCATACCTGGTAGGCACCCTCCGCATCGCGGTCGCGGTAAGCGACGAGTACCGCGCGCACCTCGGACGCCGCGAGTCTTGATAGTTGCTGCAGCCCTCCGACCGGTGCCACAGGTGCGACCATCGACAACGGGATCGAGCGCTTCGCCACATTCGCGGCGTAGTCGCCAATACGTTCGATGTCGGAGGCGATTCGCAGGGCCGCGTATACGTTGCGCAGATCACCGGCCATCGGTGCGCGCAGTGCCAGCAGGCGTACCACGTCGTGGCCGATTTCCTGTTCCAGCTGGTCGATCGCTTCGTCGTTGTCCACCACCCGACGCGCCGCACGCTCGTCGCGACGTTCCAGTACGTCGATGGCGCCCTCCAACTGGGTCACCGCCAACTCGCCCATTCGGACGATTTCGCCGGTCAGCCGGGTCAACTCGCTGTCGTAGCTCTTGATGATGTGGTCGGTACCGGTATTCATGGTGTGCCTCGTGGAAGTGGGGCGGGAACCGCGGTCATTCAGCCAAAGCGCCCGGTAATGTAATCCTCAGTCTGCTTCTTGCCCGGTTTGGTGAAAATCTTCTCGGTCTGGTCGAACTCGATCAGTTCACCCAGGTACATGAATGCGGTCTGGTCGGAGACGCGCGCTGCCTGCTGCATGTTGTGGGTGACCATGACTATGGTGAACTGACTTTTCAGCTCCTCGACCAACTGCTCGATCCGGCTAGTGGCTATGGGGTCCAGCGCGGAAGTTGGTTCGTCCAGCAGCAGGACCTCCGGCTTCAGCGCAATCGCGCGTGCTATGCATAGTCTCTGCTGCTGGCCACCGGAAAGGCCCAACGCGCTCTTCCTGAGCTTGTCCTTGACCTCGTCCCAAAGCGCCGCGCTTCGCAGCGCCCGTTCGACCCGGGCCTCGATTTCCTTTCGCGACAGCTTTTCGTGGTGACGGATGCCGTAGGCCACATTCTCGAAAATGGTCATGGGAAACGGTACAGGCTTCTGGAACACCATGCCGACCTTGCTGCGGAGCCGATTCATCGAATAGCGGGGATCGAGGATGTTCTGTCCATCCATTTCGATCACGCCCGTCGCAAATTGCTTGGGATAAATCGCGTAGATCTGGTTGAAAATCCGCAACAAGGTCGACTTGCCGCAGCCCGAGGGTCCGATGATCGCAGTGACCTGCTTGGCCGGGATGTCCATGTCGATGCCCTTGATCGCATGGAAGTCGCCGTAGTGGAAATGCAGGTCGCGCACGGTGATCTTGGGGGCCACCGTGGAAGGAGGCGTGGCGAGAGCCGAATCAGTCATGGGACACCTTGTTGCGGGAAAGGATCAGGCGCGAGAGCAGGCTCAACAGCAGCACGAACATCGTGATCACGAACGCGCCAGCCCAAGCCAGTGCGTGCATGGCTTCGCCGGGATCGTTGGCGTACTGGTAGATGATCTGCGGCAGGCTGGACATCTTGTCCATCGGGTTGAACGCCATGTAATTGTTGCCGAACGCGGTGAACAGCAGTGGTGCCGTCTCACCGCTGATCCGCGCCAGCGCCAGCAGGACGCCGGTGATGATTCCCGACCGCGCCGACCGGATCAGTATCTGCACGGTCAGCTTCCACTGTGGCACACCCAAGGACAGTGCGGCTTCACGCAGCGTGGAAGGCACCAGCCGCAGCATCTCGTCGGTGGTGCGCACGATTACCGGCAGCGCGATCAGTGCCAGCGCCACACCGCCGGCGAAGCCGGAGAATGTGGTTGATCCGTCGGTGAGAGCTGCACTGGGCAGCACGATGATGGTGTAGACGAACAGACCCATCACGATGGATGGGGCCGACAGCAGGATGTCGTTGAGAAAGCGGATCGATTCGCCCAGCCGGGTGCGGTTCGCGTATTCGGCCAGCCAGGTGCCGGCCAGCACGCCAATGGGTGTGGCGAGGCCGATGCCCACGAAATTGATGACCAGACTGCCCACCATCGAGTTGAGCAAGCCGCCATCCTCGCCGTAGGCGGTGATCCTGGTGAACAACTTGAGGTCCAGCGCACTGATCCCCTGGCGCAGGATTTCCCACAGAATCCAGATCAGGAAGGCCAGCCCGACCACCGTCGCCATCGCGCTCAGCAGCATGGCCAATGCGTTGGCAAGGCGGCGGCGCAGGTATAACGCGTTCATCAGCGCCCCTCCTTGTTGGCCAGTCTGCGCAACATCAACCGTGCGATCAGCAGCACGATGAAGGTGACCACAAACAGCAGAAAGGCCAGCGCCATCAACGCGGACTTCTGCAGCCCCGCGGCCTCGCTGAACTGGTTGGCGATGGTCGAGGCGATCGAGGTGCCCGGGTCGAGCAGCGACGCCGACAGTCGCATCGAATTGCCCAGCACGAAGGTCACCGCCATGGTCTCACCCAGCGCGCGGCCAAGGCCCAGGAAAATGCCGCCAATCACGGCCGAGCGGGTGTACGGCAGCACGATGTCCCAGGACACCTCCCAGGTGCTGGAGCCCAGCGCATAGGCCGACTCCTTCAGCCGCGTCGGCACGGTCTGGAATACCTCGCGCATCACCGAGGAGATGAACGGAATGATCATGATTGCCAGCACGATACCGGCCACCAGGATGCTGGCGCCGAACGGGTAGTCACTGGCGAACAGCTTGCCCACGAAGGGTACGTGTTCGGCGACCCAGGACAGCTTGCCATCGTCCGGGTTGTCGCCAAGGTTACTGGTCAGCCAAGGCTTGACGTGCTCGGCGAAAAAGGGCGCAAAGACAAACAACCCCCACATGCCGTAGATGATCGAGGGAATCCCGGCCAGCAGCTCGATCGCCGAGGCGACCGGCGTGCGCAGCCAGGCGGGAGCCACCTCGGAGAGATAGACGGCAATGCCGAAACTTATCGGCACCGCGATCAACAGGGCGATCAGCGAGGTAATGACCGTGCCGTAGACGGGGACCAGGGCACCGTACACATCGTTGCCCGGGTCCCACTCCGAACTGACCAGGAAATGCCAACCGAACGTGGCGAAGGCGTCGCGGCCACCCCACAGCGTGGCACCGGCCGCGCCGAGCAGGGAAGCCAGCACGATCAGGGCGCAGCCTTTCAGCAACCAGCGAAACATCCGCTCGTGGCGTGCGTCACGGCGGCTGCGCAGTTCCATGAGGTTGGTGGCGGAGATGGCCGGTTGGTTTGCTGGCATGGTGATCCAGTAGTGCGGAGTGGAAGCTCGCGCGCCCCGCCGCCACGGCG
>DATCMT010000006.1:0-3315 GCA_036563155.1 Rhodanobacter sp.
CTGCGCGCACATCTGGTTGATTTTCTCGCGGCCGACACCGTGCTCGCCGGTGATGCTGCCGCCGACCTCGACGCAGAGTTCGAGGATCTTGCCGCCCAGTTCCTCGGCGCGCTCCAGCTCACCGGGCTGGTTGGCATCGAAGAGGATCAGCGGGTGCATGTTGCCGTCGCCGGCGTGGAACACGTTGGCCACACGCAGGCCGAACTGCTCGGACAGATCGGCGATGCCCTTGAGCACGCCCGGCAATTCGCGCCGCGGGATGGTGCCGTCCATGCAGTAGTAGTCCGGCGAGATGCGCCCGACCGCCGGGAAGGCGTTCTTGCGCCCTGCCCAGAAGCGCACGCGCTCGGCTTCGTCCTTGGCCAGGCGCACTTCGGTGGCGCCGGCCAGCTTGAGCACTTCGCTGACGCGCGCGCAGTCGTCGTGCACGTCGGCTTCCACGCCATCCAGTTCGCAAAGCAGGATCGCTTCGGCATCCACCGGGTAGCCGGCGTGGATGAAGTCCTCGGCGGCGCGGATCGACAGGTTGTCCATCATTTCCAGGCCGCCGGGGATGATGCCGGCGGCGATGATGTCACCCACCGCACGCCCGGCCTTTTCCACCGAGTCGAAGGCGGCCAGCAGCACCTTGGCCACCTGCGGCTTGGGCAGCAGCTTGACCGTCACCTCGGTGACGATGCCGAGCATGCCCTCGGAGCCGGTGAACAGCGCCAAGAGGTCGAAGCCCGGTGAATCCAGCGCGTCGGAGCCGAGCGTCATACGTTCGCCTTCGACGGTGAGAATTTCCACCTTGAGCAGGTTGTGCACGGTCAGACCGTATTTCAGGCAGTGCACGCCACCGGCGTTCTCGGCGACGTTGCCGCCGATCGAGCAGGCGATCTGCGACGAGGGATCCGGCGCGTAGTACAGCTCATGGGGCGCGGCGGCCTGGGAAATCGCCAGGTTGCGCACGCCGGGCTGAACGCGGGCGAAGCGCCCGGCCGGATCGACTTCGAGAATCTTGTTGAAGCGCGCCATCACCAGCAGGATGCCCTGCTCCAGCGGCAGCGCACCGCCGGACAGACCGGTACCGGCGCCGCGGGCGACCACCGGCACGCCGCGCTGGTGGCAGAGCTTGAGCAGCGTTTCGACCTGCTCGACGCGCTCGGGCAGCACCACCAGCATCGGCGTGGTGCGGTAGGCCGACAGGCCGTCGCATTCGTACGGCTTGAGGTCTTCGCCGCGATGGAGGATTTCCAGATCCGGCAGCTCGCGCTGCAGTTCGGCCAGCAGCGCGGTCTTGTCGACCTTGGGCAACGCGCCGTCGACGCGTTCGTCGTAGAGGATATTCATGCAGATTCGCCGCTCTCGTACGGTCACCCCAGCACGGCCGCTGCGGTGAGATGCCGCATGTTTAGCCTGCGCGATGCAAGGTCGTCCATGCCCGCACCAACTGGTCCTACCAGTTTCTGTAGTGGTAGCCGCTCTGGCACTACCTGAATACCAGTCAAGCCGCCATTTCTGCACGTAAGAAGCCACTCGGGGTAAACTGCCCGCAAACTGGTCCTACCAGCAGGGAGAGCACCTGCATGTTGAGCGAAAAGAACAATGACCGTCGTCAAGTTGCCGACGTGGTCGCCGAGCGGATCGAGCGCCTGATCGTCGATGGCGTGCTCAAAGCCGGCCAGGCACTGCCTTCGGAGCGGCGCCTGTGCGAGAAACTCGGCATCTCCCGCTCGGCCCTGCGCGAGGGTCTGCGCGTGCTGCGCGGGCGCGGGATCATCGAGACGGCGCAGGGGCGCGGCTCCTTCGTTGCCCAGCTGTCGGACAAGCGCGATGCCAGCCCGCTGATGCACCTGTTCAATTCGCAGCCGCGCACGCTGTACGACCTGCTGGAAGTGCGCGCGCTACTGGAAGGCGAATCGGCGCGGCTCGCCGCGCTGCGCGGCACCGATGCCGATTTCGTGCTGCTGCGCCGGCGCTACGAGGAGATGCTCGCCGCCCATTCCGACGAGCAGGACGCCGACCCGCGCGAACATGCGCGCCTGGATCATGCCTTTCACCTGGCCATCTGCGAGGCCTCGCACAATCCGGTGCTGGTGCACACCCTGCAGTCGCTCACCGACCTGATGCTGTCCACCGTGTTCGCCTCGGTGAACAACCTCTATCACCGCCCGGTGCAGAAGCGGCAGATCGACCGCCAGCACTCGCGGCTGTTCCACGCGGTCACCGAACGCCTGCCCGACCAGGCGCAACGCGCCGCACGCGACCATGTGCACGGCATTCGCGACAACCTGCGGGAGATCGAACAGGAAGAACAACGCCTGGTGCGCGCCACCATGCGCCTGGAAGGCTGGGCGTAAACCCGGAGACTGGACCGACGTAGGGGGATATTGTCTTCGACATCACCCTGGCGCACTGGGCGAGTCGCCTTCGGGCTACGCCAGTACCGCCTGGTTGCGCCCCTGATGCTTGGCCTTGTAGAGCAGGCGATCCACCTTTTCGAGAAACGCCTGGGGCTGGTCGAACGGGCCCGGGACGAGGGTGCCGACGCCCAGACTTATCGTCAGCTGCGGTGCGACCTGGGAGTGGGCATGCTGGATATTTTGCCCGCGAATCAGTTGACGACAGCGCTCGGCAACCTGGGCCGCGGCCTGGGCGTCGGTCTCTGGCAGCAACAGGACAAACTCTTCACCGCCATAACGGGCCAGCAGATCGCGCGGGCGCACGGCGGCACCGCTCAGGGCCTGGCCAACGCTTTTCAGGCAATCGTCGCCGCGCACATGACCATAGTGATCGTTGTACTGCTTGAAGTAGTCGATATCCAACAGGATCAGCGACAGCGGCTGGCTGGTGCGCTGGGCGTTGCTCCACTCCATCTGGAAGCGGTTGTCGAACATGCGCCGGTTGGCCACGCCGGTAAGGCCGTCCTGATAGGAGAGTTCTTCCAGCTGCTTCTGCAGCTGCAACAGCTTTTGCTCGGTCTGCTTGCGCTCGCTGATGTCGAACATGAAGCCGACCAGCGCTTCGACCTCGCCCGCGGCATTGCGCAGCACATGCACCACATCGCGAATCCACACATAACGGCCGTCGCGGGTCAGTGCGCGATAGTCGGCCTCGTGGTCGATACCTGACTGAGACTGCGCCACACAGAAATTCACCACCCACTCGCGGTCTTCCGGGTGCATGCGCTCGGCCCAGTCATTGGCGCTCAGCCAACTGCCCTGCGGCCAGCCCAGCAGGGTTTCGATCTGCGGGCCGATATAGGCAAACGTCATGGTGGCCCAGTCGATCTTCCAGGGGATGGCTTTGGTCGATTCCAGCAAGGTCTTGTAC
>DATCMT010000016.1:0-31647 GCA_036563155.1 Rhodanobacter sp.
CCGCCCTACGGGGTCGCGATCGTGGTGGGGCGATGACGTAGGGCGGGCATTGCCCGCCGGCTCTGGTGCGGCCAGGTGTTACCCGTGTCGCTCAGGGTTGCCCGGTCTCGGCCGGGCGCCGCTGGTAACCGGGCGGGGGCGGATCGTCCGAATTCCGACGGTGGTTCCAGTGTCCGCGCTCGGAGGGCGGCAGGGCGTGCCACTCCCGGATCAGCTTTTCGCGCTGCGCCGGGGGCATTTTCTGGAAGCGTTCGAAGGTGTCGTGCAGCTGTTCGCGCTGCTGCGGCGACAACCGGTGGAATTTGCGCTGGTTCTCGCGCGCCTGACGGCGTTCAGCCGGCGTCATCTGTTGCCAGTGGGCAATGTGCGCGCGCACTTCGTCGCGCTTTTCCGGCGGGAGGGCGGCCCAACGGCTGGCTCGCTGCAGCATGCGTGCCTGTTTGCGCGGCGACATGCCGTCCCACTCGCTCTGTAGCGGCGCCAGTACGTCGCGCTGGGCCGGGTCGAGGCTGGCCCACGGGCGTGGTGCGGGCGGCGTGGCGTCGCTCCGGGACGTCTGCGTTGGCGGCGATTGCTGGGCGTGCAGCGGGGCCATGACGGTGCCGCCGAGCAGGGCGGCAAGCAGCACAGGCAGGAACTGGTGGAGGGTTCTGTTCATGGCTCAGCGGTTCGCCGTCTGGCTGTTGGTGGACGCCAGCCAGCCGTAGAAGTCGAGGTTCTGATACAGGTTCGGGTCGGCTTTGTCGGCGTCCGGTGGCAGTTCGTAGTCGAGGTCGTCGATGCTGCTGGGCTGCTGCACGGCCATTCCGGCCGAATGCGGCGGCAGTGGTTGCCACACCATCAGGGTCGCCAGGGCGATGGCGGCGAATGCACCGGTAGGGATCAGCCAACGCACCGCGCGGTGCCGCGGCGCGCGGGTGCTCTCCAGTGCCTGCCGGCGGGCGGCCCGGAGGCGGCCGGCGGTGGCCGGGTCGATGCGCTGTGCCGCTTCCTGCCACAGTTCGCGGGCGTGCTGTTCGAATGACTTGTCGGGCGACTTCATCGCCAGTCCTCCAGTTGATCGCGCAAATGATGCATGGCGCGTGACAGATGGGTTTTCACGCTGCCTTCGGAACAACCCATGGCCTGCGCGGTGTCCGCTACGTCCAACCCTTCGAGCATGCGCAGGATGAAGGCTTCGCGCTGGCGTGGCGGCAACTGCTGCACGGCGGCGGCCATGTCGGCGTAGGACTGCACGTCGTGCAGTCTGGCCAGCGGGCCTTGGCCAGGATCCGCCGGCTCCCACACCGGCATCTCGTCGCCGGCCTCGTCGCGGCCGCCACCGAGCCAGCCGACCACGATCGAGCGGACTTTGCGACGGCGGTGGATATCGACGATGCGCCGTCGCAGGATGCCCCAGAACAGCGGTGCCCATTCCGTGGCGGGCTTGTCGCGATAGTGCCGGACCAGCCGCAACATGGCGTCCTGCACGGCGTCCATCGCGTCCTCGCGGTGACGAAGTTGCAACTCGGCTGCGCGGAACGCGCGCCGCTCCACTTGCGCCAGGAACGCGTCAAGCGTGGCGGGCGTTTCGTGGGCGTCGTGGAACAGGCCCGCGTCGAGTGTGCCGGCCACGCCGTTCATCGGCTTGTCAGTCGCAGCGTCGGGTGAAGCATCCTCGGGCTCCGGCGGTTGGTTCCCGATGTTCAACGCGGCAGGCTCGCGCGGGTTGACCGGCACCCGTATGATGCAAGCTCGGTTGGGTTGAGACGGGGTGGGGTCATGATCGACGGTTTCCTGGCGCTGTATATCTTCATGCTGGCCGCGTTCACCGGCTATGAAATCATCGCGCGGGTGCCGGTGATCCTGCATACGCCGCTGATGTCCGGATCGAACTTCGTGCATGGCATTGTGCTGGTCGGGGCCATGATTGCGCTAGGCCATGCGCAGACACCGCTGGAGATCACGATCGGTTTCATTGGCGTGCTGCTGGGGGCCGGCAACGCCGCCGGCGGTTATGTGGTGACCGAGCGGATGCTGGAGATGTTCAAGTCCAGCAAGCCGGGTGCCGGCAAGGGGGCCAAGTGATGACCTGGTTGCCGACCCTGATCAAGGCCTGCTACTTCCTGGCCGCGCTGCTGTTCATCCTGGGCCTGAAGCGCATGAGCTCGCCACGCACCGCCCGCGGCGGCATCGTGTGGGCCGGCGTGGGCATGCTGCTGGCGGTGCTGGCCACCTTCCTGCTGCCGGACATGCACAACCGCGGCTTGATCATCGCGGCGGTGTTGATCGGTGTCAGTGCCGCCTGGTGGACGGGTCGCCGCGTGGCGATGACCGCGATGCCGCAAATGGTGGCGCTGTACAACGGCATGGGCGGCGGCGCGGCCGCCGCGATTGGCGCGGTGGAATTGATCGGCTACGCGCACCGGCTGAGTGCGCTGCATGCCGTCTCCGGTGCATCGCCGCTGCAGCCGGAGGCTTGGGCGGCGAACGGCTTGCCGCCGGCACTCACGCCGACGGAACTGGGGCTGGGTGTGCTGGGCGCGCTGATCGGCGCGGTGAGCTTTTCCGGCTCGTTGATTGCGTTCGCCAAGCTGCAAGGCTGGCTGGACAAACGCTTCACCTTTGCCGGCCAGCGTGGATTCAACATGGTGCTGCTGGCGGCGTCGCTGCTGGTCGGCCTGGCGCTGGCGATGGGGAATGTAAGCATGCCGCTGATCGCGGTGTTCTTTGCACTGGCGCTGCTGTTTGGCGTGATGATGACGCTGCCGATCGGCGGCGCCGACATGCCGGTGGTGATCTCGCTGTACAACGCCTTCACCGGGCTGGCCGTGGCGTTCGAGGGCTTTGTGCTGGGCAACGAGGCGATGATCATCGCCGGCATGGTGGTCGGCGCGGCCGGTACCTTGCTGACCCAGTTGATGGCCAAGGCGATGAACCGTTCGATCGGCAACGTGCTGTTCGGCAGTTTTGGTGCCGCCAGTGGCGAGGCGCACGCCATTGAGGGGGCGCAGAAGCCGGTGGATGCGGCCGATGCGGCGGTGATGATGGCCTACGCCGAGCGGGTGGTGATTGTGCCCGGCTACGGTCTGGCGGTGGCGCAGGCGCAGCACAAGGTGTGGGAGTTTGCGCAACTGCTGATCAAGCGCGGCGTGAAGGTGAAGTTCGCGATCCATCCCGTGGCCGGCCGCATGCCGGGTCACATGAACGTGCTGCTGGCCGAGGCTGGCGTGCCATACGACCTGATCGCCGACATGGACGACATCAACCCGGAGTTTCCCGCCACCGACGTGGCGCTGGTGATTGGTGCCAACGACGTGGTCAATCCGGTGGCCAAGACCGATCCGGCGTCGCCGATCTATGGCATGCCGATCCTCGACGTGATGAACGCCAAGCAGGTGATCGTGATCAAGCGCGGCAAGGGCACCGGCTTCGCCGGCATCGAGAACGCGCTGTTCTATGCCGACAACACCCGCATGCTGTACGGCGACGGTCAGGCCGCGGTCGGTGAGTTGGTGGCGTCGCTGAAGGAAGTCGACAGCTGAACGGTTGGGTCGGGCGAGGTGCTCAGCGCGAGCGCGGCTTGCGCCAGGCCAACCATGCGGCCAGCAGCATGCCGAGCACGCCCCACGCGATATCCGCGGGCGAAAGCGCCATACGGGCGAGCTGCCACAGCATGCCCGCACCGGCGGTACGCATTGCCTGGATCAGCCCCATGCCCATGTTGCCGGCGATCTGTACGCCGGCGACCAGCACGTTGACATAGACGCCGGCCAATAAAGTTGCGCTGGCTGCCAACAGCGCCGCGACGGCGCCGGGTGATCGCACCGAGGCACGGATTGTCCACGCCAGCAAGGCCCCCAGAGGCAGTGCCAGCCACGGCAGCGGATGACGCAGGTACAGCGCCACCACCATCCAGATGGCGCCCGCCGCCAGTCCCAGCATGGCAGCGCTGAACAACGCGAATACGAGTTGCGACACGGTGCGCATGCTCATCGGCGACGCGACTTCAGGGCTCTGGACACAGGCGTTTCCGGTCGGGCAAAGCAGCCATCATAGCGTGCCGTTGGCGGCCAAATCGCCGGCTTCAGTGGGCCGGTTCTGATCTGGGACAAGCGGCCACCGCGCCTGGGCGGCATAATAGAGGGCCCCGGTTCGGCCTACCGCCGAGTCCGCAGACACAGGATTGGCGTTGGCATGAGTGGTTTCAGTCTGAGCAGTGAACCTTTCACCCTGGTGCGTGACTGCAGCGCCGTGATGGTGCCGCAAGGCGAGGTTGTGACCCTGCCGGCGGGCCAGATCGGCTACATCACCCAAGCACTGGGCGGCAGCTTCACCGTGTATGTGGAAGGCAACCTGTTCCGCGTGGCCGGCGACGATGCCGATGCCCTGGGCAAGGAGCGGCCGGCACCGCTGACGGTGCCGGATGATGCCACCGACGCGGACGTGGAAAAGCTGGCGTGGGACCAGCTGCGCACCGTGTTCGACCCGGAAATTCCGGTCAACGTGGTTGATCTGGGGTTGGTCTACGACCTCAGCATGGAGCACTCCGAGACCGGCGAGCGAAAGGTCTACGTCAAGCTGACGCTGACCGCGCCTGGCTGCGGCATGGGCGATATCCTGGTGGACGATGCCCGCACCAAACTGGAAATGATCCCCACCATCACCGAGGCGGAGGTGGACCTGGTGTTCGATCCACCGTGGTCGCACTCGATGATGTCCGACGAAGCGAAGCTCGAAACGGGCATGCTTTGAGCCATCGGGCTCCTGGCCGGGCCGGCTGAATTCCGCTGACACTCTGCATGGCGCGCCCGGCGTGTGGGTCCGTTGTGCGTGTGAGGCGTCGAACGCCGCGCGGGGGCCATACCCACTCGCCTGACGACGCGCGATTCTCGGCGCCCGTCCCGCACGTCGACCTCGTTTTGGATCCGGCGCGGTGTGACCGTCGTCACCCGGAGTAGGAAAAAGTCGGATTGTCACCATGCATGGTGAGGAATAACGTACTGCGATCCGTCGACGGGGAGGTCGGCGGCTGATCCTTTGGCGACGTTACCGCCGTCTTGCAGTTACGCGTCCACGCACTGCTCTGCAGGGAACGACAGAGAGGGGCAGTCGATACCGGACGTAGTTTGGGATCGCTAGACAGCACGCGAATATGGCGCCGTGTTCCACACGGCAAATCTTGCATGGGGTCAATGCGGCCGCATCGGGCTCGTTTGCCTCGAAATTTGTCTAGGAGTTTTTTCAATGCCCAACCATTACCGTCTGAAATTGCTGGTTGCCGCGATTGGCATGGCCACCGCTTCGGTCGCCACGGCAGCCAACACGAAGACTTTGCGCGCGCAGAATCTGGGAGCCGTCCCGGCCAGTACGCTGGCTGCACAGCTCAACCTCGGACCCGAGATGTCGCTGATGAAGCGCAGCGCGGTGGCCATTCCCGGTGGCCATCACGTGGTGCGCCAGCAGCAGATGTATCGTGGCGTCCCCGTTTACGGGCGCAGCATTGGCGTGGTGCAGGACGCGCAGGGCAACGCCCTGCGCGCCAGCGGTGAGTTGATGCAGAGCGCTCAGCTTGCGCTGGCCTCGGTCACTCCGAAACTCACGGCGGCCCGCGCTGTTTCGGCGCTGAGGGCTCACGCGCATACCGCACTGGTTGGCGGTGCCACCATCAGCAACCAGATGACCGATCTGTTCGTCTATCCGCAGGACGACGGCACGGGTCGTCTCGTGTATCGCGTGTCGTACTTTGTCGGCGGTGCGAACCCGTCGCGACCCACGGCCATCGTCGATGCCAATACCGGCGAGGTCATCCAGAGCTGGAACGGCCTCACCGACGCATCTGCCACCGGCCCTGGCGGCAACACCAAGACCGGCAAGTACCTCTACGGTACCGATTACGCCGCGCTCAACGTGACCCAGTCCGGCAGCACCTGCACGCTGGTCAACACCAACGTCAAGACGAACAACCTGCATCAGGGCACCAGCGGCTCGGTGGTCAGCTTCACCTGCCCCAACAGCGACACCGATGCGATCAACGGCGCCTACTCGCCGGTGAACGATGCCCATCACTTTGGTGGCGTGGTGCACGACATGTACACCGCCTACACCGGCGCTGCCCCGCTGAACATGCAGCTGGTGATGAACGTGCACTACAAGAGCAACTACGAGAACGCGTTCTGGAACGGCACCGCGATGTATTTCGGCGATGGCGCCAGCACGTTCTACCCGCTGGTATCGCTGGATGTGACCAGCCATGAGATCAGCCATGGCTACACCGAGCAGAACTCGGGCCTGCAGTACACCGGCCAGTCGGGCGGCATAAATGAATCGTATTCGGATATCGCCGGTGAGGCGGCTGAATACTTCGACCGCGGCGCGGCCGATTTCCTGGTTGGCGCCGACATCATGAAAAGCGGTGTGGCGTTGCGCTACATGTGCAACCCGCCGCAGGATGGCGGCTCGATCGACAATGCCGCGAACTACACCTCCACTATGGACGTGCACTATTCCAGCGGCGTGTACAACAAGGCGTTCTGCCTGCTGGCCAAGACCAGCGGCTGGGATGTGAAGAAGGCGTTCCAGGCATTTGCCTTGGCCAACAAGGCGTACTGGACTGCGACGACGACCTTCAACTCCGGCGCCTGCGGTGTGGAGTCCGCAGCCACCGATCTGGGCTACAACGCGAATGACGTGGTTGCGGCGTTCACCGGCGTGGGCGTTACCTGCCCGGGTACCGGTGGCAGCGGCACGACCGAGTTGCAAAACAACGTGGGTGTGACCGGCGTGTCCGGTGCTGCGGGTGGCGACAACGACTACTTCATCACGGTGCCGACGGGCGCCAGCAACCTGGTGATGTCGATTTCCGGTGGCACCGGCGATGCCGATCTGTACACCAAGTTCGGCAGCGCACCGACCACCAGCAGCTACGACTGCCGCCCCTACAAGGCCGGTAACTCGGAAAGCTGCACGGTAGCCTCGCCCAGCGCGGGCAAGTACTACATCAAGGTGCACGGTTACTCGGCGTACTCCGGTGTAACAGTCAAGGCTTCCTACAGCACAGGTGGTGGCGGTGGCTCCAACGTGCTGCAGAACGGTGTGCCGGTAACCGGCTTGTCCGGTGCCAAGAGCTCGAAGGTTTATTACACGGTGACCGTGCCCTCGGGCAGTGCCCTCACCATCTCCACTTCGGGCGGCACGGGTGACGTCGACCTGTACGTCAAGCAGGGGTCGACGCCCACGACCACCAGTTACGACTGTCGGCCGTACAAGGCTGGCAACAACGAGACCTGCTCGGGCACCAACGAGTCGGGCACGTACTACATCATGCTGAACGGGTACCAGGCCTATTCCGGCGTGACGCTGAAGGCCACCTGGTAAGCCCCCCGGCGGGCCAGGGCTGACCCGTCTCTATTCCAAAGGAGCAGTGGCTGCAACGCGGGTCCGGTCGCATCGACCGGGCCCGTTTTTTTCCGTGTGCCCGTCAGCCGGCGACTTCCTCGAAACGGTTGGCGTCGCGGTTCTTGCGCACCTTGGCCGGATCCCACACGCGGCCATTCATGGTGATGTAGACACCGTCGGGCAGGGTCTGCACGGCGGCCACCGCGCAGCCAATGTTGAATACCGCGTCGGAGCCCTGGAAGCGGGCGGGGTTCAGTGCGCCGGTGAGGACGATCACCTTGCCCTTGATACTGGCCAGTTCCCGCGCTGTCTCGACCATGGTGTCGGTGCCGTGGGTGACCAGCACGTGGCGGTGCGGCTGCGCCTCGATGGTCGAACGGACCAGCGCGCGATCCTCAGCCCCCATATGCAGGCTGTCCTTGCGCAGGATCGGGATCACGTCGAATTCGAACGCCACCCCGAGGTGGCTCAGGATCTCGCCGATTTGCGGCGCACCGATCTTGTAATCCGACTTGTCATCGAAATAGATCTTGTCGATGGTGCCACCGGTAGTGACGATGGTCAGATGCTGCATAGTGGTGTGCCGTGCGAGGGAATGTCCCATTTTACCCGCGCCGGCCGGTGTGTGCCGATCGCCGGGCGGCACGGTCGGCTGGCCCTTGCCCTTGTAGGGCGGGCACTGCCCGCCGGTTCTCGACGAGACGAGAGCGGTGGCGGGCAGTACCCGCCCTACGGACCGCGTCCGGTCGGTGGAGCGTGTCAGCCAAGCAACTGGGCGGTGTTGGCCTCGTCCGGTGTGACCAGACGGTCGAGTCCGTGTGCCACGAAGCGGTGCAGGGCGGCGGCGGGGCGAGCATCGCCGTGTGCGCTTGACCAGGTGGCCTGTCGCGCCAGCAGGGCGGCGGCCGCACAACGTGCCAGCGTAAAGGCCAAACCGCGTGCGCCTGCTTCCAGCGAGTGGCGGGAACTTGCATGCTGGTCGAGCCAGCGCGCGGCCGCGTCCAGCGTCTGCCGGATCGCGCTGGCCGCGTGCATGTCGTCGTTGCCGTCCAGCCAGTGGGCGCAGCCGGCGCGCAACGCGCCGAGGGAGTCGCCTGCCAGGGCGCGCAGGCTGTCCAGCGATAGCACGTTGGTCGTGCCTTCCCAGATGGCGTAGACCTGCGCGTCGCGCAGCAGTTGCGGCAGGCCCGTGTCTTCGATGTAGCCCGCGCCGCCGAAGCACTCGATCGCCTCGGAACAGGTCGCCACTGCCAGCTTGCCCGTCCACAGTTTGGCCAGCGGCGTCAGCAGACGCAGCAGCGCCGGCTCATGCGGCGCCGTGTTGGCGTGCTCGACGCGCCCCAGCAGGTGCGCTACTTCGAACGCCAGCGCGAACGCTCCCTCGAACTCGGCCTGCATGTCGGCCAGCGTCTGCGCGTGCAAGGGCTGCTCGATCAGCGGTCGGCCGAAGGCCTGCCGGCGCTGAGCGAAGTCGCGCGCCAGGCTGATCGCGCGGGCCATGCTGGCGACGGCGCAGACGGCATTCCAGGTGCGCGTGATGTTCAGCATCGGCGCCACTTGCCGCACGCCGTGGGCCAGCTCGCCCAGTGGCCAGGCGGGGAGTCCGTCGAGGTGGATTTCCGCCGTGGGCAATTCTGCCGTGCCCAGCTTGTCCTTGAGCCGGTCGATCACCAGCTCCGGCTTGCGGCGCGCGCCGTTCATGGTCTCGACGTAGAACAACGCCAGCCCGGATGTGCCAGCGGCCGTGGCACCCTCAGGCCGCGCCAGCGCCAGCGCCGCCTCACCGACGACGGCCGAACTGAACCACTTGCGTCCGTACAGTCGCCATTGGCCATCGGCGTCTTGCCGCGCGACGGTTTCGGTGTTGCCTACATCGGAGCCGCCGGTGGTTTCGGTCATCCATTGGCCGCTGAGCCAGAAGGTGGCCGGGTCGCGGCTCAGGAATCGCGGCAGCACCCGCTCGATCAGGTCGCGGTTGCCGGATGCCTTGATCGCGGTGGCAGCGCCGTCGGTCATCGCCAGCGGGCAGGTGTAGAACTCGCTGGCCAGGTGGTACAGGTAGACGCGGGCGAATTCTTCCAGGCGCGCGTGCTCGCTGTCGGCGTGGCCCGCCGCGAGCACCGCGTGGCGGGTGGTCAGCTCGGGTCCTTCCTGCCATGCAGTGGTCAGTTCGATCCGATCGACCCGCTGACCCCATGCATCCCAGCGGGTGAGAATGGGCTTGCGTCGGGTCGTGGCGGCGGCACGCTGCCATGCCATCTGTGCGTAGTCACCGAGCGCATCGAGGTCGGCGTCCAGCGCCGCGCGCCGGACTGCCGGCAAGGCCCGGTCGAGCATCGCCAGCAGTTGGCGGTCGCTGCGGTACGGGTGTTGCAGTTGCGGTGGATCTTGCAGGAAGGCCATGGGAACCTCCTCGGGTGGGACGTTTGCTCAGGAAGGATGCTGCTTGCGCCGCACCCCGGCACCCAGCGTGGCGATCAGTGCCAGGGTGAAGATGATCTCGATCGCGGCCAGCCAGCGCTGGTCCGGCGCGCTCCAGACTTCGGACACGCCGTGACAGAAGTAGAACAGGCTGAGGATGCCGACCCACAGCAGCGCGCGCCGTGTGTTGCGCAGGGCCAGCAGGGGTAGCAACAGGGGCAGCAAGGTGATCGTCAACACCAGCCACCATGGCATGGTCTGTGGCGGAAACAGCCATGCGTGCCAGACCGGCTGCAGCACGGCCAGGGCGGCCCAGGCGACTAGACCAACGCGCTGCTCGACCGGCAGGGCTGCGCGCGCGTTCATGCGCCGGCTTCCAGCTTGCGGGCGGTGTCGGCCAGGCGGCGACCCAGCGCGCGGGCCAGCTCGCGTTCATGCTCGCTGATCGGGTTGTCGCCGCGGGGGCCGGTGACATGGCTGGCGCCGTAAGGGGTGCCACCGGTTTGCGTGCTGCGCAGCGCCGGCTCGGTAAACGGCACGCCCAGCAGCAGCATGCCGTGATGCAGCAACGGCAGCGCCATGGTCAACAAGGTGGATTCCTGGCCGCCGTGCATGGTGCTGGTGGAGGTGAACAGCGCCGCGGGCTTGCCGACCAGTGCGCCGCTGGCCCATTCGGCACCGGTGGTGTCGAGGAAGTGCTTCAGCGGTGCAGCCATGTTGCCGAAGCGGGTCGGGCTACCCATCGCCAGGGCGGCGCAGTCCAGCAGGTCCTGCCTGGTCGCGTACGGTGCGCCGTCCTCCGGCTCCGGCGGTTGGGCGAGTTCGGTCACCGGGGCCACGGGCGGCACCTGACGCAGGCGCGCGCGCATGCCGGGCACCTCCTCGATGCCGCGTGCGATCAGCCGCGCCAGTTGGGCCGTGTGGCCGTTGCGGCTGTAGTACAGCACCAGGACTTCTCGGTTCATGCGGCGTCAACTCGTGCGTTTGAGGCATTCACGGGCAATACGCTAGTGTACCGGCCGATAGCCACGATGTCGGTGGCCGGTTCGTGACCGCAGCGAAAGGACAGCGATGATGCGGCGTTTCAATCGCGATCGAACGATAAACTTCAGCCGTTTCATCTGGCAGCGCTTCGTCGACGACAAGTGCTTCGAGACGGCGGGTGCGTTGTCGTACACCACGCTGGTCTCGCTGGTGCCGCTGACGGTGGCGGTGTTCGCGATGTTCTCGGCGTTCCCGGTGTTCCAGCCGGCGCGTGACACGCTGATCGACTTCGTCTTCAACAATTTCGTGCCGTCCACGGGCGAGGCCGTGCAATCGACCATGATGGGTTTTGCCGCCAACGCCAGCAAGCTCACCGGCATCAGCATCCTGGTGATGTTGTTCAGTGCACTGGCGATGATGATCAGCATCGAGGATCGGCTCAACCGGATCTGGCGCGTGCACCAGCCGCGCGGTTGGGGCTCCCGTCTGCTCCTGTACTGGGCGGCGTTGACGCTGGGTCCGATCCTGGTGGTCGGTGGTATCGCGGTGACATCGTATGTGACGGCGGCGCCGCTGCTGCACAGTGCAGCCGATCAATTTGGCGCCGTGGCGCAGAGCCTGCTGGCGACGTTGCCGTTCGTGGTGACGCTGTGCACGTTGTGGCTGATGTACATCGTGATCCCCAACTGCAAGGTATCGCACCGCGATGCGGCCATCGGTGCAGTGCTTGGTGCGGTGTTGTTCGAAATCGCGCGCTGGGGCTTCGGTCAGTTCGTGCAGCATGCGCAAACCTACCAGCAGATCTACGGCGTGCTGGCGGCCATTCCGATCTTTCTGTTGTGGATCTACCTGTCCTGGGTCATCGTGATTCTGGCGGCGTCGATCGCCGCGTCCGCGTCCGCCTTCGAATACCACGCGCCCACGCAGACCTTGCCCGAGGGCGCCGAATTCCTCGGTTTGCTGGTGGTCCTGCGGCATTTCGTGGAAGCGCAGCGCCGTGGTGCCAGCGTGGATCCGGCGGACGTGCGGGCGCGCGAGCCGTATCTGCGCACGTCGCTGGTCAGCGCCTATTTCGACGACCTGCAGGAGGCTGACCTGATCCGCCGCGGCGAGGGCGGTGGCTGGCTGCTGTGCCGCAGCCTGGACAACACGGACCTGCTGCGCGTGTATCGTCATACGAACTATCGCCTGCCGTTGCGGCCGGTGGACGAGGCGGCCGCGCTGGGTATCAACCTGCCGTCGGAGTTGCTGGCGATGCTGGCGGAACTGGCCGTGGCCCTGCAGTCGGGTCTGGGCATCCAGCTCGATCTGATTTATCCCCCCGCCGCCGATCCGGCGGCCGACCCTGAGGAACTCCCTGCATGACCATGCTGCATTCCCGTTACTTGAAGTCGGCGGCCATTGGCCTGGCCGTGCTGTTTGGCATCCCTGCACAGGCGGCGATGCCGGAGCGGCCGACCCTGCACGTCACCACGCTGGACGGCGGCAGCTTTGACCTGGCCGCACAGCGCGGCAAGTGGGTGATCGTCAATTACTGGGCAACCTGGTGCGTGCCATGCATCAAGGAAATGCCCGACATTTCGCGTTTTGTCACCGCGCACAAGAACGTGGTCGCGATCGGGCTGGCCTATGAGGACAGCGAGCCGGCGGACATCAAGGCGTTCCTGAAAAAGCACGCGGTGGCGTATCCGATCGCGCAAGTCACCCTGGATCGGCCGCTGAAGGATTTCGACGCGCCGCGCGGGTTGCCGACCACGTATGTGATTGGTCCGGACGGCAAGGTCGTCAAGCATGTCGTGGGTCCGGTGACCGAAGCGTCGCTGGCCGCGTTGATGGGGCTGGACTGAGGAGCCTGTGGCGATGCCGACGGCGATGTTCATCGTGAGCGGCAAGGTGCAGGGTGTGTTCTATCGCGCCAGCACGCGCGAGCAGGCGTTGGCGCTGCAGCTGGGTGGTCACGCGATCAATCGTGACGACGGCAGCGTCGAGGTGGTGGCCAGCGGTTCGGCGGCGGCGCTGGATGCGCTTGAGCTCTGGTTGCGACGGGGGCCACCGGCCGCCCGGGTGGCGTCCGTCGTGCGCCAGGAGCTGCCGCCGCAGGACTTGCACGGCTTCCGCATCGGCTGATCGGGTGCCCCACGATCTGGCAGGAATGGCGTGACCCAGGTGGTTCAGGCGCCGCCGAGCGCCTGCAGCTGGTCGGCCTGGTGTTCGCGGATCAGCGTGTCGACCAGTTCGCCCAGATCGCCCTGCATGATTTCGGGTAGCCGATAGAGGGTGAGGTTGATGCGGTGGTCGGTGATCCGTCCCTGCGGGTAGTTGTAGGTACGGATGCGCTGGCTGCGGTCACCTGAACCCACCTGCAGCCGGCGCGCCTCCGACTGCGCCGCACTCTGCTTGCTCTGTGCCTCGTCCAGCAATCGCGCCTTGAGCAGGCTCATCGCACGGGCACGGTTCTTGTGCTGGCTGCGCTCGTCCTGGCATTCCACCACGGTGCCGCTGGGCAGGTGGGTGATCCGGATCGCCGAGTCGGTCTTGTTGACGTGCTGGCCACCGGCGCCCGAAGCCCGGAAGGTGTCGACCTTGAGCTCGGAGGGGTTGATCTCGATCTCGTCGATCTCGTCGAGTTCGGGGAGGATCGCCACGGTCGCCGCCGAGGTGTGGATGCGCCCCTGCGATTCGGTTTCCGGCACGCGTTGCACGCGGTGTGTACCGGACTCGAACTTCAGCCGCGAATAGGCGCCCTTGCCCTCGATCCGGGCCACCACTTCCTTGTAACCGCCATGCTCACCTGCGTGTTCGCTGAGCACTTCGACGCGCCAGTGACGGGCCTCGGCGTAGCGCAAATACATGCGGAACAGGTCGCCGGCGAAGATCGCCGCCTCGTCGCCACCGGTGCCCGCACGCACTTCCAGATACAGGTTGGCGTCGTCGCGCGGATCCTTCGGCAGCAGCAGCAGGTGCAACTCGTCATCGAGCTGGTGCAAGTGCTGCTCGAGCCGGTGCACATCGTCCACCGCCATCTCGCGCAGTTCCGGGTCATCCAGCATCGCCCGGGTATCGGCCAGTTCCCGTTCGGCCTGATCGTGCTCGCGCAAGGACAGGGTGACCGGTTCGAGTTGGGCGTACTCCTGCGACAGTTCGCGGAAGCGCGAATTGTCGGCCAGCACTTCCGGTTGCGACAGCAACAGGCCGATCTCCTGGTGGCGCTCGGCCAGGGCCTCGAGTTTGCGGCGGATTGATGGAGTCATGGGTGGGAAGACAGTCGAAAGGAGCGGGAATAGAGTAAACGGCCGGGACGGTGCTTGCCCTAATCGCTCACTTGTCTTCACCCAGGTCCGGATCGAGGCCGTACAAGCGGCCGGCTGCGTGCAGCAGATCGAGGTCACCGCTCAGTGCCGCTTCGCGCAAGCGCGCGCTGGGGTGATGCAGCAGCTTGTTGGTGAGCGTGTTGGCGAGGAATGCCAGCGCTTCTTCGGGAGGTTTGCCGTGAGCCAGCATGGCGCGGGCCTTGTCCAGCACCTCGTCGCGGTAGACCTCGGCGTGATGGCGCATGTCGATGGCGGGGTTCTTGAGCGTCAGCGCCCGGCGCCAGGCCATGTAGCGCCCCACCTGCAGGTCAATGATCGCCTCCGCTTCCTGTGCGGCGGCCGCGCGCGAGCGCAGGTGGTCGTCGATGACTTGTCGCAGGTCGTCGATGCCGTACAGATAAACGTCGGACAGTTCGCCCACGCTCGCCTCGATGTCGCGGGGTACGGCGATATCAACCATGAACATCGGCTTGCGTTTGCGCACGGTCATGGCCCGCTCGACCATTGAGCGGGTCACGATCGGCAGTCGCGCGGCGGTTGAGGAAATCACGATGTCCGCTTCGGCCAGATGCTGCGGCAGGTCGGTCAAGGCAACCGCGTAGCCGCCGTGGCGGCCGGCCAGTTCCTGCGCGCTTTCCAGCGTGCGGTTGGCCACGATCAGCCGCCGCACATGCTTGTCGGCGAGGTGCTTGGCGGCCAGTTCGATCGTGTCGCCGGCGCCAATCAGCAAGACGCAGGCCCCCTTCAAATCGGTAAACACCTGCTCGGCCAGGCGCACGGCGGTGAACGCGACCGATACCGTGTGGGCGCCGATCCGGGTATCCGTGCGGACCCGCTTGGCCACTGCGAACGTGTGCTGCAGCAGGCGGTCCATCGGTGCCTTGAGCGCCCGTGCCTCGCGTGCCAGCTGGTAGGCGTCCTTCACCTGGCCCAGGATCTGCGGTTCGCCCAGCACCATCGAATCCAGCCCGGTGGCCACGCGGAACATGTGGCGCACCGCATCGTCCTCGTCGTGGCGGTACAGGAACTCGTCGAGCTTGCCGGGGGTCAGATGGTGATGACGATGCAGCCACGCTCGCGGGATGTCCTCCGCGCCTGCCGCTATGCCCACATAAAGTTCGGTGCGGTTGCAGGTGGACAGGATCATCGCCTCCTCCACACCGGGCTCGCCGGTCAGCGCGCGCAGTGCGCCGCTGGCGGCGTCTGCATCGAACGCCACCTGCTCGCGCAGGCTGACCGGCGCGGTGAGGTGATTGAGCCCGAGGGCGATCAACGGCATGGTGACAGGGACATCTCGGCGACTGGAATCCGACGTACGCTAAGCTTGATGCTGCAGCGCCCGGAATCGTTCCGGGGTGGCAGAGGCGGGCATGTGGATGGAGGGTAGTGTGCGCAGCGTGGCAAGCAAGTTCAAGCAACTGCGGCATTTTACGGCAGTGATCCCATGCGTGCTGAGCTTGGCTGCATGTGCCGCCGCGCCAGCGCGGCCGGCGCCCGCTGCGTCGGCACCCGTGCAGCCACTGGCAAAAGTGGTGGTGGCCACGCCCGATGCCGAGCACGACCTTCTGGCCCAGCTTATGGCCGGTGAAATGGCGCTGACCCGCACCGACCTCAAGGCGGCGTCGCAGCACTACGACAAGGCGATGGCCTTGAGCGACGATCCGAAAGTCGCCGAACGGGCTGCCGGTCTGGCCATCGCTGTCCACGATGGCGAGGCCGCCGAGCGGGCACTTGATCGCTGGCAGGCGCTGGGTGCGGCGCCGTCTGCCGTCGCCCAAGGCCGGGCGCAACTGGCGCTGGACCGCGGTGACACCGCGGAAGCGCAGCGACAACTGCAACGCTTGCTGGACACCGGAAATCAGGATGTCTGGCGCCATTTTGGCCGGGTGCTGGTAGGTGCCCGCGACCAGGCCCAGGCGGGTCGTCTGCTGGAGGCACTGGCCACGCCTGAGCGCTTGCCGAACGATGAGCGCGCCTGGCTTGCGATGAGCGAGCTGGGCGAACAGTTGGGTCGTCACGCCTATGCCGTGGACATTGCCAACGCCGCCATGCAGCGGTTTGCCAGCGCCGAGACGTATGCCTGGGCAGCGCAGATGAAGTTCAAGGCTGGTGACCGTGAGGGTGCCCGCGCGCTGCTGTTGAAGGCCTTGATCAAAAAGCCGGGGGATGCCCGGTTGCGCCTGACCTACGCTGGCTTGCTCAGCCAGGCCGGCGAGTACGCCGAAGCCGGCAAGGTGCTGGCCAAGGGGCCGCAGGACGCTGATATCTACGCCATGCGCGTGGGCCTGGCGGCGCACCAGCGTGACGGCAAGGCACTGACAGCGTTGTACCGGCAGATCAAGGAGTCCGCTCCGGATGTGCGCCAGGCAAGTGTGTACCTGCTGGGCCAGTTGGCCGAGATGCAGCGCCGGCCGGACGAGGCGCTGGCGTGGTACGACCAGGTGAGCGACAGCGATGAGCACGCATTCGATGCCGATCTGCGCAGCGCGATCATCCTGCATGGGCAGGGCAAGCACGCCGAGGCCCATGAACTGCTGGCGCAGTTGCAATCGGGCTATGCCGAGCAGCCGGCGCAGTCACGCCAGGCGTGGCAGGCGGATGCGGAGCTGTACCTGACCGAGCGCAACTACGCCGGGGCGGAATTCGCATTCAGTCGCGCACTGCAGGTGGTACCGAACGATCCGGGGTTGTTGTACGGACGCGGGATAGCCTATGCCGAAGCGGGTCAGGTCGATCAGGCGGTGCAGGATTTTCAGCACGTGTTGACGATCAAACCGGATGACATCGATGCCAGCAATGCGCTGGGCTATACGTTGGCTGACGCAGGCCGCGATCTGGCCGAGGCCGAACGCTTGATCACGGTCGCACGGACGGCACGGCCGGACGATCCGGCGATTGCCGATTCGTGGGGCTGGCTGCAATACCGGCTGGGCAACCTGGACCAGGCAGCACAGATCCTGCGGGGCGCCTGGAGCGCGCGCAAGGATGCCGACGTTGGCGTGCACCTGGGTGAGGTCTTGTGGAAACAGGGCAACCAGCAGGCTGCGCGGCAGGTCTTCGATGAAGTGCGCAAACTTGACCCGGACAGCGGGGCGCTGCGGGAAACCCTCAAGCGACTGCATCCATGAAGTGGTTCCGCGCGCTGTCCTGCGCGCTGCCGCTGTTGCTGGCCGCGTGCGTGCCGCAGGCCGTGCGCATGAAGGCTGATTCGGGCTTGCTGCAGGCGCAGGTCGCGCGTGAGCAGGCGTTGGCGGGTGCCGACCACTGGGCGCTGCAGGGGCGGCTGGGCATTTCCAACGGCAAGGACGGGGGCAGTGGCAGCTTCAATTGGGTCCAGAACGGCGAGCACTATGAATTCGTGTTGCGGGGTCCGGCCATCAGTGGCATGAATTTCCGCCTCAGCGGCGGCCCGGATGGCGCTGTGCTCGAAGGGCTGGACGGCGGTCCGTTGCACGGGCGCGATGCCGAGACCCTGATGCGCAAGTCGCTTGGCTGGGAGGTGCCACTGCGTGATTTGCGCGCGTGGGTGTTGGGCGTGCGCGCCGACGGCGGCGCGGCCGAGCTGAGTTTCGGGGAGAACCGCCTGCCTTCCCTGTTGGTGCAGGATGGCTGGGCTGTCGACTATCGCGAATGGGATGACACGCGTCAGCCCGCGATGCCGAAGAAGGTGTTCGCCGTCAAATCGCCGTACAAGGTGAAACTCTCGATCGAATCCTGGCAGTTTCAGTAGTCCCGTCTGCTTTGGGGTAGGCTTTGCGTCCTCAAACGGCCCCACGTGCGGTGGGCGCGTCCGGATCGTGCATGTCATTTCTGATCGAGCGAGCTGATTCCAGCCAGGTGGACGCCTTGTGCGCGATCGAGCGCAAGGCCGTGCAGTTGTTCCGTGGTCACCCGGCGTGGGCCAGCTACGCAGCGCTGCCGGTGCCGCCGGAGCGGCTGCAGCAGGCGGTTGTCCGCGGTCTGGTCTGGGTGGCGCTGGAGCAGACGGGCGCGCCGGTCGGTTTCATCTGGCTGGACGCCGAGCTGCTGGATGGCGCGATCGGCATTGCCGAGATCGACGTTCTGCCTAGCCACGGTCAGCGCGGCATCGGGGCGGCTCTGCTCGAACACGCCTGCGCCTGGGCGCGAGCTGCCGGCTATCAGCGTGTCGACCTGGGGACGCTGGCCGATGTCCCCTGGAATGCGCCGTTCTACGCGCGCCACGGCTTCGTGGCGGTCGACAAGAGTGATTCGCGGTTTGCGCTGGCGCGGCGTCGGGATCGCGACAATGGCTTTCCCGAAGGGCTGCGCGTGTTCATGAGTCGAACGCTCGACCCACCGGGGGCCGACGAATGGTCGGCGTGGCCGGCACCGGCCAAGCTGAATCTGTTCCTCCGTATTGTGGGGCGGCGACCCGATGGCTATCACGAGCTGCAGACGGTGTTCCGCCTGCTCGACTGGGGCGATGAGGTGCGCCTGCGGCGCCGTGAAGATGCCGAAATCCGGCGTGTGGGCGAGGTGCCGGGCGTGCCGGAGCCGGCCGACCTGATGATGCGTGCGGCGCGGCTGTTGCAGGAATACGCCGGCACGCAACTGGGTGCCGACATCGCGGTGGAAAAGCGTATCCCGATGGGCGGCGGGCTCGGCGGGGGCAGTTCCGATGCAGCCACCGTCCTGGTGGGACTGAACCACCTGTGGCAGCTGGGCCTGGATGACGAGGCGCTGGCGGGGCTGGGCGCCCAATTGGGCGCCGACATTCCGGTCTTCGTGCGGGGCCGCTCGGCCTGGGCCGAGGGGGTGGGCGAAAAACTGACCCCCTTGGTCCTCCCGACGCGGCACTATGTCGTGCTTGATCCACATGAACCGGTGTCGACCGCGGCGCTGTTTCAATCCTCTGAATTGACACGAAATGCGCCGCCAGCGACAATTTCATCCTTTGTTTCCGGAGAAACAACGGAAAACGCCTTCGCGCCGGTCGCGCGGGCGCGTCATCCGCGGGTGGCTGCAGCGCTGGACTGGCTGGGCGCATTCGGTGCATCGCGGCTTTCCGGCAGCGGTGGTTGCGTGTTTCTGGAACTGCGCTCGCTGGAGCGGGCGCAGGCGGTGGCAAGGCAATGCCCGGCGACATTCACGGCCCACGTCACTACCGGCGTCGCGCTGTCGCCATTGCACGAGGCGCTGGCGCGACATCGCAGCACGAACCGTGCGAGGTAGCGATGCGGCGCTGGACTGACAGGACTACGAGTACAGCTACACAGACACTGGGGCGTCGCCAAGCTGGTTAAGGCACGGGATTTTGATTCCCGCATTCGCAGGTTCGAATCCTGCCGCCCCAGCCATTTCATGATGGCTAATTTTGAGGTAACCACAGTGGAAACGCCCACACCGATGATGCTGTTTACCGGGAACGCACATCGTGCGCTTGCCGAGGATGTGGGTCATCGACTGGGTGTGCCGTTGGGCAAGGCGCTGGTCGGTACGTTCAGCGACGGCGAAGTCCAGATCGAGATCGAGGAGAACGTCCGCAAGCAGGAAGTCTTCGTGATCCAGCCAACGGGTGCGCCCAGCGCGGTCAACTTGTTCGAGTTGCTGGCGCTGACCGATGCACTCAAGCGCGCCTCGGCGGCCAGCGTCACGGCGGTCATTCCGTATTTCGGCTACGCCCGGCAGGATCGCCGACCGCGTTCGGCACGTGTGCCGATCACCGCCAAACTGGCTGCCAGCATGATTGGCGCCGCAGGTGTTGATCGGGTGCTGACGGTGGATCTGCACGCGGACCAGATCCAGGGTTTTTTCGACATTCCGGTCGACAACGTATACGCCTCGCCGGTGTTGCTGGCCGATATCTGGCGCAAGTACAGCATGGAGGACCTGATCGTGGTCAGCCCGGATGTCGGTGGCGTGGTGCGCGCCCGGGCTATCGCCAAGCGGCTTGACGATGCCGAGTTGGCGATCATCGACAAACGTCGGCCGCGGGCCAACGTGTCGACCGTGATGAACATCATCGGTGACGTCGAGGGCAAGACTTGTGTCATGGTCGACGACATCGTCGACACCGCCGGCACGTTGTGCGCCGCTGCGGCGGCGTTGAAGGAACGTGGCGCCCGCAAAGTGGTTGCCTACTGCGTGCACCCGGTGTTGTCGGGTGCGGCGATCAGCAACATCGAAAATGCCCAGCTCGACCAGCTGGTCGTCACCAACACCTTGCCGCTGCGGCCCGAAGTCAAGGCCTGCGCCAAGATCCGCCAGCTCTCGGTAGCCGAGCTGCTGGCTGAAACCATTCGCCGTATCGCCTTTGGCGAATCGGTGAGTTCGTTGTACGTGGATTGAGACCGGATTTGTGGTCTTGATCTCCGCTCTTCGCGGCAAGGATGCCGCGTGAAGTAACCGTCTTCCCTGGTCGCGGGGGAGTCAACCAGCCGCCGCGAGGCGGCAAACAACCACCTAAGGTAGTAATGAAATGGCGAAGAATTTTGAAATCAAGGCGCAGAGCCGCAAGGACGAGGGGAAAGGTGCGAGCCGCCGCCTGCGTCGTGCGAGCTTCGTGCCGGCCGTCGTCTACGGCGCGGGCAAGGCCCCGGAAAGCATCCAGATCGAGCACAACACCGTGCTGCTCGCCTCGAAGAATGAGTCATTCTTCTCCTCCGTGCTCGACCTCAACGTCGATGGCAAGGTGCAGAAGGTGCTGGTGCGTGACTGGCAGAAGCATCCATTCAAGCAACTGATGATGCACATGGATTTCCTGCGCGTTAACGAGAAGGAAGCCATCCGCGTCAGCGTGCCGGTGCACTTGTTGAACAAGGAAAAGTCACCTGCCGCGAAGATGTCCGGCGTGGTCATTTCGCACAACGTGATCGAAGTGGAAGTTATCTGCCTGCCGAAGGACCTGCCCGAGTCCATTCAGCTCGATCTGGCCGATCTGAAGCCTGGCGACATCATCCATCTGTCGCAGCTGAAGCTGCCGCCGAACGTGGAACTGGTCACCGCACGTGGCGGTGAAGGCCATGACATCGCGGTGGTGACGGCCAACATGGTGCAGGAAGAAGTCGAAGAGGCCCCCGCCGAGGACGCTGCCGCGCCCGCCGCGACCCCTGCTGCTGCGGCTCCGGCACCGGCCAAGAAGGACGACAAGAAGTAAGTCGCACCAGCCCACGCTCCGCTGGGGCGTGGGCTGGCTCGGCTACTTGTCGACATGGCTGGTTTGCGACTCATTGTCGGACTGGGCAATCCCGGCGCCGAATATCTCCGAACCCGGCACAATGCCGGGTTCTGGCTAGTTGACGCTCTGGCGAGCGGTCACGGCGAGCGCTTCGCTTTCGACGGCAAACTGCACGGCGAGGCCTGCCGCGTGCGCCTTGCCGGCGAATCCGTGTGGCTGCTCAAGCCGGCCACCTTCATGAACAAGAGCGGCATCGCTGTAGCTTCGGCGTTGCGCTACTACAAGATCGAGCCGGAGCAGTGCCTGGTCGCTCACGATGACCTGGATCTGCCGCCCGGTACTGCGCGCCTGAAGTTCGACGGTGGCCACGGCGGCCAGAATGGTCTGCGCGACATCATGGGACACCTCGGTCACGGCCGCTTCCATCGACTGCGGGTGGGCATTGGTCATCCAGGCCGTCGCGACCAGGTCACTCCATGGGTCCTGGGACGTCCATCCGCACCGGATGAAGAGGCGATCATCGAGGCTGTCGGTCGAGCGCTCGACGTGTTGCCGCTGGCGGTAGCTGGCCAGTTCGACAAGGCGATGCAGCATCTACATACACCTGCGGGATCGGGGAACGGGGACCGTGAGGCGTAAGCGCTTGATCAAATTTGCAGCGTTCGCGTCCCCATCAATTTCATGTTTCCTGTACCCCGTTTCACGTTTCCCGGAGTCCCACCATGGGTATCAAATGCGGCATTGTCGGCCTGCCCAACGTCGGCAAGTCCACCCTGTTCAACGCGCTGACCAAGGCGGGTATCGCCGCGGCGAATTTTCCGTTCTGCACGATCGAGCCGAATGTCGGCGTGGTGCCGGTGCCGGATCCGCGGCTGAATGCACTGGCCGCCATCGTCAACCCGCAGAAGGTTGTTCCCACCGCGGTGGAGTTCGTCGATATCGCCGGGCTGGTCGCCGGCGCGTCGAAGGGCGAGGGCCTTGGCAACAAGTTCCTGGCCCATATCCGTGAGGTGGACGCAATTGCCCATGTGGTGCGCTGTTTTGAAGGCGATGTGATCCACGTGGCGGGCAAGGTGGATCCGCTCGCCGACATCGAGACGATCGACACCGAGCTGGCTTTGGCCGACCTCGAATCGGTGGACAAGGCGTTGAATCGTGCCGAGCGTGCCGCCAAGGCCAACGACAAGGAAGCGTTGGCGAAGAAGCCGGTGTTGCAGAAGCTTTCGGCAGGACTCAACGAAGGCCATTCGGCGCGCAGCCTGGGCCTGGACGAAGAGGAACGGGCGCTGGTGCGCGACTTGTTCCTGCTCACCCTGAAACCGCTGATGTACATTGCCAACGTGGCCGATGACGGTTTCGAGAACAATCCCTTGCTGGATGCGGTGCGCGCCCGTGCGGCCACCGAGGGTGCCGAGGTGGTGCCGGTGTGCGCCTCGATCGAGGAAGAGCTGGCACAGCTGGACGACGCCGACCGCGACGAATTCCTGAAGGACATGGGCCTGGACGAGCCTGGTCTGAACCGCGTGATCCGCGCAGGCTACAAGCTGCTCGATTTGCAGACTTACTTCACCGCCGGCGTGAAGGAGGTGCGCGCCTGGCAGGTGAAGCGCGGGGCTACCGCGCCGCAGGCGGCCGGCGTGATCCATACCGACTTCGAACGCGGCTTCATCCGCGCCGAAACGGTTGGCTACGACGACTTCATCCAGTACAAGGGCGAAGCCGGCGCCGCCGCGGCGGGCCGTCTGCGCAAGGAAGGCAAGGAATATGTCGTCAAGGACGGCGACGTGCTGCACTTCCTGTTCAACGTGTAGCGGTCGATGGACACGCGACCCTTCGTCCGTTGACGGCGAAGGGCGTCGCATCCGGCATGCTTACAACGGGCTGCCACCGAGCTTGTAGGTGAATTGCACGAAGTAGCTGCGTCCGGCTGCATCGAACCACGAGATGTCGTAGTACGGATACGAAGTGTAGGTCGGGTCGCGTGGTGGCATCTTGTCGAAAAGGTTGTCCACCGCCAGCGACAACCGGGCATGGTCGTTGAACTTGTATTGCAGCGTGGCGTTGTAGCGGTAGGTGGCGTGGACCCAGGCGGGATCGCCGGCCGAGGTGTCGACGACTTGGTCGTACGACCACGAGTTCGGCAGGCGACCCAGGCGGGTGCCGAAGAGGGTGGCTGACCATGCCTCGCGCTCCCACGACACGCTGGCGCTGGTCTTTTCCCGCGGGATGTCGAAGCCGCTGTTGACCGCCAGTTCGTCCACGGTAGGGTCACCGGGGTACTGCTGGAACAAGTGGTTGCGCGTCCAGGTGTAGTTGCCGGCAAGGCTGAACGTGCCGATCGCGGTTTCCAGCTTGTAGTGCGCGCTGACATCGATGCCGCTGGTGCGCTCGTTGGCCACGTTGATCGGATTGACGAAGATTCCGTACAGGCCGCCCGGGTCCACCGTGCTGTCTGTCGGGTAGCGATTGACCCGCGCGATGGCGTCGATGCAGCTGGGCGAATTCGGATCGACCGGGTTGCCATTGACGTCAGTGCCGATCCTGCAATTTGCTTCCAGCTGCAGGATGCGGTCGGTGCTGAGATCCTGCACCTGGTTGCGCATGCGGATGTTGAAGTAGTCGACCGACAAGTCCAGGTTCGGGGCCGGCGACCAGACGAAGCCGGCGGTCCACGAGGTGCTCGTTTCGGAGTCCAGGTCGCGGTTGCCCTGACGGGTGCGAATCAGGCCTTCGTCGGAGTACGAACAGTCGGTGATGTCTTCGTTGGGCTCTTCGGTGCGGCAGCGGTAGTAGTCGTTGCCCGAGGTTTCATCGTTGCCGATGCCCGCGAAGACGTAATGCAGGTCCGGCGCGCGGAATGCGGTGCCGTAGGAGCCGCGCAGCAGCAAGGTGTCGATCGGGCGCCACTCCAGACCGGTGCTGTAGGTCAGCTTGCCGGTCTGGTGGTCGGCAAGACGATACTGGTCGTAGCGCCCGGCCAGACTGAGGTTGAGTGAGTCCAGCAAGGGCAGCCGCAGCTCGCCGGCGGTGGCCCAGCGATTGCGCTTGCCTCGACCCGCCGAGTCCTTCCAGCTGTAGTAGTAATACTGGGTGGCCAGCGGATCGGGCTTGAGGTCGTAGGCCTGGTTGCCGTATTCGACCACACCGGCAAAACCGGCCGGCCCGGCCGGCATGGTGAACAGTTCGGTATTGGTCAGCGTGAATGCCAGCGTGTCGCTGCGCGATTCCGGGTGATAGTTGGTACGCGCGGTGATCGAGTCGTACTCGCTGCGGGTCAGCGGCGTGTACAGGCGGACCGGATCGGCGTCGAAAATCGGCAGGCCGCTGCCAGGATCGACACCCAGTTGCGGGCCGAGATAAAGATCATTGGCCTTCGCCGCGATGGTCTGCGGCCAGCTGATCAGCGCCTTGTATTGCGAGTGGCTCAACGAGGCCTCGTAGTCCCAGGCTTGCCCGAACGTGCCCTTGAATCCGGTGGTCAGGCTGAAGGTCTTCTGCGTGTTCTCGATCATCCCGCGGCCGAGGCCGCCCATCTCTTCCGGGGAAAACTGGCGGTACCAGTTCTCGATCATGCCGCTGTGCGCGTTGTAGAAATAGCCGTCCTCGTTGCCGTCGGCTTGCTGATAGTTCCATTGCTCGACATCGCGGAACAGTTCGACCTTGCTGTAACCCAGCTGCATGTCGCCAAACCACGACAGGGTGTCGTTGATTTTCATGTTGGCCGACGTATAGGTGTTGATGCCGCGCCGCCGACTGAGGATGGTGCCGTAGCCGATCGCTTCGGCGCTGCCGCAGAAATATCCGTAGCGGGGCCGGTTGGCATAGACGGTCGTGCCGCCATTGAGATACGCCAAGGCATCACAGGTGGCCTGACCTGGATCGATGTAATCGACGTTTTCGTCGTAATTGAGGAAGGCCCGCCGCGGCACTTGCGAGCGAGTGGTGGGCGCGTCGGCAGTGGAGTCCTGGATCTTGCGCTGGTACGCCCACAGCGGCTTCTGATCAAGCAGCTCGGCACCAAACACCAGGTTGAAGTCGTTGTGGGAAAAGCCGGTGGAGAAGTTCAGCTTGGTCGACGCGCCGCCACCGCGGGTAGTGTCGCCATAACGCAGGTCGATGGTGGTGCCGTCGGCATGCTGCTTGAGGATGAAGTTGACCACGCCGGAAATCGCGTCGGATCCGTATACCGCCGAGGCGCTGCCGGTGAGCACTTCGATGCGGTCGATCATGCCGATCGGGATGTTGGAGATATCGGTGAAGTTGCTGCGGCCCTTGAACGGCAGCGGAAAGTCGGCGATGCGGCGACCGTTGACCAACACCAGGGTGTGATTGGGGCCGAGGCCACGCAGATCCACTTCTTCGGCGCCGGGCGAAAAGTCAGCGCCGCTGGCCGATTGCTGGCTCTGGGTCTCGCCGCTGTTCTGGGTGATCGCGCGCATCACATCGGGCACGCTGGCGAATCCGGCGGATCTGATCTCGTTCGCGGTGATCACGGTGACCGGGGCGGGCCCTTCGATCTGGGCGCGCGGGATACGCGAGCCGGTCACCTGGACTTCTTCCAGCCTGGTGGCCTCCTGCGGGTCGGCGGCCGACGAGCTGCGGTTGCCGGCAGGTACGGCCGCTGCGGGCGCCGCCTTGACGATGACGACGGCGCCGGAGTCGTCGCGATGTACTGTGAAGCCGCTGCCGGCAAGCAGTATCCGGAGGGCGTCATCGGTCGACAGCATCCCACGCACGCCTGGGCTACGCGCTCCGCGGAGTCGGTCGGCTTGATAGATGAATTGCGCACCGGATTGGCGGGCCAGGGTGTCCAGTGCCGTGACAAGGTCGCCGGCGGGAATGTCGATTTGCCGGGCAACCGGCGCTTGCGCCACTGCGATGGCAGGGACCGAACAGGTCAAGATCAACAGTGCGCCGTGCAGCGAACGGGTCATGGTTACCTCTCCCCTGGCAGGCACACACGATGTGCGCCTTGTCCTTGCCGAGACGAATCAGAACGGCAATTCCCCCCGTTCCGGCCGCAATCGGCGCGGGTCAGCGTCGGGTCAGCACGATGGTGTCGCCTCGGCGGTTTGCCTTGATCGGAAAGCCCTGCACCAGCAGCCGGACAAAGGCGTCGGTATTGGACCAGCGAAAATTGCCGCCTACGCGCATGGCTCCGATCTGTGCATCGCCGATCACGATCTTGCGCGTGTTGTATCGATTGAATTCGGCGACCGCCGTGGCCAGCGAAGTGTCGTGAAAGCTGACAAAGCCACTGCGCCAACTCAGATACTCTTGCGCTTGCTGGACCGATCCGGAGTGCACCACCACGCCGTTGTCGCTGGCCAGCGCTACGCTGCCGGCCGGCAGGAGCGTGGTGGCCTGGCGAGGACGCCCTGGGTGGGGATCCGATTCCAGTTGCACCAATCCGTGCGTGACCACCACGCGCAGCTCGGTCGCGTCGCGACGAACCGAGAAGCGGGTGCCCACCGCGGTGACCCGACGGCCGTCGGCACTGACCACGAATGGGCGGGCGGGATTCTTGGCCACCACGAAAAAGGCTTCGCCCTGCAGCAGCTCGACGTGACGTTCTTTACGCGACATGGTGACCAGGATCTGGCTGTTGCTGCTCAAGGTGACCTTGGAGCCGTCCGTGAGCGACACTTCCTGCAAGTCGCCGGTGGCGGTGTGGTAGGACGTCTGCGCCTCCGAGGTGTGGTGGCGCCAACCCATCGTCAGTGTCACGGTCAAGGCCATCAAGGCGGTGATCGCCAGTCCCAGAAACACACCGCGTCGTGGTGTGCGGCGCTCGGCGCCCGAGTGTCGGCGCGAGCGCTGGGTGAGACTGGGTGGAGGGGTGTGGCGGAAAGTGTGCGCCGCTGCGTCGGCGTTGCCGGATCGCGGCCAGGACCAGCTGCTGCGAGCAGGCACGCCGCCGCCATTCGTGCCGGCACCCAGTGCCTTCAGCCGGCCACTTTGTTGCCAGGCGGCGTCGAGCCGGAGGAAGGCAACGCGATGTGCTACGGCCAGATTCAGCCACGCATCCAGCCGGCGCTGGTCGCTTTCGGACCAATGGACACCATCGCGCCTGGCAAGCCAGGTCGCGGCGGTCCGTTCAATCTCCCTGCTGCTGCTCATGTCCGTTCCCGAGTGCCGTCTCCGGCGTGCCTCCCTGGCCGTTCCGGTATGCGTGATTTTCGCCGTACAAGTACTTCGCGACCAGACGTGCGCCCTTGGCAATCTGCTTTTCCACGGTCTTCTCGCTGATGCCCATGCGTGCGGCGACTTGCTTTTGCGACAATTCCTCGACGCGACGCAGCCAGACCACCTCGCGGCAGCGGTTGGGCAGACGGTCGAACGCGTCGGCAAGCCGCTTCAGTTCCTGATGCGCTCCCAGACGTCGGTCCGGGGTGTTGTCCTCTATCAAGACGTTTAGCGCGTCGATATCACCCACGGCCTCGATCGAGACGACGCGCTCGCGGCGCAGCCGGTCGGTCATCAGGTGGCGGGCGGTGGTGAACATGAACGATTTCGGCATCGTCGGCCGCGCCTTTGCCGCCGCTTCGTAGACGCGCACGTAGACTTCCTGGCGCAGGTCGTGGATTTCCTCGCGCCGAAACCAGCTGCGCAGCAGATAGCGCATCAGCGCGCCTTCATGCACGAGGATTTCGCGGGCAAACCAGCTGTCGAGAGAGTCGTCCACGACGACGACATTAGCCCCAATTGGGACCCGGTGCACCGTCCACATCCGGATGGGGGAAAAGGGCTGCCGGTTCGTCCCGAACAACGACTGTGCAGCCGTCATTCGGCGGGTGCCCATGCCACAAACACCGGGGTATCGACCGATGAATCTCTTCGAGCCATGCCGCAGCAATCTGTGGCAGGTCCTCTGCATACTGGCCTGCACTGTGGTGTTTGGCGCCAGCAGCGCCACGGCAAAATCGCCGGATGCGGGCGGCGCTCGGGTTGGCTACGAGTACTACCGGATCGGCGACCCCGGCACGGCGCGTCCTGGCGACACCGAGCCGGCGCTGATGTTGATGGGCGGCGGCGAATGGCCACATCAGGCCTTTGCCTGGTTTGCCGCCAGGGGCGGCCACGGGCACTTCGTGATCTTGCGTGCGTCCGGTGCGGACGACATGCAGAAGGAACTCTACGACGGCGTCGGTGGCGTGGCCTCGGTGCAGACCCTGGTGTTCCACAGCCGTGCGGCCGCCAGCGATCCACGGGTGCTGGAGATCGTGCGTCACGCCGACGGCATTTTCATTGCCGGCGGCGACCAGGCCAATTACGTGCGGTTCTGGAAAGACACGCCGTTGAACGCGTTGCTCGACCAGCATGTGGTTCAAGGCAAACCGATCGGCGGGACCAGTGCGGGACTGGCGATCCTCGGCGGCTTTGCCTACGGCGCGCTGGACGGGGGCAGCATCGTGTCGAAGGACGCCCTGGCAAATCCTCTGGGCCAGGCGGTCACCCTCGTCGACGGCTTCCTGCACATGCCGAATCTGCAGCACGTGATCACCGACACCCACTTCCATGCGCGCGGACGACTCGGTCGGCTGATCGCATTCGTCGCCCGGCTGCGGCACCAGGGCCATCCCGACGTGGTTGGCCTGGGCGTGGATCAGGATGCGGCCCTGTGCGTTGACGGCAACGGTCAGGGCCGCCTGTTCACCTTGAACAACGGCTTCGCCTGGCTGGTCCGTCCGAACGGACTGCCGTCGCGGATCGAGGCTAGCAAGCCGCTGGACTATCGCGGGATCCGGGTCACCGGGATCGGTACGCAAAGCCGGATCGACATGCGCAACTTCGGCGTGCAGCATCCGGTTTTCGAGACCGTTGCCGATGTGAGCGACGGCCACCTGGATGTGCACGGCGAGGTGAAGCCGCTGCTGGTGATTCATGGTGGCGCCGGGGTGGAGCGCGCCGGCATGACGGCGCAGATCGAATCGCAGGCGCGGGCAGCGCTCGAACTGGCGCTGCGCCATGGGTATGCCGAGCTCAAGGCGGGCAAGCCGGCGCTGAACGCTGTCACCGTCGCGATCACCGTGCTGGAGGACGATCCGCTGTTCAACGCCGGCCGTGGCGCGGCGTTCACCCATGACGGCAGGAACGAGCTGGATGCCTCGATCATGGACGGCTCCACACTGGCCGCCGGTGCCGTGGCCGAGGTGCATCGCGTGCGCAATCCGGTGCTGCTGGCGCGCGCGGTGATGGAGCATTCGCCGCACGTGATGATGGTCGGCGACGGTGCCGAGACATTTGCCGTCGAACAGGGCTTCAAGCTGGTCGATCCGTGGTATTTCCGCACGGACAAGCGCTGGCAGGAGTTGCAGAAAGCGCGCGCGGAAGACGCCGCCGGCGAGAAGCTGGGCGCGCGGCTGGCAGCATTGAAGCATTTCGGCACGGTCGGTGCGCTGGCGCGGGACAGCGAGGGGCGGCTGGCCGCGGCGACCTCGACTGGCGGAATGACCGACAAACGTTACGGGCGCGTCGGCGATTCGCCGATCATCGGTGCGGGCACCTACGCCAACGTGGCCTGCGCGGTGTCCGCTACCGGCTGGGGCGAGTACTACATCCGCGTTTCGGCGGCACGCGAGATCTGCCTGCGCATGGCCGTGTTGGGGGAATCAGCGCAGCAGGCCGGGCGGGCGGTCATCAACGAGGAGATTCCGCAACTTGGCGGGGATGGCGGCGCGATCATCCTCGGCGCCGACGGCAGCGTGGCGATGCCGTTCAACACCCAGGGCATGTACCGTGGCTGGATTGGTGCGGACGGCGTGCCGCACGTGGCGATCTACAGCGACGATCCGCTGGAGATGCCCTGAGCGGAGTCGCGCCGGCGTCGTGGTTGCCGTCCGCCTGACCGGGCATAATTGGTTCTCCAGCCTCGCATACGTGGACCCGCCTCATGCCCGGACAACAACACGAAGTGACCTTTCGCTTTCTTGCCCAGCCCACCGACGTCAATTTCGGCGGAAAAGTGCACGGCGGGATGGTCATGAAATGGATCGACCAGGCTGGTTACGCCTGTGCGGTGGCCTGGAGCGGCGCGTACTGCGTCACCGTCTCGGTCAGTGGCATCCAGTTCGTGGCGCCGATTCTCATCGGGGACCTGGTCTCCGTGCGCGCCCGGCTGATTCATACCGGGACGAGCAGCATGCACCTGTCCGTGGAGGTTCAGGCCAGCGATCTGCGCAACGAGGAGCAGCGGCTCGCAACCAGCTGCGTGATGGTGTTCGTGGCCCTCGACAGCCCCGATGGCAAGCCCACGGCGGTGCCGCACTGGGAGCCGCACGACGACAACGAGAGGCGTTTGCAGGCCCAGGCGAAAAAGTTGCTGGAACTGTCCAAGGGGATGGAGCAGCTGGTTGACGCGCAGGTGGCCACGCCGAGCTGAACCGCCTACCGCGTCGACGTCGTTTTCGGGTCGGCTCGGCGCAATTCGATGCGATCAGGTGTTGACAGCCAAGGGTCCGATCCACACAATACGCGTTCTTTGCAGAACGGATACCCCGCGCATGACAGGCAGGGTGTTCGGCGTCTTCACCTCCCGAAGCAGGCGTCGCACCACCGGTCCAGATTTGCAGGGAAACGATTCTGGAGGGATACCCAAGCGGCCAACGGGGGCAGACTGTAAATCTGCTGGCTTACGCCTTCGGTGGTTCGAATCCACCTCCCTCCACCAGCGACGAGCTTCACGCAACCGGATTCAAGTTGTTGGAGCAGAACCAGGATGAGCCGGGTGGATTTGAACCACCGGCTCGAATAATGGTTCGACAAGTGGGCATGAGCCCACTTGAGCGCGACGCGAAAGCGGCGCGGCCCCGGAGGGGCGAAGGGCAGGATGCCCGGAGTAATCCACCTCCCTCCACCAGCGACGAGCTTCACAGGCAACACATCGCGACGCGAAAGTGGCGCGACCAGCAAGAGGCCCCGCAGGGCGGGAGTAGTTCAATGGTAGAACATCAGTTTTCCAAACTGAGTACGCGGGTTCGATTCCCGCCTTCCGCTCCATTGCGCTGAATCTGCCAAGCATGTCGACCCGCACAGATGTTGCATGGGTCGACGGTTTATTGAAGAGTCCAGCATGGATGCTGGTTTGATCTTTGCCATCAGGGAGGATGGCTGAAATACATGCTCATGTAGCTCAGTCGGTAGAGCACTTCCTTGGTAAGGAAGAGGTCACAGGTTCGATTCCTGTCATGAGCACCATCCATTTGGCCGGCATGGCCAGTCCGCACTCACGGGCAAGTTTCCTCAATTGATTGACTCCATCGGAGTTTAGGGCGCATGGCAAAGGGTAAATTCGAACGCACCAAGCCGCACGTCAACGTCGGCACGATTGGTCACGTGGATCACGGCAAGACGACGCTGACAGCGGCGCTGACGAAGGTCGGTGCCGAGCGTTTTGGTGGCGAGTTCAAGGATTAC